>NZ_CP042306.1:2053125-2737500 GCF_007859635.1 Sphingomonas panacisoli | reverse complement strand
AACTTGCGGCCGGTTCAATCACTACAGGGCGGCGATTATGGCTTCGGCTGTAAGCGTACGCCCATCAATCTGGCTGAGATTATAATCATCCACACCAAGATACTGCGCTACACTGCTCTGCCGAGTTTCGTGTCGTGTGTAGTTCTCCGTCGGAGCTCGCTCCGCCGGTTGGCCTAGACCGATCCAGTGTTGTCGTTGGTGGTGTGGACTCTCAAGCGTGAGGTAAGGGCAATTCGTGGATGCCTTGGCGTATACAGGCGATGAAGGACGTGGCACGCTGCGATAAGCTGCGGTGAGGTGTGAGCAACCTTTGACCCGCAGATTTCCGAATGGGGAAACCCACCCATCCCGTTTAACTTCTCTTCGAGCTTGCTCGGAGTGAAACTAAATTGGGTGAGGTATCACTTAGCTGAATAAAATAGGCTTCGTGAAGCGAACCCGGTGAACTGAAACATCTCAGTAGCCGGAGGAAAAGACATCAACCGAGATTCCGTTAGTAGTGGCGAGCGAACGCGGACCAGGCCAGTGCCTGTAATTCAACTAGCAGAACACTTTGGAAAGAGTGGCCTTAGCGGGTGACAGCCCCGTATGCGAAAGTGATGTTACAGGACTTGAGTAGGGCGGGACACGTGTAATCCTGTCTGAATATAGGGGGACCACCCTCTAAGCCTAAATACTCGTATACGACCGATAGCGAACTAGTACCGTGAGGGAAAGGTGAAAAGCACCCCGATGAGGGGAGTGAAACAGTACCTGAAACGGATTGCCTACAAGCAGTTGGAGGGTTCTTGAGACCTGACAGCGTACCTCTTGCATAATGGGTCTGTGACTTAATGTTTCAAGCAAGCTTAAGCCGATAGGTGTAGGCGCAGCGAAAGCGAGTCTGAATAGGGCGATTTAGTTTGAAGTATTAGACCCGAAACCCGGCGATCTAGGCATGACCAGGATGAAGGTGCGGTAACACGCACTGGAGGTCCGAACCGATTAACGTTGAAAAGTTACCGGATGAGTTGTGTTTAGGGGTGAAAGGCCAATCAAGCCGGGAAATAGCTGGTTCTCCGCGAAAACTATTGAGGTAGTGCCTCGCATGTTTACCGTAGGGGGTAGAGCACTGGATGGGCTAGGGGGTCGCGAGATCTACCAAACCTAACCAAACTCCGAATACCTACGAGTATAGTGCGGGAGACAGACGGCGGGTGCTAAGGTCCGTCGTCAAAAGGGAAACAGCCCTGACCTACAGCTAAGGTCCCCAAGTCATCACTAAGTGGGAAAGCATGTGGGAATCCCAAAACAACCAGGAGGTTGGCTTAGAAGCAGCCATCCTTTAAAGAAAGCGTAACAGCTCACTGGTCTAAATAAGGGTTCCTGCGGCGAAGATGTAACGGGGCTAAAGTGATGCACCGAAGCTTAGGGTGTGCAGCAATGCACGCGGTAGCGGAGCGTTCCGTAAGCCGTTGAAGCGATCTGGTAATGGGTCGTGGAGGTATCGGAAGTGCGAATGCAGACATGAGTAGCGATAAAGAGGGTGAGATGCCCTCTCGCCGAAAGACCAAGGGTTCCTGCGCAAGGCTAATCCGCGCAGGGTGAGCCGGCCCCTAAGACGAGCCCGAAGGGGGTAGTCGATGGGAATGCGGTTAATATTCCGCAGCCTGGTGGTGTGTGACGGATGCCGTGAGTTGTATGTCCTTAACGGATTGGACATGCTTCGAAGGTGTTCCAGGAAATAGCCCCACCGTATAGACCGTACCCGAAACCGACACAGGTGGTCAGGTAGAGTATACCAAGGCGCTTGAGAGAAGTGTCCTGAAGGAACTCGGCAAATTGCCTCCGTACCTTCGGAAGAAGGAGGCCCTCACTATGCGCAAGCATTTTGAGGGGGCACAGGCCAGGGGGTAGCGACTGTTTAGCAAAAACACAGGGCTCTGCTAAGTCGGCTTCAAGACGACGTATAGGGTCTGACGCCTGCCCGGTGCCTGAAGGTTAAGTGGAGGGGTGCAAGCTCCGAAATGAAGCCCAGGTAAACGGCGGCCGTAACTATAACGGTCCTAAGGTAGCGAAATTCCTTGTCGGGTAAGTTCCGACCTGCACGAATGGCGTAACGACTTCCCCACTGTCTCCAGGACATGCTCAGCGAAATTGAATTCCCCGTGAAGATGCGGGGTACCCGCGGTTAGACGGAAAGACCCCGTGCACCTTTACTGCAGCTTCAGAGTGGCATTAGGAAAGAACTGTGTAGCATAGGTGGGAGGCTTTGAAGCATCGGCGCCAGCCGGTGTGGAGCCATAGGTGAAATACCACCCTGTTGTTTTCTGATGTCTAACCTCGATCCATGAAACTGGATCAGGGACCCTCTGTGGCGGGTAGTTTGACTGGGGCGGTCGCCTCCTAAAGAGTAACGGAGGCGTGCGAAGGTTGGCTCAGGTCGGTTGGAAACCGACCGTTAGAGTGCAATGGCATAAGCCAGCCTGACTGCGAGACTGACAAGTCGAGCAGAGACGAAAGTCGGTCATAGTGATCCGGTGGTCCCTCGTGGAAGGGCCATCGCTCAACGGATAAAAGGTACGCCGGGGATAACAGGCTGATAACCCCCAAGAGCTCATATCGACGGGGTTGTTTGGCACCTCGATGTCGGCTCATCACATCCTGGGGCTGGAGCAGGTCCCAAGGGTTTGGCTGTTCGCCAATTAAAGTGGTACGTGAGCTGGGTTCAGAACGTCGCGAGACAGTTTGGTCCCTATCTGCCGTGGGCGTCGAAATTTGAGAGGAGTTGACCCTAGTACGAGAGGACCGGGTTGAACGTACCTCTGGTGTACCTGTCGTCGTGCCAACGGCGCAGCAGGGTAGCTATGTACGGACGGGATAACCGCTGAAAGCATCTAAGCGGGAAGCCTCCCTCGAGATAAGATTTCTTAGGACGGTGGTAGACCACCACCTTGATAGATCGGATGTGGAAGCGCGGTAACGCGTGGAGCTAACCGATACTAATTGTCCTATTCGCGCTTGAGAGTTCCACCATCAATGACAGCTCTGGCTGACATTGCGGTTGGATGATTGAGTTCGACGCCAGATTTTGAATACAATACGGTCGTCAGCTGCGATGCTTCGCAAGCTGGGCGTCTAAAAGTGCACGATTTTAAGAACCGCTTCACCGCATCCGCCGGCTTCATTGCCTGGTGGCCATAGCGTCGGTGTCCCACCCGATCCCATCCCGAACTCGGCCGTGAAACCCGACTGCGCCGATGGTACTATCGCTTAAGCGATGGAAGAGTAGGTCGTCGCCAGGCATTGTAGCTGGCGGGTGTGCGCGAAGCGTTTCTTTATGAACCCATTCACATGTCGATCGTCCCATCCCCCCTCCCCGGGGCGGTCGGCGCTGGCGCGGGGTGGAGCAGCCCGGTAGCTCGTCAGGCTCATAACCTGAAGGTCACAGGTTCAAATCCTGTCCCCGCAACCAACGCTAACAGACGATCCAAATCGGCCTCGCCTCGTGCGGGGCCGTTTGCGTTTGTGAGCGAGAGGATTGCTGCTAGCCTCCCTTGCACCGATAGTTCTACGCCCATTTCGCCTTCGCGGCGTGTCGCCACGATGTTGCTCAGGATTCCCCGGATTATCTCGCGAGCCTCGCCGGCGTTGGGGTTCTCCAAGCTAACCGCTTTCGCCAAGTCGGCAATCCTCGTCCGATATTGATCGGCAATGCCGGGGTGCAGTGCGACCACGGGCTCCGCGCCAAGATCAGCCAACTCCGACTTCGACTGGTCACGCTCGGCCGCGACGCTGCGCATCCGCGCGTTCAGCTCTTGCATCGTTCCTCGACCATCCGCGATTGCGTTGACCAAACGATCGATCTGACCTTGCGCGCGTGCAAGTTTGCGTTCGAGCACGACGCGGCCGCTAAGCCGTTCGCATCGACCTTCTTGCATTGCCCGATGATATTCGTGCACGAACACCGATATCACGTCAGCGGAGCGCACCGAGCACGCGGCTTTCTAGCTGTGCGGTCGATATCGTCGCACCGTTCCGACACCCTCGGCCATTCTGGCGGCCGCTACATCCCCAACGCTCCGCGCCGATCACAGTGTAACTGCCGCCGCACTCCCCGCATGTGACCAGCCCCGAAAATAGCCGCTTGGGCCGTCGCCGCTGTTGCGGCGGAATATCGGCCAGGGTCGCAAAGGCGTTGTGGACTGTGTCCCATGCCCCCCGGTCAACGATCGCCAGAGCAGGAACCTCCGTTATCACCCAATCGTCGCGCGGGTTGAGCTTCGCCACCCGCTTACGGGTCACCGGATGCTTCTCGAATCGTTGCCGATTGTAGACGATACGGCCGATGTAGAGGTCGTTGTTGAGGATGCCTGTGCAACGGCGCCGGTTGCCCAGGATCGTGGACACGTTCCACTTTCCTCCCCTTGGGGACCGTATGCCTTCCCGGTTCAACTGCTCGACAGTTGCCTTGGGGCTGCGCCCTTGGACCTATTCAGCGAAGATCCTGCGGACTACGTTGGCCTGTTCTTGGTCGATCGCGCGCTGGCCGCGATCCGGGCGCCCTTGCGCATCGATGGCCGGAATCAGCGCGTAACCGTATGACAAGCCTCCTGGTATGCGCCCGATCGCTACGCGGCCGAGTTGGCCGCGCCGCGTCTTCTCGCCGAGTTGGCGGAGAAACAGCGCCGCCATTGTGCCGTTGAGCCCGACGTGGATTTCCCCAACCTCGCCTTCCGAAAGCGTAATCAGTTGCACGCCGGCGAACCGAAGCTGCTTGTAGATCGCCGCGATGTCCTCTTGGTCGCGGCTGATCCGATCGATTGATTCTGCAAGCACCACGTCGAAACGGTCGAGTTGCGCGAGCAACACATTGAGTCCGGGCCGATCGCGCGTGGTGCCCGACAGGGCTAAATCGGGGTATACCCCAATGACATCCCATCCCTCGCGATCCGCACGCGACTTGCACAGCCGCGCCTGATCCTCGGCTGACTTCTCAGACTGCTTGTCGGTCGAGAATCGGGCGTAGATCGCGACACGGGTCATGACGTTCCTTGGATTCGCGAGCAAGATGCTCCGCTGCTAGCGCGCGCAAGGGCACGAGCCAACTCACGGAATTCGCGCGCTTTCGACCGTCACGGGTCTGGCCGTAGATGTGCAAATTCATGCGCGGAGGAGAACAATGCCTGCGCGTTCAAAATGGCGGTGAAAGCCATTGCTCGCCTTCTAAGGGCGCACAAAAAAACCCACCGGAAATCTCCGGCGGGCTGTTTAGGACGCTAATCTGCGATCCTTCTACCTATGTCAAATGGTTCTCTAATGTCAACCTTACGAGAATCCGCGCATATTCAATAGTATAAATAGGGAGCGTATCTTGGCTACGGCGCCTTGGAACGTTATTTTGCCGGCAAAAGCTCGATACTGCGGTCCAGCGGTTCAAGGTGGCCACTTGAAGTACGGCTAAGTTCATAATCGAAAAGTTAGTCATGGGCCGCAGCGCGCCCCAGAGTCGGTCATTGGCTGGCGATTGCTGCGTCCCCGAAACCGGTCATTCTATCGGTCCGATCAAGAACGGCGGCTAATGGGTGGAAACCTGTCGCTGGTGTCCGCCCCTCACATGGCGGCTTTTGGGCCAGTAGCCGCCTGGCAGCTCCCAGTTTGATAGGTAGACCAGCGGCCGTTCAGCCCTCGAGTGGGCGTTTCAACGAAATCCCTGTTTCCTCAGCGGAGATCAGCGCGACTTCAAAGGTCGGCAATCAATCAGAATCAGTGACACGTTGTCGCTTCCATCGCGGGCCAGAGCATTGGCGAGCATCCGGTCGGCCAGTCGGTCGATAGCTTCGCTGTCGGCGTCTCCGGCGGCGAGCGAACGCGAAAGCCCGTCGGAGCACAGTAGTAACCGGTCGCCAGGCAACAAACGAATGCTGACCGTCTGCAAGCGCGGATCATCGTCGACGCCGAGCGCACGCGTCACGACGTGCGACTGAGGATGACGTTCGGCGCGATCGGGCGTCAGCAGGCCGGCATCGACCAGTTCCTGCACTACGCTGTGATCGCGGGTCAGCAGTTCGAGACCGCCGCCGCGCAGGCGATACGCGCGGCTGTCGCCCGCCCAGGCGACGTGCGCGGTACCGTCTTGGATCATCGCAGCGACCACCGTCGTACCCGCCGCCGCGCCGAACCGCTCGTTGCGCTGGCGAATGTCGCCGTTCGCCTGCCCAAGTGCGACCAGCATGTCGGTAAAGCGGATCATGCCCTCGCCCGCGGTCAGCAAACGGAGCCGGTCGATTACCGCTTGGGCGGCGAGATCGCCGCCGGCATGGCCGCCCATGCCGTCGGCGACAGCCCAGACTCCTCGATCCGGACAATCGAATACGCGATCCTCGTTGATGATGCGGACCAGCCCGACATGACTGCGCGCAACCGAGGTAATGGTCGCCGACGTCGGGGCGGCGACGAAGCGGCCGAACGACATGGCGGTCATTGCGCGATACTCGCATTGGCTTGTGCTTCGGCAGCATCGTAGGCGGTGACGAATGCGCGTTCGAGCGATCCCCCTTCGCCGTCGGCGAGCTGCTTCGTCAGGTCGGCGTGACGAATCACTATCTCCTCAGCCTGGAGCGCGCCGCGGCTCTTGAGCAGCGACACGCGCGGCTCGATTGCGGCG
The DNA here is from genome assembly GCF_007859635.1 of Sphingomonas panacisoli. Classification (NCBI taxonomy): domain Bacteria; kingdom Pseudomonadati; phylum Pseudomonadota; class Alphaproteobacteria; order Sphingomonadales; family Sphingomonadaceae; genus Sphingomonas; species Sphingomonas panacisoli. The sequence continues at coordinate 2,730,854 of NZ_CP042306.1, read as the reverse complement.
TCGAGCGATTTGGGGTCGAAACTGCCGATCGCAGCGCGCAGGCTCCCATGCAGTCCTGCGAAGGTCGCGATCAAATGGCGCTTGATATCGCGAAACGATGCCTGGAGCGCCGCCGGACCCGAAAGAAAGCTGCCCGACCCGGCCAGCAGCAGGTCGATCGCCAGCCGTTGCGTCGGGGCCCACTTGAAGGGGTTGTTGTTGGCGCCGCCGATGGTCGTCCGCGATAATTTATATTGCCCGCGCGCCCGATCGCGTTCGGCCATCAGATCGCCGATACCCAGCACCATCTGGCGATAGACGGCACCGGCGCGGCGCATGATCTCGGCCGGGTCCTCGCTCGACAGCAACGATGCGTCGAGTCCTGCCCCCTCGCAGAATGCTTCGAGCAGCGAGCCGTTGGCGCTCGGCAGGATGACGCAGGCGTCGCTCCAGTCGTCGGGCACCGCAGTCGAATGGCCGAGCGGCGGGGTCATCACCATCGTGCGCGCGGGATCGACCGGCTCGTCTCCGTGCGGCGCGCGGCTCGCCTTCAGCCGGAACCGGCCGAAACGCAATGTCGACGGGATCGGCATCGCGACTTCGACCGCGTCGGGGAACCGCGTGCCGGTCGCGTCGTCGAACACGCCATTGGCGCCGAGCGCGCGTAGTGTCAGCCCGCCCTCGGCGACCGCCAGCTCGCAATGCGCGCGCGATAATTCGCAATCGGGATCAGCGATCGACCAATCGGCGGCGCTGTCGCGACCGATCCTCATCAGGCCGTCGCGGAGCAGCCGGGCGTCGATCGGCTGGACCTCGTTCGCCGTGTCGAACAGCTGGAGCATGAACATCGCGCGTGTTCCTCCTCAGGCGGCCAGGCGCGACGAGATGACTGTCGCGCGGACCTGGGCTTCACCGTCATTGGTGCTGGCCGTTGCGAGCCGTGGCTCGACCGCCGCCGCCGCGCGGTTGAACGCGTCGAACGCGGCGCCGAATTCATCACGCCGATGATGCGATATCCGCAACGCGAACCCCGCCTCCGGCGCGGCGTCGAGCGCCTTGCGCAATCGCGCAAGCGGCCGCGCGACCATCGCGCCGCTGAGATAGCCGATCAATAGCACGACCAGCATTACGACGGCCGACAGGACGATCAATGACGTCAACGTACTGGACAGCGCCGCGTCGAGCGAAGCGCGTCTGACCACCAGATCGACCCGGCCGAAATCGGCGCCGGCGTAGCGGATCGGTTGCAGGAAGCGGATGCCAGTACCCTGCCCGCGATCGGCGGCGGACGCCACTTGCGCGCCGTCGCCCGACTCGATCAGGGGCTCGCCGATGGGCTGGGCATAGCGCTTGCCGACCAGGCTGGCGTCGCCCGCCGCACGGACGATCCCGCCCATGTCGACCACCACCAGATCGCGGATCGCCGGATCCTTGCCGGCGGAGACCGCGAACGCCTGCAGCGCAGACCAATCCTGCTGGTCGGCAGGCAGCCCGGCATTTTCGGCCGCCAGCACGGCCGCATTGTTGGTGACGAAGGTCGCGGTCGATTTGCCGGCCACGATCGCCATGTGCTCAAGCGTCTGACGCTCGCGGCCAAGCGCCGTGGTGACGCAGATGGCAAGCGCGATCGCGGTGACGCTGGCGAGCGCCAGCGGCAATTTGATCCGCAGCGGCAGTCCGCGCTTGCCCGCCGGCGCGTCGCCCTGCGCGGCAATCTCGCGCGCCAGCGCGGCGGCTAGCGCGTCGCCGTCGGCGAAACGCTGTTCAGGCTTTTTGGCCAACAACTTGTCGATGATGAAGCGCAGGCCCGGCGGGCAATCGCCCGCGCTGCGATCGATCGGTTCGACCTTCTCCTGCGCGATCTGGATGGCGAGCGTCGCCAGCGCCGTGCCGGGAAACGCGACCTTACCAGTGATCATTTCATACAGCACGACGCCGAGCGAGAAGAGGTCGGAGCGCTGATCGACCGGCAGACCGAGCGCCTGTTCGGGACTCATATAGCGCGGCGTGCCGATCAGCTGACCGACCTGCGTTTGCGCGAACTTGCGGTCGGCGGTCGCGGCATCCATCTCGCCGACCCGAGCGACACCGAAATCGAGCAGCTTCGCCGTCTTGCCGTCGGCCGACAGCAGGATATTCGACGGCTTTATGTCGCGGTGCACGACGCCGCAGCGATGCGCATAGGCCACCGCGGCGGCGAGTTGCGCGCCGATCGTCAACACGCGTTCGTACGGGATCCGCCCTTGTTGCTGGAGAGCGACGTCGAGCGGTTGTCCGTCGATCAGCTCCATCGCGATATAGGCCGCACCCTGCGCTTCGCCGACATCGTAGATCGTCGCGATATTGGCGTGGCTGAGCGCCCCCGCAGCGCGCGCTTCGCGCAAGAACCGACCGGCAAGTTCGGGGTCGCGCGCGAACTCCGGCTTGAGAACCTTGATCGCCACCGTCCGGCCGATATCGGGGTCGTGTGCGCGATAGACGTCGGCCATCGCGCCTTCACCCAGACGGCCGTCCATCCGGTAGCGGCCCAGCATGGCATCGGACGTCGTCACTTGCGCGCCCGTACCGTCGCGGCGATCCGCTCGGCGCGGGTCAGGTCGCGCGCGATCAGCGGATTGGACGGATCGAGCTGCTTTGCCCGGCGCAGAAGGCCGACCGCGCGATCGACCCCGCCTTGATTGAGCGCCGCCAGTCCTGCCGTCCGCAACTGGCGCGCCGCGACGGGATTGGTGCCGGGATTGGTCGCAGGCGCTGCCGGCTTGACCGCTACGACCCTGGGCTTCGGCGCCGCGGGAGCGGCGACCGGTCTGGCTGGCTCGGGTTCCGCACGCCGCACGGGTTCGGGCCGCGGCGGCTCGCCCGGAATGCGAAGCATCTGCCCCCCAGCCAGCGTCACCGGAGCCCTCAGGCCATTGTAGCGGACCAGCTGATACGCTTTGAGCCGATTGCCGAGGAAGCGCTGCGCCAGCCCCTCCATCGTATCGCCGGCTCGCACCGTGTAGGGATAGCTCTGCGGACCGAGCAGATCCTTGGGATCGCCTTTGATCGACCCGGCGAGCATCGTGGCCGTGGGATTCATCGGATCGCGCTTCAGGATCGATTTGAGCTTGCCTGCGGCGGAGCCTTCCTTGCCCTGCATGAGCAGGCCGAACGCCAGCTCGGTCTCGTTCGCCGCCGTGACCCCGGCGGTGGGCGGCGTCGGGGCGGGGTTGACTCGGCTTGGCCCGCCGCACCCCGCCAGTACCGACGCGCCCAGCCCCGCGGCGATGATCCCGATACGCATACTCATGCCCTCAACTTTTCTTCGATCTGGTCCGGCGTGACGCCGAGCCGCAACAAGTCAGTCAGTCTCGCAGTATCTCGAACGAACGCGACGAACGCGTCGTTGCTCATCGGTCGCGCGAAATAATATCCCTGGAAGTGCCGACATCCATGGCGGCGCAGCCATTCATATTCCTCTCGCCGCTCGACGCCTTCGGCAAGCACGCGAATGCCGAGACCGCGGCCGAGCGCGACGATCGACTGGCAGATCGCCTGGCTGTCCGTGCGCATATCGACGTCGGCAACGAATTCTCGATCGATCTTGATCTTGTCGAAGGCGAGCGCCCGCAGCGAGCTGAACCCCGAATAGCCGGTGCCGAAATCATCGACCGCCAGCTTCACTCCCATCGCGCGCAATTCCTGGAATATACGTCGGCAATGCTTGGCGTCGCTGGTCGCAACGCTCTCCGTCAGCTCGATCTCGAGCGCGGTGGGCCCAAGCTCGTGCCGTTCGAGCGTACGCTGGACGAGGATCGGCAAGTCGTCGCGCTCGAGCTGCAGCCCCGACACGTTCACCGCGACCCGCAACGGATCGAGCCCCTGCGCCGCCCACTGCTGCACCTCTCGCGCGGCGGCGTTCAATGCCCACATGCCGATCTCGCTCGCCATCCCCATCGCCTCGACGATCGGAATGAAGCGCGCCGGCGGGATCGCGCCGCGCTCGGCATGATCCCAGCGGATCAGCGCTTCGGCGCCGCAAACGCGTCCCGCCCCGGCATCGATCAGCGGCTGGAATTCGAGCCGCAATTCGCGCCGCGACATGGCTTGCCGTAAATCCTGTTCGAGGGCGTAGCGATCGCGCGCGAGGCCGGCATAATCGACGACCGGTTGATCTGGCGTCGCGGTCGCCCCCGTCGCGAGCGTGAACGATGCCAGCGTGCGCGCGACGAAGGCCCCGGCCTCGATCCCATCCGCCTCGTCGAACCGCGCTTGCCGGATCTTGATTTGGGGAATGATGACGGTACCGTTGTCCTCGATCTCTTCGCCGAGCGCATAGCCGATCGCATCGAGTTCGGCGTGCGCGGCCGCTTCGTCGACGTCGCCGCCGAACCACAGCCCGACATGCCCGCGATCGACCTGCGCGACGAAACGGCTCGGAGGCAGCATGCTGCGCAGCCGCGAGGTCGACGCAGCAAAAATGCGCTCACCGAGCGCTGGGTCGAACGCAGTCAAACGGTCGAAATCGGCAAAAGCGATCGCGCCGAGCAAGCCGGCGCGGTCTGCCTTCATCTGCGCGAGCAACGCCTCGCGCATCGGCAAGCCGCTGATCGGATGCGCCGTCGCTAGCCGGTGGTTGAGCGACGCGATCTGCTCTTCGATCGCGGCGACGTCGTTACCGAGCCTATGCGATGACGACATATCGCTGCTCGCCACGTCGTTCCGCTGTGCCGCAATGCTGACGTCCCGCCGCAGTCGCCAGGCCCACACAAGCAGGCCGATGGCCGTCACCCCGAACAAAGCCGCGGCACTGATATTGATTGTGGAGGCCGCGAAAACGGCGGCCGCAACTGTCGCGCACGGTAGTGCGAAGCGAATCGCGGTAGATGGCTTGATCGAGCGTTCCACACCTTCGACCTAAGTCAAAAAGGATACGACGCCGTTAAAGCAAACTTGATGCAAATCAGCATCTTGGTGTTCGTCCGCGGAGCTCCGGCGCGGTCGCGTTAAATTGGAGCCCGCCTTCACGCGGGCGACGGCCGTCCTGTATCATAATCGACTTGATGCAGTCCGGAAAAGCGCAAGTCCCGCACAAAACCGCGATCAATTCTGGAAAAAAACTGGGACAGAATCTTTTCCGACTGTCCGCAGGATCATTTCGCGCCTTTTAACCAAGCCATCCCCACGGGAAGTGGCCGCACATCGCGCGACTCCACCATTCCCGCGCTGAATTACGCCGACGCGCAAAACGCGGCGGACACGTCAACATGGGGAGTTCGAGAGATGCAAAACAAAGTGGCGGCGGCGGCTGGGTTTGCGGCGCTGACTTTCGTTACGGTTCCGGCAAGTGCGCAAGTCGCGCCTGGTGGTGATCCGGTCCTGTACTGGAACCAAATAGCGATGGCGAATATCGACGGCGATCCAGGTCTCGGCGGGCGGGCGTATGCGATGGTCAATATCGCGGTGCATGACGCAATCAACGCGACCATGGGCTCGCCGGACCGCAGCTACACCGGCAGTGTCGCCAACGGCGGCGGCGATTCGCGCGCGGCGGCTGCGGTTGCGGCCCACGACGTCCTGGTGAACCTTTATCCGACAAAGACGGCAGCGTTCGACGCGGCGCTGACTGCCAGCCTCGCGACAATCGGCAATGGCAGCGCCAAGACGACAGGCATGGCAACCGGCCAGGCTTTCGCCAGCGCGACGATCGCCGCGCGCGCGAGTGATGGGTTTATCGCGCCGTTTCCGACCTACACACCTACCGGGCAACCTGGAAATTATGTGCCTACCACCCCGGGGCCAGGATTTCCCGTCGACGGTCAGTTCGCGACCGCGACGCCGTTCGTGATGACGTCGCCGACGCAATTTCGACCGGGACCACCACCGGCGCTCGACAGCATTGCCTATGCGGTTTCGCTCAACGACGTCGAGGCGATAGGCTCGATTAACAGCATCGTTCGAACTGCGGATCAGACGGCCAGCGCATTCTTTTGGGAAAACGATCCAGAGCGCCCCTATCTCGCAGCCGCGATCGACCAATCACTGGCGAGCGGAAAGTCCCCACTGGAAAACGCTCGCATTTTCGCGACGCTGACCACTGCAATCGCCGACGCGCCGATTACCGCGTTCGACGCTAAGAACCTGTATAACATCTGGCGCCCCGTGACCGCGATCCAGAACGCAGACATCGACGGCAACCCACTCACGACCGCCGATCCGACATGGCAGTCGTTGCTGGTAGCGCCACCGTTCCAGAGCTACATTTCCGCGCATTCGACCGTCGCCGGTACCGCGGCAAGTATTCTTGATCTTGTATATGGGACCGGGGTCGGATTCTGCGCCACCAACACTGTCGGTACACGTTGTTGGGATAGCTTCGATGCGGCAGCGCTCGATGATTCGAAGAGCCGGGAATACGGCGGCATCCACTTTAGCTTCGATGATCAGCAGGGATTGGCCTCTGGCTATCAGCTTGGTGCCTACGCCTTTAATCGGAACCTGTTTGGCGCAGTGCCCGAGCCGGCGACGTGGGCAATGATGATTGTCGGGTTCGGGGCGATCGGGGCTTCGATGCGGCGACGCCAATCTGCTGCGCGGGTGCGCTACATCTAAAAGTTTTCAATGGTGTGGGAGAGGCCGCCGGCCAGTCATCGGCGGCGTCATCAAGCCTGCTAGGTGTAGGCACAACGGCGGCTTTTGACGATATTTTGCGAACAGCTGCCTGACAGTTCTCGACCCAGGAGCAGCCGCACCGTGCGGGCGACGCTCTGCGCGGCAATGAATCGCATCAGCGTGTCGTGATTTTCGAGCAGGACGGGCAGAATACCTTGGGCGCGCGCATCCGCGATCGGCTGGTCGGTGGAGCTCGCTCAACGGATAGGGGTGGCGCGCACTTGCGACCTGCGGGCGTGAATATCCAAAACCTCGCGCGCACATCTGCATCCAAATGTTGGCCAATGGTGCTGACTGACCAACAGGGTATCCTCGTGTCACGACCGGGAGTTAAATAGCGAAACAATAAAGCCAATCAAAAACACGAATGTGTCTGAGACCAATCAGTTTCGCGCGCAACGCGCTGCCGCACCGCATTGCGGCTAAGTAGGACAAGAGGACCCAACCGGGGGCGTTTGTGCGTTGCGCTTTGTCGAAAAGCTTCCAAGGTTGAAAGGTTTGAGGAAGCATATGGCCCCAAACAGATTCATATAAGTAGCAGATAATACTTTGATATTTTCCTTGATCTGGAAGGTTGGAAGCATTGGAAGGGTTTTAGGATTGCGCGCACACATGCGCGCATGTGTGCGGAAGAATGTAAGAGACCCTTCCAACCCTTCCAAACCCGCTGAAAACTGCGCCCCCGCCATTCCATCGACCCTTCCAAGACCCTTCCGATTGGAAGGATGCAGCGTCATTGGCGGTCCCCACATATAGATCCGGCTTGAGGATGCTGATCAGGCTTGGCCAGCTTTACCAAAACAACCTCTGCTTCAACTCTCCGGACAGTTGAAACAGCCGCTTTGCGAATAGTTTCCGGAATCGTGACGTTTAGGGTGCGTCTAAGCCGATACGCGACACAACGTACTGCAGCGCATTAATCCTGTCCCCGCAACCAACGCCACCACGCAAATAAGCCCGCGAGTCCTAGCGACCGCGGGCTTTTTCGCGTCCTGCGCGCTCGGATGCCGGCGCGGGCATGTCCGCGAGCGCCCTCGCTGCGTTCGCCTAGCGCACGCGCACCGTCGCCGGCGCGCGAGAGAATTCCTTGGTGCTCGTCTGCGCGGAAATGAGCTGGTTGAGCAAGGCGATAACCTGCAGCGATCGGTCGACGATCGCACCCGAACCAGCCTCGCGGTCGCCGATGTCCGATGCGTAGATCGACCAGCGCGACCCGCGATGATCGATCGCGACCGCGGCGGCGCCCGGTACGTCGCGGCCGACCCTGAACAGCACGTCGCCGTCGGTATCGGTGTCAGGGATCTTGCCTTCCATCGTCGCCCGCAGCCGCTCGCCGAGATAATAGACGATGCCGTCGGTCGATCGAAACACGATGTTCATCGACAACTCGTTGCGCGGCGCATCCGGCCGCCGGTCGCCGCCTGCGGTGATCAGGCCGCTGACGCTCACCGCCTCGGCGGTCGATTCCACCAATCCCTTGAAGCTGCTGGTCTCGCGATTGGGCTTAGTCAGGAACGTCCGGCACGTCGACGCGAACTCCTGCGGCAGCCGCGCATCCAGGTTCTGGTCCGCCTTGGCGGTCATCGTGACGGTCGTGAGCGTCGGGTCGATCGGCGACGCGGTCTCCGTGATGTCGAACTTGTCGAGCGCGCCGCCGGCCAGCAACTTCATCGCATCCTTGCCCGGCACGGTGGCGGTATAGACATCGCCCTTCGCCAGCGGTCCGGTGTAGAACACGATCTTCTCGAACGATGCGGCGGTCACGCCCGGCGTGTAGCCGCCGGGTTCGTTGCGAACTTCGCCGATCACCTGATCCTGGTAGAGACATTCGACCTTCTGCACGACCAGCGGCGCGAGCATCTTGGGACGCCAGCCCTGCGACAGGAACAATCGGATCGTGTCTGGGCCGATCGGGGCGAGCATACCTTTGGAGAATTCGTCGCTGTTGAGCGGGATGATCGCAAAGGTCGGCGCGTTGGCGAAGCTGCCGCTGACGGTGGGCGTCACCGATGCGGGGCCGGGGCCGATCAGGTTGGCGGCATCCGCGCCGACCGACCCGCTCATGCTCAAACTCCCCTCGATCTGCGTGAACGCGGTATAATAGGTCGGCTCGCGATAGGCCGATCGGACGACGTTCAGCAGGATCATGCGGTCGCGCGTGTCGGCGACGACGCGGTTATAATCGACCGAGAAGCTCGTCATCGTCGGTCGCATCGATACGCAGCCCGATATCGCCGATCCGGCCAAGGCCAGCACGAGCCATCGTGATCCTGTCACCATCGCTTATCCCCCCCCCGCGCGGCATCGGACGACAAAGCCGCGCGACAGTCAAGCGGTCGCGCGGGAAGGGGGTCAGGCCGCGCGGTTGCGGCGGATGGCGTTGCGCGCGCCGCCGACCATGGTGGCGGTCAGCAGTTCGTCGACGCTCGAATAGCCCATGCCGAGATGATCGGGGCGTACCGCCATCGCGGCGGCGAGGCCGATCGTACCCGCCTTGAGCGCGGTGCGAACGACCTTGCCCCAACGAAGCGCGGTTTCCCAACGGATCATCGCCAGGCTTTCCTCGTCGACCGCGCGGCTCGCGAGGAAGTCGGCCTGCAGTTCGCCGATCAGTTCGCCCAGCCGTTCGAGCGTCATGCGATCGGGCACGGGGGTGCCGCGCATCAGATGATCGACGATCAGCCGCGCATCGGCATAGGGGTTCTGCGCACCGGCGGCGGCATAGCTTTCCTCGAGCACGCGCGTTGCGCTGGCCTGCATCGTATCGACATAGCGTTTCGACGCGCCGCGCTCATGCTTGCGGTAGAGAAGCGACGGATCGTCGAGCCGTGCGATCCCGCCGATCCGCGCCATTCGATTGTAGAGATCGAAATCCTCCGCATAGAGGAAATCGGGCCGCGTAAAGTCGCCTGCGGGTACGGCGTTACGGCGGACCATCACCGTCGACCAGACCAGCGGATTTTCGATGTGCAGGAGCCATTCGACCAGCCGTGGTGTTGTGACCGGCGATTTGATGCTCGACGTGACCGTGCCGTCCTCCAGGATCGCGGCGGCGGTCCCGAGCAGAACGATGTCGAGATGGGCATCGAGATAGGCGACCTGGCGGGCAAAGCGTTCCGGCAGGCAGATATCGTCCTGGTCGAGCCCGGCAACGTACCGCCCGCGTGCCTTGGCGAAGGCGCGGTTCCGACTGCGGACCGGGCCGGCGTTGTGCTTGGCGGCGATGATGCGCAGGCGCGGATCGGGGCAGGCGCGCAAGACGTCGAGCGTGTCGTCGGTCGAACAATCGTCGACGACGATGACTTCGAAATCGGCGAAGCTTTGTGCCCACAGGCTGTCGAGCGTCTCGCCGATCAGGTCAGCACCGTTATACGCCGCCATGACGACGCTGACGACCGGCTGGTTCATGCGACCGCGCGCTCCTGTTCGCCGAGCACTTGATCGACGATCATTTGCCCAACGTCGTTCTGCCACAACCACAAGCCGTTGGCCTGGCCCCTGAAGCTTGCCTCGCCGCCGAGGCGGCCCCACGGGACGAAGCCGGCGGCAAGGCCGATGCCGAATACGCCCGGGATCGGTCGGTCGTTCGCATCGAGCACGCGGCAATGCGGATCGACCATCGGCCGGCCGTCATGCGCGGCGAGTGCGATCGGTTGGCCGGCGACGTCGAACAGCGGCAGCGCGTGCGGGCGATAGCCGAGCGCCCCGATGACGAGATCGGCATCTTCGATCATCCGCCGCGCGGCGTTCTCGTTGTCGCCAATCAGGTGCGACGCGACACGCGGATCGGGCGCGCGGCCATCGACCTGCAGCATCCGCAGCACGAGCTCGCGCGCTTCGAGCCGGAAGCCGCCGAGGCGGTAGACGAAGCCCGATACCGGGCAGATGTCGTCGTCGGTGAAGTCGTCGAAGCTGTCGGCGCGCGCGGCCTCGGCGCTGTGATAGAAGGGGCGAAGCGGGCGTCGATGGAGCAGGGTGATCCCGCCGGCGCCGAACGCGATGCCGGGGCGGCTGCGGAGCATCAACGCGACGCTGGCGAGCGCACTGGTCGAGCCGCCGATGACCACGACCTTGGGATTTCGTTTGCTGCGCAGCACATCCGCAGCACGATCGAGCCCGCCGAGCGCCAGCAATTCGTCCGACTGCATCAGCTTGCCGTCGGCGAGTTGATGGAGCGGCACGCCGGCGACGTGCTGGCCGACGAGACGATTGAGCGGCTGGTGACCCCCTGTCGCGATCACGATGGTTGTCGAGCGATGGTCGCTAATCGCGCCGTCGGACAGTCGCCGCACGCGCGTGGACCAGCCGCCGTCGGGCTGGCGGCGCGCGTCGATAACTTCATGCCCCGTTGCGACGCGACCACCGTTCGCCGAGACGATCTGCGCCAGCCGATCGCCGGTCACGCGCAGCAGCGGCCCGGCATCGACCAGCGGCACGCCGAGCGCGCCGGCGAACTTCGCCACTTGGCGCGCCGCGGGATGATCGACCAACGCCGCGATCTCGGGATGCGGGTTGTCCTTGACCGCGCTGAGGAAGGTCTCTGCGGTCGAGTCCGAGGAAATGGCGTAGCGTCCAAGGCGTCCGCCGCCGAGCGCGTCGTCGCGTTCGACGATGGTCAGGCCGGCTTGCGCCAGGTCCGCGAGCTTGCCCTGCTTCGACGCTGCGGTGAGCAAAGCGGTGCCCGCGGGGCCGCCGCCGATCACCAGCATGGAATCGATTGCACTCGGGCGTGTCGAGATGCCTTGCGCGGCGACGATCGCATCGACCTGTGTCGCGATCGCGCGCGCATCCGCCGGGGTCATCGCGTCGGTGATCGGCAGAGAAATGACGCGCGCGGCGACGTCGTCGGCGACCGGTGTCGGTCCGGCCAGCGCATGGTCGCGGAACCAAGGCTGCTGCCCCAAATGCGGGCTGAAATACGCGCCGCAACCGATGCCTTCGGCCGCCAGCGCGGCAATCACGCGGTTGCGATCGACGTGAACTGGCAGCAGTGCCGGCATGAATTGCGTCGCACGGCGTTCGCCTGCGACCTGCTGCAGGGTCACGTTGGCCATCACATCGCGATAGGCCGTTTCGACCTCCGCGCGACTGGCGACCACCCGATCGATCTCGGCGAGCTTGAGCCGCGCCATGGCGGCGACGATCTCCGGCATCTTGGCGTTCAGCCCCGGCATCGTCGCCGCTCGGCTGCCGGCGAACCCGAAATTGCCCATCCGGCGCAGCTCGTCGATCACGGCAGGGTCGCCGCAATGGATCAACCCGCCCTCGGCCACGGCAAAGGTCTTGGTGGCGTGAAGCGAGTAGACGATCGCGAACGGCGCACCGGTACCGAACCCTTGTCCCTCGGCGTCGATCGTGCCCAGCGAAGCGGCGGCGTCGATCACCACACCCACCTGATAGCGCCGCATCAGCCAGGCATAGCGGTCGAGATCGATCGCGGTGCCGAACGTCGCATAGGGGATGACCGCGGCGATCCGATCGCCATGCCGTTGCAGCAGCCGCTCTTCGGCCGCCGCGCACATCGTCCAGTCGCCGGGATCGATATCGGCGAGCAGCGGCGTCAGTCCGCACCATTCGGCCGCCTGCGCGGTTGCCGCAAAAGTGAAGACTGGCATCAAAGCGAGCTTGCCGTGCCCGGGGGCTCGGCCGATCGCGTGCCGGATCGCCAGCATCAGGCCCAGCGTGGCGTTGCCGACCCCAAGGCAGGCGCCCTGGCCGTCGAACAGCTTCGCCGTCGCTTCCGCTTCGAACGCGCGCAGTTCCGGGCCGTTGTTGGAGTAGATTCCCGATTCCTCGACCCGCTTCAGCACGTCCAGATGCTCGCTCAGCCGCGGCGGGTTGGGATCGATCAGCGGATAGCGCAGGGCAGCCATGGTCGCCGCTATGCCAGACGGGACCTAAGAACCGGTTACGTGTGACGATGCAGCCGCCGCTGTGCCGTCCCACCGCAGCGAAAATGCTCGCTTGACGTATCCGGCAAGCGGACTCAGGATGTGCGCATGACTAGCACCGATCCGGCCGCGATGTTCCGCGAGATGCTGGGCGAATGGGAGAAGATGGCGAACAGTCTTGGCGGCGGCGTCGCCAAGTCGGACGAATTCACGCGCTTCATGCACGGCGCCACCGCCGCGCAAATGAACAATCAGGAAGCCGTGAATGCCATGATGACCCGTGCGCTGGCCGCCGCCAACATGCCGAGCCGCGCCGAAATCGAGGACCTGTCCGCTCGGCTCGCCCGAATGGAGGCGACGTTGGGCCGGATCGAGGAGAAACTCGGCGGTCCGCCGGAGCGCGCCAGCCGGCCCAAGCCGAGCCGGACGCGCAAACCCCCGGCGGCCAAGGGCTGACGCTTGGCGACCGCCGCCCTCGACATGGCCGACGCAGCGCGCGTCGAGTTTGAACGGGCGATGCAGCGCAACCTGAAAGGGCTCGAATACTTCCAGACCAGCGGGCCGACACTCGGCGCGACGCCCAAGGACGTGCTGATCGAACGCGGCACGATGCGGCTCTATCACTACCATCCGCGTACCGACGACGTGTATCGCGTGCCGATCCTGCTGGTGATGGCGACGACCAACCGCGGTTATATCTTCGACATGGTGCCGGGGCAAAGCCTGGTCGAATATCTCCTGGACGCCGGGTTCGACGTGTTCATGCTCGACTGGGATGCGCCGCGCGCCGACGAGAAGAATCTGACGCTGGAAAGCTATGTGCTCGATTTCCTGCCGGCCGCGGTCGCGCGGGTGAAGGCGGAGACGGGCGAGGATGACATCAACGTCGTCGGCTATTGTTTCGGCGGCGTGTTGTCGCTGCTTTGGGCGGCGCTGCATCCCGACGCGGGGCTCGCGAACCTCGTCACCTTCACCACGCCGGTCGATTTTTCGCAGATGGAGATGTTCCAGACCTGGGCCGATCGGCGCTTCTTCGACGTCGATAAGCTGGTCGATACGTTCGGCAATTGCCCGGGCGACTACCTCTACACGGCGTTCGATATGCTGCGCCCCGCCGCGCGCACCGCGGGCAATATCCGGCTCTACGACAATCTGTGGAACGACGAGTTCGTGAAGTCGTATCGCATGTTCGATCGCTGGACCTCGGACAGCCTGCCGCTGGCGGGCGAGTATTTCCGCCAGACGACGAAGAAACTGATGTGGGGCAATGAGTTGCTCGCGGGGACGCTCGATGTCGGTGGGCAGATAGTCGATCTGTCCGAGATCACGGTGCCGTTCCTTCACGTCACGGCCGAGCACGACCATATCGTCCCGACCGCGGCGTCCGCACCGCTGATCGACATGGTCGGATCGACCGACAAGCAGGGCATCATGCTCAAGGGCGGGCATGTCAGCTTGGTCGCCGGCCCGAACGCGATCAAGCGGCTGTGGCCAAACCTCGTCGCGTGGCTGGGAGAGCGATCGACATGAGCCACGTCATCCGCCGCTTCCGTCCCGAGGACCGCGACAAGGTGATCGCCTTCGCCGCGAGCCTGCCCGAGCACGATCTGCTGTTCCTCAGCCGCGACGTGCGCGAACCGCGTGTGGTCACGGCATGGCTCGATGCGATCGAAACCGGGGAGATCGACAGTCTGGTTGCCGAGGATGGCGGCGCGATCGTCGCGACCGCGGCGTTGGTCCACGATCCGCTCAGCTGGTCGCGCCATGTCGGTGAGGTGCGGTTGCTCGTTGCGTCCGGCCGACGCGGATCGGGGCTGGGGAGCGACTTGCTCCAGGCGATCTTCATGATCGCGCAGCAACGCGGCCTCGCCAAGCTGACCGCGCGGATGACGGTGGACCAGACCGGGTCGATCGCGCTTTTCGAAGGCGTCGGTTTCCGCGCGGAGGCGATGTTGAAAGATCAGGTGCGCGGGGCGGACGGCACAAGCCACGACATCGCCATCCTCAGCTACGACGCCGCGCGCGTCGCGGCGCGACATCAGGCGATCGGTATCGAATAGGGATCGAATCGGCGAGACGGCGCGTAGATGCCGCTCGCCATGCAGGGAGAAGAGTTGATGGCCAGTGCAGTACCCCCAACGAGCGTCAAGGCGCCGTCCGCGCTGCTCGCGCTGACCGAATTGCCGCGTGCTTTGTTCGAATTGGGCACATTGCCGTGGGCCGCGCCGATGCTGGCGACCGCGCCCAAGGGCGACGGGCATCCGGTCATCGTGCTGCCGGGCTTCGTCACCAGCGACCGGTCGACCGGTATCCTGCGCGGCTTCCTCAAGCGGCACGGTTATGCCGCGCATACCTGGGATCTCGGCCGCAACTTGGGTCCCAAGGCGATCGGGCATCAGGGCGAGAAGCTGATCGAGCGCGTGCTCGCGGTGCACGAGGCGAGCGGGCAGAAGGTCAGCCTGGTCGGCTGGAGCCTCGGTGGCGTCATGGCGCGACTGGTCGCCAAGCGCATCCCGCACGCGATCCGCCAGGTCATAACGCTCGGCTCGCCCTTTTCGGGCAGTCCCAAGGCGTCGAACGTCTGGCGTGCCTACGAAATGCTGACCGGCCAGAAGATCGACGCCGACCATACCAAGGCGCAACTCCACGAAGTCTCCGCGCCGCCCCCAGTGCCCTCGACCGCGATCTATTCGCGGGCCGACGGCGTCGTCGCGTGGCAGAATTGCTGCGAGGAAA
Organism: Sphingomonas panacisoli; assembly: GCF_007859635.1. NCBI lineage: Bacteria > Pseudomonadati > Pseudomonadota > Alphaproteobacteria > Sphingomonadales > Sphingomonadaceae > Sphingomonas > Sphingomonas panacisoli. The sequence continues at coordinate 2,715,597 of NZ_CP042306.1, read as the reverse complement.
TCGGACCGATGTCCGACAATATCGAGGTCCATGGCAGTCATTGCGGCCTCGGGGTCAACGCCAGCGTGCTGTACGCGATCGCGGACCGGTTGGCGCAGGCCGAGGACGACTGGCACCCGTTCGAACGCAGCGGGCTGCGCGCTTTGGTCTATCCGTCGGCCGGACACGCCTAGCCGGTAGAGCGCGTCCTCAGCGTATCGACCGCGACCCAATTGCTCTCCCACGTCGCGCCGCCATCCGTCGAGAAAGCCTGGTCGAAATGCGCCTCGCTCGGTGAGACCAGGGTGATGACGAACCGCACCATCACGGCGCGCCCATCGACCATGTCCTGACCGTAGAAGACGCCGCGCTTCGACTCCCCGAACCCGCCATAGACCGGCGCGGTGAGCATCCCGTTGCGCAAAGACGCGAAGTTGAGGCTCCATTGCCGCGTCTGCGGATTGTAGAGCCGTAGCGATCCACCCTCGATCTTGCCCTTGGCGCCTGCGACCGAAAGCTCGACGAAATTGGCGCGCCCGTCGAGCAACGGCTTAACGACGCTGGTGCCCGTATATTCGGCCCAGTCGGGCGTCTGGCCGGATAGCGAGTTGCGCAGCACGCGAACCGACGTGGTCCACGTGCCGATTTCGAAGTCGAAATCCTTCTGGCCGTCGCGCGCCGCCGACAGTACCTCTTGGGCATGCGCCGGCAACATGCCGGCGGCCAGGCAGGCAAGCGCGATGGCCCCCAGAATGACGCGCAACATCGGCGAACGTCCTACTTCTTTTCCGTCCCGGTCGCCTCGCGGCCGATCTGCATGATCATCTCGCCGATCTCCCGCGCGTGCGCGAGCGAGCGGGCGCCCTGCTGGCGCAGATAGTCGCCCTGGATTTTCGCGACTTCGGCCGGGTTCGCGGCGGCCGCGGCGGCTCGCATCGCGGCGAACGCTTCGCGGGTGTTGAGTTCGGCCTGCTCGATCACCTTGAGGCTGACCGCCGAGCCCTGCTTGGCGATCTTCTCGCCCGATTTGCGGACGCGGTCGCCGGCCGCTTCGACGCGATCGGCGACGCCCTTCGCCGCCGTCGCCGCGCGGTCGGTCGCGTCCTTCGCGCGCTTGGCGCCTTTCTCGATCGCGTCCTTGACCTTCTTCGCCATCACTTCGCTCCTTTGGCAGCGCGCTTGGGCGCGGGTTTGGGCTTGGCCGGTGCCTTGCGCGGCGCCGGCTTGTTCTCGTTAGCTTCCTTCTTCGCGGCAGCGGGCTTGAGCGCCGCCGCTTTCAGCGCCTCGAACGACGACCGCAGCGCGGCCGCATAGACGTCGGGATCGGGCAGCATGTCGCGATCGGCGGTGAACGACACCGCGATCGTATCGACATAGGAATAGACCGGGTGGATCAACCCCATGCTGTCGAACACCGGCGCCGTTCCCGCCATCGCGACCATCTTCGCGCCGCAGAAATAGAGCGGCACCTTGGGGCCGGGTACGTTGGTCACGACGCAGTTGAACGCGGGCGCGTGCATATTCGCCGCGCCCACCCGCGTGTAGAGCCGCGCGCCCAGGCCCGCGAGGCCTGAGGGGATGAGCTTGCTGTAATCTGCCAGCGTCTTCGCCCCGACCGCGTTGGTCATCGCCTTCGAATTGACCGCGTCGTCATGGACGAAGCGCAGGCGTTCGAGCGGATCCTCGATCTGCGTGCCGAGCCCCACCACCATCGCCGACACGAGATTGCCGAGCGCCGCCTTCTCGCCCTCCTGCCGCACCGAAATCGGCGCCATCGCGGTCAGCGTTTCCTTGGGCAGGTCGCCTTTGTCCTTGAGGTAGCTGCGCAACGCCCCGCCGACGACCGTCAGGATCACATCGTTGACCGTCGCATCCGGCACCGCTTCCTTGATCGCGCGGACCTCGGCGAGCTTGAACGGCACGGCGTCCCACACGCGATGCGCGGAGACCTTGCCGTTGAAGCGCGTCTTGGGCGCGGGGCGGGTGTTCTTGAGACTGACGTCGCCCTTGCCGGCCTGCACCGCGAGCTTCGCCATGCCGGGCAGCGAGCGGCCGATCGTCTCGGCGATGCGCATCGGCTGGAGCAGATTGTTGAAGTAACTGCGCGCCAGCAGATCGGCGACGCGGGGCATGTTGTCGGGTTGCCAGGTGTCGGGCTTCTCCGGTGCGGTCATCTTCGCGTCGAGGTCGTGCACGGCGGCCGACATCTCGACCCCCGACATGCCGTCGATCGCTGCGTGATGGACCTTCGACACCAGGGCGAAGCAACCCGGCGGGATGCCGGGGATATTGTCGAGCCCCTCGACCACGGTGAATTCCCAGAGCGGCTTGGTCAGATCCATCGCGCGGGCGTGGAGCCGCGCGACCTGGATGCACAGCTGACGCCAGTCGCCAGGCTTGGGGAGGGCGATGTGGCGGACGTGGAATTCTATGTCGAACTCGGGGTCTTCGATCCAATAGGGATGATCGACGTCGAACGGCACGCGCACCAGTCGCTGGCGGAACGACCGCGCGCCCGGCAGGCGTTGTTCGATGAAGCGCAGGATGTCCTTGAACCGCACGAACCCGTCGGGCGCGGTGGAGGGATCATAGATGCCGACCGACCCGATATGCATCGGCGTATGCGGCGTTTCCATGTAGACGAACGACGCGTCCATCGCGCTCAATTGCTGCATCGGGCGGCTCTCCTGCTACGCCGGCTGGGCCGGTCTGCGAGCGAAGCGTAGCAGAGCGCGGGGCCGCTTGCGACTCCGGGGCTGCTCCCGTTTTGAGGCGCCGAAGGTTACATAGGTGACACTCGTGGCGCCGTTTGTCCGATTTGCACCGGTGATGCTTCGGCGAAGCGCCGGGGACGCGCCACCGCCGCGACGATCGTGCGCCACGGACGACACGTCCGCGCAACGATAACGCGCCGCCTAGGCGATGGCGACGCGCCGGTGACGCGCTGCTCGATGACGGGAAAAAGGCGCATCCGATGCATGGCGCGAGCCTGTCAGACGAAATCCTACATTGGAACGATATTATGCTATGCGCGCCGCATGACGCGCGGGGAGAGATGGCAATGCGGCGATTGATGGTGATGGGCCTAGCCCTGCTGGCGACGGGCGCGTCGAACGCGCCGGCGATGCCCGGCTGGATGAGCGGATGCTGGCTGGAGCAGAAGGGCCCCAACTGGACCGAGGAATGCTGGACCGGCCCGCGCGCCGACCACATGATGGGGTCGGGCCGCGACGGCCGCGGCGACCAGGTCAAGTCGTGGGAGACGATGCAGATCGAGCGCGGGGCCGATGGGACGCTGGTGTTCTACGGTTCGGTGAAGGGCGGGAAGCGGGTCGCGTTTCCGATGGTCTCGTCGGGACCGCGCGACATGGTGTTCGCCAATCCCAGCCACGATTATCCGCAGCGGATCCACTATTGGCGTGAGGGGATGGGGCTGAACGCCGAGATCAGCCTGATGGACGGCAGCCAGAAATATGGCTGGAAATACGGGCGTCAGGGCGGGAATTAAACCCTGTCGTCATGCCAGCGAAAGCTGGCATCTCTTGCGATAGGAGCGGCCTGAGACCCCAGCTTTCGCTGGGGCGACGCGGTCAGCCGGCCTGTTCGGCCAATATCGTGAGCCCCGTCGCCGACACTTCGGCGAAACCGCCCTGGATCGGCACCAGTTCGGGCTCGCTCTTCTCGGCCTTGTAGATCGCAAGGTTGCCGTCGCGGATCGTCGACATGACCGGCGCATGGCCTTCGAGCACGCCGAAATCGCCCTCGGTGCCGGGGACGACGACCTGATACACCTCCTCCGAGCGGAGGAGCTTTTCGGGGGTGACGAGTTCGAAGTGCAGCATTGCCTTGGTCCTGTTACCCCTCTCCCCTTGTGGGAGAGGGAGGGGGCCCGCCGCCGGAGGCGGTGGGAGGGTGAGGGGGAGTCCCCCTCATCCAACTTCGACTAGGCCGCTCCGCGACCAAGTCTTCGTATCCTTCTCCCACAAGGGGAGAAGGACCCAGCTTACGCCTCCTGCGCCATCTTCTCGGCCTTGGCGATCGCTTCATCGATACCGCCGACCATGTAGAAGGCGTTTTCGGGGAGGTGATCGTATTCGCCTTCGACGACCGCCTTGAACGACTTCACCGTGTCCTCGATCGCGACGAACTTGCCGGGGATGTTGGTGAATACCTCGGCGACGTGGAACGGTTGGCTCAGGAACTTCTGGATCTTGCGCGCGCGCGACACGGTCAGCTTATCTTCTTCCGACAGCTCGTCCATGCCCAGGATCGCGATGATGTCCTGCAGCGACTTGTACTTCTGCAAGATCGACTGAACCGCACGCGCGGTGTCGTAGTGATCCTGGCCGACGACGCGCGGCTCGAGCACGCGGCTGGTCGAATCGAGCGGATCGACCGCCGGATAGATGCCGAGTTCGGAGATCGCGCGGTTGAGCACGGTCGTCGCGTCCAAGTGGGCGAAAGAGGTCGCCGGCGCCGGGTCGGTCAAGTCGTCCGCGGGGACGTACACGGCCTGCACCGAAGTGATCGAGCCCTTGTTGGTCGAGGTGATGCGCTCCTGCAGCGCGCCCATGTCGGTCGACAGGGTCGGCTGATAGCCCACCGCCGACGGAATGCGGCCGAGCAGCGCCGACACTTCGGCGCCCGCCTGGGTGAAGCGGAAGATGTTGTCGACGAAGAAGAGCACGTCCTGGCCTTCCTGGTCGCGGAAATATTCGGCGATGGTCAGGCCCGACAGCGCGACGCGCGCCCGCGCCCCGGGAGGCTCGTTCATCTGGCCGTAGACCAGCGCGACCTTCGACCCTTCGGAAATGGCGTTGCCGTCTTTGTCCTTGGCGATGACGCCCGCGTCGAGGAATTCGTGGTAGAGATCGTTGCCCTCGCGGGTGCGCTCGCCGACGCCGGCGAACACCGACGTGCCGCCGTGACCCTTGGCGATGTTGTTGATCAGTTCCTGGATCAGCACGGTCTTGCCGACGCCGGCGCCGCCGAACAGGCCGATCTTGCCGCCCTTCGCGTACGGCGCGAGCAGGTCGATGACCTTGATGCCGGTGACCAGGATCGAGCTTTCGGTCGACTGATCGACGAACAGGGGCGCCGCGGCGTGGATCGGCGCGGTGTCGGTGGTCGCGACCGGGCCGCGCTCGTCGATCGGCTCGCCGATGACGTTGAGGATGCGGCCGAGCGTGGCCGGGCCGACCGGGACGCGGATCTGCGAGCCGGTGTCGGTGACGTTCTGGCCGCGGGTCAGACCCTCGGTCGAGTCCATCGCGATCGTGCGGACGGTGTTCTCGCCGAGATGCTGCGCGACTTCGAGGACCAGGCGGCTGCCGTTATTGTCGGTTTCGAGCGCCGAGAGGATCGCCGGGAGATTGTCCGGGAAGCTCACGTCGACGACGGCGCCGATCACCTGGCTGATGACACCGACATTGTTGGTTGTCGCCTTGGGCGCAGTTGCGGTCGGGGCCTTGGCGGCCTTCGGCGCAGCCGGCTTCTTGGCGGCGGGCTTCTTAGCGGCGGGGGCAGTGGTAGCCATCTCTACTCTCTTCTCTTCCTACGTGTTCCCCGGCGAAGGCCGGGGTCCAGTTGAGGGACCTTTGTAACTGGGCCCCGGCCTTCGCCGGGGAACAGTGATGATTAAAGGGCTTCTGCCCCGGAAATAATTTCAACCAATTCCGTCGTGATCGCGGCCTGGCGCTGGCGATTGTAGACGATGTTCAATCGCTTGATCAGGTCGCCGGCGTTGCGCGTGGCGTTGTCCATCGCGGTCATCTTCGACCCCTGCTCCGACGCGGCATTCTCCCGCATCGCGCGGAACAGCTGGATCGCGACGTTACGCGGAAGGAGATCAGCGAGGATTTCCTCCTCGTCGGGCTCGTATTCGACCGCCGCCGACACGCCGTCGGTCGCGATGCCCGACGCCGCCGGAATGGAGACCGGGATGAGTTGCTGCTCGGTGGGTTCCTGCGTCAGCACCGATTTGAAGTGCGAATAGAACAGGTGCGCGACGTCGAACTCGCCCGCCTCGTAACGTGCGATCAAGTCCTCGGCATAGCCCCGCGCATCGGCGAAGGCGAGCTTGCCGAGATCGCCCGGCTCGATCGAATGCACGAAGTCGTTGGGGTACAGGCGGTTGAGGACCGCACGGCCCTTCTTGCCGATCGTGTAGAACTTGACCGTCTTGCCCTGGGCGATCAACTCGCCGGCACGGCGCCGTGCCAGGCGCGCGATGTTGGTGTTGAACGCGCCGGCCAGACCCTTGTCGCTGGTGGTGACGACGAACAGGTGGACCTGATCCCTGCCGGTGCCCGCGAGCAGTTTCGGCGAGTTCGGACCGACGGTGATGGTCGACGCCAGGCTCGCCACGACCTTCTCCAGCCGCGACGCATAGGGACGCCCGGCCTCGGCCGCTTCCTGCGCACGACGCAGCTTCGCGGCGGCGACCATCTTCATCGCCTTGGTGATCTTCTGGGTCGATTTGACCGAGTTGATCCGGATTTTCAGGGCCTTCAGGCTAGCCATCGTTTTCCCAATTTCGTCATCCCAGCGAACGCTGGGATCTCAAGCCGCACGAGACCCCAGCTTTCGCTGGGGTGACGGTTAGTCACTTACGCAAACGTCTTGCCGAACGCGTCGAGCGCGGCCTTCAGCTTGTCGCGCGTACCGTCCTTCAGATCCTTGTCGTCGCGGATCGCCTTCAGCACGTCCTTATGGTTCGCGCGCAGGTCGGCGAGCATCGCCGCTTCGTAGCGGGTGACCGCTTCGACCGGGATGCCGTCGAGATAGCCCTGCGTACCCGCGAAGATGGAAGCGGTCTGCTCTTCGAACGGCAGCGGGCTGAACTGCGGCTGCTTGAGCAGCTCGGTCAGGCGCGCACCGCGATTGAGCAGCTTCTGGGTCGAGGCATCGAGGTCCGACCCGAACTGCGCGAACGCCGCCATCTCGCGATACTGGGCGAGTTCGAGCTTGATCGAGCCCGACACCTTCTTCATCGCCTTGGTCTGCGCGGCCGAGCCGACGCGGCTGACCGACAGGCCGACGTTGATGGCGGGACGGATGCCCGCGAAGAACAGGTCGGTTTCGAGGAAGATCTGGCCGTCGGTGATCGAGATCACGTTGGTCGGAATGTAGGCCGAGACGTCGCCCGCCTGGGTTTCGATGATCGGCAGCGCGGTCAGCGATCCGCCGCCGTTCGCGTCCGACATCTTGGCGGCGCGCTCGAGCAGACGCGAGTGGAGATAGAACACGTCGCCCGGATAGGCTTCGCGGCCCGGCGGGCGGCGCAGCAGCAGCGACATCTGGCGATACGCGACCGCCTGCTTCGACAGATCGTCGAACACGATCAGCGCGTGCATGCCGTTGTCGCGGAAATATTCGCCCATCGCGGTGCCGGTATAGGGTGCCAGGAACTGCAGCGGGGCCGGGTCCGACGCGGTCGCGGCGACCACGATCGAATAATCCATCGCGCCGTTTTCGGTCAGCGTGCGGACGAGCTGCGCGACGGTCGAACGCTTCTGGCCGACCGCGACGTAGACGCAATACAGCTTCTTCGTTTCGTCGTCGCCGGCATTGACCGACTTCTGGTTGATGAAGGTGTCGATCGCGACGGCCGACTTGCCGGTCTGACGGTCGCCGATGATCAGCTCGCGCTGGCCGCGGCCGACGGGCACGAGCGCGTCGATCGCCTTCAGGCCCGACTGCATCGGTTCGAACACCGACTGGCGCGGAATGATGCCCGGCGCCTTCACTTCGACGCGCGAACGCTGGTCGGAAACGATCGGCCCCTTGCCGTCGATCGGGTTGCCGAGACCGTCGACCACGCGGCCGAGCAGGCCCTTGCCGACAGGAACGTCGACGATAGTGCCGGTCCGCTTGACGACGTCGCCTTCCTTGATCTCGGCGTCCGAGCCGAAGATCACGACGCCGACATTATCGGCTTCGAGGTTGAGCGCCATGCCCTGCACGCCGTTCGCGAACTCGACCATCTCGCCCGCCTGGACGTTGTCGAGCCCGTGGATGCGGGCGATGCCGTCGCCGACCGACAGCACCTGGCCGGTTTCGGAGACTTCGGCCTCGGTGCCGAAATTGGCGATCTGGTCCTTGATGACCTTCGAGATTTCTGCGGCGCGGATATCCATGTTGCTTAGCCCTTCATCGCGTGCGCGAGAGTGTTGAGACGAGTGCGGATCGACGAATCGATCATCTGCGAGCCGATGCGGACGACGAGTCCGCCCAGCAGATTCTTGTCGACGTTGAGTTCCACCGCGACCTCACGGCCGACACGCTGGCGGAGCTGCTGCTTGAGTTCGATCACCTGCGCGTCCGACAGCGGGTGCGCCGAGGTCACGTCGGCGGTGGTCTCACCGCGATGGCGCGAGGCGAGGCCGCGGAACGCGCGGATGATCGCCGGCAATTGGTTCAGCCGGCGATTCTGCGCGAGCACGCCGAGGAAACTGGTGGTCGTGGCGTCGAGACCCATCGCCTTGGCCGCCGCCGCGACGCCCTTCGCCGCGTCGATGCGGCCGAGCAGCGGGCTGGTCGTCAGCGCCTTGAAATCAGCCGATTCGGCCAGCGCCTGACGCACGGTGGCGAGGCTCGCCTCGACCGTGTCGATCGCCTTCGAATCGCGCGCGAGCTCGAACAGCGCCGTTGCGTAGCGCCCACCTAAACTCGCTTGAATACCGCCGGATGACTCCACGCGATGAGGGTCCTCTTGAAAAGGTAATGTTGCCCATACGAAAAGAGGGCAGCCCGTTAGCCGCCCTCGGATGGGTTGGCGCGCGACTAGCAAAGGGGGGCGTGGGATGCAACCCGCTTGACCCCGCGGCGTTCGCCGTGTCGATTGTGTTTTCCGCCACAGGGGGACCGGATGGACGTCGAACTCGCCCAGGAACGAATGCTGCTGCTCGCCGACCGGTTCAACATGGACCATGCGGAGGGGCGCGCATGGATCAAGCGGACCGACGCGTTCGGGACGATGGCGAAGATCGGTAGCTTCCTGTCACGGCCCAAGGACGAGGATTTCGAGACCGTCTACCGCGAGCGGCGGTTGCAGCCGTTCTACCACGTCGCGTGTACCGCGACGATGACGTACGAGCGCGCGAAGGACTATCGCGTGCCGGTCGATCCCAACGTCGTGCAGGTCGAGGCCGACGGGAAGACGCATCCCGTCGATACCGGCGCGTTCACGATCAGCGGCGTCGAGCGATGCCACGACGAAATTCACCGCGCCGCTTATTACGACGCGATCAGCGGGGCGGCCGATGCCGGCGCTGCCCTATACCTAGGCCACAACGCGACGCTGATCGACGCCGACATCCTGGCCAAGACCGCCGCCGATGGCGCGGTGGTCGTTCCGCCCCAGGCCAAGGCGTCGATGCTGGTTCGCGACGTGCTGGCCAGTTCGATCGAGCGAATCACTGCGGACCGCGTGCTGGAGGAGAAGCTCTCGATCCATCACATCGATCTCTATTACCGCCCGGTCTATGCGTTCCGCTATCGCTGGCAGGGCAAGGAGGCCGTGGTCGAGTTCGACGGGGTCACCGGCGAAACCAAGGTCGGCGGCAACACGTTCGAACAATTCCTGGGCCGGGCGGTCGATGCCGAGTTCCTGATCAATGCGGGCGTCGAGGCGGCCGGCATCCTGATCCCCGGCGCACGGCTGGCCGAGATCGTCATTTCGAAGAGCATCAAGGCGGCCAAGGCGAAGTGACCACCGACCGCCGCGCCGAACTGCACGCCGCCGAAGGGAAGGCGCTGGCGCTGCTCGACATGATCGAGGCGCGCGGGCTGGTCGCGGCCGGGCGGACCGAGCGGGAGGTCGAGCAAGACATCTACGCGTTCGCGCTCGCCGAGTTCGGCGTCGAGAAGCATTGGCACAAAAGGATCGTTCGCGCCGGCGCCAACGGCCTTGCCACCGCGCGCGACAATCCGCCGGTCCTGACGATCGCCGACGACGATTTGGTCTATCTCGATCTGGGGCCAGTGTTCGAAGAGTGGGAGGCGGATGTCGGGCGCAGCTACGTCGTCGGCGACGATCCCGACAAGCATCGGCTGGTCGCCGACCTTTCGACGCAGTTCGATGCGGTGAAGGCGCGGTTCGATAGCGATCCCGATGTCACCGGCGCCGACCTCTATGCCTTCGCGTGCGACAATGCCGCCGCGGCTGGCTGGCGTTTCGGCGGGGTGATCGCGGGACATATCGTCGGCGAATTCCCGCATGCGCACCTGCCGGGCGAGAAAGATTTCTACCGGATCAATCCCGAGAATCCTGGGCGGCTGCGCGATCCCGATCCGTTGGGGCAGGAGCGGTTCTGGATTTTGGAGATCCATCTGGTCGACCCGGCCGGACGCTATGGCGGCTTCTACGAACGATTGATGTCGTGATAGATCGCTGACGGGGAGGGGAGGCGAGGCGATGAGTCGGGATCCGCTGGAGGGCGTCAGGCCCGATGATATGGCTGTTCCGCCTTTGCTACACAGCGGTCCACCCGTTTCGCCTGAACCCGCGGTGTCGTCAGCGACCTTAGTGTCTCCAGTCTCGCCGAATAGCGGCGGCAGGACGAATCGCTTCCTGCTGCTGTTCTTCATCGCCCTGGGTGCCATTCTCGCCGGGGGCACGGCCTATTTCATGAGTATCCCGCACACGCCGTTCCCTACCGCGCAGCCATCGGCAACCGCCGAGCCAATCGCTAACGTCGAGCAACCAAGCGCGAAAGCCGAGGCTCCCGGCGACCTGGTCGTCACGCAAGGCGCCCGGCCGGCTGACGACCCCTCGCCGGCGCCCAGCTCGACGCCCAAATGATGGATCGCCAACCACATCTGACGGGCGACCTGATCGAACTGAGACCCGCTACGCCCGACGATTTCGCCGCGCTGTTCGCCGTCGCGAGCGATCCGCAGATCTGGGAAGTCCATCCGGCGCACGACCGCTGGCAGGAGTCCGTGTTCCGCAAATTCTTCGACGACGGCATCGCGTCGGGCGGCATGCTCGTCGCGATCGATCGCGCGACGGGCGAGATCATCGGTAGCTCGCGCTACGAATTCGACCGCGCCGAACCGGGCGAGGTCGAGATCGGCTGGACCTTCCTCGCGCGCAGCCATTGGGGCGGAAGGTTCAATACCGAGATGAAGGCGCTGATGCTCGACCACGCCTTCCGTTCGGTCGAACGCGTCATCTTCCTGGTCGGCGACACCAACGTCCGCTCGCGCCGGGCGGTGGAGAAGATCGGCGGATACCTGACGCCGCGCGAGCATCGCGCCGAAATGGCGGGCAAGCCGGTGGTGCACGTCGTCTACGCGATCGACCGCTCGCTTTGAGCGCAATCGGCGGGAAGCGAGCCTTCGTGCGAACACTTAAATAGGGGCCATGACAAACGACCTCATCGACGCCACCGCCGCCTGGGCCGCTTTCGAACGCCGCGATCGCGCGTTCGACGGGCGCTTCGTCGGCGCGGTCAAGACCACCGGCATCTATTGCAAGCCGAGCTGCCCGGCGCGGCACCCGAAGCGCAAGCATGTCGAGTTCTTTCGTGACGGTGCCGAGGCGCGCGCCGCCGGGTATCGCGCCTGCCTGCGCTGCAAGCCCGACGAGGTCGGCCGCGATCGCATTGCCGTTGCGAAGGCCGTGGCGCTGATCGAAGCGGCGGAGGACGTCATTCCGCTCGAGCAACTTGCCGATCTGGTCGACTATGCGCCGCATCATTTCCACCGCTTGTTCAAGCGCGCGACCGGGGTGACGCCGGCGGCCTATGCGCGGGGCCTGCGCGCGACGCGGGTCGCGGCGGCGCTGAAGAGCGAGGACAGCGTGACCGGCGCGATCTACGAAGCCGGCTATTCGGCACCGAGCCGTTTCTACGAAGGCGGTGCGCGGCGGCTGGGCATGACGCCGAGTGCGTGGCGCAAGGGCGGCGCGGGCGTGACGATCCGCTGGACGATCGCCGACACCAGCTTGGGCAAATTGCTGATCGCGGCGACCGACAAGGGATTGTGTCGCGTCGCCTTCGACGAGGATGCGCTGAGCCTCGCGCAGCACTTCCCCAAGGCAGAAATCGTTCAGGGCGGCGCGGCGCTGGCGAGCCTGGCTGCGCGCGTCGTGGAAAGCGTCGAATCGCCCGAGCGCGACCATGACTTGCCGCTCGACGTCCAGGGGACCGCGTTCCAGGAAGCGGTGTGGCAGGCGTTGCGCGAGACTCCGGCGGGCGAGACGCGCACCTATGCCGAACTCGCCGCCGCGGCCGGTAATCCTAAGGCGGTGCGCGCCGCCGGCACCGCTTGCGGCAAGAACCATGTCGTGGTCGTCGTCCCCTGCCACCGCGCGCAACGCAGCGACGGGTCGATCGGCGGCTATGCTTATGGTGTCGATCGCAAAGTTGCATTGCGCACCCGCGAAGGCGTGAAGTGATGGCCTATATGATCCGCGGCCTCGACCCGGCGTCTTTCGAGCATCTGTTCGGGTTGAGCGACGCCGCGCTGGCCGAACACAATGCCGTCCGCCGCCGTGCCGACACCAAGCCGGGCTTTCCCTGCCGGGTGACGCTGGAGGATGCCGAACCGGGCGAGGACCTTATCCTGCTCAACCATCAGCATCTGCCGGTCGATAGTCCCTATCGCGGGTCCTACGCGATCTACGTCCGCGAGGGCGCAACCGAAGCGGCGGAATATCGCGATGCGGTGCCACTTCAACTGGCGCGCCGCCTATTGGCGCTGCGCGCGTTCGACGATGAGGGCATGCTGCTCAAGGCCGACGTGATCGACGGTAGCGAACTCGACGCGGTGATCGAGCCGTGGCTGGCCGATCCGGCGGTCGCCTACCTCCACGCCTACAATGCCAAGCCCGGCTGCTTCGCCGCGCGGATCGACAGAGGCTAGATCGCTGGACTAGGCTCGGCGCCCGAGGAGGGACGTCATGCAGCCTTGCGAACCGAACACACCACCGGGCAGCGTAGTGTGGCGCTTCATCCATCACCCGATGACCTTGCTGGTCCTGTCGGTACCGATGATTTTAGCGTGCGTGCTTCTGTACGGAACGATCAACCGGGCGATGGGGGCGAAGACCAATGATTCGGCCGGACTCCTGAGCGCGTTCATTGGTGCGGGCATCTTCTTCGGCGCTTATTGGCTGTTCGTTCGCTTCGTTGAGCGTCGGCCGGTCGATGAATTCGCTTTTCCGCCGGCGGCCAAGGAACTGGCGATCGGGTTTGCGATCGGCGTGGCGCTGTTGAGCGTGGTCGTCGGCGTGATCGCGGCGTTGGGCAGCTATCGCGTGATCGGCACGCGCGGCGCGGAGGTGCTGCCGCTTGCGTTGTCGATCGGCATCTTTCCGGGCTTCAGCGAGGAGATCGCGATCCGCGGACTGTTCTTCCGGCTGTTCGAGCGGTGGTTGGGGAGCTGGGCCGCACTGGCATTATCGGCGGCATTCTTCGGCGCCGGCCATCTCGCCAACCCAAACGCAACCTGGGTCGCCGCGGCCGGTATCGCATTCGAAGCAGGGATCATGCTGGCGGCGGTCTACATGATCACGCGGCGGTTGTGGGTCGCGATCGGGTTACACGCGGCGTGGAACTTCGCCGAGGGCGGGATCTACGGCACGCCGGTGTCGGGATTGAGCATAGACGGCTTGCTACGGCCTTGGATCGGCGGATCGGACCTCATTACGGGCGGGGCGTTCGGACCGGAAGCGTCGTTGCCGGCGATGGCGGTGGCGACCGCGGTCGGCGTCGTGTTCCTCGTTATCGCATGGCGGCGCGGCAACTTCATCGCGCCGTCCTGGGTCCGCCGCCGTCAGTTGGCCGGCGCGCAGGAATAGACCAGCTTCTCGCTATAGCTGGGCGGTAGCGCGGCGCGGATCGATTGCTGCTGCGTGCCGAGCTGCGTGCGCGCCTGCGCGTCGGCGGAACATTGCTTCAGCGGGATTTGCGAGCGGATCTTGCGCGCGGCATCCATCTGGTCGGCGCTCAGGAAGTAGCGATAGTTGGTATAGGCGCGCGTCTTCGGGTCGAATTCGACGACCGACACGGTCTGTTCGTCGCCCGGCACCAGCACGCGGACCCATTTGCCGTTATCGTCGGCATATTGCGTGCGCTCGTTCATGCAGCCGTCCTGGCCCCAATCGAGGCTGACATCGGATCCGCTCGACACCGTCAGGCGGCTGCGGTCGGGGACGAACTTGCACACCATCTTGCCGAGCGGGAGGATCGCTGGAGTCGGGCTCAGGTTGGCGACCGGCACTTCGTACCCGCCCTTGGCCGGGATCGGCTTGTCGCCGGGGCGCAGCACGAACACGATGATCGCCGCCAGCATCAGCACGCCGCCCGCCGACGCCGCCCAAACCGCCTCGCGCTGCTTGTCGCGCTGATAGAGCATTCCGCCGCCGCCGACCGCCAGCGCGCCGAGGACGAGCATCAGTGCTGCGATCGCGATGACGTTCTCGGTGCTGCGCTGGGCATCGATCCGCGCCTGCTCGGCCGCTTGCTCGCGCGCCAGTTGCGTCTTGGCCGCAGCGTCGCGGCGAGTGGCATCGGCGGCTTCGGCGGCGGCGCGGTCGGCGGCCTGATCCGCGCTCAACCGCGCTTCGAGCGTCATGCACGGATTGGTAACCGCGGCGAACGGTTGCTTGGCCTGGTTGAGGAACGCGGCGAGCTCGGCCTCGCTGATCGCGAAGGCAAAATTGGCGTCGCCTTCCTGCCCCTTGGTGATGGCTGAATTGACCCCAAGCACGCGGCCGCAGCGGTCGAGCACCGGTCCGCCCGAATTGCCGCGCGAAATGCTGGCGGTGTGGAGCAGCACGCTGACGCCGTTGACCGTCCGCGTCGCGGACAGCGACCCCTCCGACCGGACGGGCGCGAGCGGCTTGATGTAATCGGCGGCCGACTGCGCGCTGGCGATATCGACATTGCCCGGATAGCCGAGCGAGACGAGCCCGGTGCTGTCGTCGAGCGATCCGCCGTAGAGCGTGGCCGGCGGAATTTTCGCCCCGACGATCTCGATCAGCGCCAGGTCGCGCTTGCTGTCGATCGCGATGACGCGGCCCTGATACGATTTGCTGCCCTCGGACGGCACCACGCCGATCACGACATTGTCGGGATATTGCTGCGCGAGTGCCACGACGTGCGCGTTGGTGACGATCCGGTTCGGCCCGACCGCGAAGCCCGAGCCATGGCCGAATCCGACGACTTCCTGATCGACGATCGCGATGGTGACGACGCGGACCACGCTGCGCGACGTGGCGGCGATGTCGTCGGCGGCGACGCGGACGGGAAACAGGATCGTGGCGAACGCCAGCGCCAGCGCCGCCACCCATCGCCATCCAGTCTTGCGCAGATCGCTAGCCATTACCGGCGCCATGGCAGATTCGCACGCGGAGCGACAGGGGGGCGCGTGGTCAGTCGCCCTTGCCCTTGTCGCCTGGCTTCTTCTTGTCGCCGCCTTTCTTCTCGTCTTCGTGCTTGGCAGGCGGCGCGAGTGCCTTGCGCGCGCCTTCCTTGTCGCCGGCATCGAGCGCCTTCAGTGCCCGTTGGGCCAGCGCGGCTGGGCCGCTCGCTTCGATATTATACGCGACCGGATACAGCGCGATCCGCGCCTTCGCTTCGTCGAACCCGATCAGGACCGATGCCGCCTCCAGCCGCAGCGTCGGGTCATAGGGCGCGAGTTGATAGGCATAGAGCAGCCCGTTCTCGGCATTTTCGGTCGGCTTTTCCTTCGCTTCGATGAAGCTGGAATAATATAGAGCGAGTGGCGCCGGGGCCTGGGTATCGACCTTGTTGGCCGCGAGATAACAACGCCGTGCCGCCGTCCAGCGATCCTTGTCGGTGATCTTGTCGCGCACCAGCACCGCCTGCAGCGCCATTCCCTTGTACAACCAGGCATGGACCGACTTGGGATCGGCCGCGAGCGCTCGCTCGGCCGCCGCCAGAGAGGCGGCGTAATTCTTGGCGTCATACTCGGCTTCGGCCAGTTCGTTCTGCGCCGCCGGATCGTTTGGGAAGGGTGCGGCAAGTCGTCGCGCCAGTTCGGCAACGGCGGGCGCCGTCTTGTCGTCGACCCCACGTTGCGACGCGATCAGCGCCGGCATCGTCGCCGATTCGGCATTGGTGAGCGGCCGCACCGCGATCGCGCCGATCTTCAGTTCGGAGCCGCTGATCTCGTTGTACGGCAGGCTCTTGGTGGTGGCCCACGCGTTCATCTTGCCGTCGAGCTTGCTGAGCTCGCCGAAGGCCTTGGCAGCCTCGGCCGCCGTTTTGCCGCTGTTGATCGCCGTGATGTAGTCGGCGAGTTGCTTGCGTCGCCCGGCGTCGAAAGTGAGGTAGTGGGTCAGCAACCAGCCGCGCGAATACAGCGCGTCGCGCCGCTCCTCGTCCAGTTTGCCGGGATAGGGTTCGAGCAATTGGGAAGCGGGCAACAGGTTCGCCCGGTCGACCGTCCATTGCCGATAGGTCGGCGCGGCGCCGAACCGGACGCTGCCGTTGGACATGATCTGGGCGGTGGCGTGAAGTTCGGCGAAACCCTCGGTCAGCCACGGCGGAAACGCCGCGTCGGTCCAGTTGGTCAGCATGAAATGGTGGGTGTATTCGTGAAAGAGGATCGCCTGCGACGTGAAGCCGTAATTCCCGCCGCCGCCGGTACTGCGCGGCGTGAACGCGATCGAACCGGTGGCGCGCGGTTCGTAAAAACCCGCGACGGCGGACCCGCCGGCGCCGTAAATCTTCTGGAGCGCCGCGATGTCGCCGACCACGTAGATGGTGACGCGTGCCGACGGACCGCGCGTGTCTTCGGGCGTTTTGTGCCAGTAACGGATCGCCTGATCGAACCGTTCGAGGCGTTCGGTGAATGCCTTGATGTGATCGGCGCTGTCGTCGGAATAGACGACGAAATGCTTCGAACTCGCCTGATACCAGTCCGCGTTGGCCACGCCCGGAAGCGCCACCGCCGCGGCCGAGAGGAGAAGTTTCCGGATCATTGGCGCCCCCAAAAGTCTGATTTGGTGAATTTATCGCCGATTTCAGACAAAGCTATAGGGATCGATATCGACGATGACGCGCACTTTGCTCGGCCAGTCGAGCGCGCCGAGCCAGTCGCGGATGACGTCCTGCACGTCGAGCGCGCGGCGGGCATGGACGAGCAGGCGGTAGCGGTGGCGGCCGCGCAGCATCGCAAGCGGCGCCGGGGCGGGGCCGTAGACTTCCATGCCGTCGAGGCGCGGCGCGCTGCGGCCAACCAATTGCGCGATTTCGTGCGCGGCAGATTGGTCCTCCGACGACACCACGATCGCGGCATAGCGGCCGAACGGCGGGGCGCCGGCTTCGCGGCGGGCGTCTGTCTCGGCAGCGGTGAACGCCTCGGCGTCGCCCGATACCAGCGCAGCCATGACGGGGGCGGTCGGGTCGTGGGTCTGGATGTAGACGTGACCCGGTTTCTCGCCCCGCCCGGCGCGGCCGGCGACTTGCATGATCTGCTGGAAGGTCCGCTCCGCCGCGCGGAGGTCGCCACCGCCCAGCCCCAAATCGGCGTCGATCACCCCAACCAGCGTGAGGTTGGGAAAGTGATAGCCTTTCGTCACCAGTTGCGTGCCGATGACAATGTCGATGTCGCCCGCCTCCATGCGGCCGACGAACTCGGCCGCCTTGGCGGGTGACCAGATCGTGTCGCTGGTGACGATCGCGGTCTTCGCTTCGGGCCACAGCGCCGCGGCTTCGTCGGCGATGCGCTCGACGCCGGGGCCGCACGCGACCAGGCTGTCCTCCGCCTTGCATTCGGGACAGGCGTGCGGGGTCGGCATCATGTGCCCGCAATGGTGACACGACAGCCGGCGGACGAGGCGGTGCTCGACCATCCAGGCGGTGCAATTGGGGCATTGGAAGCGGTGGCCGCACGCGCGGCACAGGGTCAACGGCGCGTAGCCGCGGCGGTTGAGGAACAGCAACGCCTGTTCGCCGCGTGCAAGCGTCTCGTCGACGGCGTTCACCAGCTTGGGTGCGATCCAGCGGCCGCGTTCGGGCGGGTCGCGGAGCAGGTCGATCGCCTCGATCGCGGGCATTTCGGCGGCGCCGTAGCGGCCGGGCAGCTTGAGTTCGGCGTAATTGCCGATCTCGACCTGTTGCCGCGTCTCGATCGCGGGGGTGGCGGTGGCGAGAATGACGGGTACACCCTCGAACTTACCGCGCATCACCGCGACGTCGCGGGCGTGGTAGTGGACGCCCTCTTCCTGCTTGAAGCTGGTCTCGTGCGCTTCATCGACGACGATCAGGCCGAGATTCGAATAGGGCAGGAACAGTGCGGATCGCGCGCCGACGGTGACGAGCGCCTGGCCCGTCGCGATCGCGCGCCACGCGCGGCGGCGTTGCGATTGGCGGAGACCGGAATGCCACGCGACCGGCTCGCAGCCGAACCGCGCGGTGAAGCGCTGCAGGAACGGCTCGGTCAGCGCGATTTCGGGAAGCAGGACGAGCGTTTGACGCCCCGCGCGGATCGCGGCGGCGATCGCCTCGAAATAGACTTCGGTCTTGCCCGATCCAGTGACGCCGTCGAGCAAGGTGGGCTGGAAATCGTGGCGCTCGACCCCCGCGACCAGCGCATCCGCCGCCGCTTTTTGCTCCGCCGACAGCACCGGCACGGCGTGGTCGGGATCGGGGAGCGGGAAAGGGCTGTCGATATCGACCTCGACCGCTTCGATTGCACCCACCTTGACCAGCCCACGGATAACACCGTCGGACACGTCGGCGATCGTCGCCAGTTCGCGGATCAGCCCCTGGCGATCGGCGATCCGCTCGAGCGCCCGTTCGCGCTGCGGGGTCAGGCGATCCGGCATGTTCCCCGTCGCGCGATATTCGGTGACGGTGCGCGCGCCCTCCAGCGCCGAGGTCGAGGGCAACGCCATCCGCGCGACCGAGGCGGGCGCGGCGAGGTAATAGTCCGACGTCCACTCGATCAGCCGCCGCATCGCATCGGTCAGTGGTGGCACGGGCAGCACGCCCATCAGGTTGCGCAAGCGGTTGTCGCCGACCTCCGCGTCGGACTTCATCCGCTCGGGCTCCCACACGACGCCGAGCAACTGACGCGGGCCGAGCGGCGCCACGACGAGCGACCCCGGCTCGACCTCCATCCCATGCGGGACGCGATAATCGAGCGGGCCGAGCGCGGAATTCATGATGAGGACGCGGGCGCGGGACATAATAGCCCGACTAATATAGGAATGCCCGCAAGGGCAGCCATGACCGACGTTTCTCTTCCCGCCGCATTCGGCAAGCATCTGTCGCGCGACCGGCGGCGGTCGGCGCATACCGTGCGCGCCTATGAGGCGACGGCGGTGCGGCTGGTCCGGTTCCTCGGCGAGCATTGGGGCGAGGCGGTTGGAGCGGATGGATTGACGCGGGTGAGCGCGGCCGATCTGCGCGCGTATCTGGCGAAGCGGCGTGGCGAGGGGCTGGGGAATGCGTCGGCGGCGCGCGAGCTGTCGGCGGTGCGGACGTTCCTCAGATGGGCTGGCGGTGACGATGCCTCGCCGCGGATCAAGGGACCGCGCATCAAGAAGGGCGTACCGCGTCCGGTCTCGCCTGCCGATGCGGTGGCGCTGGCCGAAGATGTGGCCGACGATGCCGCCGAACCTTGGATCGGCGCGCGTGACTGGGCGATCCTGCTGCTGCTCTATGGCGCGGGGCTGCGCATCGGCGAGGCGGTCGGGCTGACCGGAGCGGTGCTGCCGTTGGGCGAAACGATGGCGGTCACCGGCAAGCGCGACAAGACGCGGATCGTGCCGATCCTGCCGCAGGTGCGCGATGCGATCGACGCGTATGTAGCCGGGTCGCCGTGGCCGGTGGTGCGCGGCGAACCGCTGTTCCGGGGGGCGAAGGGCGGGCCGCTATCGGCCGGTGTGGTGCGCAAGTCGGTGCAGGCCGCGCGGACGCGGTTGGGGCTGGCCGACCGCACGACGCCACATGCGTTGCGGCACAGTTTTGCCACACATCTGCTCGGACGCGGGGCCGATCTGCGCCAGCTGCAGGAATTGCTCGGCCATGCCAGCCTGAGCTCGACCCAGATCTATACCGCGGTCGATGCCGCGCATCTGCTCGACGTTTATCGTAACGCGCATCCGCGGGCTTAACCGCGCGGTTTCCAGGTGACGACTCGATAGAGATACCAGACCGTGATCGCGCCGCCGATCGCGACCGCTGCGGGCCCGGTCCACGCCTCCGCCTCGCGGAAATTGTGGCCGAGCCAATAACCCGCGCCGGTCAGGAACAGGTTCCAGACAAAGGTGCCGGCCAGCGTCCAGACGATGAACTTCCACCGCGGCATGTTCGAAATGCCCGCCGGCAGCGAGATGATCGACCGCCCGAACGGCATGAACCGCATCACGAAGATCAGCCATTGGCCGTGGCGGAAAAAGAAGGCGTCGATCTTCTCGACCTGCGACCATTCGACGGTCAGCCAGCGGCCGTTCCTATCGACGAACGGCTTGAGCTTCTGCAGCGGCACGTAGCGGCCGATCCAGTACCAGAAATAATTGCCGACGGTGGAGCCGACCGTCCCCGCGGCCATCACGCCCCAGAAATCGAGCTTGCCGTGCGCGACCGCGATTCCGGCAAAGCCCATGATGACTTCGGACGGGATCGGCGGAATGATGTTTTCGAGCGCCATCCAGACGAAGACGGCGAGATAGCCCCATTGCTCGAGGCCATCGAGGAACCATTGGGTCAAGTCGTTCGGCCCCCGCAACCATTGTTAGCGACAGGACGCGACAAGAGGCGTAGGCTGTGCGGATGCAGGGGGATATCACCGCCGATATCGCCGCGGTTCAGCGGATCGAGGGGGTACGCGACATCCTGCGTGAAGTCTGCGCGTTGACGGGCATGCACTTTTCCGCGGTGGCGCGCGTGACGGCCGATCGCTGGGTCGCTTGTCTTGTCGAGGATCACATCGCGTTCGGTTTGGAAGCGGGCGGCGAACTCGAACTCCAGACGACCATCTGCGACGAAATCCGTTGCAGCGGCGAAGGCGTGTTCATCGATCACGTCGCGGAAGAGCCGATGTGGCGCGTCCACCCGACCCCGATCCTCTACGGGTTCCAGAGCTACATCTCGATGCCGATCATCCGCGCCGATGGCAGTTTCTTCGGCACGTTGTGCGCGATCGACCCGGAGCCGCGAACGACGAGCCTGGCGGCGATCGTGCCGCTGATCCAAGCGATGGCGCAGCGGATCGCCGACGCACTCGACGCCGAAAGCGTGGGCGCTAGCGCGCATTCAGCTTAGCCTCGATCGCGTCCCATATCATCGCCGCGACGTCGATTCCGTCGAGCCGCTCGATCGCGACGATGCCGGTGGGCGAGGTGACGTTGATCTCGGTCAGCCACTCGCCGCCGATCACGTCGATCCCGACGAACAGCAGCCCGCGCTTCTTGAGTTCGGGGCCAAGCGCGGCGCAGATCTCGCGCTCCTTCGCGGTCAGTTCGGTCTTCGCCGCCGATCCGCCGACCGCCAGGTTGGAGCGGAACTCGCCCTCGCCGGGAATGCGGTTGATCGCGCCGGCGACCTCGCCGTCGACCAGCACGATGCGTTTGTCGCCCTGCGCGACGCCTGGCAGGAATGCCTGGAGCATGTGCGGCTCGCGCCATGTCTGGTTGAACACCTCGATCAGCGCCGACAGGTTCAGGCCGTCGCGGCCGACCTTGAAGATCGCCTTGCCGCCATTGCCGTGGATCGGCTTGACGACGATCTCGCCATGCTTGGCGAGGAACGCTTTGGCCTCGTCGAGGCTGCGCGTGACGAGCGTCGGCGGCATGAAGCGTGCATAGTCGAGCACGAACACCTTTTCGGGTGCGTTGCGGACGCTGGCCGGGTCGTTCACGACGAGCGTCTTATGCGCGATGCGTTCGAGCAGGTGGGTCGCGGTGATGTAGCCGAGGTCGAACGGGGGATCCTGGCGCATCAGCACGACATCCACCTCGTCGCCGAGGTCGAGATTTACCGGCTCGCCGAAGGTGAAATGCTTGCCTACGACACGCTCTACCGTGACCGGATGCGCCTTCGCCCAGACGCGGCCGTCGGCATAGTTCAGCGCGTCGGCGGTGTAGTGGAACAGCCGGTGCCCGCGCGCCTTTGCCGACAGCATCAGCGCGAAGCTCGGATCGCCCGCAATGTTGATCGACTCCATGGGGTCCATCTGAACGGCGACGGTCAGGCTCATTCTTCTTTCCTCGTCACCCCGGCGGAGGCCGGGGTCGCCAAGTTTCTACTACAGCCCGTGCCATGCAGCGGCCCCGGCCTTCGCCGGGGCGACGTAGAGAGGGAAACGGCGTCTGTCACCCGATCCACGCATTCTCGATATGGCGAGGAGGACGCCCGGGCGCCAGCAGGATCACATCGACGCGGATGTCGTCGCTCGGGCCGGCGTATCGCGGCATCAGCACTTCGGCAGCGGCCGCGACACGCGCCAAGCGGCGTTCGTCGATCGCGAAGTCGAGTTCGGCGTCGGTAGCGCGGGACTTTACCTCCACGAACGCAATGAGGTTGCCCTTGCGTGCAACGATATCGACTTCCCCCGCCGGCGTGCGGACGCGGCGGTCGAGGATGCGCCAGCCCCTCAATCGCAGCCACCAGCCGGCGATACGCTCGCCGCGCCGGCCGGAGGCTTCGGCGGAACGACGATCTTTTATTGACCGGGGCATTTGACCAGCCAGCCCCGGCGATCCCCGGACAATGACATCGCGTAGCGACCATGCCGCACGAAACGTATTCGCCATGTCTGGCGCAGGGGCTCGCCCGCGCCAAGAAAACCGGGCTCGGCATAGTCGCGCCGCTCGATCAGGGTTCGGCCGGATACACGCCACGTGCCACCTGTGCCTAGATCGCGCCAGCGACCATCCGCGCTGTATGTCGTCGTTTCATCACCGTCGAGGCCATCGGTGGAGGTCAGCCGGAGTGGGTGCCCCAGCGGGTAGCACCAGTCGCCCAGGAGCCAAGCCGGGCGGGTGGAACCGGTGGGTGCGCCGGACAACAATGCAAAAAGAATCCAGGAGACCGTCATGCTTGATCACCCTTCATCTCCAGCGCGCGAGCGTACAGCGCCTTGCGGTCGAGGTTGAGGCGCTTGGCGACCTCGCCGGCCGCCTTCGATGCGGGGAGGCGGGTGAGGGCTTCGGCGAGTGCGGCGTCGGCGTCCTCGGCGCTGGCGGCTTCCGGCTCGCCGGGTGGGGCAACGACCAGGACGATCTCGCCCTTCGGCGGGCCGGCTTCGGCGTAGCGCGCGGCGAGCGACGAGAGCGTGCCGGTCACCGCTTCCTCGAACTTCTTGGTGATCTCGCGCGTCACCGCCGCCTCGCGATCGCCGAGCCCGTCGGCCAAGGCGGCCAGCGTCGCGGCGAGGCGGGGACCCGATTCGTAAAAGACCAACGTCGCGCGGACGCTGGCGATCTCGGCAATCGACTCTGCCCGTGCGCCGGCCTTGGACGGCAGGAAGCCGACGAACAGGAATCGGTCGGTCGGCAATCCCGCCAGCGTCAGCGCCGCGACCGCCGCGCAGGGGCCGGGGATCGTCACCACCGCATGTCCCGCCGCCCGCGCGTCGCGGACCAATTTATAGCCCGGATCGGAAATCAGCGGCGTCCCCGCGTCGCTGACCAACGCGATCGCCTCGCCCCCGAGTCGCGCGATCAAACCGGGCCGGACGCGGTCGGCATTGTGGTCGTGATACGCCATCATCGGCCGCTTGACCCCGATGTGCCGCAACAGCCCCGCCGTCACGCGCGTGTCTTCGACGGCGATTAGCGCCGCGTTCGCCAGAACGTGCGCGGCGCGCGGCGACAAGTCGCCGAGATTGCCGATCGGGGTGGCGACGATGTAGAGACCGGGCATAAGAGTATCAGTCATCAGGGGATCGTCATGGCAGAGGGTGCAACCATAGGGCAACGCTTCACGGGCGTTCGGCGCATCGCGATGCTGGCCGTCGCGATCCTGGTATCGGCCTGTTCGACGGTCGTGCCGACCAAAGCGCCGCCGCCCGGACCCGCCGTCGTCGCACCGCCGGTCGAGCCGGCGATCATGCCCGGGCTGCCGACCGACAACGATCACCACATGGTCGCGCTGCTGGTGCCGCTGACCGGTCCCAACGGCGCGGTCGGACGCAGCATCGCCAACGCGACTCAGTTGGCCTTGCTCGACACCAACAACGCCGTGCTGCGCATCACCACCTACGACACCGCGCTGGGTGCGGCACCGGCCGCGCAGAAGGCGATCGACGAGGGGGCGCGGCTGATCCTCGGGCCGTTGCTGGCGGAGGATGTCCGCGCGGTGCTGCCCGTCGCCAAGCGTGCCGGCGTGACCGTCATCAGCTTTTCCAACGACACCAGCATCGCCGGGTCGGGCGCGTATCTGATGGGCTATTCGCCGGCGCAGTCGATCGAGCGCGTGGTCGAATATGCGCGGAGCCAGGGTATCACGACCTATGGCGGCCTGGTCGCCAACGGCGTGTACGGCCAGCGCGCCTCGACCTCGTTCCTGCGCGCGGTCGAAGGCGCGAAGGGTCAGGTGATCTCGCTCCAGCCTTATGACCGTTCGATCGCGTCGATCACGGCGGCGGCGTCGCGGCTGGGCAAGGCCGGGCCGGTCGGCGCCGTGCTGATCGCCGACGACGCGGCGGCCGCGGCCGGCGTCGTACCGCTGATGCGCAAGGGCGGCGAAGGCGGCGCGCGCGTGCTCGGCACCGAACGCTGGAACAACGACACGACGATCGGCGCGCGCGCGGCGCTGAACGGCGCCTGGTTCGCCAGCGTCAGCGACGCGCTGTACCGCCAATACGCGGTCAAATACCGTGCCCGCTTCGGCGCGGGGCCGTATCGCCTGTCGAGCATGGGCTACGATTCGGTGCTGCTGACGATCCGGATTACCCGTGACTGGCCGATCGGTCGGCCGTTCCCCGAAGCACGGCTGCGCGACCCGGGCGGGTTCGCCGGGATCGACGGCGCTTTCCGCTTCGGCGCCAACGGCGTCGCCGAACGCGCGCTGGAAGTGCAGGAAGTACGCGGCGGGACGACGGTGACGGTGTCGCCGGCGCCCTCTGGTTTCTAATGTAGAGCTCCCCTCCCTGGAAGGGAGGGGCTGGGGGTGGGTCGAGGCCAGGCGAGACGCTGGCCGATTGACACGACCCCGCCGCGTTGCGTTACGTCCACCCACCCTTAACCCCTCCCTTTCAGGGAGGGGAATTGATCGCCTCACGCACATCGACGACATCGCCCAGGATCGTGTTGAGGACGGGCATGCCGGCGTCCGTGGCGCGCAGGTGCGTGCCGTCCAGCGCGACGAATCCCTGATCCGCCAGCCGCGCGACCTTGCGCATATCGACGAGGAACTCGATCGGCCGTTCGCCGAGTGCCGCGATCCGCGTCAGGTCGATTCCCTCGGCCAGCCGCAGCCCCATCAGCATCGCCTCGGTCGCGCGTTCGGCGGGGGTCAGGCGGTCTTCGATTTCGATGCCGTGGCCGTTGCGCGATACCGCATCGATCCAGTTTTCGGGCTTGCGCCGCCGCTGCGTCGCAGAATCCGCCGCGCCGCCCGTGCGCGCCCGGGCCGATCCCGGCATAGTCGCCGTAGCGCCAATACGTCAGGTTGTGGCGGCTCTCCGCCCCCGGGCGTGCGTGGTTGGAGATTTCGTAGGCGGGCAGCCCGGCGCGCGCCGTCGTCTCGCGAGTCAGCGCGAACAGATCGGCCGCGCGGTCGGGATCGGGTAGAGCGAGACGACCTTCGCGTTCTTCGGTAGCGAAGCGCGTGCCGGGCTCGACGGTGAGTTGGTAGAGCGAGAGGTGTTCGGTGCCGAGCGCGAGGGCGCGAGTCAGTTCGGCGTGCCAGTCACCGAAGGACTGGTCGGGCCGGGCATAGATTAGGTCGAAGCTGACGCGATCGAACACGCGTTGCGCGACGTCGAGCGCACCCAAGCCTTCCGCGACATCGTGCGCGCGGCCGAGGAATGCGAGCGCCTCGTCGTTCAGTGCTTGTAAGCCCAAGCTGACGCGGTTCACCCCGCACGCCGCGAGATCGGCGAAGCGCGCCGCCTCGACCGATGAAGGGTTGGCCTCCAGCGTGATTTCGATGTCGGGAGCGAATCCCCAGGCTTGCTCGGCCGCGTGGAGTACCGCCGCGACCGTCGCGGGCGGCATCAACGACGGCGTGCCGCCACCGAAGAAGATCGATCCGAGCGTCCGCCCCGGTAGCGCCTGTGCTTCATGCGCCAGATCGGCGAGCATCGCGTCCCGCCACGCCGCCTGATCCACGCTGTCGCGAACGTGGCTGTTGAAGTCGCAATACGGGCATTTCGACACGCAAAACGGCCAGTGGACGTAGAGCGCGAGGGGCGTCGGGTCGGCGGACAATTGCTTAGAGGACCGCCGCGACCAATTGCCGGAACGCATCCGCGCGGTGAGTGAGGGGCGTCTTCTCGTCCGCCGCCATCTCGCCGAAGGTGCGGTCGTGGCCGTCGGGCAGGAACATCGCGTCGTAGCCGAAGCCGTTGCCGCCGCGCGGCGGCCAGACGAGCTGGCCCTCGACGCGCCCTTCGAACCATTCGACATGGCCGTCGGGCCAGGCGAGGGCGAGCGCGCAGACGAAATGCGCGTCGCGGTCGGTCTCCGGCCCGAGCTTCCGGATGTTGTCCTCGACCAACTGCATTGCGTGGCCGAAATCCTTCGACTCGCCCGCCCAGCGCGCGGAGAAGATGCCGGGATCGCCGTTGAGTGCCTCGACGCACAGCCCGCTGTCGTCCGCCAGCGCGGGAAGGCCCGACAGATCGGCGGCCTGCATCGCCTTCAGTTCGGCATTGGCGACGAAGGTGGTTCCCGTCTCTTCCGGTTCGGGCAAATCGAGCGACTTGGCCGACACCGGTTCGATCCCATAGGGCGCGAGGAGCGCGCGGATTTCCTTGACCTTGCCCTCGTTATGGCTGGCGATCACCAGCTTGCCGGGGGCAAGTTTCCGGATTTCCTGAGGGACCTCGCCTTCACCGCTCATTACGCGACCGCCTTTGCCTGGGCCGCGAAAATGTCGTTGCAGCCGATCCGTGCCAAACGCAGCAGACGCAAAAGGGCTTCCTCGTCGTACGTCGCATGCTCTGCGGTCGCCTGCGCTTCGGCGATATGGCCGTTTTCGAGCAGCACGAAATTGGCGTCGGCGTCGGCGTTCGAATCCTCATCGTAGTCGAGATCGAGGACGGGCGTGCCCTGATAGATGCCGCAACTGACCGCCGCGACTTTCTGCGTCAGCGGATCGGCCGCGATCTTGCCGTCCTTGAGCAGGCCGTTGACCGCGAGCCGCAGCGCGACCCACGCGCCGCTGATCGCTGCCGTCCGCGTGCCGCCATCGGCCTGGATCACGTCGCAATCGAGCGTGATCTGGTGTTCGCCGAGCAATTTGAGATCGGTGACCGCGCGCAAGCTACGCCCGATCAAACGCTGGATTTCCTGCGTGCGGCCCGACTGCTTGCCGCGCGCCGCTTCGCGATTGCCGCGGGTATGCGTCGCGCGCGGCAGCATGCCGTATTCGGCCGTCACCCAACCCTGGCCCTTGCCGCGCAGCCACGGCGGCAGGCGATCCTCGACACTCGCGGTGACCAGCACCTTGGTATCGCCAAAGCCGATCAGCACCGATCCTTCGGCGTGACGCGTGAAATGGGGTTCGATCGTGATGGCGCGCATCTGGTCGGGCGCACGGCCGCTGGGGCGCATGAAGGTCTCCTTAGGTCAGCGCAGCGCCGTACCCGCCGCCGCCGATGGTGTCACCCCTTCGCAAAAAGCAAAGGGCCGCTCCGGCGATTGCCGGAACGACCCTTGCGACGGACGAGCCCCCAAGCCCGTCGGAAACGCTTTTACGCGGCGGCGAGGACGCTCGCGCTGCGGCGACGGCTGCGAAGCGCGCCACCGACCAGGCCGAAGCCCAACACCAGCATGCCCCAAGTGGCCGGTTCCGGCACCGCGGTCAGGAAAACCTGGTCCTGACGGCTCGGCGACGACAGCACGTTCAGCGCGTAGTTGTTGTTCACCGTCCAAGTGCTGTTCTTCACGTTGGTGAGATACGTGTTGGCGAGCGTTTCCGCCGAAGTCAGCGCCGCCGTGTTGCTGCCCGAACTGCTGCCCGGCGTCGTCATGTAGAACGCGCTCGTGTTGGCGGTCACCGACCAGGTCGACTGCGTTTCGAACATAATCTCCCACACCGCCATCTGCGTGGCGGCCGAGATGTTGATCGCCGTTTGACCGGTTGCCGCGTTGAGCAGCGGCGTCGTGTTGGTCAGCAGCGCGTTGAGCGCGTTCGACTTTGCGGTCGTCATGCCGGCATAGGACGAGATCGGGACGATCTGGTAATCGGTATAGTTCACGTTGCCGAGCGAGATCGTCTGCGCCAGATCGATGCAATAGCTCAGGATGTCGAACGACGCATTGTTGCTGACGTAATTGCCCTTGAACTCGAACCGGCCGACACCGACGTCGCCGTTCAGTAGCGACGAATGAACCGTACCGCTCACCGAGCCGGGCGTGAACGCGATGTTGGTCACCTTAACGGCCTGCGCGGATGCGTTCGATGCCGCAAGCATCAATCCCGTTGCTGCAGCAAACGCCAAAAACTTCGACATGTCAGTCCCCTTTTACGCGGCCGAATCGACCTTATGCTGAACGCGGTATTAATCGGATCGACTTGGCACTCTAGATTTATTACTTTGGTTAATTGTCTCATGATTGGACTCGTCGGACATGCATTGAGCGTTGCCGCCGCCTTCGCCATATGATGGCTGTCATGAGCGCCACCCCCGTTGCCGAACTGTCCGATCGCGCGCGCGATATTTTTCGTGCGGTGGTGGAGGGGTACCTCGAGACCGGCCAGCCGGTCGGATCGCGGACGCTTGCCGATGCCGGGGCGTTCAGCCTGTCGCCCGCGTCGATCCGCAATGTCATGCATGAACTGGAGGCGCTGGGCCTGCTCGCCGCGCCGCATACCTCGGCCGGGCGGTTGCCGACCGATGTTGGCTTGCGACTATTCGTCGATGGGATGATGCGCGTCGCCGAGCCGTCGGCGGAAGAGCGCGCCGCGATCGAGGGCCGCGCGGTCCGCTCCGGGCCGGTCGAGGAAGCGCTGGCGGCGACCACCGCGGCGCTCAGCGGCCTGTCGGCCTGCGCCGGGCTGGTGATGGTGCCCAGGGCCGAACTGGTGCTGCGCTCGATCAGTTTCGTGCCGCTGTCGCCGGTTCGCGCGCTTGCGGTGATCGTGGGTGACGACGGCCAGGTCGAGAATCGCGTGGTCGATCTGGCGCCCGGCACCGCGCCCTCCGCACTGGTCGAGGCCGGCAATTACATGTCGGCGACGCTGTCGGGCCTGACCCTGGCGGAGGCGCGGGCGCGGCTGGATCGTCAGCTCGTCGCCGACCGCGCCGCGCTCGACACCGCAGCGGCGGCGCTGGTCGCACAGGGCATCGCGGTGTGGAGCGAGGACAGCGACCGCCGCCCGGTGCTGATCGTGAGGGGGCAGGGCCGCTTGATCGATGCCGCTGCCGCCGAGGACCTGGAGCGCGTCCGCGACCTGCTCGACGATCTCGAAGGGAAGCAGGAAATCGCGACCTTGCTCGACAGCGCGCGAACCGGCGATTCGACCCGCATCTTCATCGGTGCGGAGAACAAATTGTTCGCGCTGTCAGGCTCGTCGGTGATCGCGCGACCCTTTCGCGGGATCGACGGCCGCGTGGTCGGCGTGGTCGGCGTGATCGGTCCGACACGGTTGAACTATGCGCGCGTCGTGCCCATGGTAGATTTCACTGCCGCAACCCTCTCCCGCCTGATCGGTTGAGAGGTTGGGGTCCGAACTCAATTCGCACGAGGATCGTGATTGCCCATGGAAGCCTGCCGACAAGGAGCGCAGCGCAGTCGCGTAGCTGAGGCTACGCGCCAGCAAGCGACGCCGCTCGGCGGGCTTCCATGGGCAACCGCGCAGAGGCGGGCCGATTTTGGCCCCAGGACTGCGTCGCGCGTCGGTCACGATGCAAATAAGCATCGCTCCCTCCTTGCTCCTTGCCTGGAACCAAAATCGGCTCCGTCACGACCTCGTGCGAATTGAGTTCGGGCCCCTTAGCCAAGAGAGAATGATGAGCGAAGATAAGATCGAAACCGAAGACCTGCGCGCCGAGACTGCGGAGGGTGCGCCCGAACTGGCCGAGCACGACCGCGTCGCGCAGCTCGAAGCCGAACTCGCCGAAGCCAACAAGGCAGTGATGTACGCGCATGCCGAGGCGCAGAACGTCCGCCGCCGCGCCGAAAAGGAAGCCGCCGATTCGCGCGCCTATGCCGTGACCGGCTTCGCGCGCGACGTGCTGTCGGTCGCCGATAATCTGGAGCGCGGCCTGGCCGCGATCCCCGAGGAACTGCGCGGTGACGAGCGGCTGAAGGGACTGGTCACCGGCCTGGAAGCGACCAAGCGTGAATTGGACAACGTGTTCCAGCGCAACGGCATCACCCGCATCGCGGCGATGGGCCTGCCGCTCGATCCCAACCAGCACCAGGCGATGCTCGAACTGCCGAGCGATCAGGCGCCCGGCACGATCGTCCAGGAAATGCAGGCCGGCTATATGCTGCGCGACCGCCTCTTGCGGCCGGCGCTGGTGGGCGTGGCGAAAAAGGCTGACTAATCCGGGGTGACGGATGGGTTTGTGGCGCGTTAGAGCCGCACCATGAACTCGAATCTCAGCGCCGACCGCCCGACCTTCGTCACCCATCTCGAATGCTCGCTGACCGGCCAGCGGTACGAGGCGGACCAACTCCACAACCTATCCGCCGCGGGTAAGCCGTTGCTGGTGCGCTACGATCTGGGCGCGGTTCGCGGATTCCTGCCGCGCGCGATGGTCGAGGCGCGGGCGACCGATCTGTGGCGGTGGCGCGAATTGCTGCCGGTGCGGCGGACCGAGAATGTCGTCAGCCTGGGCGAGATCGAGACGCCGCTGGTGCCGATCCCGAAATCGAGCGGCTCGCCCAATGTACTGGTTAAGGACGAGGGACGGCTGCCGACCGGATCGTTCAAGGCGCGCGGGCTCGTCATGGCTGTCGCGATGGCCAAGGAGCTCGGCGTCACGCGGATCGCGATGCCGACCAACGGCAATGCCGGCGCGGCGCTCGCCGCCTATGCCAGCCGCGCGGGGATCGAGACGATCGTATTATGTCCCGACGACACGCCAGAAATCAACGTGCGCGAAATCGCGTTGCAGGGTGGGCGGGTGTACCGCGTCAACGGCCTGATCGACGAATGCGGCGCGATCGTCGCCAAGGGCGCGGCGGAGGGGCGCTGGTTCGATTTCTCGACGCTCAAGGAGCCGTACCGGATCGAGGGCAAGAAGACGATGGGGCTGGAACTCGCCGCCCAGTTCGGCTGGCGGCTGCCCAAGGCGATCTTTTATCCCACCGGCGGCGGCACCGGCCTGATCGGCATGTGGAAGGCGTTCGCCGAGATGGAGGCGCTGGGCTGGATCGGGCCCGAGCGGCCCAAGATGTTCGCGGTCCAAGCGAGCGGCTGTGCCCCGATCGTCCGCGCGTTCGAGGCGGGCGAGGAACATGCCGAGCGCTGGGAGGATGCGCATACCGTCGCCGCGGGCATTCGCGTGCCCAAGGCGATCGGCGACTTCCTGATCCTGCGCGCGGTGCGCGAGAGCGGGGGACGAGCATTGGCGATCGGCGATCCCGCGATCGTCAAGGCGGCCGAGGATTGCGTGAAGAAGGACGGCTTGCTGCTCTGTCCCGAAGGTGGCGCAACGCTGGCCGCCTATCGCCAGGCGTTGATCGACGGGCTGATCGACGAAGACGACGAGGTCGTGCTGTTCAACTGCGCGACCGGGCTCAAATATCCGATGCCCAAGGCGACGAAGAAGCTCGACAAGACCAAACCGGGCGATCTGTCGAAGCTTTAAGTCATCGTCATCCCGGCGCGTGCCGGGATTGCGAGCGTCGGTGCCGTACCGCCAGCGGCCCCGGCCTTCGCCGGGGCGACGTCCATCAGATCGTCTGCGCGCGGTTCTCGTCGCGGTGCTTTTTCAGGTATTTCATGAACGGCGTGCCGCCGGTGCCGACGTCGGGGTCGTTGCCGGCGCCCGAGCTCGCCTGTTTGTTGATGTAGCTGGCCGCGTATTCCAGGTGGCGGGTGCGGAAGCGGGCGACCTGTTCGACGCAGGCGTTGAACGCGTCCTTCAGGCTCTGCGACTGGCCCACCGCGAAGTCCCGCAACCGGCTCGACGCCTGCAGATCCTCGATGAAGGTGCGGTGCGTGCGCGGACGGTATTGGTGCAGATCCGCCAGGAACTCGCGCAGTTCGTCGTTGGTGTGGACGACCTGGAAAAGCGCATCCATCGCCGGGACGATCGAGCTCTGCGATCCGGTCTGGCCGCGGAACGGCTGCGGCTTGCCGGCGAACTTCTCGACGCCTTCATACACCAGGCCCTCGGGCATTGCCGGGTTGTTCTTCCAGCCATGGATGTAGGGGCGGACGCGGTTGTAATAGATATACGGGTCGCACTTCTCGATCATGCGATCGAAGATCGCGTTGGCTTCATCCCACACCTGGTTCATCTCGACCAGCATCGTCTCCACCGCGGCCGCATCGCCGGCGTCCGACGCACGGACCAACTTGACCGCAAGGTCGAGCGCGCGACCCGCGACCGCCTCGATCGCGACATGGACGAGGACGAACCAATTCTCGTCCTGCCCACCGAAGAAGTTCTGATCCATCGCGATATTGTCGAGCGTGACGCCGCCCGCTTTGTCGACGCGATACCAGTTATCGAGGACGTAGCCGGCATAGTTCATCACCGGCGGGAAGCCGATATGGTCGCTGAGCTTGACCAGCGGATCGGCGATGGTGACGGGCAGGTAATCGGGGGGCGTGGGCTCGCCCCAGACATAGGCCTGCGCCAGGAACGAATAGCGCACCATCGCGACGCCGATCTCGGCTTCGGATGCGCTTGCCAAAAAACCGTCGATGTCGGGGATCGGCAGGGCGGCGAGGAAATGCCGCACACGACCGGTGGTCAGTAGTTCGGAGAGCGTCGCCGCAGCCTCTTCGACCTCCGTGAAATCGTCCGGCAGCGTCACGTCGTCAATCTCGGTCTGCGCCAGATAGCCGCGATCGGCCGACAGGCCGTAATGGGCCAGATCGTGGATAGGCATGTGCGTTCGGTCCCCGCGGATTTAGTTTCCTGTGAAACCAGTCCCTAGCGATGGACGAAGCGCTACGCCACCCCCGGATCGTGCCGGTGCGGCGGCTGGAAAGGCAGGATGGTCCGCAATTGCGACAGCGGCGGGGCGCCGGCGAACGACGCGCCCAAGCCGATCAGGAAAGCATGGCGGACGATCTCGGCCTGCTGTTCGAGGCCGTATTTCTTCAGGGTCCAACCTGGCTTCACCGCATAATCGTAGCGCGCCCAGGGGACGCGCTTGAGCGGCAGGAAGATGCCTGATTGATGCTGCCAGATATGCGTCATCTCGTGGACGAACAGGCCTTGCGCGTTGATCCCGGCATGACTGAAATCGTCGCAATAGGCGGTGCCGTGGGGATGGAAATGAATTCGCCCGCGCGGGCTCATCACGACGTCGCGCGGTTGGAAGAACGCCCATTTGCCGAGCACGATGCGAACCGGCGCATAGTCGATCGCGTCGCCGAACATCGACCGCGCCATGTCGATCTCGCCGGGCGTCAAGGGGCGGGCGTCGCTCAATCGCCCGGAGCCGGATCGCCTGCGCCGACGACGCGGGCATGAACGACGACCTTCGGGCCATTGGCGAAGGTAAAGCTCAGCAGCGTCGTCGTGCCGGGTTGCACCTGCGGCTTCACGCCGAACAGCATGACATGCTTGCCGCCGGGCGCGAAGGTGACGGTATCGCCCGCACGCACCGCGACGAGCTTGATCGGCGCCATCGACGTCATGCCGTTGTTGCCCACACTTTCGTGCATCTCCGCGCGCTGCGCACCGGGCGCCTCGACCGCGACCAGCGTCTCGTCCCGCGCGCCGCCTTTCAGCGTGAAATAGGCGGCCGACGGGTTGCCGGGAACCGCGCTCAGCCGAACCCAGGGCTTGTCGACCGACGGCGCCGCCTGCTGCTGACACGCCGTCAGCACGACGAGTACGGGGACGAGCAGTCCGGTCTTCATCTGCAACGCTTTAACCCCCTTGGCCCACTCTGGGAAAATCCGCGAAAACCCTAGGGTGGCCGAATCCTTGCGGCAAGCGAAAGCCCCCCTATATCGCCCCCTGATAGGCGCTCGCATCGCCTCTCGTGAGGGATGCGGGCAGGGTTTTTATTTCGTTTTGAGGGGCCACAGAGGACCAATGGCAAAAGTAATCGGTATCGATCTCGGCACGACCAACAGCTGCGTTGCTGTCATGGAGGGCGGCAAGCCCAAGGTGATCGAGAATGCGGAAGGCGCGCGCACCACGCCGTCGATCGTCGCCTTCGCCAAGGACGGCGAGCGGCTGATCGGCCAGCCGGCCAAGCGCCAGGCGGTGACCAATCCCGACTCGACCGTGTTTGCGGTGAAGCGCTTGATCGGCCGCCGTTTCGACGACCCGATCACCAAGAAGGACACCGAGCTGGTTCCGTACGCCATCGTCAAGGGTGGCAATGGCGACGCTTGGGTCAAGGCCGGCGGCACCGACTATTCGCCGTCGCAGATTTCGGCCTTCATCCTCCAGAAGATGAAGGAAACCGCCGAATCGTATCTCGGCGAGACCGTGACGCAGGCGGTGATCACCGTTCCCGCTTACTTCAACGACGCGCAGCGCCAGGCGACCAAGGATGCCGGCCAGATTGCGGGTCTGGAAGTGCTGCGCATCATCAACGAGCCGACCGCGGCCGCGCTCGCTTATGGGCTGGAGAAGCAGGACGGCAAGACGATCGCGGTCTATGACCTCGGCGGCGGCACGTTCGATATCTCCGTCCTCGAGATCGGCGACGGCGTGTTCGAGGTGAAGGCCACCAACGGCGACACCTTCCTGGGCGGCGAGGATTTCGACAACAAGCTGCTCAACTTCCTGGCCGAAGACTTCAAGAAGGCCGAAGGCATCGACCTGACCAAGGACAAGCTCGCGCTGCAGCGGCTGAAGGAAGCCGCGGAAAAGGCGAAGATCGAGTTGTCGTCGGCGGCATCGACTGAGGTCAACCTGCCCTTCATCACCGCCGATGCCAACGGGCCGAAGCATCTGGTGAAGACGATCACCCGCGCCGACCTGGAAAAGTTGGTCGAGGATCTGATCAAGCGCACGCTCGATCCCTGCAAGAAGGCGTTGGCCGATGCCGGCGTCAAGGCGAGCGACATCAGCGAGGTCGTGTTGGTCGGCGGCATGACGCGCATGCCGCGCGTGCGTGAAATCGTGAAGGACTTCTTCGGCAAGGAGCCGCACACCGGCGTCAACCCGGACGAAGTCGTCGCGATGGGCGCCGCGATCCAGGCCGGCGTGCTGCAGGGCGACGTCAAGGACGTGCTGCTGCTCGACGTAACGCCGCTGTCGCTCGGCATCGAGACGCTGGGCGGCGTGTTCACCCGCATGATCGACCGCAACACGACGATCCCGACCAAGAAGGCGCAGACCTACTCGACCGCTGACGACAATCAGCAGGCGGTGACGATCCGCGTGTTCCAGGGCGAGCGCGAAATGGCGGCGGACAACAAGCTGCTGGGTCAGTTCGACTTGGTCGGCATCCCGCCCGCGTCGCGCGGCGTGCCGCAGATCGAGGTTACGTTCGACATCGACGCGAACGGCCTGGTCAACGTGTCCGCCAAGGACAAGGGCACCGGCAAGGAGCAGCAGATCCGCATTCAGGCCTCGGGCGGTCTGTCGGATTCGGACATCGAACAGATGGTGCGCGATGCGGAAGCATTCGCCGAGGACGACAAGAAGCGTCGTGACGCGGCCGAAGCCAAGAACAACGCGGAAAGCCTGATCCATACGACGGAGCGCCAGCTCGCCGACAATGGTGACAAGGTCGATGCGTCGCTGAAGGGTGAGATCGAGGCGGCGATCGCCGAGACCAAGACCGCGGTCGAGGGTGGCGATCCCGAAGCGATGAAGGAAAAGGCCTCGGCGCTGGCGCAGGTCGCGATGAAGCTCGGCCAGGCGATCTACGAGAAGCAGGCGGCCGAGGAAGCCTCGCCCGCGGCCGACGGTGCAGCAGCCGGCAGCGAAGCCGGTGGCGAAGATGTGGTCGATGCGGAATTCTCCGAAGTCGACGACACCAAGGCTTGATGTAATGCGTACCCCCCGTCACACCCGCCCTTGTCACATCGGGCGGCGTGACGGGGGCGGGGGCCTGCGATGAGTACCGAAGTCGATTATTACGAGCTGCTGGAGGTCGAGCGGACCGCCGACGACGCGACGATCAAGGCGTCGTATCGCAAGCTAGCGATGAAATTCCATCCGGATCGCAACGCCGGGTGCAAAGACAACGAAGCCAAGTTCAAGGCGGTCAGCGAAGCCTATGACTGTCTGAAGGATCCGCAGAAGCGCGCCGCCTACGATCGCTTCGGTCACGCCGCGTTCCAGCAGGGCGGGCCTGGCGGATTCGGCGGCGGCCAGGATTTCGGCGGTTTCTCCGATATTTTCGAAAGCGTGTTCGGCGAGTTCATGGGCGGCCGCGGCGGTGGCCAGCGCGGACCCCAGCGCGGCGCCGATCTGCGTTACGACATGGAAATCACGCTGGAGGACGCCTTCCACGGCAAGGCGGAGGAGATCACCGTCGATGTCGCCGGCATGTGCGACGCGTGCCACGGATCGGGCGCCAAGCCGGGCACCAGCGCCAAGACCTGCGGCACCTGCGCGGGCCATGGCAAGGTCCGCGCGCAGCAGGGCTTCTTCGTGGTCGAGCGCACCTGTCCGTCGTGCCATGGCGCGGGCGAAGTGATTGCCGATCCCTGCAAATCGTGCCGTGGCGAGGGTCGCGTCGAAAAGACCAAGACGCTGACCGTCAACATCCCGGCCGGTGTCGACGAAGGCACGCGGGTCCGGTTGACCGGCGAGGGTGAGGCTGGGCCGCGCGGCGCACCGGCTGGCGACCTCTACATTTTCCTGCACGTGAAGCGCCACGCCATCTTCCAGCGCGAGGGCACGACGTTGTTCGCGAACGCGCCGATCAGCTTCACGACGGCGGCACTAGGCGGGGCGATCACGATCCCCGGCCCGGACGGCGAACGCCACGAAATCAAGATTCCCGCCGGCGTCCAGTCGGGCAGAGAGGTGCGTCAGCGCGGTGCCGGTATGCCCGTGCTGCAGGGCAAGGGCCGCGGCGACTTGGTCGTCCGCATCGCGGTCGAGACGCCGACGAAACTGACGGCGAAGCAGCGCGAATTGCTCGAGGAATTTCGCTGCACCGAAACGGGCGACGAATGCCCGCAATCGCAGGGCTTTTTCCAGAAGGTCAAGAAAGCGGTCGGCGGCTGAAGCGGGCTGCCCTGTCCGCTCCGGGATTTCACCGGAGCGGTGGGGCCGCTGGTTAGAGGGAGATGATCCCCGCCACCAGCGCCAGGGTGCCGACGGTCACGAGCGTACCGGCGAGCATTTCCATGTAGCGCATGGTTGCTTCTCCTTTGCCGGTTAGGTCCGGCGAGGAGTTATTTGGAATTTATTGCTCAACTACGCAATATTATTTCAAGGCTTCGCAGATGCAGCATTTGCATCTGTGTGACAAGATTGCGGCACGATGTGGTTAATTTACCACGGCCTCTCTCAGACGAACCCGAGATTCCATGTCGAAGGATTGTAGTTGCCCATGTTCGGCAGCACCGTCGTCATCTGGCCGCTGGTCACACCGAACCAGCTCGCTAGCGTCGCGGCATATTGATCGACCGAGATCGTCGGTAGCAGCCGCCCCTGACCGACATCGTCCGGCGTGCCGTTGCCCACGGCGGGCGGCGTGCCATAGAATTTCTGGCCGTTGACCGCACCGCCCATCACGAAGTGCATGCTGCCCCAGCCATGGTCGGAGCCGTCGTCGTTCGATTGCAGCGTGCGGCCGAAATCGCTCGCAGTGAACGTCGTGACCTTGTCGGCGACGCCCAGCGCGGCGGTGGTGTCGTAAAATGCCTTCATCGCATCCGCGACGCGGCCCATCAGGGGTCCGTGATCGCGCACGAGGAAGTCGTGCATGTCGAAGCCGCCCAATGACACGAAGAACACCTGACGCTTGGCGCCGAGTTCGGACGACACCGAAATCATCCGCGCGACCATCTTGAGCTGATCGGCCAGGCTGTTGCCGGTCGGGAAGAGCGGGAAGTTGGCCGCGGGGGCGCTCGTCAGCGCGCCGCTCAGCTGCGTGTACGTGTCGAGCGCGCGCTTGGTCACCTTGGCGTGTTCGTTGGCCAGGATGTTGGTCGACGGGCCCGTGATCATCGACTTGAGCGTGCTCATCGCCGTCGCCGAGCTGTAGAGCGTGTTGCTGTTGTTGATCAACGCGATCGGGCCGCCGGTGCCGACGGCGTATTGCACCGCGCTGCTGCCGGTGAGGTACACCGCGTTGCCGCTGGTGTTGATGCACGTCAGCGTCGACGAGCCGTTGCCCGACTGGAACAGGTCGCCGATGCGTCCGCCCCAGCCCGTCGTCGCGCCTTCGGGGTTCGACGCCTGGAAATAGCTCTGCTGGTCGTTGTGACTGAACAATTTGGGCGGCAGCTTGACCGAATTGGCGTTATATTGCGCTTTAGTCGTCGGCTGAACGAGCGTGCCGACGTTGAGTGCCACCGCCAGCTTGCCGGCATTGAACAACGGCATCAGCGAGGCCATCGTCGGGGCGAGCGCATATTGCCGCCCGCCCGGTAGCGCGGTCGCGGGGTTCAGCAACGTTGCCGCCAGCGTCGCACGGTCGAGCGCGATGTTCGACCGCGCTGCTTGGTAGAGATTGTAGCTTGCCTGATCATAGGGCGGCAGCGTGTTGGCGTAGTCGTTGCCGCCGTACAGGAAGACGCAGACCAGCGCCTTATAGTCGGCCGTGACCGCGGCCGCCGCTTCGCCGATCGCGGCGAGGCTGGTGACGAAGGGCGTCGCGACGCCGGCGAGGCCGAGCGCGGCACCACGCTTCAGGAAAGCGCGGCGCGACTGATCGTGTTCGAAACAGCTCATGTCACTTCACCGTCAGGAAATCGGGGGACGCCAGCGTCAGCAGGATGGCGACGCCCACGCGGTTGATCGGGCCGTTGGTGGCGGTGGCGGAAATGCTGTCGACCGCCGTCTTGATCGACGCTTGGGTTGCGGTGCTCAGCTGGCCCGCGGCAAGCACTGTGTTGACCTCGGCCACCAAGGCGGCGCTGTCCGACGCCTTGGTCAGGATCGTCGTATAGTCGGGCTTGGCGTCGCCCGCACCGTTGGCGACGATGCTCTGAAAATAGTTGATGTACGCGACCACCGACTGTTCGTTGGTGATCTGGAATTCGGGCGCGACCAGCCCGGCCGCCGAGATCGCTGTCGCGGGCGGCGAGTAACCGGGGCGGAAGAAGTTGAAGACGCTAGGGCTCCGGCCGGGTGATTGCCCGATCCGGGTCGATGTGCTGCTGGTGTCGCCGAACGGCCAGGTATTGGCCGGCGAATTGACCCCGAACGCGCGCGCCCAGCCGGTCAGCCGCATGATCGGCTCGCGAATCTTGCCGGCATTGGCCGCGGTCAGCGCGGTGTCGTCGCGCGCTTCGCTGTCGGTCAGGATCGCCTTGATCACCGCCTTCATGTCGCCGCGCACACCCGCACCGTTATTCGCAAACGCCGCCGACACGCGGCCGACATAAGCCGGCGAGGGGTTGCTGGTGACGAGCCGTTGGATCAGCTGCTTCGACACGAACGGCGGCACGTTGGCGTGCGCGAAAATCGTGTCGAGCGCGACCTTGATCGCCGCCATCCCCCCGCCCGATGTGCTGGTGCCGAGGAAGCTGGCGGTACCGGTCTCGTTGATCGACGCCTGCATCGTCATCGGCGCCTTCATTCGGTCGGGCGTCGTGTTGTCGGAACTCGAATAGTTGAGCCCGGTGAACACGCGGGCCAGCCCGCTGACGTCGGCGGGCTTGTACGTCTCGACCGGATTGCCGCCCGACTGGACCAACGTGCCGTCCATGTTGAGCTGGTAGAGCCCGATCGTGAACAGCTGCATCAGCTCGCGCGCGTAATTCTCGTCGGGCTCCGACCCGCTCGCCGTGTTGGCCTTGCGGTTGCCGAGGAAGGTCAGGAACGATCCCATCGCGACGTTGGTCGTGATACCGTCCATGATGTCGCGGAAATTGCCGAACGCGTTGTTGAGCAGCACGTCGACATAGGCGGCGGTCGAAAACTGCACCCAGCTGGTGTTCACGCCGCCGATCCCGACGACGAGCATGTCGAGCAACGCCATGCCGACGCGCTGGCGCAGCTGGTCGGGCTCGACGATCAGCTGGCGCCACATCGTCGTGTCGAAACCGTTCTGGCTGTTGATGTTGGCGGCGGCGTTGTAGCCGTTGGCGACCAGCCAGTCGTAATGCGTCGTCGCGCGCGCCATCGCGAACTGATCGGTCAGCCAGCCGTCGATTCCGCGCGAGATCAGGCCGTCGATCGTCGTCCGGGTCGCGCCCATCGTCGCTTGGCCGAGGAAGCGGCTGGCCTGGGATTCGGTAAGCGGCGTGACGACGACCGGTGGCGGTGTCGGCGTTCCAGCGCTTCCGGTCGAGCCGCCGCCGCCGTCGCCGCACGCGGCGAGTGCTAGCGCCGACGCCAGCACCGTAACGGTCTGTAGCCGATCGGCGACCGGGATCACGTCGTCCTGAAGGTGATCATCGTCGAGCCCCGCGCCCGACGTGTCGAAAAGCAATGTATCCACGGCGCGCTCCCCCGCGTGTCGAGGCCTTTACGTACGGGATCGCGAATCCCTTCGCCATTCCGTCCGCTATGGCCCTACCGCAGGCGATAACCGGTTGGCCGCACCGGAATCGTAATGAATCTAGCGAAGATTCAAGTAACTATGGTCGCGGGTGAAAAGGTCAGCCGCCGAAGACGCGCGCGAAGATCGTATCGACATGCTTCAAATGGTAATCGAGATCGAATTTCTCCTCGATCTCGGCGGGCGACAGCGCGGCGGTGACTTCGGGATCGGCCTTGAGCAAGTCGAGCAGCGACAATTGCCCGTCCGATTCCCACACTTTCATCGCGTTGCGCTGAACCAGACGATAGGAATCTTCGCGGCTGACGCCGGCTTGGGTCAGCGCAAGCAGGACGCGTTGCGAATTGACGAGTCCGCCCATCTTGTTGAGATTTTTGGCCATCCGTTTTGGATAGATAAGCAGTTTGTCGATGACGCCGGTCAGCCGGCCCAGCGCGAAATCGAGCGTGATCGTCGCGTCGGGGCCGATATAGCGCTCCACCGACGAATGACTGATGTCGCGCTCGTGCCATAACGCCACGTTCTCGAGCGCCGGGGTGACGTAGCCGCGCACCATCCGCGCCAGACCGGTCAGGTTTTCGGTCAGCACCGGGTTGCGCTTGTGCGGCATCGCCGACGAGCCCTTTTGCCCGGGCGAGAAATATTCCTCCGCTTCGAGCACTTCGGTGCGCTGGAGGTGGCGGATTTCGGTCGCGAGGCGTTCGATCGACCCGGCGATGACGCCCAGCGTCGCGAAGAACATCGCATGGCGGTCGCGCGGGATGACCTGGGTCGAGACGGGCTCGACCGTCAGACCAAGCTTCTCGGCGACATGCGCTTCGACGCGCGGGTCGATGTTGGCGAAGGTGCCGACCGCGCCCGAAATCGCGCAGGTTGCGATGTCGGCGCGCGCCGCGACCAGCCGCGCGCGGTTGCGGTCGAATTCGGCATAGGCTTGCGCGAGTTTGAGCCCGAAGGTCACCGGCTCCGCGTGGATGCCGTGGCTGCGGCCGATCGTCGGGGTGAGCTTGTGCTCCTCGGCCCGCCGCTTGAGCACCGCGAGTAGCGCATCGAGATCGGCGATCAGGATGTCGGCAGCGTCGCGCAACTGGACGGCCAGGCACGTGTCGAGCACGTCGCTCGACGTCATCCCCTGATGCATGAAGCGTGCATCGTCGCCGACATTCTCCGCGACCCAAGTCAGGAACGCGATGACGTCGTGCTTGGTCACCGCCTCGATCGCGTCGATCGCGGCGACGTCGATCGTCGGGTTGGTGTTCCACCATTTCCAGAGCGAGGCGGCGGCTCCTTTCGGCACCACGCCGAGATCGGCCAGCGCATCGGTCGCATGGGCCTCGATCTCGAACCAGATCCGGAAGCGCGCTTCGGGCGTCCAGATCGCGGTCATCTCGGGACGGGAATAGCGCGGGACCATTGGCGGCCTTTCAGGACTGGCGGGGAATGACGGGGCCGATAGCAAGGCGGTCGGTACGCTTCAATCGGCGCCGCGCCCCACGCTTGTGGCGAAAGGGCGACGGTTCCCGAAAATCGCCGCCGAGTCGTCGCACGATCGGCACGCATGCGCGACGAAACGAGCCCGAGCGGCGACGAAATGACGTCATGACGAACTTATTTCGGACCCATATCGACTGTCGGCCGTTCTTTTATCGAGCCATTCGAGCGGTGCGCCGACCGGTACGCCGCGGAATCCGGACGACCTGAAAAACAAGGAGAGAGATCGTGTTGAAACACGTGCTGTTGAGTAGTGCCATGTTGATTGCCGTGCCTGCATTTGCGCAGACTGCGCCAGCCACGCCGCCCGCACCCGCTGCGCCGGCGACCCCGGCGCCCGCGCCGGCTGCGCCGATGACGGCGGCGCCAGCCCCTGCTGCGCCGCCTGCAGCCGCGCCCGCCGCACCGGCGGCCGATCCGGCGCCGGCGGCACCCGCCACGGCTACCGCGCCGGCCGACCCCGGTGCGCAGGTCGCCGATGTAGTGAACAAGGAATTCCCGAGCTACGACAAGAACGGCGACGGCAAGCTGAGCAAGGTGGAATTCAGCGCGTGGATGTTCGCGCTGCGCAAGGCGTCGAATCCCAATCTGAAGGACGACGCGGCGAACAAGACGTACGTCGCCGGTGCGTTCGCGACCGCCGACACCGACAAGTCGAAGAGCGTGTCGAAGGACGAGCTGACCAATTATCTGGTACAGGGCCAGAAGAATGCGCCGGCCGCGGCGCCTGCGCCTGAGCCCGCCCCGGCACCGGCAGCTCCGCCGGCGGCCGAACCCGCACCGGCTCCCGCGCCAGCCCCGGCTCCCGCCCCATCGGCGGCACCCGCGCCGGCTCCCGCACCAGCTCCAGCGCCCGCCGAACCGGCGCCGCCCAAGCCGGCCAAGTAACGGGCTTTCGTTCGGCGCCGTGACCTATGGCGCCCACGCAGGGGCCGCCGCGCTTTCCCCTTTGGCGCGGCGGCCTTCGCGCGTTCTTCAGATCAGCCCCTGGCCCTTCAGGCTGGTGAAACCCTTGGTGCCGATGATGATATGGTCATGCACCGTGATGCCCAGCTTCTTGCCGGCTTCGATCACCGACCGTGTCAGGTCGATATCGGCGCGGCTTGGCGCGGGGTCGCCCGAGGGGTGGTTGTGGACCAGGATGATCGCCGCGGACTTCAGCTCCATCGCGCGGCGGATGACTTCGCGGACATAGACCGGCGCTTCGTCGATCGATCCTTCGCTCATCAATTCGTCGCGGATCAGCATGTTGCGCGTGTTGAGGTGAAGCACGCGGACGCGTTCGTTGCCGTGATGCGCCATGTCGGCACGCAGATAATCGAGCAGTGCCTGCCAGTTCGCGAGCACCGGCTTTGCCGCGACCTCCGCGCGCAGCAGGCGGAGCGCGGCGGCGTGCGCGATCTTGATCGCGGCGACCGACGTGTCGCCCATGCCCTTCACCTGCGCGATCGCTTCGGGCGACGCCGTCAGCAACCCGCCGATCCCGCCGAATTCCTTGAGCAGCGCC
The DNA here is from genome assembly GCF_007859635.1 of Sphingomonas panacisoli. Classification (NCBI taxonomy): domain Bacteria; kingdom Pseudomonadati; phylum Pseudomonadota; class Alphaproteobacteria; order Sphingomonadales; family Sphingomonadaceae; genus Sphingomonas; species Sphingomonas panacisoli. The sequence goes on along the minus strand of NZ_CP042306.1, from coordinate 2,671,738 downwards.
TTGGCCAGCGGTTTGGTGTCGCGACGCGGAATGGCGACGGCCAGCAGGTATTCGACGAGTTCGTGATCGAGTAGCCCGTCGGCATCGGCGAACAACCGCTCGCGCAGCCGCGCGCGATGGCCATGATTGTCGCTCCCCCGTCGCTCATGGCGTCAGCGTTATCGGCATGGACCAGCCCGCGCAATCGGCGACGCCCACAACGGTTGACTCGGGCAGACCCGTTTTCTAAACGCGCGCCTAGCAAACGGGGGCTGCGGCCTTTCCGCTGCCCGCCCATTCGTTAATGGCCGTCGCCCGCTTGCCAAAGCGTGGCGGCGTTTCTTTATCAGGACTTTGAACGCGTTGGCCGATACCCGCCAGAACGATGACCTTGACCGCCGGATCGCGAATGCGCGCGCCGTCGAAGAGGCGCGGACGGGTGGCATACCGGCGGGCGGCCCGGGCAAGGGCTATGGCCAGGGCTCGCGCGTGCTGATGGAGCTGATCGGCGCCCCGCTCGGCGGCGGCGTGCTCGGCTGGGCGATCGATCATTGGTTTACCGGCACCCATTGGGGGCTGATCGTCGGAATCGTGCTCGGCGTCGTCGTCGCGTTCCGCAACATCTTCCGCATTTCGAAGGAGCGTGCCGAGTAATGGCCGGCGACATCAACCCGATGGAACAGTTCGAAGTCGGCCATTTGGTCGATTTGAAGCTGTTCGGCTACGACGTCTCGTTCACCAACTCGGCGCTGTTCATGGTCGTCGTGTTCGTGCTGCTCGCCGGTTTCATGGCAGGCGGGATGAAGCGTCAGCTGATCCCCGGCCGCTGGCAGGCGGCGGCGGAAGGCGCGGTGTCGTTCATCGATTCGATGGTCAACGTGAACATCGGATCGGGCGGCAAGAAGTTCGCGCCGTATATCTTCTCGCTGTTCTTCTTCATCCTGTTCGCGAACTTGGTCGGCATTCTTCCGCTGGCGATCCTGCCCGGTCTGCATACCTTTGCGGTGACCAGTCACATCACAGTGACCGCGGTGCTGGCGTTCTTCTCGTTCGGGATCGTGCTGCTGGTCGGCTTCTGGAAGCATGGCCTGAAGTTCTTCTCGCTGTTCGTGCCGCACGGCGCGCCGTGGCCGCTGCTGATCGTGATCGTGCCGGTCGAATTGATCTCGTTCCTGGTGCGTCCGTTCTCGCTGGGTCTGCGACTGTTCGTCGCGATGACCGCTGGGCACATTCTGCTCGAAGTATTCGGCAGCTTTGCGGTGCAAGGTCTCAATGCAGGTTTTGACGGCAGTCCCGTCGGCTTCCTCGTCTGGTTCTGCAGCTTCGCGATGATCATCGGCGTCAGCGCGCTCGAACTGCTGGTCTGCGCGATCCAGGCGTACGTGTTCGCGCTGCTCACCTCGCTTTACCTCCACGACGCGGTGCATCTGCACTAAGTCACGCAACAACCCACTGAATTTCTAAGGAGCTTATCATGGACCATACTTCTGCAATGTACCTGGGTGCCGGTCTCGCCGCGATCGGCGTCGGCATGGCCGCCATCGGCGTGGGCAACGTCTTCGGCTCGTTCCTCGAGGGCGCGCTGCGCAATCCGTCGGCCGCCGACGGTCAGCAGGGCCGCCTGTTCATCGGCTTCGCCGCCGCCGAACTTCTGGGCCTGATCGCGTTCGTCGTCGCGATCCTCATCCTGTTCGTCGTCAAGTAAGCCACTAGAAGCGAGCGCTTCCGATGCCTCAGATATCCCAAGCAGCGTCCATCTACGCCTCGCAGCTATTCTGGCTCGCGATCGTGTTTGCGGCCGTCTATTTCGGGATCGGCCGGGCGATGGTGCCGAAGATCGAGCGGACGATCGACGATCGTAACGCCCGCATCGCGGCCGACCTGGCGGCGGCACAAGCAGCGCGCGACACCGCGCACGCGTCAGAGGAGGGCTACAATGCCAGCCTCGACGCGGCGCGGGGCTCGGCCCTTAAACTGGTCGCCGACGCCAAGGCAAAGGCCGCGGCATCGACCGAGACCAAGGTCAAGGCGGGCAATGCCGATCAGGAAGCGGCGCTGGCGGAAGCCACCGCTCGGATCGGCAAGGCCAAGGACAAGGCCCTGGCGGACATCGAAAGCACGACCGTCGATGCGGTCGAGGCGATCGTCGGCAAGCTGTCGGGATCGACTCCCGACCGCGCCACGGTGGCGGCACGCGTGAAGGCGGAACTGACCAATGGCTGAGGGCAACACGCTCACCGCGGTAACCGGCACGACCGAACTGCATGCCGAGCCGACCGCGCTCGGGCTGACCGCACCCGCTTGGGTGGCGTTGGCGATGCTGGTGGTGATCGGCATCATGCTGTTCGCGAAGGTGCCGGCGCTGATCGGGCGGATGCTCGACGGCAAGATCGCGACGATCCGCCAGCAACTGGACGAGGCCGCCGCATTGCGTGCCGAGGCCGAGGGGCTGCTGGCCGAGGCCAAGAAGCGTGACGCCGCGAGCGCCGGCGACGCCAAGGCGATCGTCGAGCATGCCGAACAGGAAGCCAAGGCGCTGATCGCCAAAGCACAGACCGACGCCGCCGACCTCGTCGCGCGTCGCGGTCAGATGGCCGAGGACAAGATCGCCGCCGCCGAACGTACCGCCCTCGCCGAAGTCCGCGCCAAGGCCGCCGACGCCGCGACCCGCGCCGCCGCGTCGATCATCGCCGACACGCATGGCGCCGGTGCCGACAAGCCGCTGGTCGACAAGGCGATCGCCGGGCTGGGCCGGCTGAACTAGTTCCTCCGTTCGTGCTGAGCTTGTCGAAGCACGTGTTGAGGTCACGCCCTACGACAGGCTCAGGGCGAACGGTGGAAGTAAAATGATCGCTCCCGAAGACTGCCAATCGATGGCCGAAGTGCGCGCCGGGATAGACGCGCTCGACGTGCAGATCGTGGAGATGCTCGCAATCCGTTTCCGCTTCATGACCGCCGCGGCGCGGATCAAGGCGGATCGCGGCGCTGTGCGCGACGAGGACCGCAAGGCCGCCGTCATCGCCAATGCCAAGGCCGAGGCCGCACGCATCGGCGTACCGCCGGAGGTCGTCGGCGACATCTGGGAGCGATTGGTAGAGGGATCGATCGCCTACGAGTTCGATCGCTGGGACGAACACCGCGCCTGATCGCGCCGGCTTGATTCAACCGTAAAGTCCCGCCAAGCAGTGCATCCCATTCGAGAGGGTTCCTGCATGAAATATCTATTCGCCGCCGCCATGTTTGCCGCCACGCCCGCGCTCGCGCAGACTGCGCCGGCGCCTGCCCCCGCACCGACGACGGCACCGGCCCCTGTCGCCGCCGCGCGCCTCAACCTCGACACGCCGATCGAGACGATCGTAGCCGATCCCAAGGGCAAGGATGTGTTGACCGCGGATCTGGCCGGCGACGTCACCGCCAACCCGTCCTACGACCAGTTCAAGTCGATGAGCCTGAACCAGGTCAAGGGCTTCGCGCCGGACAAGCTGACCGACGCCGTGCTGGCCAAGGTCGCTGCCGACCTCGCCGCGATCAAGTAAATCTGGCGATACGCCCGGCGAGTCCCTAGATTCGTCGGGCATGTCCGACCCGAACTCCCCCAATAGATTCAACGAAGAAAAGGCGGCCTTCGCCGTTCGCGGCGAAGGGAATGCGCCCGATCTCGCCGCCGGTGTCGCGGCGATCCGCAACGTGCTGAAAACGTTGCCCATCCGGCCGGGCGTCTATCGCATGCAGGATGCGCGCGGCGACGTGCTGTATGTCGGGAAGGCACGGGCGCTCAAGAATCGCGTGACCAACTACACCCAGGTCGACCGCCTCCCCAAACGCCTCCAGCGGATGGTCGCGCAGACGCGGTCGATGACGATCGTCACGACCAACAACGAGGCTGAGGCACTGCTGCTGGAGGCGCAGCTGATCAAGCGGTTCCGCCCTGCCTACAACGTGCTGCTGCGCGACGACAAAAGCTTCCCATTCATCCTGCTGCGCGCCGACCACGACTTCCCGCGGGTCCAAAAGCATCGCGGGGCGCGGCGGGCGAAGGGCAATTATTACGGGCCGTTCGCGAGCGCGGGCAGCGTCAACAACACGCTCAACGCGCTGCAGAAACTGTTCCTGCTGCGAAGCTGCACCGACGGCTTCTTCAAGACGCGCGATCGACCGTGCCTGCTCTACCAGATCAAGCGGTGCTCGGCGCCGTGCGTCGATCGCATCAGCCGTGAGGATTATGCCGAGCTGGTCGGCGATGCGAAGGACTTCCTGGGCGGCAAGTCGACCAAGGTGCAGACCAAGCTCGGTGCGCAAATGTCGGCCGCGGCGGACAATATGGATTTCGAGCTGGCCGCGGTGCTGCGCGACCGGCTGAAGGCGCTGACCTTCATCCAGGGGACGCAGGCGATCAACGCCGAGGGTGTGGGCGATGCCGACGTGTTCGCGCTGGCGTGCAAGGACGGCACGATGGGGATCCAGGCCTTCTTCATCCGCGGCGGGCAGAATTGGGGCCATCGCAGCTTCTTTCCCGCGCACACGACGGACGTTCCCGAAGACGAGGTGCTCACGCAGTTCCTGACGCAATTCTACGAGGAGGTGCCGCCGGCGCGGACGATCCTGCTCGACCGCGAGTTGGAGGAGGGGGCGTTGCTGAGCGAGGCGCTGGCCGAGCGCAACGGCTACAAGGTCGCGCTGTCGGTGCCGCAACGCGGCGACCGGCGGCGGCTGATGGAACAGGCCAAGCGCAACGCGGTCGAGGCGCTCGACCGGCGGCTGGCGGAATCGACGACTCAGGCGAAACTGCTGCGCGAAGTTGCCGATCTGTTCGACCTTTCCGAGCCGCCGGACCGCATCGAGGTTTATGACAACAGCCACATCCAGGGGACCAACGCGCTCGGCGCGATGGTCGTCGCGGGGCCGGAGGGTTTCCGTAAGGGCCAGTATCGCAAGTGGAACATCAAGGGGAACGAGGCGGCGACCGACAGCGACGTCGGCATGATGCGCGAGGTATTCCGCCGCCGCTTCGCGCGCCAGCTGGAGGAGGCACCGGATCGTGACGCCGGCACCTGGCCCGACCTTGTCTTGATCGACGGCGGCAAGCCGCAACTCAACGCCGCCCGGACGGTGTTGGAGGAACTAGGTGTCGAGGACATCTGCCTGGTCGGCGTCGCCAAGGGAGCGTTCCACGGCCGCGAGGGGCGCGAGGTCTTTCACCTGCTCAATGGGCAGGAGCGCATGCTGCCGCAGAATTCTCCCGTCCTGTTCTACCTCCAGCGACTACGCGACGAGGTCCACCGCTTCGCGATCGGCGCGCATCGCGACAAGCGCGCCAAGGCGATCGGCGCGAGCCCGCTCGACGAGGTGCCGGGAATCGGCCCGGCGCGAAAAAAGGCGCTATTGATGCATTTCGGCACCGCGCGGTCGGTGCGCGGGGCCAGCCTGGAGGATCTGCAGAAGGCGCCCGGCGTCAGTGCGGCGGTCGCGCAGCAGGTCTACGACTTCTACCACTCGCGATAGGTAATCGTCGCCCCGGCGCAGGCCGGGGCCGCTGGCCGTATCGCGCCGTCGTCAGAGGCCCCGGCCTGCGCCGGGGCGACGGATCTTATTAAAAGTAGTTCGCCCGTATGTCGTCGAGCAGCCCGATCCCACGCGGTTCCCAGCCTAACGTTTCGCGGGTGATCGCGTTGGACGTCGGATTGTCCGACCCGGCGAACCCGGCCATCCAGCCGAAATAGCCGGGCGCTTCCTCCTGCGCGATGCTGCGCACTGGCACGCCGAGCCCCTCGCCGATCACCGCCGCGATGTCGCGCATTGCGACGCCTTCCTCGCCGACGCCGTGCCACGTCGCGCCGGCCTGCGCCTGCTCGATGGCGAGCCGATAGAGCCGTCCCGCGTCCGCGCGGTGCACCGCCGACCAGCGATTGGCGCCGTCGCCGACATAGGCGGCATAGCCCTTCTCGCGCGCCATGCCGATCAGCATCGGGATGAAGCCATGATCGCCCGCATCGTGGACGCTGGGCGACAGTCGCACCACGCCACCGCGTACGCCCTCTGCGCCGGTCACAACCTTCTCGGTATCGCCGCGCGTCACCCCGCCGCCGTGCGATCCGGCGGCGTCGCGCTCGGTCGCGAGCCGGCCGGGCGCGAGCATCAACGTGCCCGAGGTGCCGATGAACGGTTTGTCAGATCCGGCGAGCGAGGCGATCATCGCCTTCACCGCGGCGTTGTCGGTCTCGATGTTCGACTGAAACTTCGAGAAGTCGTGAATGAAAGCGAGGTGGATGACGCCGTCCGCCGCCGCCGTGCCGGCAAGCAGACTGTCGATATCGGTCAGGTCGCCGCGATGGACGTCCGCGCCCGCCTCGGTCAGCGCCGTCGCCGACGCATCGCTCCGTGCGAGACCGAGCACCTGATGCCCGTTGTCGAGCAATTCGCGCACCACCGCCTGGCCGACGAACCCGCTGGCACCCGTCACAAAAACACGCATCGCTCTCTCCTCGCTTGACGCGTGCCGAGGTGGTCGGTCGCGCCGCGGCAAACAAGGGCGCGATTGGCAAAATCTTCACCCCGACCGGCTAGGCGTCGGCCCATGACCGCCGTGTTCCTGACGATCGATACCGAGTTGATGTGGCGCCACCATTCGGCCGGCCTGCCGTTGACCGATCAGGTTGAGCGGTCGCTGGAGCCTGCCGGGGTCGGCATCGCGTACCAACTCGCGACGCTCGCGCGGCACGGGCTCAAGGCGACGTTCTTCGTCGATCCGATGCCGACGATGGTGTTCGGGCTCGACGCGATCCGGCCGGTGGTCGAAGCGATCGTCGCGGCGGGGCAGGAGGTGCAGCTGCATCTCCATCCCAATTGGGCCGGCGCGCGCACGGACGACGTCGCGCGGCACGCGCGGTTCGAGCTGATCGACTACAGCCTGGACGAACAGCGGGCGTTGATCGCGGGCGCGCGCGATCTGCTGAAAGCATGCGGGGCGCCGGATCCGATTGCGTTCCGCGCGGGCAGCTATGCCGCGAACGACGACACACTGATCGCGCTGGCCGAGCTCGGTTTCGCCTATGACAGCAGCCACAACGGCGCCGACGCGCCGTGGCCGAGCGCGATCGGCCTGCCGCCGCGTCAGATCGCGCCGGTGGAGCACAAAGGCGTCGTCGAAGTGCCGGTAACGCTGATCGAGGACGTGCCGGGGTCGTTGCGGCAGTTCCAGATTTGTGCGCTGTCGCAGGGGGAAATGCGCGCCGCGCTCGATCACGCGGTGAGCGCGGGTCACGAAGCGGTGACGATCGTCGGACACAGCTTCGAACTCGCCAATCGCGCAGGGACGCGGGCCAATGGCGTGCATGTCGGGCGGTTCGAGGCGCTGTGCGGTATGCTGGCGGACGCGCGCGAGACGTTGCCGACTACGCAGTTTCGCGACCTTCCTTCCTTCTCCTGCGAAAGCGAGGCGGCCCCGCTCGGTCCCAATCGCCTCCGCACGCGCTGGCGGCAGGCCGAGCAGTTGTGGTCGAACCTGGTCGAGGAACGCGCGGCGTGACGCCAAATGTTCCTGGGGCCCGTCCCTTGCCGCTGAAGTTCCAGGTCGGGGCGCGGACGCTGGCGTCGATCCGCCGCAATCTCGTTCGCGTACCGCTCGATCTCGACGCGGCGATCGAGGGACGATTGCCGGCCTTCCCGGCGCTCAGCCCCGCCGCCGATGGGTATCTCGTTACTTCGCTGCCAGAACGGCTGAGCGATGCGCTCGGCAAAACCGCCGGCGCGATGATTGCATTCGAACGGCAACGTTACACGCGCCGGTATGCCGACCTGACGACCGGATTCGACGCGTATCTCGAGCAACTGTCCGGCAACACGCGATCGGCGATCAAGCGCAAGGGCAAGAAGGTCGCGCAGGCTTCGGGCGGACAACTCGACGTGCGGCGCTATGCCACGCCCGAACAACTCGCCGAATTCCACGGCATCGCCCGACGACTGGCGCTCGGCACCTATCAGGAGCGGCTGATGGGCGCGGGGCTCCCAGATACGCCCGATTTCACGCAGCGCATGTATGCGATGGCGGCTGAGGGCAACGTGCGAGCCTGGCTGCTATTCGTCGGGGATGCTCCGGCGGCGTATCTCTACTGTCCGATCCACAGCGGCACCGCGATCTACGAATTCGTCGGCCACGATCCCGAATTCAACGATCTATCTGTAGGCGCCGTGCTCCAGGTCGAGGCGTTGCGCGACTTGGCCGCCGATCCGGGCGTCGCGCGGTTCGATTTCACCGAGGGTGACGGTCAGCACAAACGCCAGTTCGCGACGGGCGGCGTGCAGTGTTGTGACGTGCTGTTGCTACGCCCGACGCTCGCCAACCGCGCAACGATTGCGGCGCTGGCCGGGTTCGACGGAAGCATGGCGCTCGCGAAGAGCGCAGTCGCGTGGCTCGGCTTGCAGGACGTGGCCAAGAAGGTTCGCCGCGCCTAGACCGTCGCCATGCACCTCCGCGCGCAAGCCCTGATCCTCGGCGTTCGCCAGCATGGCGAGCATGGTGCGATCGTGCGGTCGCTGACCCAGGAAGCCGGGATGGTCGCGGGCTATGTCCGTGGGGGCCGGTCGCGGACGATCCGGCCGATCCTGCAACCCGCCAACCTCGTGATGGGCGAATGGCGCGCGCGGACCGAGGACCAGCTCGCCGGGCTGACCGTCGAACTCGTCCATAGCCGCGCACCCCTTTACGGCGAGCCGCTGGCAGCCGCGGCGCTCGAATGGGTCACGGCGCTGACCGCGGTCGCGCTGCCGGAGAACCAGCCCTATCCGCGCCTCTACGCCGCGCTCGACGGGATGATCGGCGCGATCGAGGCGGCGCCGGCCGCGCGGGGCTGGGCGGTGGCATTGGTGCGGTACGAGGATCTGCTCCTCGCCGAACTCGGTTACGGGCTGGACGAGGCTCCTGCGGTAACGGGCGACAGCGGCTGGCCCGACATCCTGGTCGGCCTCGCGCTCACCGGGGGTGAGATCGAAGCGCATCTGCTGACCGATCGCCGCGCGGAGGCGCTGACGGCGCGCGCGCGACTGATCGACCGGCTCAAGCGTGCGGTTGCGTGACGCGCCAAGGCTCGGCAAAGGCGAGGCGAGAAGGGAAACCCGCTTGTCATTGATCGCCTTGCTGCCCGGGGACGGGATCGGACCCGAAGTCGTCGCCGAAGCACGCCGCGTGCTCGACGCGCTGGCGCTCGACCTGACGTTCGAGGAAGCGCCGGTCGGCGGCGCGGCGTATCTGGCGCAAGGCCAGCCGTTGCCGCCCGACACGCTGGCACTCGCTAAGCGCGCCGACGCGATCCTGTTCGGTGCGGTGGGCGATCCGCAATTCGATGCGCTCGAACGCCGCTTGCGGCCTGAAGCTGCGATCCTGGGTCTGCGCCGCGAACTCGGACTGTACGCCAATCTTCGCCCGGCGACGCTGACCCCTGGCCTGGAAGACGCGTCGCCGCTCAAGCCGGACATCGCGCGCGCGATCGACATGATCATCGTCCGCGAATCCAACGGCGACATCTATTTCGGCGAGAAGGGGCATCGCACCGGCCTGGGCGGCGTGCGCGAAGGCTTCGACCTGATGAAATATGACGAGACCGAAGTGGCGCGCATCGCGCACGTCGCGTTCGGCATCGCGCGCCGCCGCAAGCGGAAATTGTGCTCGATCGACAAGGCCAACGTGCTCGAAACATCGCAGCTGTGGCGCGACGTCGTCAACGAAGTGTCGGGGGATTACGACGACGTCGAACTGACGCACATGTACGTCGACAATGCGGCGATGCAGATGGTGCGCAACCCCGGCCAGTTCGACGTGATCCTGACCGGCAACATGTTCGGCGACATCCTGTCCGACGAGGCAAGCATGTGCGTCGGATCGATCGGCATGCTGCCGTCAGCGACCCTGTCGAGCTGGCGCGACACGCTCGGCCTGTACGAGCCGATCCACGGCTCGGCGCCCGATATTGCGGGGCAGGGCAAGGCCAATCCGTGCGCGGCGATCCTGTCCGCGGCGATGATGCTGCGACACTCGCTGAACATGATGGAAGCGGCGATGCGGATCGAGGGCGCTGTGGCGCAGGCGATCGCGGGCGGGGCGCGGACGCCCGATCTGGGCGGAAGCCTCTCGACAAACGCGATGGGCGACGCGATTCTCGCGCACCTATGACCGAAGCCCTCGACCTCGCGGTCGTCATCCCGACGTTCAACGAGCGTAAGAACGTGCCGCTGCTGATCGAGAAGCTCGACGCGGCGCTGTCCGGGCTCTCGTGGGAAGCGATCTTCGTCGACGACGACAGCCCCGATGGGACTGCGGACGCGGCGCGCGACCTCGGCATGCGCGATCGGCGGGTGCGGGTGATCCAGCGGATCGGGCGGCGGGGGCTGAGTTCGGCGACGATCGAAGGGATGTGCGCGACCGCCGCGCCTTTGGTCGCGGTGATCGACGGCGATTTGCAGCACGACGAGACGATCCTGCCCGGCATGGTCCGCGCACTTCAGGCCGATCCGGCGCTCGACCTCGTCGTCGGCTCTCGTTTCGTCGAAGGCGGCGGGACCGGCGAGTGGGACAAGGACCGCGTCGCCAAATCGGCGTTCGCCACCAGGCTGTCGCGCCGCGTGCTCAAGGCTGATCTCGGCGATCCGATGAGCGGGTTCTTCATGGCGCGGACGGCGATGGTGCGTGAAATCACGCCGCATCTGTCGGCGATCGGGTTCAAGATCCTGCTCGACATCATGACGACGGCGCCGCGCCCGCTGAAGTTCAAGGAACTGCCCTACACCTTTCGGTTGCGGACCGAGGGCGAGTCCAAGCTCGATCACGTCGTCGCGATGGAGTTCCTCATTGCACTGTACGATCGCATCATGGGCCGGTTCATTCCGGTGCGGTTCGCGATGTTCTCCGCGATCGGTGCGGTCGGAGCGCTGGTGCACTTCCTGGTGCTCGGCCTGATGTTCAAGACGTTGGCGATCGGCTTCATCAAATCGACCATCGCCGCGACCGCGATCGCGATGACGTTCAACTTCTTCGTCAACAACGCGCTGACCTATCGCGATGCGCGGTTGAAGGGGACGCGCGCGCTGATCGACGGTTGGGTGTCATTCTGCGCGGTCTGTTCGGTCGGCGCGGTGGCGAACGTCGGCGTGGCGGCGTTTCTCTACGACGCTCGGTCGGATACGTGGATCGTGTCGGCGCTGGCCGGTATCCTGGTCAGCGCGGTGTGGAATTTCGCACTGTCGTCGCGGTTCGTGTGGGGCCGGTACTGAACTCCAGCGGCGCGAAGTGAATTCGCGCCGTCGGTCGGAGCGTTGCTCCGCCGGCCGCACTGGCCGTCGAGACGCGAAATAGCGCTGCTATTTCGCTACGGCCAGGTGCTAAACCACATCCAGTGCTGGAACGCCTGGTCGTTCGCCAATGGCGCTGCCGATAGGATCGGGAAGAAATACACCGCCAGCCCGAACGTCATGACCAGGAAGCCCTCATCCCAATATTTGAGCTTGCCGTGCGCGTAGCGATCCCACGCGGCCGCGAGTGCGATCGGCAGCGCGATCGAGGGGACGTAGTAATAATAGAAGAAGCCGAGCGACTTCGGGATAATCGCCCACGGCAGGTACGCCGCGACCCAGAGCAAGCCTGCGGTCAGCAGCCGCCCGTTCCGTACGCCGCCCCACACGCAGGCCAGGACCGCGATCAAACCGCCCCACATGACCGCCGGATTGCCAAGCATCAGAATGCCGCGCATCGCCCCATCGGCGGGCTCGTAGAGATACCAGATCGGACGGATCATCAGCGGCCACGTCCACCAGTCGGACTGATAGGTGTGATGCGGCAACACCTGCGTCTGCTGCGCGTACATCGTCGCCTGGAACGGCAGCAACTTCGCCAGCGTCATCGGATCGTCGCGATAGAAGAAGGCCGGCAGGAACGTCGCGAAATAGGCCAACGCCGCGACCAGCCCGAACGCGGCGAGTGCGGGGATGGCGGGCAGCCCCCCCAGTGAGGCTGGTCCTTGGCCGAAAAGATCGCGGCCAGCGATCGCTTCGCCGCGCGCGCATCTCGCCAGCGAACGATCAGGAACGCCAGTCCAGCAAAGGCTAGATAGGGCAGTGCCAGCCACTTCGCCGACACGGCCAGCCCGAACAGCGCGCCCGCCAGTATCCAGCGCGGCCACACGCGTCCCGGCGGCGCGTCCATCGCCCACAGCATCGCCGCGACGGCCAGCACCATGAACGCGGCGAGAAATCCGTCGAGCATCGCGATCCGCGCCTCGACATAGATCGTGAAGTTGAGCAGCGCGAACGCCGCGCCCAGCACTGCGGGCCGTATCCGCCGGAACAGCAACCAAAGGATCGCGAATACGCCCATCACTGTCGCGCTGCCCGCGATCGTCGAGAAGAACCGCCACCCAAGGCTATCGTCGCCGAACAACGCGATGCCGGCGGCGATGAACTCCTTCGCCAGCATCGGATGTTCGGTGTTCATCGGCGACTGCAACGCGAGCAATGCGCGCGCGGCGGGGACGTAGTGGATTTCGTCGAACACCAGCATGTGCGGCGTCGCGACGCCCCACAGGAACAGCATTTCCGCCACCAGCCCGATCAGGATCGCGACGAGAAACGGGCGGGGACGACTGGTCATCCCCGCCCGATTAACCGCTGGCACGGATCAGCGATAGCGCGTTGTGCCTACCAGTTGCCGTCCTGCATCTTGCGTTGCCGCTCCGCCTCACGATCGCTTGTCGCGGGAGAGGGCTGGTGCGGCGCCGTGGCGGGGATCGGGCCGGCGGGTTCGTAGGTCGCGACGACGGTGCCAGCCGGCGTGACCGTATGATCGACCATCTTGAGCGCACCCGGCGGCGTGCCGTCGCCGAACAGTCGCTTCCCCTTCCCGAGCGTCAGCGGATAGGTCATCAGCACCAGCCGATCGAGCAACCCCGCCTTCAGCAGGCCGGGATAGATCGTGCTCGACCCCCAGATCCTGAGTTCGGGGCCATCGCTCGCCTTGAGCGCCGCGACATCGTCAATGCTCGTCAGGCGATGGCTGTTTTCCCATTCGAGCGGCTGGTCGCCGTGGGTGAGAACGTACTTTCCGGCACGGTCGAACGCACGGCCGACCGGGGCTTCGTCGCCTTCGACATAGGGCCAGAATGCGGCGAAGATGTCGTAGGTGCGCCGTCCGAGAAGCAGATCGTACTCGCCGTCGAGCAGCGGCCCCATCGTCTCGTCGGCGGCGGGGTCGGGAAACTTGAACTGCCAGCCGCCCTGGTCGAATCCGCCGGTCGGGTCCTCGGTGGTGCCGCCCGGCGCTTGCATGACGCCGTCGAGCGATTGGAAGACGGCGCCGACGATCCTACGCATCGGCCGTCGCCGCGAGTCTCCTCGCGACCTCCTCCAACTGGTCGGCGCAGATGCCCCAGCCTTGCTCGAACCCCATATCGGCATGCGCCTTGCGGTCGGCCTCGCTCCAATGGCGCGCACTCGAGCGGAACTTGGTCCGGCCGACGCCCGCGTCGGCGAATTCGAACATGCCGACGATCCCGACCGGCTGCGCGTCCTGCGGGTTCCAGTCCGCGTCGAGCATGTTACAGAACACGAAGCGCTCGCCCGGGACCACTTCCAGCAGCACGCCGTCGCCCGGATGCGTTTCGCCGTTGGGGCCGTGCATGGTGATCGAAAAGCGCCCGCCGCTCTTCCAATCGAGCGCGACGATCTCCGACGTCCACGGGCGCGGACACCACCATTCGGGCAGATGATCGACGACCGCGCGCCACACCGCGTCAAGCGGCGCGTCGAAGGTGCGGTCGATCGCGAGTTCGTGCGCCGGCCCGCTCATGCCACCGGCTCCCCGGCGCGTGCGGCCTCGATCGTGGCGATGTCGATTTTCTTCATCTTCATCATCGCTTCGAACGAACGCTTGGCGGCCGCCTTGTCGGGATCGCTGTTCGCTTCGAGCAGCGCGCGCGGCGTGATCTGCCACGAAAAGCCCCATTTGTCCTTGCACCAGCCGCACATGCTTTCCTGCCCGCCGCCATCGACGATCGCGTTCCAGTAGCGGTCGGTTTCCTCCTGGTCCTCGGTCACGACCATGAAGCTGACCGCTTCGGTGGGCTTGAACATGTCGCCGCCGTTCAAGCCGGAGAACGCCTGGCCGAGCAACGTGAACTCGACCACGATCTCGTTACCCGCGCCGCCATCGGGATAGTCGGCGGGGGCGTCCATCTTCCCGCCGACATGGCTGTCGGGGAAGGTCGCGGCATAGAATTCGGCGGCTTCGCGCGCCTGGCCATGGTCGAACCACAATACGGTGGTGAGCTTGTTGGTCATCGTCTCTCTCCTAGGTTTTTTGAATTATGCGTCGCCGGGGCCGACCGCGCCGAACACGGTACCGTGCGGGTCGGTCGCGACGATGATGCGGTCGCCGCCGGGGACTTCGTGCGGCCCCATCATCACTGTGCCGCCGGCCTCGCCGACCTTCCTGGCAGTGTCCTCGATATCCGGCGTACGGAAATAGAAGCGCCAGCCGGTCGGCGATCCGTTCGATTGCTTCATCGTCGCGCCGATCGTCGTGTCGCCGACCGCGACGAAGACATAGTCGCCCATGTCGCCGGGCATTTCCATCTTGTCGGGATAGTTCCAGCCGAACGTGTCGGCGTAGAACTTGTTGCCCGCACCCTGGTCGGACGTGGTCAGTTCGTTCCAGTTGCATTTGCCCATGCCCATTCGGTCATAGGCGGTGCTGCTCTCCGGGCTCGATCCGCGCATGATGTAAAACGGATTGCCCTGCGGGTCGGTGACGAACGCCGCGCGGCCAGCGCCGGGAATGTCGAACGGCTCCATCAATACGCCGCCGCCATTCGCCTTCAGCTTCGCGAACGACACATCGACATCATCGACGCCGATATAGAACAGCCAGGTCGGCTTCGCGCCGCCGCTCTTCATCTCGTCGGTCAGTTGCATCACGCCGCCAACCATGCTGCCGTCGGCGGTCTGGATCATGCGATAGTCCATCGGACTGTTGTCGGGCTTGCCGCCGATCGTCCAGCCGATGACGTGGTCGTAGAATTTCTTCGACGCGTCGTGATCCGGCGTCAGCAACTCGTACCAGATCGGCGTACCTTCGGGATTGGGCATCGTCTTTCTCCTGGGGATGTCGGTTATTGGTGGTCGGTGTCGAGGATCGGCGTGAATCCGCCGAAGATCGCGCGCTTCATGTCGAAACCGGGGGTGATCGCGGTCAGTTCGGGGTTCTGCATCATGCCCTCGAACGCCTTGTCGCGGGTCGCCTTGTCGGGCCATTCGATCCAGCCGAAGATGACTTGCTCCCCGGCCTCCGCCGCGACCGCGCGCTTGAAGTCGGTGACCTTGCCGTCGGGCACGTCCGCGCCCCAGCCGTCCATCACGCGCAACGCGCCCTGGTCGAGGAAATAGCTGTCGAGCTTTTCGGAATGCGCGGTGAAGGTGTCTTTCCCGTCGCCGGGCGCCGGGCCGACGACGCCGTCGACATAGCCCGCCGCTTTGACCGCGTCGCCGCGCTCGAACACCGGTTCGAACCCGGCATAGATCATCCGCTTCATGTCGAACGGCACGTCGCCGTCCGGCTGCATCCGCTCGTCGGCCATCAGCTTCTCGGCCGCTGCGTCGCACGTCGCGCGGTCGAGCCAGGTCACCCACGAATAGACGATCTTCTCGCCTGGCTCGGCGGCGACCGCACGGCGCAGGTCGGTGACCTTGCCGTCCGGCACGTCGTCTTCCCAGCACTCGACGGTGCGGGTCGCGCCATATTCGGCGAAGATCGGCGCGGCCTTCGCGGCCATTGCGCGATATGCTTCCTTGCGATCCGGCTTCACCGGGATCACGAAGCCTTGGAAATAGGTCATGCCGTCTCTCCTTGTTTCATCTTTTCCGCCCAGGCAGCGAACCATTCGGGCGCCTCGCCGGTGAACCCGTCCATCTGCGCGGCCAGCGCGCGCTGGAAGGCGGGTCGGTCGATCCCGCGGTGCATGTACGCGGCCAGATTGTCATATGCCTCGACGAAGCCCTGATCGATCAGGATCCGCAGCACGCTGACCATCAACAGATCGCCCGCGGTGAAGGTTTCACCGTCCAGCCAGGTCTTGTCGCCGAGCCGTGCCGACAAGTCCTTCAGCCGCCCGTGGATGCGCTCCTCGACCGATCCGCGGCGCATTTCGGACCACGGCTTGTCGGCTTCGAATAGGGTGACATACGACAGGTCCATGATCGACGGCTCGACCGAGTTGAGCGCGGCGAACATCCATTCGATCGCGCGCGCGCGCGCCGGCATCCTTGGGCAGCAGGCCGTCGTACGTCTCGGCGACGTGGAGCACGATCGCGCCCGATTCGAACAGGGTCAGGCCGTCCTGCTCGTACGTTGGAACCTGCCCGAACGGCTGGCGCGCGCGGTGCTGCGCTTCCTTCTGCTCGCCCTGGTTGAGGTAGTTCACCTCATAGGGCTGGCCGACTTCCTCGAGCGCCCAGCGGACGCGCAGGTCGCGAACCTGGCCTTGCGCGAAGGGCGGCACCCAATCGAACGCTGTGATGGTCGGTTTGGTCATGCTTCACTCTCCTGGGGTCGGGTGTTGAAGGCCAGTTGCGCGTCGAATGCGCGCTTGTAGGCCGGCCGGGCCTCGCCGCGCGCGACATAGGCGGCGAGGGTGGGAAATTCGTCGAGCAGGCCCGCCGGACGGAACCGCAGCAGCACCGACACCATCATCAAGTCACCGGCGCTGAACGCGCCGTCGAGCCATTCGTTCTCGCCGAGCGCGGCGGCGAGGCGCTGGAGCGGCTTGCGCGCGCGTTCCATGACGATCGGCAGGCGCTCCGCGGCCCACGGCTTGTCGCCCTCGACGATCTTGGCGTTGAACAATTCGAGGATCGCCGGCTCGACCGAATTGACCGCGGCGAACATCCACATCTGCGCGCGCGCCTGGCCGTCGGCATCGTCGGGCAGCAGGCCGGGATAGCTCTGGGCGATGTGCAGGATGATCCCGCCCGTTTCGAACAGCGTTAGGCCGCCCGCCTCGAAGGTCGGGATTTGGCCGAACGGGTTGCGCGCGAGGTGCTGGGGCTGCTTGAGCGCCTCGAAGGTCATCGGCTTGACCTCATAGGCCTGGCCGACCTCTTCGAGCGCCCAGCGGACGCGGGTGTCGCGCGCGAGGCCGCGGCCGCCATCGGGCGAACGGTCGAACGCGGTGATGACGGGGGTCGTCATTCCATCTCTCCTAATCGTGCTGCGTGACGGCCTTGCGTCAGGACATCATCGGCAGCGCGGCGAGCGCTTGGTAGTTGAGGATCACCAGGCCCGTCGCGGTGAACGCGACGAGACCGGTAACCAGCGAGCGGAAACGAACGAGCATGATCGATCTCCCAATTGGGGGGGCGAGCCGTTCAGGCTTCGACGATCGGTTGATGTTCGGGCGGGCCGGCTTCGGCGGCGGCGGGGTCCATCCAGAACGGGCCCCAGCCGTGACCGTCGAGATCCTCGAACGCGCGGCTGTACATGAAGCCCATGTCCTCCGGGCCGTGCGGTTCGGTGCCGCCGGCGGCGGACGCGGCGTCGGTGATCGTATCGACGTCCGCCTTGCTGTCGAATGACAGCGCGAACAGCGCGCTGGCGGTCGTCTTGGCGTCGCCGATCGTCTTGGGCGTGAACGTCGAGAAGAACGGCTTCGCGAGCAGCATCACGAAGATCGAGTCGGACCATACCATCGACGAGGCCTGTTCGTTGGAAAACTGCTCGTTCTTGGTGAAGCCGATCGCTTCATAGAAAGCGGTCGATTTGGCGACATCGGCGACGGGCAGGTTCACGAAGATCATCTTGGTCATGTCAAAGCACTCCTTTGCGAATCGGGACTTGCATTTTCTGAACGACTCGGTTACAAAAAGCAACCATGGAGTTACAAAAAATAACTAGAAGCAAAAAAACTGCGCAAAAACGGTGGTATGACGATGCGTGCGGCACGGCGCTGGCGCTCGAATTCGTCGGCGAACGCTGGGCGCTGCTGATCATTCGCGAGCTGCTCTACGGTCCGCGGCGGTTCGGGGAGATCAGGGCAAACCTGCCCGGGATCAGCGCCAACGTGCTGACGCAGCGGCTGGAAAGCCTGGAAGAAGCAGAGATCGTCGTGCGCCGCCGCTTGCCGTCGCCCGCGAACGTCCAAGTCTACGCACTAACCGATTGGGGGCTGGAGGCTGAAGTGCCGATCCGCGAGATGGGCCGTTGGGCGGCGCGATCGCCGCGGCACGATCCGCTCGCGTTCATGTCGACGGCATCGGCGATGACGTCGCTGCGGACGCTGATCGATCCGGTCAAGGCGGCGGCGGTGAAGATGACGGTGGCATTCCACTTCCCGGACGACGCTTTCGTCGCGCGCGTCGGTGACGGGGAGATCGTGATCTTGCGGAGTGATGCGCCGGACGCGGATGTCACGTTTACCGGCGACACGCTGGCGATGCGCCGGACGATCTACGGCAAGGAAGGATTCGACGGCGACGGCCTGCTCGCGCTGGCGGGCGATCGCGCAACCGCGCAGGCGTTCATCGATCTGTTCACCTTGCCGGAGAAGATCGCGTCCTGACGCGTTGCAATGCACAACGTGTCTCGACTTCGCGCCGTCCCTACGGTTAGGAGGGCGCGCGAAGGAAGTACGATGACCGACATCCCGAATACCCAGCCCGACAGTCGCGAGACGACGATCCTCGATGCGCCCGACCAGATGAAGTCGGTGCGCGACCTGTTCGGGATCGATTCGGACATGCAGGTGCCGGCGTTCAGCGAGGCGGATGAGCGCGTTCCGGACCTCGATCCGGCCTACGTGTTCGATCCCGACACGACGCTCGCGATCCTGGCGGGTTTCGCGCACAATCGCCGCGTGATGGTGCAGGGCTATCACGGTACCGGCAAATCGACGCACATCGAGCAGGTGGCGGCGCGGCTGAACTGGCCGTGCATCCGCATCAACCTGGACGCGCATATCAGCCGCATCGACCTGATCGGCCGCGACGCGATCGTGCTGCGCGACGGGCAGCAGGTGACCGAGTTCCGCGAAGGGCTGTTGCCCTGGGCGCTGCAGACGCCGACCGCTTTGGTGTTCGACGAATACGATGCGGGCCGGCCCGACGTGATGTTCGTGATCCAGCGCGTGCTGGAGACCGAGGGCAAGCTGACCCTGCTCGATCAGAACCGCGTGATCCGCCCGAACCCCTATTTCCGGCTGTTCTCGACCGCCAATACGGTCGGTCTTGGCGACACGAGCGGGCTCTATCACGGCACGCAACAGATCAACCAGGGCCAGATGGACCGCTGGAACATCGTCGTCACGCTCAACTATCTGCCGGCGCAGGTCGAAGCGCAGATCGTGCTCGCGAAATCGGGCGAATACGACAAGCCCGAGGGCAAGGCGATCGTCGACAACATGGTCCGCGTCGCCGACCTGACGCGCAAGGGCTTCATCAACGGCGACATCTCGACCGTGATGAGCCCGCGCACGGTGATCACCTGGGCGCAGAACGCGATGATCTTCGACGATATCGGCTTCGCGTTCCGGCTGAGCTTCCTCAACAAGTGCGACGAAGCCGAGCGCGCGCTGGTGGCGGAATATTACCAGCGCGTGTTCGGGAAGGACCTGCCGGAGAGCGTGGTCGCGAAGGCGTAGGTTCTACGCCCGCGTCCATTCCATCAGCCACAGGCCTTCCCAGGTCTTGCCGTTGTCGCGCGAGATCAGCGACGACCAATTGTGCGACACGCCGGGGACGATCTTGTCCCAGATGCCGCGATAGATGACCGGCTTGCCGTTTTCGGTGTCGGGCGAGTCGAAGATGCCGGCGCCGTTCTCGAAGCTGCCGGTCACGCCGTCACGGCCCATCACCCCGGCTTTGCCGTTGACCCAGTAATCGGTCCAGACCTTCTTCTCGAGGTCGAGCGTGCGCAGGCCCATGCCGGAAAAATCGCGCGCCGGGATGCGGAGTTCCTCGACGCTGACCACCCCTTTCAGGATGCCGCGGACGGTCGCTTCGCCGGGGAATTCGAGCCAGCTGTCGGTGGTTTTGTTGCGCCACTTGTTCGCGATCTTCCAATCGCCGGTCAGGAAATCGAAGTCACCGGGCTTGCCGGGCGTGGGGGCCTTGGCTTGCGGTCGCGCAACGGCGGGCGCGCCGATCAGGCCGGCAAGCGATAGTGCGGCGGCGCTGGTGACGATGGTTCGGCGTGAAAGCTGAGTCATGATGTCCTCCCGAAAACATGAAATCATCCTACGCCCGCATACCTGACATTCCGCGTCAGGATTTTTCGGCTATGGTGCAAAAATGCGCGCGAGCCGCCTCCTGTCGATCCTGATCCTGTTGCAGCTACGGGTACGGCTGACCGCGCAGCAGCTCGCCGACGAGTTCGAAGTGTCGGTTCGCACCATCTATCGCGACGTCGATGCGCTGAGCGCTGCCGGTGTGCCGGTCTATGCCGATCGTGGGCCGGGCGGCGGGTTTCAACTGCTCGACGGTTACAAGACGCAGCTGACGGGGCTCGCCGGCGACGAGGCGGAGGCGGTGCCGCTGATCGGGATGCCTGGCCCGGCGGCGGCGCTCGGGCTCGGCGCGGCGGCGCAGCGCGCGCAGGGCAAGTTGATGGTGTCGATGTCGTCGGCGCAGCGCGACCGCGCGGGACGGATGAGCGCGCGGTTCCATGTCGATCCGCTCGACTGGTATCGCGAGGAGGATGTCGCCGATCACGTCCCGTCGCTCGTCCGTGCCGTGCTCGACCAGCATCCGATCGTCATCACCTACAAGAGCTGGACCGCGACGCGCGAGCATCGCGTCGAGCCGCTCGGTCTCGTGATGAAGGGCGGCGCCTGGTACCTCGCCGCGCTGAGCAAGGGCAATCTGCGCACCTTTAAAGCGGGGAAGATCCTGACGCTGACGGTTGAGGAAACGCGGTTCGAGCGTCCGGCTGATTTCGATCTGGCGGCAAGCTGGCAAGCGCAGCTCGATCGGTTCAGCGCCGAGCTCCGCCCGACGACGGCGCGGGTGCGCGCGACCGTGGAGGGGCGGCGGCGGCTGGCCGAACTCGGCGATTTTGCAGCGAACGCGGTACGAAACGCTGATCAGGTGAACGATGCGTGGGCAGACCTGTCGCTGCCGATAGAATCGATCGACC
The DNA here is from genome assembly GCF_007859635.1 of Sphingomonas panacisoli. Taxonomy (NCBI): domain Bacteria; kingdom Pseudomonadati; phylum Pseudomonadota; class Alphaproteobacteria; order Sphingomonadales; family Sphingomonadaceae; genus Sphingomonas; species Sphingomonas panacisoli. The sequence continues at coordinate 2,650,599 of NZ_CP042306.1, read as the reverse complement.
AGGCGGCGCTGCTGCTGATCGGATTCGGCGACGAGGTCGAAGCGCTCGGCCCGCCCGACCTGCGGGATCGCATCGTCGCGATCGGCCTCGCGGCGGCGGCACGGCACGGGGAAGGGGTTGCATCGCGCGCCTAGCGCTCCAAAGAGAAGGCCATGGCGCAGGATTCCCCGCTCGATCGCTTCAAGGCCGTGCTCGGCGGTACGTCGCGCGCGCTCGCCGACGAGCCGGAGATCGAGCTGGCCTTTACCGCCGACGCGCCGACGCAATCGGGCAAGCACATCAAGGTACCGATGCCGGCGCGGACCTTGCCGGCCGATCAGGTTGCCGAAGCGCGTGGGTTTGCCGACGGGTTCGCGTTGCGGCTCAAGCATCATAACGCTGCGCTCCATCTCAAGTCCGCGCCGCACGACGCGGTCGCGCGCGCGGTATTCGACGCTGCCGAGCGCGCGCGGGTCGAGGCGCTGGGGTCGCGCGGTTATCAGGGGATCGCCGACAACCTGGCGCACGCGCTCGATCAGAAACTGCGTAGCGATCCGATCACGCGGGCGCGGACGCGCGACGAGGTGCCGCTCTCGACGGCCATCGGCCTGATGGTGCGCGAACGGCTGACCGGCGAGGAAGCGCCCGCCGTCGCACAGCCGGGGCTGACACTCGTTCGCGAATGGATCGAGGAGAAAGCGGGCGCCGATCTCGACGCGCTGCGCATGGCGCTCGACGACCAGCGCGCGTTCGCCAGCCTGGCGACCAAGTTGCTCGAGGACCTCGAACTGGTCGAGGGCGACCAGATTCCCGAGGATACCGACGACGGCGGCAATGACGACGACGGTACCGACGAGCAGGACCAGGGCGACGAAGGCGAAGACCAGGGCGAGCAGGGCCAGGGCGAGGTCGAGGCCCGGGGCGAGCAGTCCGAGGCCGAGAGCGACGACGGCGAGGGCGCCGAGGCCGGCGACGAAGATTACGAGGACTCCGAGGGCGAGGCCGGCGACGAGGGCGAGGACGGCATGCTCCCCGTCCGTCCCAACCGCCCGTTCAGCGACCTGTCGCCGCAGTTCGACTATAAGGCGTGGACGACGTCGTACGACGAAGTGATTGCGGCCAATGAACTGTGCGATGTCGAGGAATTGGCGCGGCTGCGCTCGTATCTCGATCAGCAACTCATCCACTTGCAGGGCGCGGTGACGAAGCTCGCCAATCGGCTGCAACGACGGTTGATGGCGCAGCAGAACCGGTCGTGGGATTTCGACCAGGAAGAAGGACTGCTTGACGCGGCGCGGCTGGCCCGCGTTGTGGTTTCGCCGGGGCAGTCGCTCAGCTACAAGGTCGAGCGCGAAACCGAGTTCAAGGACACCGTCGTCACGCTGCTGATCGACAATTCGGGTTCGATGCGTGGGCGGCCGATCTCGATCGCGGCGATCAGCGCCGACATCCTGGCGCGTACGCTGGAGCGATGCGGCGTGAAGACCGAGATCCTCGGCTTCACCACCCGCGCATGGAAGGGCGGGCAGGCACGCGAGAACTGGCTCGCTGCGGGCCGTCCGCCGCAGCCGGGACGGCTCAACGATCTGCGCCATATCGTCTATAAGCAAGCCGACGAGCCGTGGCGCCGTGCCAAGCCGTCACTCGGGTTGATGATGCGCGAGGGGCTGCTCAAGGAGAATATCGACGGGGAGGCGTTGCTGTGGGCGCACAACCGGCTGATCGGGCGGCCGGAGGAGCGCAAGATCCTGATGGTGATTTCGGACGGCGCGCCGGTCGATGATTCGACGCTATCGGTCAATTCAGGCTCGTACCTGGAACGTCATTTGCGTCAGGTGATCGGCTGGATCGAAAGCCGTTCGCCGGTGGAGCTCGCCGCGATCGGCATCGGTCACGACGTGACGCGCTATTACGAGCGCGCCGTCACCATCATGGATGCCGATCAGCTCGGCGGAACGATCATCGAACAGCTTGCGGCGTTGTTCGACAAGCAGTGACGCCAGATATCCGCCATATCGGCAGCGCGAACAGTCCGTTGATCGTGATCGACGGTTTCAGTGGTGATGTGGAGGCGATCGTCGATCAGGCCGCGGCGATGGCGCCGTTCCCGGCTGCGGCGCGTGGGCAGTATCCGGGGTTGCGGCGGATCATCGCGCCCGGCGAGTCTGCCGCCGGTTATGTCTCGCACACGTTGAAGACCGTCGCGCCGCTGATCTTCGCGGAATTCGGCGTCAAACGGTTCGACGTTCACTATGCCAGCTTTTCGATGGTCACGGTCGACCCCGCCGAACTTCTGCCGCAGCAGCGCGTGCCGCACTTCGATTCGACGCATCCCGGCTATATCGCGATCCTGCACTATCTGCGCACCAGCCCCGAAAGCGGAACGGCCTTTTATCGCCAGCGAGCGACTGGGATCGACACGGTCGACGAAGACAATGTCGGGGCATTCGCGGCGGCGGCGGACGAAGCGGCCGCGGGCTCGGCCGGTTATATACGCGACAGCAACGAGGCGTTCGAGCGGATCGCGATGGTCGAGGCGGTGCCCGATCGACTGGTCATCTATCCAGGTCGCCTGCTCCATTCCGGACTGGTGTCGCACGATCCCAACTTCAGCGACGATCCCCGCGTCGGACGGCTGACCGCCAATCTGTTCATCCAAGGACAGATGTGAGCATTGCGCCACCGCCGGGCGGGTTCGCCGGACCGGTCAAGCGGTCAATCACCATCGCTGGACATGAGACGTCGATCACGCTCGAGCCTGGCTTCTGGCAGGCGCTGGAGGCCGCCGCCGCTATTCGCGCGTTGCCGCTCAGCGCGCTGGTCGCAGAGATCGACGCCCTGCGGATCCAGGCCGACGATCCGCCAAATCTCGCCAGTGCGCTGCGGACCTGGGTGCTGGCGGATGCGCGCAACGCAAGCGGACAGAATTGAAAATCACTCGCAATAGCGTTGACACTGCGAACGACTCTCAATAGCGGACCTCCCACACAGGGAGATAAGAATGACTCGCAACACCGCCGCCCATCGCATCGCCAAGCCCGCTTTCCTGGCGCTGTCGTGCGTCGGCGCCTTCGCGACGCATCCGGTGCTGGCGAAGGACGGGCCCGATCCGTTGCCCGCGACCGACGACAATGATGATAGTGATCGCCGCGACATCGTCATCACCGACCAGAAGCTAAAGGAACAGCCTGGGCCGAAGGACGTCGCGCCGATCGTCAACACGCCCAAGTCGGTCATCGTCCTCGACAAGAGCGTGATCGAGCAGACCGGGTCGAACTCGCTGCAGGACGCGATGCGCACCGTGCCCGGCATCACCTTTGCCGCGGCCGAGGGCGGTAATCCGCTCGGCGACCGCCCCTTCATTCGCGGCTTCGACGCTCAAGGGTCGATCTTCATCGACGGCGTGCGCGATCTCGCGTCGCAGAACCGCGAAGTGTTTTCGATCGACTCTGTCCAGATCATCCGCGGATCGGATTCGACGCTCGGGGGGCGTGGCTCGGCTGGCGGCACGATCAACATCATCTCGCGCTTGCCGACTGCCGGCACCTACGGCTCGATCTCGGCGAGCTACGGCAATGGCGATTACAAGCGCGTCACGGGCGACCTGAACGTGAAGATCGCCGATACCGTCGCGTTCCGCATCCAGGGCGTATGGCACGACCAGAACGTCGTCGATCGCGACGCCATCTACAATCGCCGCTGGGGCTTCGCGCCGTCGGTCACGATCGGCGTGGGTACCTCCACCCGGCTGACCGCGAGCTATTACTACCTCGAAGGCCACGAGCTGCCCGACAGCGGCATACCGTTTCTCTACGTTTGCTCGGCAACCGTCTGCAACGTGCCGACCGGCAACACGTTCACGACGCCCGCGATCGGCCGCATCACGACGCTCAACGGTACGACGGGGGTTGTGAAGCGTTCGGCCTTCTACGGCCTCGTCGATCGCGATTTTCGCGATACGCGTGACCAGCAGGCGATGATCCGTGTCGAACACGACTTCGGCAACGTGACGTTGCGGAACGTCGCGCGCTTCACCGACGATTATCAGGCGTACAGCTATACCCAGCCCGACGACACGCAGGGCAACGTGTTCGGCAATCCGGCATTCGTCGCGGGGTCAATAAATCCCGCGGATGGTGGCGCGCGATTGACCGGTGGCGGCTATGTCTGGCGCCGATCCAACAACCGCTATAGCCAGACCAACACGCTGACCGACCAGATCGACCTGTACGGCAAGGTCAAGACCGGCGGGATCGAGCACAGCTTCGCGGTCGGCGCCGAATTCTCATGGGAAAAGGCGCGCCGAGGGACGTTCGTGATGGCGACGGGGTCGACGATCAGCCCGCGCTGCGACACGTTCACTGTATCGCGTTTCTATTGTGCCAGCTTGTTCAATCCCAATCCCAACGATGCGTTCGTGAACTATGCCTCGGATACCTCGACCGTGCGGACGCCGATCGCCAAGGGCGCGGCGAATACCGAAACGCAGAACGATGCGAATACGATCTCATTCTACGGTTTCGATTCGATCACGCTGACCCCCGCGCTGATCGTCAATCTCGGCGCCAGGTTCGACCGCTTCACCTCGAGCACGGTGCCGGCATTCACGGCGGGTACCAACTCGTTCCGCCTGTCGCGCACCGACGAGCTGTTCAACTGGCAAGCGGGTCTGGTGTTCAAGCCGACCAGCGAGACCAGCATCTACGCGAGCTACGCCACCGCGGCGACGCCGCCCAACACGCTGCTGGGCGAAGGGCGCGAGGACAATGCGCTGCCGACGACCAATACCGCTGCCAATCTGGCGATCCTCGACAGCCTGAAGGTTCAGAAGACCAAGTCGTACGAGGTCGGTGCCAAGGCCAGCCTGTTCCGCGAAAAGCTCTCGCTGTCGGGCGCCGCGTTCCAGACCGAAATCACCAACGCTCGCGTGACCGACGCCAACAACAATCCGGCGTTCATCGGCAAGACCCGCATCCGCGGCTTCGAACTGAGCGCGAGCGGCGTGATCGTCGACGGCTGGACGGTGTTCGGCGGTTACACCTATCTCGATCCGAAGATCCTCGACGGCGGCTTCACCGCTCTGACCGCGGCGGCCAACGGGGCGGCGGCGGCGAAGACCGTGCTGGTGCCGTCGGCGAGCAACGGCAAGCAAGTGCCGCTGATCACGAAGAACAGCTTCACCTTCACCACCAATTATCAGGTGACGAAGCAGTTCTCGATCGGCGGCAGCGCGATCTATAGCGGCCGGCAATATAGCGGTTATGCCGACAACCGCATCGCGACGCAGACGACGGCTGGGGTCGTGACGGTCACGCCGGCGACCAAGTTCCTGGAGCGTGGCATCGACGGCTACTGGCGGTTCGATGCGCAGGCACGGTTTGCGCTGACCAAGAACATCGCGCTGAGCGTCAACGCGCAGAACCTGACCAACAAGGTCTATTTCAGCTCTACCTTCACCAACCACTACGCGACGATCGCGCCCGGACGGACGGTGTTCGGGACGGTGGAGTTCAAGTTCTGACGGTCACGGCGGACCCTTCCGTGGCCGAACCTGCCGCGCGCATCCCGGACGATCCCGGGGAGCGCGCGGCGTTTCTTCGTGCGCTCGCCGAGGGTGGCGATGCAGAGGCGCAGGCGTTGTACGCGCAGCTATTGCTCGACGGGAACGGCGTGGCGCAGGATGCGGCGGCCGGGTTCGCCTGGTTCAATCGCGCCGCGGCGCAGGGGCATCTGATGAGCCTCAACATGGTCGGGCGCTGCTACGATCTCGGCTGGGGCGTCGCGATCGACAAGGCTCGGGCCGCCGAATGCTATCGGATTGCGGCTGAGCAGGGGCTCGATTGGGCGATGTACAACTATGCGACCTTGCTCGCGTTGGGACACGGCGTCACCGAGGACAAGGCGGCGGCATTCGGCTGGTTCCAGAAAGCGGCGCGGATGGGTAACGCCAAGGCGATGAACTATGTCGGCAGCTTTCACGAGGACGGCTGGGTGGTGTCGCGCGACATGGCGAAGGCGGCGCGGCACTATGCGCGCGCTGCAGAGGGCGGCGATTTCCGTGGATGCTTCAACCATGCGCGGATGCTGAGCGATAAGGGGCGAACCGAAGAGGCGCTGACCTGGATCGAGCGCGCGGGGACGACCGCGACGCCGGCATTCGTCGAAAAGGCGGGGGCATTCCTCGATGCGTCGTCGGTGCCGGCGTTTCGTGCGCGGGGCCGGGCGGCGATCGAGCGAGGCGCGGCACGATGCTGATCGCGATCCCCGACGTGCTGGACGCGAGCGACGTGGCGAAGGTGCGTGCGCTGATCGACGGCGCCGCATGGATCGACGGCAATGCGACGTCGGGGCATCAGTCTGCGCTCGCCAAGCGGAACGAGCAATTGCCCGAAGAGTCGGTGGCCGCGCGCGATGCCGGGTCGCTGGTGCTTGACGCGCTGTCCGCAACGCCACTGTTCGTCGCGGCCGCGCTACCGCTCAAAGTCTATCCGCCGCTCTTCAACCGCTACACAGGCGGGGACACGTTCGGCGCGCATGTCGACAGCGCGATCCGCATCCGACGCGGCACCGACTTCCGCGTCCGCAGCGACCTGTCGGCGACGCTCTTCCTCGCCGATCCCGACAGCTATAACGGCGGCGAGCTGGTGATCGAGGATTCGTTCGGCGAGCAGCGCGTCAAGCTTCCGGCCGGGCATATGGTGCTCTATCCCGCCTCCAGCGTGCACCGGGTCGAACCCGTCGCGTGCGGCACAAGGGTCGCGTCCTTCTTCTGGATCCAGTCGATGGTTCGCGACGACGGCGCGCGGCGCATTCTGTTCGAACTCGACCAGGCGGTGCAGGATGTCGCCGGCCGGCTCGGCGCGAACGATCCGGCGGCGGTGCGGCTGACCGGCACCTATCACAATCTGCTGCGGCGCTGGGCCGAGGCGTAAGGGACACCATGACCAAGATCGGCCTCCGCAATACGTGGTTTCAGGTGCATAAGTGGATCGGGCTCGCGCTGGCGATCCTGATCATTCCATTGTGCGTGACCGGCGCGGCCCTGGTGTGGGACGAAGCGCTCGACCATGTCGTCAACCCGCAGCGTTATGCGGTCGGCAACGGTCCGGCGCTCACGCCCGATCAGCTGGCGACGGCGGCGCAGGCAGCGGTCGGCACCGCGAAGATCGCGACGATCAAGCTGCCCGCCGAATCCGGCGCGCCTGCGATCGCATCGACCGGCCCGATGCCGAGCAAGACGCAAGGCCCGGCGGCGCGGACCAACGTCTATCTCGACCCGGCGACGGGAAAGGTACTCGACGTCGCGAACAGTCGGTCGGGGCTGATCATGACGATGCACATGATCCACGGCACGATGCTGATCCCGGTCTGGGGTCGCCCGATCGTCGGGTGGATCGGCGTCGCGATGCTGTTTTCGTGTTTCACCGGCATCTGGCTGTGGTGGCCGACCGTCGGCAAGTGGATGCGAGGGCTGCGCTGGCGGCGGCATCGCAACCTCGACACGAACTTGCATCACCTGTTCGGCTTCTGGATCGCAGTGCCGTTGTTCGTGCTGTCGCTGACCGGCGCGTGGATTAGTTTCCCGACCTTCTTCGGTCCGCTGGTCGGCGAGAATGCGCGGCCGATGGGGTTCAGCGCGGAACGGGCGGCGATGAACAAGGCGCAACCGCTAGGCACGACGCGGATGCCGCTGGCGACGGCGGAAGCGGCGGCGCTGGCGAAGCAACCTGGCAGCGTCACGCAGATCGCCTGGCCGACCGATTACAAGGCGATCTGGCAGTTCACGATCAAGCCGGCCAAGGGCAAGCCCGCGACCCTCGCCGTGGACGACGCGAGCGGCATCGCGTCGATCGCGCCCGACGCCAATCGTGGCCAGGCCGGCATCGCCCGGCTGATGCGCCAGATTCACGACGGCACCGGCATGGGCATCGTGTGGCAGGCGATCATCTTCCTCGGCGGTCTGCTGCCGGCGATTCTGGCGATCACCGGCGTCATCATGTGGTGGCGTGCGCGAGGATGGAAGGCGGAGCTCAAGGCCAAGCAGAAGGCGCGGGCGTCGGCCGCGTGATCGATTAGAAAGAGCCGTCTCTCGTGACGAGATGACGACTCTTTCCGTTGCGACCCGAAAGAAGGGGGGATCAGGTCCCGGCATCAAAATGCCCTAATTGACTCACGTGTCAATTAAGATCGTTTCGATACTGAAATCAGTTGTGGATATTAGCGTCCCAGCAGCACCCGGGCCTGCCCGGCAATCTGCGCGAGCATCGCGGCGTTGGGTGCCGCCGCCGCCCGAGCGCGATCGACGACGCCCTTGAACTGCGCGACACGACCCGCATTCGCCGCGAGCCACGCATCCACGCAGCCCTCGGGATCCTTGCCGCCCGCGCGTTCGAGGAATTCGAGGCGCAACTGCTGGAAATCGCGCGCCAGGCCAGCGATCAGCAGGCGCTCCCACGGATCGCTCGAATTGATGCGCGCCGCGTTCGCCTGCGCCCAATCGAGCCCGAGCGCCTGGCCTAAATGGGTGAAGGCGCGAGTCAGCACGATCTCGTCTATCCCGGTTTCCGCGCCGAGATCGGCGAGGCCCACGGCGCCGTCCAGTTCAAACAGCCGCACGACTTTCTTCGCCAAACCGGCCGGTGCGCCGACCGCCTGCAAGTTCGCCGAAATCCGTGCGCTCTGGCTCGACGCTTCTTCGAGCAGCAATTGCTTGGTCTGGCGGTCGAGCGCACCGACGCCCTTGCCCAATCGCGCGAGTGTGGCGCCTGGGCTGGTGCCCGGCTTCATCACGCGGAGCAGATCGGCGATCTGGCTGCGCACCGCGACCGCGACCTCGTCGAACAATGCGAGGCGCCCGGCCTCGGGCATCGCGGTCGTCTCGATCTCGCGCCACAACGCGCCCAGGTCGAACAGCCGCTCGACCACAACGAACATCGCCGCGATGTCGCCCATCGCCGCGCCTTCTTCCTCGGCCAGCTCGAACGGATGCAGCACGCCCAGTCGGTTGATGATCCGGTTGGCGAGCTTGGTCGCGACGATTTCGCTGCGCAGGCGGTGTTCGTCGATCGCGGTCGCGAACTTCTTGCGCATCGCCGGCGGGAAGGCCGCATGGAGGTCGGGCCGCAACTCGTCGTCCTGACCGAGATCGGTGTGCTCGATCGCATCCTGCAGCGCGAGCTTTGCGGTCGCCAGCAGTACGGCGAGTTCGGGCCGGGTCAGTCCATGACCCTCGGCCTCGCGGCGCAGCAGCGTACCGTTGTCGCCTAGCCCTTCGACCACGCGGTCGAGCCGTCCGGTGCCTTCGAAAATCTCGATCAGTCGGACGTAGCTCGGCAACGCCTGCGCGCCGTCCTGCTCCATGATCGACAGCGCGAGCGTCTGAAGGCGGTTATCCTCCAGCACGAGGTGCGCGACATCGTCGGTCATCGATGCGAGCAAAGTGTTGCGCGCGGCGAACTTCAGCCGCCCTTCGATCATCTCGCGGTTCAGCGCGATCTTGATGTTGACCTCGTTGTCCGAACAATCGACGCCGGCCGAATTGTCGATAAAGTCGGTGTTGAGACGGCCGCCGCGCGATGCGAACGCGATGCGCGCGGCTTGCGTCACGCCCAGGTTCGCACCCTCGCCGATCGCGGTCGCGCGCAGATCCTCGGCGTTGACGCGGAGACGATCGTTGGCTGGGTCGCCGACCTCGATATGGTTTTCGGACGCCGCCTTCACATAAGTGCCGATGCCGCCGAACCAGATCAGATCGACCGGGCTCTTGAGGATCGCGGAGATCAGCGCGGCCGGCTCCAGCTCGTCGGCGCTGATGTCGAGCGCGGCCTTCACTTCCTTGGTCAGCGGAACCGTCTTGGCGGTGCGCGGGAAGACGCCGCCGCCCTTGGAGATCAGCGACGGGTTGTAGTCCGCCCAGCTCGACCGCGGCAGTGCGAACATGCGGGCGCGTTCGGCCCAGCTCGCCGCTGGATCGGGATCGGGGTCGAGGAAGATGTGGCGATGGTCGAACGCCGCGACGATCTTGAGCGTCTGCGACAGCAACATGCCGTTGCCGAACACGTCGCCCGACATGTCGCCGCAGCCGACGACGCGGATCGTCTCGGTCTGCACGTCCACCCCGCGCTCGGCGAAGTGGCGCTGGACGGAAACCCACGCGCCCTTGGCGGTGATGCCCATCGCCTTGTGGTCGTAGCCCACCGAGCCGCCGCTCGCGAATGCGTCGCCCAGCCAGAAGCCGTGGTCGATTGCGATTGCGTTGGCGACGTCGCTGAACGTCGCGGTGCCCTTGTCGGCGGCGACGACGAAGTACGGATCCTCGCCATCGTGGATCGCGACGCCCTGCGGGTGCACGATTTTGCCCTCGACGATGTTGTCGGTGACCGACAGCAAGGTACGGATGAAGATGCGGTAGCTTTCGGTGCCTTCGGCCAGCCACGCATCGCGATCGACCGCGGGCGAGGGGAGCTGCTTCGGATAGAAACCGCCCTTGGCGCCGGTCGGCACGATGACGGCGTTCTTGACGCGCTGCGCCTTCATCAGGCCGAGGATTTCGGTGCGGAAGTCGTCGCGGCGATCCGACCAGCGCAGCCCGCCGCGCGCGACCGGACCGGCGCGGAGATGAATACCCTCGACGCGTGGGCTATACACCCAGATCTCGCGCCACGGCAGCGGGGCGGGGAGGCCGGGGACCAAATGGCTGTCGAGCTTGAACGCCAGCGCCTCTTCGGCCGCCGGGGTGAACGCGTTGGTGCGGAGCGTCGCTGCGATCACGCCCTTGATCGAGCGCAGGATGCGATCGTCGTCGATCGCCGACACATCGTTCAGCCCCTTGGCGATCGCCTTTTCGGCCAGCGCGATGCCGTCGCCCCGCGTTCCGGCGGGCGAATGGGCGGCGAAAAAGCGGTCGATCAGCGCCTGCGCCACGTCGGGCGCGCGACGCAGCGCATCGACGACGGTCAGCAAGCCGTAGGACATGCCGGCCTGGCGCAGATAGCGGAACCACGCGCGGAACAGCACGGCCGACGCCGGCGCCATGTTGAGATCGACGATCAGGCGGTTGAACGCGTCGTTTTCGGCCGTGCCCTCCAGCACTTGCGCGATCGCGGTTTCGAGCACGGCGGTGTCGCCGTCGAATACGTTGGCGGCGCCGCCCGCGGCCTCGATCAGGAATTCGTGGATGAAGCCCTGGCCGTCATCGGTCAAAGCCGTCGGTACTTCCTCGATCACCCGGAAGCCGAAATTCTCGAGCACCGGCACCGCATCCGACAGCGCGATCGCGCCGCCGAGACGATAGAGGTTGAGCCGCGCCTGGCCCTGCTCGTCGCGGTACAGCCGGACAGCGCGCTGTCCGGGATCCTCGAGCGTCGCGAGGCTGAGGATGTCGCGCGCCGCTTCGTCGGCGGTATTCATCGTGCGATAGCTTTGCGGGAAGCAGTTCGCCCAGCGCAGCGCAAGGCGCGTCGCGCGAGTCGCGTCGGCCTCGGCGAGCGCGGCTTCGACGCCCGGCGCCCAGCCGCGCATCATGCGCGCGAGCCGCGCGTCGAGCGCCGCTTCGTCGGGCATCGCGTCACGTCCGCGCAGGTCGATCGTGTAGCGGATCAGCGCGACGACATCGTCCATCGCCACCGCCCAGTTGAGCACCGGGCCACCCGCCGCTTCCGCCAGCATATCGCCGACGGCAAGACGCCGCGCGGTGGTCAGTTCGTCGCGCGGCAGCCACACGAAGGCGAACAGATGTCGGCCGAGGATCGACTTGGCGAGGACCAGCTTGGGCCGCGGCCGGTCGGCCAGGCTCATCGCGGTCAGCGCGACATCCTCCAGCGCCTGCGGGCTGAACGCAATCAGCAGGTCGTGGGGCAGGGTGGTCAGCGCATGCTCGAGCGCCTTGCCGGCATGCCCCTTGGGATCGAACCCGAACTTCTTCTGCAACTGCGCGAGGCGCGTGCGGAGCAGGGGAATGTCGTCGGGCGGCGTGTTGAGCGCGGACGAGGTCCACAAGCCAGCATGGATCGACAGGCCCGTTACCTTGCCGCCGTCGCGGATCGGCACGACGACCAGGTCGAGCGGGATGTGGCGGTGGACGCCCGAAATGAAATTGGACTTGAGCAGCAACGGGGCTTCGCCGCCATCCTCGAACCATTTGACCGCCAGCGCGCGTGACGCTTCGGCCAGGATCGGCACCTCGTGCTTGTTGCGGCAAATGCCGAGCGGCGACTTCGCGCCGGCGTCGCGACCGTACCGGGCATGGCCGAGCAAGGTGAAGTGACGGTCGAGGAACCAGTCGAGCAACGCCGCGCCTTCGCCCGTCAGCGTCTTCGCGTCCTTCGCCATCGCGTCCTGCAACGCGACCCAATCGGTCACCGCGGCGCGGACGTCCTTCAGATTGGCGTCGAGCGCGGTGATCAGGCTGCGGCGCTCGCGCGCGTCGGCGCGTTCCATCTCGATATAGATCATCGATTCGGGGTTGCCGTCGCCGACCCCCATCAGGCCGCCGTGCGGATCGCGCGACACGGGAATGACGGGGTGGATGATGCGATCGACCGCAATGTCCTGGCTGGCGATCGTCGCCGCGATCGAATCGACCAGGAACGGCATGTCGTCGTTGACGATCGCCACGCGCATGCGGCGGTTGGGATCGTTCGCCGCGATCGGCTCGATGACCATCACCGGCTCGCCCGGCGGGCGGTTGTAGGCGGCGGTCGCGACGAAGGCGGCCGCCTCCGCCCGCTCGGCCTTGCCGAACCCCTGCAACTCGCCCGGAAGCGCACCCTTGATCAGCCGTTCCGCAAGCGCGTCCGACAGCGATTTCAGATTGGTCTTGGCCATGCGCGCAGCCCTACGCCGGGTGTGCGCGAGGCTCAAGTTTAGTTTCGGACGATACCGGTTGGCGAGGCTAAGTTGACACCAGGTTGACACTAGCGACGTCGATCCGCCACCGGCCGGATCGGTCAACAAAATGCCTTGATGTCAAAGAGCTGTGGGAGCGTCCTGACAGTCGAAATCCAACATTGCAAGGGTCGCGATGTTGGCCCTGCGCCTGCAGCGAAAGGCTTACTTGGCTGCCTTGATCACGCGGGACGCGAGACCGCGGTCGTTGGCCACCGAGGCGACGATATCAACCGTGCCATCGCCGGTTGCGCGACCGAGCAGCACGACCAGTTCGCCGGCTTCCAACCCGGTCGCGAACTCGACGCTCGCCAGCACCAGGCGTTCGGCGATGTCGGCAAGCGGATCGCGCTCTTCGGCCTTGGCCGGGTTGCGCGCGGCGCGTTCGGCGGCGACGACGGCCTTGATGCCGCCCTCGACCGTTTCGAGCACCTCGGTCAGCTGGCCCACGCCGATTGCATGGCGACGCGCATGGCTGAGTACTGCGGCGAACTCGGTCAGCCGCGCCTTGTCGTAGTTGGCGCCGAACACGAGCTTGGCGACGGCGGTCATCGGCGCGCGGTCCTGGACCGTGACACCGGCGTCTTCGAGCAATTCTTCGTAGGTCGCGCGGTCGTCATCGGCGGCGAGACCGAAATCGTGGGCACGGCCGAGTGCGCGGTAGAGCGCGGCGCGGCTGCGCGTGTCGGCATTGGTCGCGGCGGTCGCGCTCTCGCGGGCTTGATGGAGCTTGCCGGGCAGGTCGTCAGCGACGTCCTCCTCGACCTCGGTCGCGACTTCCGCCGCGGGACCGTCGGCCCAGACCGGTGCGGTGGCGACCGGCTTCGGCGCGGCGCGGAGAGCGGCATCGACTTCGGCGTCCAGGCTGGCCTGGGTCTCGGCGTCGACCATCTCCTTCCAATTGATCACGCCGTAGATGAAATCGATCGTGTCTTCGTTCGACGAAAACGGCATCAGAATGCCACGATACATCGTGTTGTGACCGCGCAAGCCCATGAACTCGGCCTCGAAGCCGATCGGCGCGCGGTTGGCGATGATCTGGAGATAATGGTCGGTCAGCCGCGACAGTAGCGAGCGGCTCGGCACTTGCGAGATATGCGTGATCGACGCGTCGTGGCCGGTCTCTTCGCGCAGATCGGCGCCGAGGAACGCGATCTTCGGATCCTCGATCCCGTCCGAGAAATCGAGCAGGACCGAATGCGATCCGAAATCGGCGATGTTGGCGGGATCGAGGTCCTCGATCGACGGATAGGCGCGGCCGCGCAGCAGCGAGACCCAATGATTGTACGCGCGCACGTGCATGCGGCGTTCGTCGGTGCCGATGACCGCCGGCGTCGGCTCGTCGGCCGCGATGTCGGCGGTGTTGCCGCTCACCTGATCGGCATCGTCCCGGTCTTCGTCAAAGCCGCGCTGCGTATCCATGCACAATCCCCATGGGCATCACTCGCCCCTTCGTCAGCGGCCGTTTTGCACCCGGCGTGGTAAACGTTGCGTAAACTGACCTGGGTTGGGCCGGATCGGCGGGCGCGGGCGCGTCTGGGACGTGCAACGGCGCGCTCTCGTGGTGATATCCACGCGGCGATTATCCCAAAAAAGGCCGCCCCGTGAGGAGCGGCCCAAGTTTTCGGTCTTTAGGTTGGACTAGAAATCGACCTTCGCGCCGACACGGAAGAAACGACCGATGAATAGGCTGTCGCTCCAGGCGGGCTGGAACTGATACAGGCCGTAACCGCCGTTCGGGTCATAGCTTGGCTTCTTGTTGAGCAGATTCTTGACGTCGACGTACAGCGTGAAGCGGCTCTGGATCTTCACCTCGGCGTGACCGTCGAGGTAGAATACCGACTTCGTGTTGCACTGGACCGGCGACCCATCGGGGAATGCGGCGAGCTGACCGTTGTCGGCGCTCGCCTGACAATCCTTGTAAACGCCACCCGAGTCAGTCGCGGTCGAGGAGTAACCTGCGGTGTAATAGGCGGTCAGGCTGATGTTGCCATTGCCGTTGAAGTCCAGCGTGTTCTGCCACGTGCCACGCCATTTCGGCGCGCCCGAGCAAGCGGTGATCCCGCACTGACCAAGCGAATCGTCGAAGCGGTTGACTGTTCCGTTTTCGAGCGTCTGGTCGAGGCGCAGTAGCAACGAAGCGTTGGCGCTCGATGTCCACTTGATCCCGTTCGTGATCTGCAGGCGGCCGGAAACCGAGAAGTCCAGGCCACGCGCCTGGAACTGGTTGGCATTCTTGTACGATGCAGCGATGGATCCGATCGTCGGCAGAGCAGCAGGGTTTAGCGCGTCGGGTACGCCCGGTGTGACGACGATGCCCGGGAGGTTAACGACGCCGTTATTGCTATAATATTGCGCGAAGACTTCCGGCGAAGCCGACGCGCCGATGATCACGTTCTTGATCTTCGTCTGCCAGAAATCCGCCGTGATCGTGATAGCTGGAATAGGGGTGAGCACGACACCCGCAGTGAACGACTGCGACTTTTCCGGTTTCAGGTTCGGATTTCCCGACGAGGTCAAGCCATAGCCATAGCCGGCTAGGTAAGCCGGATTGGTGGCATGCGCCGCACAAAAGGCAGTGTAGAGTGCCGACCCACAGGGAGTTAACGCTACAGCGAAGCCGGTGGTCGGCAACGCAAACGATTCGCTGAAGCTCGGCGCGCGGAATCCGCGCGAATATGTGCCGCGCAGTTTGATTTGCTCGATTGGCTTGAACTCGGCTTCGAACTTCGGCGAGAACGCCTTCTGGCCGCTCGAATAGCTGTCGTACGAACCAAGGGCCTTGAGCTTCAGCTTGTCGAAAACCGGAACGGTGACTTCGTAACCCGCTGACCAGACGTGGCGCTTACCGACCACGCTGACGGCGTTGATTTGATAATAGCGTGCATTCGGATTGGCCGCATTCGGCGCGTTAGCGCTGGGCTGGTTGATCGATTCGTAGCGGAACTGGCCTGTCACCGCCACATTGACGGCGCCACCCGGCAACTTGAATAGATCCTTGTCGACCGAAGCCTGAATCTGCGTCAGCTTGGAGATCGATCGGTTGTTTTGGGGCCTGAACACGCTGTCATGCTGTGCCTGTGTGTTCAGCGATTGATCGACGAAGTTATACGTCCCCTTCGCGATCGCGTCCATCAGACCCTGCAGGTAGATGTAGCCGCGATTTTGTGTCTTGAGTATCACCGACGACACCGTGCCGTTCAGGGCGACATTCCAACCGTCACCAAACGTCCCATTGATACCGCCCGTGAACCGGTAAGTCTTGGTATCGGTATTGGTGGTCAACGATTCGCGCGGTATGGCGGTAAGGCGAGCAAGCTGGCCTGCGGCGGCGAACGGGTTGTTCGGGTTCAGCGTGCCGTTTGCTGCCGTACAACCAGAGGCCAACAACTGATTTGCAGCATTAAGCGCGCTAGTGCCCGCGGCGCAAACGTAGACCGGCAAATAAATTTGCGAGACGACGGAGATGACGCCGCCGTTCGCGGTCTGGCCGTTAAAGCCGTACGGGCCCGCATTGTTACCCGTGGTCGAAGTATTGAAAGTAGTTGGCCATTACATAGGCCTCGCCGAACGATCCAAGCTTGAAGGTCGCGCGAGCGTTCAAGCCCTTACGAGTAATGTTCGAGTTGTACGCGCGATACTCGGCAACCGTGTCCTCCTGGCAGACCGTCGCCGGCGCGATCAGGTTACCGGCGGCGTCGGAGCCACCTCCGGCGCGCTGCGCGGCGGTAAGCGTATACGGCGTCAGATTTTGGCAACCCAGTGCTGGGTTGAGCAATTGATTGCTGCCGAGTGATGCTAACGTCGTGGCGTCGTAGGGGCGAACGAATGGAACCGAGGTCCCGGCGAAGCCGCCATACGTGCCGTTGGCCTGAATACCGTTGCGGATACCGTTAAATAGGCATCCCTGAGCGGCAGTGCCGCAAATGCTGCTCTGGTTGGCGGTACCGAATGGAAACCCACGATCACGCAGAAACAGCGGATCGCTCTTCTGATACTCGCCGTTGACGTAGACGTTGAAGCCTTGCTCGTCGAGCTTGCCGTAGCCCGCAGTCGCGCTCAGCTTGCGTTCGCCATCGTCGCTACGTTGCGAGATGGCAGCCGAACCGTTCAGGTGCAGCCCGGTGATCTCGCGCTTGACGATGACGTTGATGACGCCCGCGATCGCATCCGAACCGTAAGTCGCCGACGCGCCGTCCTGCAACACATCGACTCTATCGACGATCGACGACGGAATGGTGTTGATATCGACGAAGGTACGATAGCCATCGTCCCCGAGCGGATAGAATGCGGTGCGCATGCCGTTGAAGAGCACGAGAGAATAGGCGTTGTTCAGGCCGCGCAGCGACGGCGAGCTGGCGCCGGTGGCGAAACCGAACGACGACCAGCTGGGAGACGCGGTGCCGGCGTTGTTGGCGCTCAGCAGCTGCAGTGCGTCGGCGACGGTGCTGATGCCGCGATTCTGCAGGTCGGCTGCAGTGACCGAGACGACCGGCGACGCGGTCGCGGCGGCCGGATTGCGCGAGATCGAGCCGGTGACGACGATGTCGGCGCTCGACGGCGCAGCTTGATCCTGCGCGTCGGGAGCCGCGGCGGGGGCGGGAGCGGCGGCGGCCGCATCCTGCGCCATCGCCGGGTTGGCGAATACCGTTGCGGCAAAGCCGGCGCCGACCAGCGTCAGCGCGCGGAGCGCGGTGCTGCCGCGCAGCGAGCGCGAGAAAGTCACATTCATGAGATGAGCCCCTTGTTGACCATCGATTTGACCGGCATGCCGGATAATACGCGTCATACTATTCGAGGCTCTAGAGGCAATGGTGTTAAAAATTCTGTCATAAGCTGTGTCGTAACGGCAACATCGCCAAAGGGGCGGCCATCCCCGATCGCGCGGCGAGCTGAGATTGATACGAACGGTATCTATGTCTGTTGCGCGGGGTCTTATGGGACATCCGGTTGCACGCCGCGTCGATGCGTCACGGCCATGATCGCGCTCCATCACGCGAGTGCGTCACCTTAACGAGCATGTCATCTGGGTCGGCACGTTCGGGCCGAGCCCGGGCAGCGGTTACTCGACGAGACTCGCCATGGCCGCGTTGATCCACGCCGCCCGGGCGGCGTTGGACAACCTGGCATGCTCGAGCTCCAGGCTCTGCAGCGTATCGGTGTCCTCGGGCTGAAGCTCGTCCAACTGGGCGGCCGTCTGCTTCACCACTTGCCGTAAATCCAGCAACCAGGTCTTGAGATCCGCCTTGGACATGAGATCGGCGAACCGAATCTTCGTGCGCCACGGATCTTCGGGCAGCGTTTCCGCCGGACTGACGAGCATCAGCCAATGCTGGACAGCCTCCTCGCCCGCCTTGGTGCAGGTAAGGTGTTCGGACGCGCGCTTACCCCGCGCCGTCGCTTCGGCGGTGAGCAGGCCCTGCGCCTTCAATCGCTCGATCGCCGGATAGACGCTGCCGGGACTGTCGGAGACGTTGGTCGCCATCGTATCGGCGAGCGATTTTCGGACGAAATAGGCGGTGGTCGGCTGCCATTTGCGAACGAGCGCCAGAACATGGCTTTCGAGACGACTGAGTTGGACGACCTTGGCCACGACCGCTCTATGCATCGTCGCCGAAGGTTACGCAACGTATTATGCCAAGTTCAGTGAGATCGCGACGAAATCGGCACAGTCGATGGTGCGGCATGCGCGAAGCGACTGCTCGTGCGTCCAAATATCGTGGCTGTTGAATGCTGTACGATCGCCTCCCGCGACAGCGCGCGTGCCCGGTCGCCGTCGTAAGTCGCGTACCAAAGATGGATTTGGGCGGCCAAGACGCGGCAGGACGGCGATTTTCGACCAGTCGTATGACGATCCAGCGAGACTAACCTCGCCTCGATCTCGCCTTCGTCTGCCCGGTGCGTTGCCAGCGAATGAACGTCGTCGATCGCTGAACCGACCAGTGCGCGCATCTCGAGATGCGCCAGTCGCGTACGCCCGAACGACGGAGCGTCGCTGCCACGCGCCGTGCTCACGCCAGAAGTTTTGAACCGACCTGCCATATGGGCTGACTTATCCATGGGCCCCCACTGCTCCTGGAAGAAAGTACGTAAGCGCTTATGCATAGTTGGGTGTGAAAGCAAATTCGCTGGCGAACGGTCGCGTCATGAAGGAGGGCGACAGCCGCTTCGCGGTGCAGCGTTCCGATGGTCGGCGAGTTGACCCATCGCTAGCCGTGCGAAGACCGTCGCCGACACCGCAAACACGAACAAGATACGTAGCGTACTAAGATAGTGCGGCTCTTTCGACGGCTCTGCACTGGAAACCCCGTCATGAGTGCCACCCCGGGACGAACGCCCGCAGATAAATAGGCATTGCAAATAACAATACGAAACGTATTATATGCTCATGAAGCAGGAGAGGGCCAGGGCTGAAGAGCGCTTCGCTGCGAATGACGGCGGCTTCCTCGATGCGCCGATCGAAGACATGCCGCAGGACACGGCCGAAAACTCGGCGTCCGATCCGTTCTACGCCATCGACGTAAGGGCGCTTGAAAGTTCGCCGCTTTGCTGCTCCTGCTGCGGCGTCACGCTCGACCAGGTTACTACGTCGGTGATCAAGCGCGGCGCCCTGACGATCCAGCGCGAGAATTTTGCGGTGTCGTGGCGCGCCAAGCCGATCGCGCTATCGCCGACCGAAACGGAGATGCTCGCGTCGATTGCCGCGCGGGGATATGCCTCGTTCTCGAGCATCAGTGCGGTGCTGACGAATTTGGGGCTGAGTCCGCGTACACGCGACGTGCTGCTTCACCGCATCCGAAGGAAGTTTCAGGCCGTCGGCGCCGCGGCGCCGTTCGCGCGATGCGGCAATGCCGGACTGCGCCTCGTCGTCGAACCCGATGAACAGGGATCGACCGCCACCGTCATCGGACTGCGGAGCGCCCCGACCACATTCGTCACCGCGCGCTGATCGTCATGCAATGTGGCGGTCGAACGGCGGTGCGTCGGTCGATTGCGTGTCGGCTTGAATTCGCTCGTCCTATGTGGCGTTCAAGAAGGTAGAACTGGGCAAGCATCGCGGCTGGCGCCAGCGACTGCCCCGTTTGAATTCAACGACTCAATCCGGCAGCCGAGATATTTTTACCGCGGAAAAGTCAGGCCGCTCGCGGGGGCTGCGACATGCTCTGCGCGGCGGATGTCGGATCGGTGCGACGCGTCTTTATCGGAGTTTCACGGTCAAATTCCTGTGATTAACGGCGCGGCAAGCGACCGCCCCGACGCATTTACGCTTTGCGATACGCCGCTGGCGACGCGTCGATCGTAATCGCGCCAGTAAAGTTTGTGTAAAGCTTTTTAGATCGAGCAATGTTGGATTGTGTCTGTCCGGGTACGTTTGCCTAATATCTCCAGGATAGGGCAGGATCGGGTTCTTTCACTGAAATAATTTCCCCGTTAGTTCTCGTACAAGGTGGCGATGAACCGCCGCAGGGATGGGCTGTGGACGCGAACAATTGTCGCCACAGGTCAAAATTTGGGGAATGTGATTATGAATGTTGTTCGTTCGACGTCGAAGCTGCGCCTGCTGACCACGGCCGCGCCGTTGGGGTTGCTGGCGATGATCGCTACGCCTGCCGCTGCGCAGACTGCGCCGGCCACCGCTCCGGTCGCCGCTGATGACCAGGCGGCGCCCGCCGCGTCGGACACGCCGGACATCGTCGTGACCGGTACGCTGTTCAGCACGAAGGGTCTGACCACGACGCCGTCGCCGGTGACCGTGCTGACCGCGGAGACCTTGGACAAGGCCGGCATCACCAACGTGTCCGACGCGGTGCGTTCGATCTCGGCCGACGGCGCGGGTTCGATCGGCAACGGCTTTTCGAGCGGCTTCTCGGCCGGTGGCTCGGCGGTCTCGCTGCGCAACCTCGGCGTGTCGTCGACGGTCACGCTGATCGACGGTCAGCGCTCGGCCAACTTCCCGCTGAACGACGACGGTCACAACAATTACGTCGACCTCAACTCGATCCCGATGGTCAATGTGGCCAGCGTGCAGGTGCTCAAGGACGGCGCCTCGTCGCTGTACGGCGCGGACGCGATCGGCGGCGTGGTCAACATCATCACGCGCAAGACCGTGAACGGTGTCGAAGGCGGCATCGACGGCGGCGTGTCGGAACGCGGCGACCTGCCGAAATATCGTGCGCGCCTGCTCGCCGGGTTCGGCGACTACAACACGCAAGGCTTCAATATCTATATCGGCGCCGACTACGACCGTAGCGGCCTGGTCACCAACGACTCGCTCGGCTTCCCGTTCAACACGACCGACCTGCGCGCGATCGGCGGCACAGACAATAATCGTGGTGACGACACGCTGACCTCGGCGTCGCCCAATGCGGTCGTCACGCGTACGACGCAGACCGATCTCAACAACCCGTTGGCGGGTTCGGTCGCCAACGCCACGACGCCGGCGATTTTCAACTCGCTGACCCCGCTCGCCAACTGCCCGTACGGCACCTTCTCGGAAAATAATGCGACGCGTGTCGGCTCGGCCTGTGCGCACGACCTGCAGAAAGAATATCAGATCTTCCTGCCGAAGCAGGAGCGCTACGACTTCGTCGGTCGCGCCAGCTTCCGTCTCGGTAGCAGCATCGAAGGCTATCTGTCGGGCAGCTATTCGCGAAATCGCGTCGATATCACAAACGCACCGTACCCTATCCGCCAGACCCAGGCATTCGGCGGTAGCCCGGCGACCGCGACCAGCGCCCCCGGCATCGTTCTGCCGGTGTGGATCTGCCCGTCGGGCGTGAACTGCGCGGATCCGGCGACCGCCGGCCGCACGCTCAACCCGAACAACCCCTACGCCGCTGCGTTCGCCGCTACCCCGGCAGCCGGCGCCGCGCGGCTTTATTATTCGTTCGGCGATATCCCCAACGGAACCAAGCGCATCAACACGGTCTACCGGATCACCGGCGGGCTGAAGGGCAGCATCGGCGATAACTGGAACTGGAACATCAATTCCGCTTATTCGCGCGATAACCTTGATCTCACCCGGTATGGAGCGTTCAACCTGGCCGGCCTGGTCAAGGCGATCAACACGGGCGCCTACAACTTCGTCGACCCGAGCCTGAACAGCCAGGCGGTGCGCGACATGGTGGCGCCAACGATCGCAGCCAAGTCGGATTCGACCGAGTTCACGGTCGACGCGACGGTCAGCGGCAAGCTGATGACGCTGTCGGGCGGCGATCTGCAGCTCGCGGTCGGCGGCCAGTTCCGCCGCGAGGAGTTGAACAACCGCAGCATCAACCCGAACCTCGACCTGCCGGGCGTCTCGACCGCGCAGGCGTTCGGCAAGCGCTCGGTCTGGGCCGGCTATTTCGAACTCGACGCGCCGGTCCTCAGCATCCTCGATATCCAGGTGTCGGGCCGCTACGACCATTATTCGACGGGCATCGGCCGGTTCTCGCCGAAGGTCGGCGTGAAGTTCGAGCCGGTGAAGGGCGTCGCGCTGCGCGGCACCTATTCGGAGGGCTTCCGTGCCCCGACCTTCGCCGAATCGGATCCGCGCAGCTCGTTCTCGGGCTTCGTCGGCTACACCCCGAACGCCGCGTTCATCGCCGCCCATGCGGGCAATGCGGGCTACAGCGCCAACTACGCATTGGGCCGCGGTTTCGTCGGTAACCCGAACATCCAGCCGGAAATCTCGCGCAGCTTCACGGCGGGTGCGATCATCGATCCGGTGCCGTGGCTGACGTTCACGGCCGATTACTTCCGCGTGAAGAAGTCGAACCTGATCATCACCGGTCCGCTGGTGGCCGATGCGATCAACGCCTACTATTCGGTCGCGAACCAGACCTTCGCATCGGCCGCCGCCGCATCGGCCGCGGGCTGTGCCAAGGTCGCCGCGATCGGGGCGGGCTATTCGTGCAACGTCGTCGACGGCGCCGATCCCTCGAACCTCAACTCGCTGCCGCGTCTGCTGGTGGTCAACGCGCCGTACGTGAACTCGGCGTACCTGGTCATTTCGGGCCTCGAGTTCAGCCTCGATGCGCGCATTCCGATCTCGGACGGCGTGCGGTTCGAAAGCCGCCTCGACGTCCAGGAAACGCTGCAATACGACCTGCATCCGACGGGCAGCGCGGTGCAGAAATATGCCGGCACGGTGGGTCCGGAAGATCTGTCGTCGGGTGGCGGTACGCCGCGCTGGCGCGGCAACTGGCAGAACTCGCTGGTCGCCGGTCCGTTCTCGCTGACCGCGACGACCTATTATATCAGCCGCATCAAGGCGGTCGCCGCCGACCAGGCATCGTCGGTCAACGGCGACATCTCGTGCAACGCGGCGATCTACAAGGTCGCGGGTCAACCGGTGGAGAAGTTCTGCTACGTCAAGAAGTTCATCTACACCGACCTGAACCTCGGCGCGAAGGTGAGCGATCAGTTCTCGTTCTCGCTGACCGTGGGCAACGTGTTCGGCGCCCGCGCACCGACATTCGCGAACGTCGCCTATATCGGCCAGACCAACTATCTGGCATCCTGGCACGCGGCCGGCCTCATCGGCCGGACGTTCAAGGCAGGCGCCACGTTCAAGTTCTAATGCGCTGAGAGGCGAAGCGGCGGGTTGCTGGATAGTTCACTATTCAGCGACCCGTACTCGCATCCGATCATCGACGCCTGGCCGTGGAACTGCCCTGACATCCACTGATTTTAGTACCGCGCCAGCAGCCGTTCGACGGTAGGCCGCGCGGTCGCGTCCTTACCGTCTGCATCCTTCATATCCCGCTCCAGCGCGTTGCGGATCTCGCAGATCTGCGCATCGGTCAGGTGTTCGATCCCGACGAACTCGACCCGCGCCTTGTCGACGGCGCGAATCAACTCGTCGAGCTTCGCCTGCATCGCGGCGCTGTCGCGATTCTGGCTGTTCTGGATCAGAAAGACCGCCAGGAACGTGAGCACCGTGGTGGCGGTGTTGATGACGAGCTGCCACGTATCGGAATAGTGGAGCGGCGGGCCGGTCATGGCCCATATGATCACCGAAAAGGTGGCCGCGACGAACGCAAAAGGATGCCCCATCCAGCCCGCCGACCGGGTGGCGACGCGGGTAAAAAATTGATCCATGACTCGACCAACCTCGTAGAAAACGACGCGGGTAGAATTGGTTGTTGGTCGATATCGTTCCGCGTCCGGACTAATAATGTTATGTCGATCGCTGTGCCGCGGCCCGCCCGGAGCCAATACCAAGGCGCCGCATCTGAGCGATGACATCGGCTACGGGCCGCCCGAGCGACGCCGCCATTTCCGCAGGCGACCAGCCTTTCCACAGCAACGCCCGCAAGCGCCTATTAGCGGCTTCGGGCCAGGACGTTTCGATCATCAACATACCCGCTCCGCGAATGATTGGAGGGGAATCGAACGCATCGGTGTCTCGGCGGTTTCGGCCAAATTACTGCGGGCTAACTTGGGTCAGGTAGATTCCGGCGATCCGTGCGAAACGCGCTGGCGCTGGAGGACCGTTTCCGCTTGGGTATTGGCTATGCGCCTCTCGATCACCGCCTTTCTCGACTACAGCCTCCCCCGACCGGCCGACCTGTTGATTGCGCTGGAGGTCGCGCAAACTCCCGATCAGGAACTCATCGAGGATTTGTTGACGGTCGGCGGTACCGGACCGTTGACGCCGATCGCTGCCGATGACGGGCTGGGACGGCGAACCTGGGCGCGGGGCGCAGGCAGGGTGACTGCGCGCTATACCGCGACGGTCGATGTCGAGCGGCCAGCGACACTTCTGGCGGGGCTCGCGGCGGACGATGTGAAAAGCTTGCCGGCCAGCGTCGTATCCTACCTATTTCCAAGCCGATATTGCGAGTCCGACCGATTGGAAGAAGCGGTCCTGCGTGACTACGGACATCTGTCCGGCGGCGACAAAATCGCGGCGATGGTCGCGTGGATCCGTGCGCATTTGACCTACGAACCGAGCGGCAAACTCGGCACCACCGCCATCGACACGATGATCGCGCGGCGCGGCGTATGCCGGGACTATTCGCACTTGCTGATCGCGATGGCGCGCGCGGCGGACATTCCGGCGCGGATGGTCGGCGCCTATGCCTGGGCGCTCGAGCCGGAGGATTTCCACGCGGTGGTCGAGGTGTGGCTCGACGGCGGCTGGCGGCTGGTCGATCCGACCGGCTTGGCGCCGGAAGAAGGCATCGCGCGGATCGGGGTGGGGCGCGACGCCACCGATATCAGTTTCCTGACGATCTTCGGCCGCGCCGACCTGATCGAGCAACGCGTGTCGGTGACGCGGCTAGACGCGTAACGTCCAGCCGCGGCGGATGAGCCGCAGGGTGATCGCGATCGACAGCATGCCGGCGAGTACCGCGTAGAGCATCGACGCCGAGCCGGGCGGCATGCCGGTTCGTTTGATCGACCCGTACATTTCCCCGCCCAGGGTCCAGGTGCCGAAATGCTGGATCAGCGCGATCGTGACGAAATCGTGGACGACGTAGAGCGTCAGCGCCGCGCCGCCGAGGATCGCGATCAATCGCACCGGCATCCACGTTCCGATCCGCGACCACGCCGCTTTAAGGGTCGTCAACAGCGCGAGCCCGATGCCGGCATTGATCAACGCGAAACTCGGCGTCCACAGCGCCTTGTTGACCGGCCACAGCATGATAGTCGCTATACCGACCGCTCCCGTCAGTATCGCGCCGGCGAGCCATACGCGCATCGGCCGGTCGGCGTTCAGCGCCAACCGCTGCATCGCAACCCCGATCATCGCGGTGGCGATCGACGACAAGGTGCCGAGCGGTCCTTCGGGATCGAACGTCACGCCATACATTCGCGTGCCGCCCAGGATCGCGCGGTCGAGCCAGCCCGACATGCCCTGGCCCGGTTCCATGCTCGCCGCGACCTCACCCGGCGCCGGCGAAAGGAGCAGCGCGCCGTGCAGCGCCAGAAGGACAACCGCCGCGATCGCCGGCACCTTCCACGACCGGGTCGATCGCACCGTTAGCGCACAGACCAGGTAGACGACCCCGATCCGCTGGAGCACGCCGGTAAAGCGCATGTCCGCGCGATAGATGCTGGGGTGGACGATCAGGGCGATGCCGAACCCGATCAGCCAGAGCAGCACCGCGCGGCGCACGATCCGGCCGATGCCGATGCGCGGCTCGCGCCTGTCCTGCGCCAGCGGCAGCGACAGCCCGACCGCGAGCAGGAACATCGGAAAGACGAGATCGGCAACGGTCAGCCCGTTCCACACCGCGTGCACGATCCACGGAAAGGCGTCGTTCTCCGACCCTTGCAGGTTGGCGAGCACCATGCCGATGATCGCGACGCCGCGCAACGCGTCGAGCGCGGTATCGCGGGTGCGGGCGGGGCCTGTGGTCATCGGACGACCGCGCCGCCCTTCATGATCATCGCGACGCGGCGGACGGCGGTGATGTCGGCAGTGGGATCGCCCGGCACTGCGACGAGGTCGGCGAGCAACCCCGGCTTCACCGCGCCGAGTTTCTTGTCGAGCCCGAACCAGCGCGCATTGCCCCAGGTCGCCGCGATCAGCACTTGCGCCGGGGTCATGCCGGCCGCGGCCATCAACTCCATCTCGAGCGCATTGGTGCCGTGCGCGAACACCCCGACATCGCCGCCCATGCACATCCGCACGCCAGCCTTCAGCGCGAGCTTGAAGCTCGATCGATTGAGCGCCACCGGTGCCGGCGCCGGTTCGCTGCCGTCCCAGCCGCGATACCGCGACGTCGCGTCCGACGCGGCAAGCGTGGGGCATAGAGCGATGCCCTTGGCGACCATGCTTGCGAAGATTTCCGGCGTCCCGCCATAGCCGTGCTCGATCGTATCGACCCCGGCGGCGATCGCGCGGCGCATGCCCTCGGCAGTGGCCGCGTGGACCGCGACCGGGCGGCCGGCATCGTGCGCGGCGGCGACGGCGGCCTTCATTTCCTCCAGGCTCAGGGTCGCGCGGCTGTCCTCGCCGGGACGCCAGCGATAGTCGGCGTAGAGCTTGATCCAGTCGGCGCCGGCGGCGATCTGGCGGCGCACCGCGGCAACGATCGAGTCCACACCGGAAACTTCCTCCGCGCCTTGCGGAATCTCGACGCCCGGCTCGAACCCTTTCGGCCCATATGCCCCCAGCGCCACGATCGCGCGGGTCGCGACCTGCAGACGCGGCCCGGGTACGATGCCCTTCGCAATCGCATCGCGCAGGCCCACATCGGCATAGCCCGCGCCTTCGGTGCCGAGGTCGCGCTCGCTGGTGAACCCGGCCATCAGCGTGGCGAGGGCGCTGGCGACGGCACGGGCCGTCCGTAGCGCGAGCGCCTCGTGCAGCACTTGATCGTCCCACGGCGTTTCGTTGTACGGGTGCAGGAACAGATGTCCGTGGCCCTCGATCATCCCGGGCATCAGCGTGTCGCCGGGCAAATCGATCACCTGCGCGCCGGCGGGGGCGGACAGATTGGGGCCGACCGCGGCGATCCTGTCGCCTTCGACCAGCACTTGCCAGCCGCGATGGACCTGACCGTCGATGCCGTCGAACACCGCAGCGGGCTTGAGCAGGATCGCGGTGGCGGCGGGCGTTTCGGCAGCGGGGAGGATGGTCGCGGGGCCGATCAAGATCGCCAGTATCAACGCCAGCCAGCGCATGGTCATCTCCCCTGCATCGTATTACGCTCGTGCGATGATTAGCCTCGCCCGCTTGCCGATCCTAGCCCTCGCGCTGCTCGCCACCGCACCGTCGCCATCCGATCCCGACATGACGCGCTGGCGCGCGCAAGCGGCGAACGTCACGATTACGCGCGACGATTGGGGCATCGCACACATCAACGGCAAGACCGACGCCGACGCGGTGTTCGGGATGATCTATGCGCAGGCCGAGGACGACTTTTCGCGGATCGAGGCGAATTATCTGACGGCGCTCGGTCGGACGGCGGAGGCGCCGGGCGCGGACGAAGATGCGGTGTGGGCTGATCTGCGCCAACGGTTGTTCGTCGACCCTGTCGAACTGCAGAAGCAATATGCGGCGAGCCCCGCGTGGCTGAGGAAGCTGATGAATGCGTGGGCGGACGGCCTCAATTTCTATCTGGCGACGCATCCGGCGACCAAGCC
Source organism: Sphingomonas panacisoli (assembly GCF_007859635.1). Taxonomy (NCBI): domain Bacteria; kingdom Pseudomonadati; phylum Pseudomonadota; class Alphaproteobacteria; order Sphingomonadales; family Sphingomonadaceae; genus Sphingomonas; species Sphingomonas panacisoli. The sequence continues at coordinate 2,622,651 of NZ_CP042306.1, read as the reverse complement.
GAAGGTGCTGACCAGGTTCGAACCGTGGATGGCGCTGAGCTTCACCGAAGGCAGTATCGGCGGCGATATCGAGCGGATTTCGTTGAGCGAACTCAAGACATTCTACGGCAAGCCGACGCCGAGAACCGCAATGGAAGTGGGGCCGCGCGAACCGACCGGCTCTAACGGTATCGCGATAGCGCCGAAACTGACCAAGGACGGCCACGCGCTGCTCCTGATCAACCCGCACACCAGCTTCTACTTCCGGTCCGAAGCACAAGTGACGAGCAGGGAGGGGCTCAACGCTTATGGGGCGAGCACGTGGGGGCAGTTCTTCGTCTATCAGGGGTTCAATGCGAAGGCGGGGTGGATGCACACGTCATCCACGGTCGACAATGTCGATGAGTTTGCGGAGACGGTGTCGAAAGGCGATCGCCTGATCGCCAGCCTCGGCGTGCCGCTCATGGATGGCAAGATCACCTTGCGGTTTCGCACGGCCAATGGCGGTTGGGGTACGCGTACCTTCGTCACCTATCGGACGAAACATGGGCCGATCGTTGCAGAGCGCGGCGGGAAATGGATCGCCGTTTCGCTGATGTGGAAGCCCATACCTGCGCTCGAGCAGAGCTTCTTGCGCACCAAGGCGACCGATCTCGCCAGCTATCTCGCAGTGGCCGAGCGTAAGGCCAATTCGTCGAACGACACCCTGTTCGCGGACAGCAAGGGCGAGATTGCGTTCCTGATGCCGCAATTCATGCCGGTGCGCGACGGGCGGTTCGACTATACCAAGCCGGTCGATGGCGCGGACCCCGACACCGACTGGAAGGGGCTGCATACGCTGGCGAGCCTGCCCAGCGTCCTCAACCCGAACACGGGCTGGGCGCGCAACACAAACGACTGGCCGTGGCAGGCGGCGGGGGCGGACAGTCCGAAGGCCGCGGACTATCCCAGATATATGGACCAGGTCGGCCCCAACTTTCGCGGGACGCATGCCGACGCGTTGCTGACCGGCAGCACGGGCTGGACGCTCGAGACGCTGCGCGCCGCTGCGTACGACCCGCATCTGCCTGCGTTCGCCGTTCTGATTCCCCGCCTTACCGCCGCGTTCGACGCGCTTCCCGCGAACGATCCGGTACGCGCGCGTCTGGCCGACCCTGTGTCGGCGTTGCGCGGCTGGGACTGTCGCTGGAGCGCCACCTCGACCGAAACGTCGCTCGCTGCGTTCTGGGGGGATGCGCTGCTGCACATGCCGGCGGCGAATTACGAGGAGGCGGGCTTGCCGATCTGGCAGCATCTCCAAAAGGCGGCGCCGCGCGAATTGATCGCCGCGCTCGACATCGCGATCGCGCGATTGACGCGCGAGTTTGGCGGCTGGCGCGTGCCGTGGGGCGAGATCAACCGGTTCCAGCGGCTGGACGACGCGATCTACAATCCGCGCTTCGACGATACGGCGCCGAGTATCGCCGTCCCGTTCACGTCGGCGATCTGGGGCAGCCTCGCCTCGTTCGGCGCGAAGCCGTACCCCGGCACGCGTCGCTGGTACGGGAGCGGCGGCAACAGCTTCGTCGCGTTGGTCGAGTTCGGTCCCCGCGTCCGCGCGATCGCGGTGACGGCGGGCGGCGAAAGCGGCGATCCGCGCTCGCCGCACTTCACCGATCAGGCGCAGCGGTATGCGACGGGCAACCTACGCCCGGTCTATTTCTACCCCGACCAGCTCGCTGGTCATATCGAGCGGCGATACCGGCCGGGGGAATAGGCCTCACTCGTAGCGCAGCGCCTTGACCGGGCTCTGCTGCGCGACGCGCCAGGCATGGCTCGCGATGGTGACGATCGCGACCAGTAACGCCAGCCCACCGGCCATCAGGAACGGCGTCAGCCCGAGCGACATCCGGATATCGAAGGTGTTGAGCCATTCCCGCATCATCCACCACGCTACCGGCCAAGCGATCACATTGGCGATCAGCACGGGCTTGGAGAATTGCCAGACGAGAAGCTGGAGAATGTCGCGGGTCCGCGCGCCCAGCACCTTGCGGATGCCGATCTCCTTGGTCCGCCGTTCCGCCGTAAAGGCGGCGAGCCCGAACAGCCCGAGGCAGCCGATTAACACGGCAAGCAGGGCGAACATGCCGAACAGTTGCGCGCGTTTTTCGTCGGCGTTGTACAGGTCGTGGGTAATGTCCGCGACGAACCGCGCGTTCAACGGCAAGTCGGCGATCGACCGTTTCCATACGCGTTCGACCGTGGCGCGCGCCGCAACGGGATCGCCGGAGAAGCGCACCATCATCTGATTGAAGCCATCCGTCTGGTAGTAATAGAGGATCGGCTGGATCGGTTGACGGATGGTGCGATACCGTACGTCGGACACCACCCCGACGACGGTCGCGGTGGTCAGGCCGGTGTTCAAAGACGTGAACGACAACTGGACTTGTTTGCCGATCGCCGCCTGCGGCGTGGCGAAGCCGAGGCGTTGGGCGGCCTGTTCCGACAGGATCACATTCGTGCCGCGTGCGACAAACGCATTTTCCGCCGTGAGGTCGGGCGGGTTCGGCAACGTCGAGTTGTCGAGCCCGATGGATTCGGAGAAATTCCGTCCGGCGAGCAGCTTCATACCCAACGTATCGAACGCATGCGTATCGACGCCGTAGATGCCGAGGTCGACCGGTTTTTGGCCCGGTACATTGACGTCGCCATCGGTATTATTGCCCGTCGCGATGCCCAGCGAAACCCGCGCGGCATCGGCGATGCCGGGCTGCTTGCGCAATTCCTGCAGCAGCGTGGGTGCGACGGAATCGACCTGTGGGCGCGATATGCCGTTCAGCTGCAGCAACCCGTCGCGCTTGAACCCGGCGTCGACGTTGCGGGCATAAACGGTCTGGCCGTACACCACGGCGGTACAGGCGATCAGACCGATCGATACCGCGAATTGGGTGATCACCAACAGGCTACGCAACCGCCCGTTGCCTTCGGCATCGGCGGCCGATTTGTTGGCCTTGAGGATACGCGCCGGTTCGAACCGCGAGAGGAAGAATGCGGGATAGAGCCCCCCGGCCAGCCCGACGAGCAGCGTGAGCAGGATCACCGGCAACAGGACGCCATGAGCACCCAAATACCGGAAGCTCATATCGGCATCGAGGAAGGCGTTGAGCGGGTGGATGCCAAGTTCGGCCAGCCCGAGCGCGATTAGCATCGCGATGGCGGCGACCATCATCGATTCACCCAGGAACTGACCGACCAATTGCCCGCGGGTCGCGCCCAACACCTTGCGAAGGGCGACTTCGCGCGCACGCTGGGACGCTCGCGCGGTGGCGAGGTTGGTGAAGTTCATGCACGCCATGGCCAGGATCAGCAGCGCGACGACCCCGAAGGTGATGATCGATTGGCGATCGCCGTTGGCGCGCCCCTGGCCGAACGACTTGCTGAGATGGAGGTCGCGGATGTTGGCGAAATGCCAGTTTTCAAAATCTCCGGGATTAGACTTCGGCGTGCTGCCGGCGTCGTCCGGCACGTTGCGCTTTTCCCAAGCCGGAAGTTGCGCTTCCATCGCTGCAATATCGGTGCCGGGCTTGACGCGGGCATAGACCGATCCGTTCTGCCAGTGCCAGGACGTGATCGCTTGGGGAGACTTCTGAAAATACAGTCCCGGATCGATCCGGACGACCATCGTCATGTCGAGCGTGCTGTTCTTGGGCAGATCCTTGAACACGCCCGTCACGCGATAGTCTGTGGTCGTGCCGCCATCGACGATCGTCAGCGTTCTGCCGATCGGGTCGACATCGCCGAACTGATCCCGCGCTTCGGTCTCGCTCAAGACCAGCGAATGCGGATCATCCAGCGCGGTCGTGGGGTTGCCGCGAACGAACGGTACACGCAGCACGTCGAACAGCGCGCCATCGGTCACATAGGGTTTCTTGACGGTGGCCGGCTGGCCGTTCTTGAGAATCGTCGTCGCTTGCGACGATACCCAGACGGCGCGTTCGATTTGCGGGAAATCCTTTTTGATCGCCGCTTCGGCGACATAGGCGGTCGTTTGCGACGTGCCGCCACGACCCCCGGTCGGCGACGGCAGATAAATCGTCTGAAACTGATAGGTGTTTTCCGCATTCGGCAGCCAGGCGTCGTAGCCGAACTCGTACCGGACGAACGTCAGGATGATCAGGCATGCGGCCAGGCCGATCGCCAGTCCGACGATATTGATGAAGGCGTAGGCGCGGCTCTTCAGCAACGCGCGAATGCCGACGATCAGGTAGTTGCGCCACATCGGAGGGTCCTATTCGTAACGGAGGGCGTGGATGGGATTGAGGCGAGCGACGCGGAACGCGTGCGAGGCGATCGTGCTCAGCGCGACGGCGAGCGCGATGATCCCGGCGATCAAGAAGGGGACCGGCGTCAGCGGGATGCGCGTGTCGAAACCGTTGAGCCAATCGCGCATCAGCCACCATGCAACGGGCCACGCGATGATGTTGGCGAGCAAGACCGGTCGGCTGAACTGCCAGACGAGTAGACGGACAATATCTTGCGTCCGCGCCCCGAGCACCTTGCGGATTCCGATTTCCTTGGTCAGCCGTTCGGCCGTGAACACGGCGAGTCCGAACAACCCCATGCAACCGATCACCACCGCGAGCAGCGAAAAGCCCGCGAACAGTATCCCGCGTGCGCTTTCCTGTTGATACTGGCGTTGAACGATATCGTCGGCGAACTCGGCTTTGAACGGCACGAGCGGAATAAGCTGTTTCCACACGCCCTCGATCCGCTGGCGGATGTCGGTTGGTGTGGTACCGGCATAACGGACCGCGACCTGTGCGAACCCGACTCTCTGCATGATATAGACGATGGGCTGCACCGGCTCGCGGAGCGAACGGTATCGCGCGTCGCTGACCACTCCGACGATCGTTGCCGGCACCAGCCCGGCTTCGGGAACGCTCAAGTCGCCACGCATCTCCTTGCCGATCGCGTCTTCCGGTGTCCGAAAACCCAGGCGTTGCGCGGCGGATTGGGTGACAATGACGTTGATCCCGCGCGCAGCCAGCGCGCGTTCTGCATCCAGATCGACCGGCACGGGGGTCGTGGCGTCGTCCTTGCCTTGCATCTCCGAAAAATAGCGACCCGCCAATAGCTTGATACCCATCGCTTCAAGAAACCCGGGCTCGACGCCGTAGGTGCCGAGCGGCACGGAGGTGGGGCTGCCCGGCAGGAAATAATCCGAGATCGAACTGATGGACGATGCGATGCCGATTTGCGTGCGGCCCGCAGCCTGCACGCCCGGAACCCGCCGGATACGCTCAACCAAGGCCTGCGACTGGGCGGTCGATACGCCGCGGAAGCCGACGTTGCCGACCTGGAGAAGCCGGTCGCGTTGATATCCGGCGTCGAGCGTGCGCGCGAACAACGTCTGACCATAGATGATGGCAGTGCAAGCGATCAGCCCGATCGATACGGCGAATTGCACGAGCACCAACAGGTTGCGCAGTCGGCCGGAACCCGCAGCGTCTGCGGACGACTTGTTCGCTTTGAGGATTTTCGCCGGCTGGAAGCGGGAAAGATAGAGCGCCGGATAGAACCCGCCCGCTGCGCCGACCGCCAAGACCAACAGGGCGGCAGGGATCAACACACTCTCCGCCCCGAGATAGCGCAGCGCGATACTGGCATCGAGGAACGAGTTGAAAGCGGGGAGCAGCAGTTCGGCCATGGCGAGCGCGACCAGCATCGCTATTAGTACGAGGAGCGTCGATTCAGCCAGAAACTGCGTGATCAGCTGTCGCCGCGTCGCACCCAGCACCTTGCGCAGCGCCACTTCGCGCGCGCGCTGCGAGGCGCGGGCAGTCGCAAGATTGGTGAAGTTGATCGCTGCCATGCCGAGCACGAGGGCGGCAATCACCGCAAAGGTCGTTACCGTACGTGCGTCGTTGCCGGGCGTCATTCCGAACATCTGGGCTTTGCCGAGATGGACGTTGCTGATGTTCACCAGCGCAAAATCTTCGCCGTCGCCCGGATTCTGTTTCTGTCCGTTGATGACGTCGTCTGGAATGTTTCGCTTTTTCCAGGCCGGCAGTTGGGCGTTGATCAACGCGGCGTCGGCTGCGCTCTTCAACTTGACGAAATTCCACCCCTCGGTGCTCGTCCACCGCGTCAGCTGCCGTTGGCGATCGGCGAATTGCGTGTCGAGGTCGAACCGCGCGATCATGTTCGCGGAGAAGCTGCTGTTCTTGGGAATGTCTTTGAAGACGGAAGTGATGCGATAGTCCACATCACCGGTATTATCGACGATCGTCAGTGTCTTGCCGATTGGATCGGAATCGCCGAACCGGCGCTTGGCCTCGCTCTCGCTAACCGATAGCGAATGGGAATCCGGCAGCGCCTTTGCCGTAGTACCGCGCACCAATGGCAAGTCGAGCACTTCGAACAGATTGCTGTCAGTCATCTGGAGGTCGTTGACCTCGATCGCGCGGCCGTTCTGGATCACGATAGGCGAGAAGGCGCGGACCCAAGCGACCTTTTCGACCTGCGGGAAGTCCTTGGCCAGCGTCCGGCCCGCGACGATCGGGCTCAGCTGCAGGAATTTCTGCTCGCCGCCTTTGCTGGTCGACAGAATGTAATTCTGCAGTTGGAAGGTGCGGTCGGCGTCGGGCAGCCAGCGATCGTAGCTTTGCTCGTAGCGGACATAGAGTAGTATCAACAGGCACGCGGTCAGTCCGATCGTGAGCCCGACGATGTTGATGAACGCATAGGTCTTGTTCTTCGCCAGCGACCGCAGCCCGACCGTCAGATAGTTCCGCCACATCCTTTCGTGCTCCCCTGTATATCCGTCTCCAGCTCAGGCCGCGCGGCGGTGTTGTTGCAGGATGCGGCCGTCGAGCATGTTGACGGTGCGGCTGGCATAGTCGGCGTGGGCGGGGGAGTGCGTGACCATTACGATCGTCGAGCCTTCGGCATTGAGCTTTTGCAGCATCTTCATGACCTCCTCGCCGTGATTGGTGTCGAGGTTGCCCGTCGGTTCGTCGGCCAGGATCAATTTGGGTTCAGCGACGAGCGCGCGGGCGACGGCGACGCGCTGTTGCTGGCCGCCCGACAGCTGGCTCGGTCGGTGCTTGCCGCGATGGCCGATACCGACGCGATCCATTACCGCGTCGGTCCGTTGGCGGCGCTCGGCGGCGGGGACGTTATGGTAGAGCAAGGCAAGTTCGATATTCTCGCGCACCGACAATTCGTCGACCAGATTGAAGCTCTGGAAGATGAAGCCGATATTCGCCTTGCGCACCTCGGCCAGCTTCGCTTCGCTCAGCCCGGCGACTTCCTGGCCGTTGAACACGTACGACCCGCTCGACGGGCTATCGAGCATGCCCATCAGGTTGAGCAGGGTCGATTTGCCGCAGCCCGACGGTCCCATGATCGCAACGAACTCGCCGGCCTCGATGTCGAGGTCGATGGCGTCCAGCGCGGTCGTTTCGATCGTGTCGGTGCGGTAGACTTGCGAGAGGGCGCGCATGTTGAGCATTAAATTCACTCCTTCGCGGTGGACAGGTCGAGCCGATCCTTGTCGGCGAAACCGGTATAGGGGCTGGTGATGACACGCTCGCCGGGGTCGAGCCCATCGAGCACTTCGACATAATCGGGGTTGCGGCGGCCGAGCCGGACCTGGCGCTTGACCGCGCTGCCACCGCCCGGCGCGACGACGAAGATCCAGTTGCCGCCGGTATCGTTGTAGAACGCGCCCGCCGGGATCAGTCGGGCCGGCGCGGGATCGCCGAGCGACAGCTTCGCCTGCAGCGTCTGGCCGCGCTGCAGCCCGGTCGGTTCGGCGCCGGTGAATTGCAGGTCGACCTGGAACTGGTTGTTCTGCACCTGCGGATAGATTTTGGTGATCCGCGCGCGATAGGTCTTGCCGTTCCAGTCGACCGTCGCGGTCTGGTTGATCTGGACGCGGCCGAGATAGAATTCGTCGACCCCGGCCTGCAGCTTGTTCTTGCCGGGGCTGTCGATCTGCCCGATCCGTTCACCGCGCTGGAGCGACTGGCCGATCTGAATCGAGAAGCCCGACAGCTTGCCCGCAACCGGCGCACGCAGGTTGAGCGCGTCCAGGTTGGTGCGCGCGATGCCGAGCCCGGCGCTCATCGACTTCATCGATTCCCGTTGCTGGTCGAGCTGGCTCGATTGCAGCCGTTCGTCGCTCGCCTGGCTGCGCTTGAGCGTCGCGAGGCGGCGTTGCTGATAGAGATAATTGTCGCGCGTATCGTTGAACTGCTTGCCCGACACGAAGCCCTTGGCGGCCAGCGGCTGTTCGCGTTCGAACTGGCGACGCGCGGTGGTGAGCGCTAGGTCGGCGTCGAGGATCGCGCGCTCGTTGGACAGCCTGGTCTGCGACAGCGCGAGTTCCTGGCTGCGCATGTTGTTGATCTGTTGCTCGACTTCGGTCTGGCGGGCGAGGGTGGATAGCTGGAGCTCGGCGTTCGACAGCATCGCGATCGGCTGACCCGCGACGACATCGGCGCCGTCCTCGACCAGGATCTTGTCGACGCGCCCGCCCTCGATCGAATCGATGAAGACGGTCAGCAGCGGCGTGACCCGCGCGCGCAAGGGAATGAAATCCTCGAACGTGCCGGTCTTGACCTCGGAAATCGTCAGCCGGTCCATCGTCACGGTCTGCGACCCGGCGCGCGGCGCGAACCACCAGAACAGCAAAGCCGCCAGCAGCACGGCGCCGCCGCCGATCGCCAGCTTCATGGTGCGCGACAGACCGCGACGTTCGACAACGCGGTCCATCCCGCTGCCGCTGACCGCGCCTTCGCCGCCGCCTGATAGCGCCCGCTTCAACGGAGAGATGCTCACTTGTCGTCACTCCCCGTGGCTAAAGAGTGTCCGTTTCCGGACACGAATGTCCGGAAACGGACAGTATCGCGCTGGAACGAGAAGGCGATCCTGACCGAGGAAATCTGGATCGCCGCGCTCCAATGCGACGCCGGTTGGACGGCCCACAGCCCACTCGCGCCGAGAATCGCGAGTGCCCAGAGCAATCTGTGCTTGGGCTGCGTGTCGTCCATCGGTTTGCATCCTCCCATGTGGTTTGCCCGACCTCTTCAGCACGATGCGTGCCAACCGCCCGCGCAACGAGGCTAGCCGCCACTGGCACGGATTTTGATTGTCCGATTTCGCACAGTGATTGTACGAAAGCGGGCGATGGGGATGGCGGATTTCGATTGTTGCATCATCGTCGATGACGACGAGGACATCCTGGTCGCCGCACGGCTGGCGTTGCGCGGGCTGTTCCGCGAGATCGTCACGGTCTCTTCGCCGGACAAGGCGCTGGCGGCCGCCGCGGGTCGGTCGCCCGACGTCATTCTGCTCGACGCCAATTTCGCGCGCGGGGCGACCGATGCGCAGGAAGGGCTGGCGCTGCTCGACCAACTCCTCGCCGCCGATCCGGAAGCGATCATCGTGATGATCACCGCCCATGCCGGCGTGAACGTCGCGGTCGATGCGATGAAGCACGGCGCGACCGATTTCGTGTCGAAGCCGTGGGAGAACGACCGGCTCGTCCAGACCGTCCGCACCGCCGCGGCGTTGCGCCGGTCGCGCCGCGCGGCGCCCGCAGGTCAGGCGGCGTCGTCGAATGGCGCACCGCTGATCGGGTCGGCCCCGGCGATGGCGCGCGTGCATTCGCTGATCGCGCGCGCCGCGCCGACCGACGCCAATGTGCTCGTGCTGGGGGAGAACGGGACGGGCAAGGAACTCGTCGCGCGTGCGCTTCACGACCAGTCTTTGCGTGCGGCCAAACCGATGGTGACGGTCGATCTCGGCGCGATCGCGACCGAACTGATCGACTCCGAACTGTTCGGCCATGTGAAGGGCGCATTCACCGACGCGCGCGCCGACCGTATCGGGCGGATCCAGGCAGCGGACGGCGGGACCTTGTTCCTCGACGAGATCGGCAACCTGCCGCTCCACCTCCAGCCGAAATTGCTGACCGCACTCGAACAGCGTCAAGTGACCCCGGTCGGTGCGAACAAGGCGGTGCCGGTCGATATTCGCGTAATCGCGGCGACCAACATGACGACCACGATGCTGCGCGACCCGCGCAGTTTCCGACAGGATTTGCTGTTCCGGCTCAACACGGTCGAGATCGACTTGCCGCCGCTACGCGACCGGCGCGAGGACATTCCGGCGCTGATCGACCATTATCTCGCGCATTACGCCGCGCGCTACGGTCGTACACACTCGACGGTGCCGCCAGAAACGCGCGCGGCGCTGGTCCATCATGACTGGCCCGGTAATGTTCGTGCGCTACGCCACGCCGTCGAGCGTGCGGTGATCCTGGCGGGCGACGCGCCGCTCACGCCCGATCATTTCGCCCTGCTCCCGAACGAGCCGGCACTACGAATGACGACCGCATCGTCGGCGCCCGACCTCAACCTCGATCGGGTCGAGCGACGGCTGGTCGAGGAAGCGCTGAAGAAGCACGGCTACAATATTTCCGCCGCGGCGCAGGAACTCGGCGTGTCGCGTGCCGCGCTATATCGCCGGATGGAAAAGCATGGGCTTTGACGGTCGTTTCACGCTGGTTCTGATCGGCTGGATTGCGGCGTTATTGGCGACCTTGGTCGCGCTGGCCTTTGCCATTGCGACGCCCGATCTGGCGGCGGCGCGGATCGTCGCCGTGGCGCTGGTGATCGGCGCGGGGTACGGCGTCGCACGCCATGTCGATCGCACCAACCGCACGGTCGGCCGCTTCGTCGAGGCATTGCATTTCGGCGATTTCGCGACGCGCTTCGATCGCCGCGGCGGGGTCGGGTTCGCGGCCCTCGGCCAGTCGCTCGACGAAGCGATGCGGCGACTCCAAGCGCAACGCGACCGCGCCGCCGACGAGCAGCGTTTTCTCGAAACGCTCGTCGATGACATGCCCGTGGCGCTGCTGACGATCGATCATCGCGGCGCGGTGCAACTCGCCAATAAGGCGGCGCGGCGGTTGTTCGCCGGGCATGGCGGCACGCGTCCGGCCGACTTCGCGGTTTATGGCGAGACTTTTGCCGCGCGATTGGCCGAAGATGGCGAGCGATCCGCCGAACTCCTACTGCTCCGCTCCTCGACCGGGCCGCAACGCGCGATCGTTCGCAGCGCCAGCCTGGAGCGGCTGGGCCTCACCAGTCGCGCGGTCACGGTCGAGCCGGTCCAGGGCACGCTCGACGCGATCGAAATGGCGACGCAGACCGATCTGGTCCGCGTCCTGACGCACGAGATCCTCAATTCGCTGACCCCCGTGACGTCGCTGGCGTCGTCGGCAGCCGCAGTGCTCGACGACGATCCGCCGGACCTCGATCTGGCGCGCACCGCCGTCGGCACGCTCGCGCGTCGCGCCGAGGGGCTGGAGCATTTCATTCGATCGTATCGCACCGTCGCCAACGTACCAGACGTGCGGCTGAAGCAGTTTCAGGCCGAGCCGTTCCTGCGCGATCTCGACCGCTTGTTCGCCGCCGACTGGCCCGATTTGCAACTGGACATCACGGTCACGCCCGATCTGGTGATCGATGCCGATCCCGATCTGCTCGCGCAGGCGGTCATCAACCTACTCCGCAACGCGGCGCAGGCAACGCGCGAGGCCGGGCGGGGTTCACAGATTACGCTGACGGTGGCTGGCGATAACGGCGTTGCGAAGCGCCTGACCCTCGCTGATTCGGGGAACGGCATTCCGGAGCCGCAGCGCCGCGACATCTTCCTGCCGTTCTACACGACCCGCGCACAGGGCACCGGCGTCGGGCTCAACCTGGTCCGCCAGATCGTCATCGCGCACGGCTGGACGATCGACGTCGCGGAGGCGCCGGGCGGCGGGGCGGAGTTCCGGCTGTATCTGGGATGACGCGCGGTTCACACCGCGATGGGTGGCACCACGCCGAAGCCGCGCGCAAATCGTCGCTCCTCGACGCGGCGCGCGTTCAGCGCGGTCGACAACGCGCGCAGCCCGGCGTCGAGATCGTGCTTCTGCCCGCACAGGAACATGTCGACCGCCGCGTAGCCGCGCTCCGGCCAGCTGTGGATCGAGATGTGCGATTCGGCGAGCAGCGCGACACCGGTGACACCCTGATCGGTGCCGAAGCCGTGGACGTGGAGCGCGAGCAACGTCGCGCCCGACGCGACGACGCTCGCCCGCAGCGCGGCTTCGATCCGTGCTTCGTCGGCGAGGTGGTCGCACTCGAACAAATCGGCGAGGAGGTGGGTGCCCGTGAAATCCACGACGCTTCCTAGGCCAGCGCGGACGAATGCGGAATAGCGAGATGCGTCATCGCATCTTCCGCCGCGCGGGTGCCGCGGTAGTGCGCCTCCTCGAACAGCGAGAGCCCGCTGAGATCGGAGTGCGCATAGAATAACGGCGGCTGCGGCTTGGCGGCGGCTTCGCGTGCGCCGCTCCAGAAGAAGCCGGGGGTCGGACGGATCATCGCATGCCCCCAGCGCCAGACGTCGATCCGCCGGATCGCACCCTTCAGGTCGGGGTTGGTCTGCAGCAAATCGTCGCGGATCATGTCCTGCCAATACTCAAGCGGCTGCTTTAGCATTTCCCGACGCGCGTCGGCGGGCGACATGTCGGACAGCGGCAGATACCAGCTGAGCACGGTCGCCTGCGGCACGCGATCGAGCGCCTGGTGCGTATCGACGACATAGCCGAGCGAGCGACTGGTCCACGACACGTTGTCCCACGCGCGCTCGAAGCCCGGGCCGGCGGGTGGCCGGTCGACCGTTACCGCCGCCACGACCCACGGCGCATAGTCGAACCCGGTCGTGTCCATACCGCCCGGCACGATCCGCGCGGTCACGAAGTGTGGGGTCGCCAGGATCGCCGCCTCGGCCTCGATCGCGACGCCCTTGCCCGTGGCGACGTCGAGGCAATCGATCCGCACGCCGGTTCCGCTCGGCGTGACGCGGTGGACGATCCGGCCGCAGGTCAGGTTGGCCTTCAGCCGTGCCGCCATCCGCCCCACCAGATGGCCGTTACCCTCGGGCCAGGTCAGCACGGCGTCGGGATCGGCGTTGGCGGCATGGCCGCGGCGGCTGGCGAAATAGTGGATGCCGGCCCAGGCCGAAACCTGGTCGGGCTCCGTTCCGTAATCGTCGCGGCAGGCGTATCGGACATGCCCGCGCAGGATCGGCGAGGTCCAGTGTTGCTGGTCGAGCCAGTGCGTGAAGCTGACCGTGTCGAGCGCGAGCAGGTCGGGGTCGCGGGAACTCAGTTCCATCGGGATCGCGAAGGCCGGCTTGCCGCTCGCGTCGCGGCGGTCGCTATAGGCCTTCATCGCCGCGAAGAACGCCTTGAGGTCGGCTGCGTCTTTCGCGGTCAGGCCTTTTTGCGGGACGAGCCCGTCCTGCCATTTGCCGAGATAGAGCAAGCGTTCGTCGGGGTCGGCGACGATCTGATAGGGATCGTAGATCGGCTTGCCGTCCTGCCATCCGGTCAATATGCTGAGCTGTTCGAGCAGACGGATGACGCCCTTCGCCTCCGCGTTCGGCAACGGCAGGTAATGTGCGCCGAGCGGGTAAGCGGACACCGCATTCTTCCCCGACCGCGCATTGCCGCCGGTGCGGTCCTCGAGCTCGAACAGGCGGAAGTCGCCGATCCCCGCATCGGCGAGCGCCCACGCCGCCGACAGCCCCGCGACGCCGCCGCCGACGATCGCGATGCGGTTTTTTTCGATCGTCTCAGCCGGCGGAAACGTGCCGCCGCGCAGCTTGTGGCCGCGCGTGAAATCAGCGCCGCCGAGCGTGCCGGGGATCGTCTCGTCGCCCGGCATCAGCGCCACCGCGCCCGCGCCGATCGCGGCGGCGCCGGCGACCGATCCGGCGATCAAGGTCCGGCGCGAAACGGCCATGTCAGCTTTCGTAGACCGCCCACTCGGCCTCGAACTCGCGGACCAAAGCCTGGTTGTCGAGCCGGTTCACCGGGGTCGGCCGGCGCGCCATGTCGGGCGGGAAGAAGAAGGCGAGGCCGTCGGCGTTGGGCGTCAGGAACTTGAGCCCCGCGGGCAGCGGCCCGGGCTTGCCGATCGGTCGGTTCGACGCGAGCACGAAGCCCCACTCCCCGAAGCTCGGAACGTACACGTGATAGCCGCGCGTCGTCAGTCCTGCGGCCTCCAGTGTGGTCGATACGGTCCAATAGGCGTTGGGCGCGACGAGCGGCGAGGTGCTTTGCACGCTCATCACCGCACCGGGATTCAATGCGCGGGCGAGTTCGCGGTAGAAGCTGACGGTGTAGAGCTTGCCGATCGCGAAATTGGTCGGGTCGGGGAAATCGACCAGCACGGCGTCGAAGCCGCGTCGATTGTCGCGCAGCCAGCTGAACGCGTCGGCGGTGACGACCCGGACCTTGGGCGACAGCAGCGACCCTTTGTTGAGCGTCAGCAGCATTGCGCTCTTCGAAAACAACTGCGTCATCGCCGGGTCGAGATCGACCAAAGTCACCGACCGCACGCTGGGATATTTGAGGATTTCGCGCACCGCGAGCCCGTCGCCGCCGCCGAGCACGAGTATGTCGCGCGGATTGTTCGCGCGGCTCAGCACCGGATGCACCAGCGCCTCGTGATAGCGATATTCGTCGCGCGACGAGAATTGGAGGTTGCCGTTGAGGAACAACCGTAGATCGCCGCCGCGTTTGGTGATGACGATGCGCTGATACGGCGTCGCGTCGGCATAGATGATGGGGTCGCCATAGGCCGCCACCTCCGCGGTGCGTTCGATCCGCTCGGACGCGAAGAAGCCGGCGATCAGGACGACCGCGACGATGATCGCGACGGCGAGTTCGACCGTCAGCCGCCGCCGCTCGGGCAGTGCGACGATCACCGCGATGGCCACCGCGACGTTGGCGAGGCCGAACACGAACCCGGTGCGGATCAGGCCGAGGTGAGGCACCAGCAACAACGGGAACAGCAACGATGCCGCGAGCGCGCCGATATAGTCGAAGGTCAGCACCTTCGAGACCAGATCGCCGAACTCCAGACGGTCCTTCAGGATGCGCATCAGCAGCGGGATTTCGAGCCCGACCAGCCCTCCGATCGCGAACACCAGGCCGTAGAGCGGCAACCGGAAATCCTGTACGCGATCGAAGATGAGGAACAGCAGAGCTGCCGACGACCCGCCGATCGCGGCGATCAGCACCTCGACCCGCACGAAGATCGCGAGTTCGCCTTTCTTCACATAACGCGAACACCACGAGCCGACGCCCATCGCGAACAGATACGTGCCGATGATCGTCGAGAATTGGGTGACGCTGTCGCCGAGCAGATAGCTGGCCAGCGTTCCCGCGAGCAATTCGTAGATCAGGCCGCAGGTCGCAACGACGAACGCCGAGACGAGCAGCAAACCGCCAATCCGCGTGGGACGGCTATCTAGTTTATTCGGATTCGCCCCAGCCATATACTCTACCCGTCATGCCGGGCTGGTCCCGGCATCCGCCGTGCAACCACGGCTGAATTCCAGTGTGGCGCGGCGGACCCCGGCACAAGGCCGGGGTGACGTTGTACTTTGTCCGATCCCGTTAGAAGCAAACCGAACTGATCAGCCATGAATGGCGGAAGCGATGATCAGCGCCATCGAAATCGCGATCGCGCCGCAGAAGATCGCGAGCGCGACGTTCTTTTCGCGACAGATCTCACCCCACATATCGACCGGCGTGATCTTGTCCCACAGCCAGAACCCGCCGAGCAGGATGATCAGCCCGATGAACGTGTAGAGCAGGGTGGTGACGAGTATCGGAATGGAGATCATTTTTCCCTCCTTTGTTTATTTATGGGTGGGGCCGTAGCCGCCGAACATCATCGGCCCGCGCGCACCCGCGCTGGCGAAGGGCGAATAGCCGTCGCGGATCGCGAAGACCGACAGGCCGACGACGCCTAGACAGAACAGGCCATAGATCAGGGCGTGTCGCGTCATGTTGCCGAACCCTCAGTCGTCATCGTCATCGTCGTCGCTCCCGCTCGACAGCACGGCCTTGCGGCGCTTTTCGAAGCCCAGATGGCGGAACAGCACGATGATCGGCCAGATCAGGATCAGCAGCAGCCCGAGCACGACATTGCCGCCGAACAGCCCGCCGCGATCGACCGTCACCGTGACCGGCACCGTCACGCCGCCGGTGCTGCTGCTGCCCCAGCCGCCATCGGCGAAACCATGGCCGCCCATCAGGCTGGTGTCGGTCACCGGCGTACTCGAACTCGCCCCCGCGCCGTTCCACTTGTGCGCCGACACCGTGACGACGACATCGTATTTGCCGCCGGGGATGCTCGAGAAGTCGGTCGTCGGGCGCCGATCGCCCTCGGTCCACGGCCCGTCGCTGTCGCTCCCCGAATAATATTCGGCGGTGCCGTAACTGTCGATGCTGTCCTGGGTCTTCTGGTCGGTCAGCGAGTAATCGAGATCGACCCAGCTATTGTCGAGGCTCGATGCCTCGGCGTCGATTTCGACCCGGTTGCGGCCCGGCGGCAGGACGACGTCCTTGATGACCAGGGTCTTTTCGGGCCCGTCGAGCACGGCGTCGATGCTCGACGTCGCGATACGCTGTTGGCTGCCCGCCATGCCGGAGATGACGAACAACGTGACCGCCGCGATCAGGCCGATCACCCAGGCTTCGAACAACTGCGCCTTGAACGGGGAGCGTTCGTGCGGTGCCGGGTGGCTGTATTCCTTGCGGCGCGGGGCGATGCCGAACGCGGCCTCCGCCTCGCCCCAGTCGAGCATGTCGAGTCGCGTCCAGGTGCGTTCGCCCTGGTAATCCTCGCACGCCAGCATCGTGCCGGGCGTGACATAGTCGGTCTCCTCGACCGTTTCGCCGACCTGGACGCGCCAGTAGAATTCGCCGACGACGAAAATCGTGTGGACCGGATAGGGATCGCCGAAGCGCGAGACGTTCAGCCCGTCGACCGACAGGCCAAGTCCCCAATGCGACGTCGGCAATTTGTCGAGCAGGAAGCCCAGATTGAACCGCCGCCCGTCGTCGACCAGGAAGGCGTAGCCCTCATAGGGGTTGAACAGCAGATATTCGGCCCAGGTGACCTCTTCGTCGGTTCGCTCCTGATAGCCGACGACTTCCCAGGTCTTGCCCTTGAGGACGCCGCGCGTGCCGAGCGGGATTTCGGGCGTCTTGAGCGCCTGATCCGCCTTGGCGATGACCTGGAGATCGGGGCTAGTCGCGTCGAGCGTCGATCCGCAATGGCTGCAGATCACGCTGACCGTCGTGCCGGCGACGCGGATATCGACGGTGCCGCCGCAATTGGGGCAGTTGACCGGTTTGACCGTCGATGGCGGCGGGGCGGGCGGTGCCGCCGGCGTCGCGGGCGCGTCGAGCGGCGGCGTGTCGGTCACGCTTTATACGCCGGCATCGGCCAGCCCTCGAACTCGCGCAAGCCCGTCGCGGCGATGTCGGCCAGCGAGACATATTGCCCGGCATAGACCTCAACGTCTTCGTCCCCGGCGCGCTGGATGCTCGCGCAATGCTCGTCGGCGGACATCAGGTCGACGCTCCACGCCGACAGGCCGAGCGAGTTGAATGGCAGCTCGCCCTCGCTCGCGACGCACGACACCTTCTTCACGTCGCTCGCCCAATATTCGACATTGTCGATCATCGCCTGCGTGCCCGGCATGACGGTGAACCCGGATTGGAGCAGCTTCACGACATCCGACACGACGTGCGACAGATCGACCTGGCGAAGCAGCATATAGCGGCCCATCGATTCGCCCAGCCAGCCGGTCGAGCCGTCGTCGAAATAGGCCAGCCACTCGTTCCACGCGCCGTCGTCATAGCGCCAGCGCACCCGCCCGATCAGGTCGAAGCTGCGCGCGCCGACGCGTCCGTGGACGCCGAGCTGGAGCGGGCTGACGTCGTCGGGAACGTCGGCGACCTTGCCCATCGCCGCCAGATTGCCGCCGGTCCGCAACACCGCGCTATGGCAATAGTCGCACACCTTCACCGGCAGGTCGGCCGACCGGAACGCGATCGGCGCGCCGCAATTGGGGCAGGAAGCGCGCAGCATCGTCGCCTAGATCTTCGCGAGCAGCTCTGCCTTCTTGGCGTCGAACTCTTCCTGGCTGAGCGCGCCGATCGTGACCAGTTTGTGGAGCTTTTCGATCTGCTCATACGGATCGACCGCCGCCGCGCCGCCGCCGCCGCCCGTATTGCCGCCGAGCACGCCCGCCATCTGCTGACCCATTGCCAGCCCGGCCGCGGCGGTCGCGCCGATCCCGGCCATGCCGCCTTCGTTCGCCGCCGCGGTCTTGATCGAATCCGCCGCCTGGAACTTGGCATATTGGTCGAGGTTGCCGACGACGCGCGCCTGGCTGCCCTTGTCGAGATATTCCTGCACGTTGTCGGGCAGCGACACGCTCTCGACGAAGAACGTGCGGCACGACAGGCCCCATTCGGCGAAGGCGGTATCGACCGATGCCTTCAGTTTCTCCGACAGCGCCTGCTGGTTCGCCGCCAGATCGAGGAACGCGATGTCGCTGCCGCCGAGCGCAGTCGCGATCGCTTGGTTGATTACGGCGCGCAGTTGCTGGTCGAGGTCGGCCGTCGTCAGCCGGTCGAGCGAGCCCATCATCTTGGTGCCGAACACCGCGACGTCCTCGACCCGGAACGAATAGGTGCCGAACGCGCGGATGCGGATCGCGCCGAATTCCTTGTCGCGCACCGTGATCGGCTGCGGCGTGCCCCATTTCAGCCCGGTCTGTTCGCGCAGCGTGAAGAAATAGACGTCGGCCTTGAACGGCGACTGGAACCCCTTGTCCCAGTTCATGATCGCGGTCAGCAGCGGCAGGTTCTGCGTGGTCAGCGTATGCTGCCCGGCCTTGAAGGCGTCGGCGAGCTGGCCCTCGTTGTAGAACATCGCGACCTGGCCTTCGCGCACGGTCAGCTGGCCGCCGTTCTGGATCTCGCGGTCCTGCATCGGATAGCGGATCGCGAGCACACCGGGCTCGTCGACCCAATCGATGACATCGACCAACTGCTTCTTGAGAAAATCACCCAGGCCCATCGTGTCCTCCAATGCAGAACCCGCAATGTAACAACCGTTGGGGCGGGGGAGTAGGGGAATCTGCGTGGCGCGCGGATGCCGTCTAGCGGTTGAGGAATTCCCAGACGCGGGAAATGACCACCGATCCCTCGCCGACCGACGAGGCGACGCGCTTGACCGAGCCGGAACGGACGTCGCCGACCGCGAAGATGCCGGGGCGGGACGTACAATAAGGCGACGCGCCGCCGACCGCGTCGCCGGTCAGCACGAAGCCCTTATCGTCGAGCTCGACCAGGCCCGAGAGCCAGCCGGTATTGGGCGCCGCGCCGACCATCACGAACAGCGCGCAGGCATCGACCGATCGCTCGGTGCCGTCGTTCGCGTTGCGGATCGTGACCTGTTCGAGCGCGTCGTCTCCCTTCAGGCATGTGACCTCGGCACCATATTCGATCGTGATCGCCGGGTCCGCTTCCAGCCGGCTCGACAGGTAGCTCGACATCGAACTCGCCAGCGACGATCCGCGCACCAGCAGCCGGACATGCGCGGCGGTGCGGCACAGGAACATCGCGGCTTGTCCCGCCGAATTGCCGCCGCCGATGATCAGCACCTCGGAGTCGCGGCAATAGCGCGCCTCCATCTCGGTCGCGGCGTAATAGACGCCCGCGCCTTCGAAATCGGCGAGCCGCTCGATCGGCAGGCGGCGATACTGGACGCCGGTCGCGACGACGACCGCGCCGGCACTGACGCGGCGGCCGTTGTCGAACGTCGCGCAGAACCGGCCGCTATCGAGCTCCTCCAGCATCGTGACGCGGCGCGGCATCGCGAACTGCGTGCCGAACTTCATCGCCTGGATTTCGCCGCGCCAGACCAGGTCGGCGCCCGAAATACCGGTTGGGAAACCCATGTAATTCTCGATGCGGCTCGACGTCCCCGCCTGACCCCCGATCGCGGTGTCTTCGATGACGAGGGCGTTGAGGCCTTCCGCGCCGGCATAGACGCCCGCCGCCACGCCGGCCGGACCGCCGCCGACGATCAGGACGTCGAATTCCTGGTCGTCGGCGAAATCGTGGTTGAGCCCGAGCAGCCGCGCGATCTTGCCCGGCGTGGGATCGGTGATCACGGTGTCGCGGCCGAAGATCACCGCGGGTTCTTCCGCTGGGATGCCGCAATTGGCGGCGATGGCTGCGGCTTCGTCCGATCCGAGCGCGAGCGAGCTGAAGGGCAGGCGGTTGCGGCTGACGAATCCGGCGACGCGCCGGACGTCGCGGTTGGCATCCTCGCCGATCAGGACCAGCGAGCTGTCGCGCGATTCGAGCTGGCGGCGGCGGCGTGCGGACAGCACGGTGATGACGATGTCCGACATTTCGGGGATCTGCGACATCAGCCGCAGCATGTCGGCGCGCGGCACTTCGAGCACCCGCGTGTCGCGCGCCGCGCGCATCGGCAGCGACCAATTGCCGCCGCTCAGGAACGCGATTTCGCTCATGAATTGGGTCGGACCGAGCGTGGCGGGGAGCAGGCGTTCGTCGGTGAACGGATTGACGACTTCGATCTCGCCATCCTCGACATAGACGAAGCGGTCGATCGGCTCGCCGGGACGGGACAGGAAGTCGCCTTCCGCATAATCCACCACGCTGCCGACCGCGCGCAATGCCGACACGTGCGAGGCGGCGAGCGGTACGCGCTGCATCTCGCGCAAATCGCGGCCGATCGTTTCCACTGTCAGCGTCCTCCGTCTATCGGCCGATAGGCGTCCTGTAGCTCGGCCACCGCGTCTCGCAACGGCGAGATTATTTTAGGCTTGAAACTTCCGGCCTTCGACGATTAGCTTTCCGCGAAATTGCGCGGGGAGTGGGATGAAGGTCGCGGTCGTCGGTGGGGGACCTGGTGGACTGTACGTCGCGATCAGCCTGAAGCTGCGCGACCCCGCTCACGACGTCACCGTATTCGAGCGCAACCGCCCCGACGACACGTTCGGCTGGGGTGTCGTGCTGTCCGAAGAGACGCTGCAGAATCTCGCCGCCAACGACCCGGTCAGCGCCGCCGCGATCCGCGATCACTTCGCTTATTGGGACGACGTCGCGGTGGTCCATCGCGGCACGCGCACGGTGTCGACCGGGCACGGTTTCTGCGGGATCGGCCGGCGTCGGTTGCTGATGCTGTTGCAGGAGCGGGCGCGCGAACTTGGCGTGGTGCTGCGCTTCGAGGACGAGGTCGTCGATGTCGAGGGCTTGAGCCGCGACTACGATCTGGTCGTTGCCGCCGATGGACTGAACTCGCGCACCCGCGACACGTTCGCCGCCACCTTCCGACCCGACATCCAGACCTACGCCAACAAGTTTGTCTGGCTCGGCACGCACCAGACGTTCGACGATGCGTTCACCTTCATCTTCGAGCCGACCGAGCATGGCTGGATGTGGGCACATGCCTATCAATTCGAGCCCGGCACCGCGACCTTCATCGTCGAATGCTCGGCCCAGACGTGGGACCGGGCCGGGTTCGGCGACATGACGCGCGAGGAGTCGATCGCGGCGTGCGAGGCGGTGTTCGCGGCGCATCTCGGCGGGCACGCGCTGATGTCGAACGCCAACCATGTGCGCGGATCGGCCTGGATCAGCTTTCCGCGCGTGCTGTGCGAGCATTGGCGTCATGGGAACGTCGTGCTGATGGGCGACGCCGCGGCCAGCGCGCATTTCTCGATCGGGTCGGGGACCAAGCTGGCGCTCGAAAGTGCGATCACGCTGGCCGACGAACTGGAAAAGGGCGACGGGCTCGACGCCGCGCTCGACCGGTATGAGGACGCGCGGCGCATCGAAGTGCTGCGGCTGCAATCGGCCGCGCGCAATTCGGCGGAGTGGTTCGAGGAGGTCGAGCGCTATCTTGATCTCGACCCGGTCCAGTTCACCTATTCGCTGCTGACCAGGTCGCAGCGGATCAGCCACGAAAATCTGCGGCTGCGCGATCATGCGTGGCTCGGCGCGGCGGAGGGCTGGTTTCAGGAGCGAGCAGGGGCGGGCAACGCGCCGCGCGCGCCCATGTTTGCGCCGTTCAGGCTGCGCGAAATGACGCTCGCCAACCGCGTCGTCGTCTCGCCGATGGCGCAGTACAAGGCGGTCGAGGGCTGCCCGGCCGACTGGCATTTCGCGCACTACGCCGAGCGCGCGAAGGGCGGGGCGGGGCTGGTCTATACCGAGATGACCTGCGTCAGTGCACAGGGCCGGATCACGCCGGGGTGTCCGGGATTCTACGCGCCCGAGCATGAGGCGGCATGGAAACGGCTGGTCGATTTCGTCCATGCTGAAACGCCGGCGAAGATCTGCGCACAGCTCGGCCATTCGGGGGCGAAGGGATCGACGCAACTCGGCTGGGAGGAAATGGACGCGCCGCTGGCGGAAGGTAATTGGCCGTTGCTGTCCGC
Organism: Sphingomonas panacisoli; assembly: GCF_007859635.1. NCBI lineage: Bacteria > Pseudomonadati > Pseudomonadota > Alphaproteobacteria > Sphingomonadales > Sphingomonadaceae > Sphingomonas > Sphingomonas panacisoli. The sequence goes on along the minus strand of NZ_CP042306.1, from coordinate 2,600,283 downwards.
GTCGGCGGTGCCGTGGTCGCCGGCCAATCAGACGCCGAAGGCGATGGACCGTGCCGACATGGACGACGTGCGTGACGCATTCGTCGCGGCGGCGGAGATGGCCGATCGCGCGGGCTTCGACATGATCGAGCTCCACATGGCGCACGGCTATCTGCTGTCGAGTTTCATCACCCCGCTGACCAATCGTCGCGAGGACGAGTATGGCGGGACCCTCGAGAACCGCATGCGCTATCCGCTCGAAGTGTTCGCAGCGGTGCGCGTGGTGTGGCCCGACGACAAGCCGATCGCGGTCCGCATCTCCGCCAGCGACTGGGTGGGCGACGACGGCGTGACGCCGCAGGAAGCGGTTGCGATTGCGCGGATGCTGAAGGAGGCTGGGGTCGACATCATCGACGTTTCAGCCGGCCAGACGTCGCTCCAGGCGAGACCGGTCTACGGGCGCATGTTCCAGACGCCCTTCTCGGATCGGATTCGCAACGAGGTCGGCATCGCGACGATGGCGGTCGGCAACATCTATCTGCCCGATCACGTCAATTCGATCCTGATGGCGGGACGTGCCGATCTCGTGTGCCTCGCGCGGCCGCATCTCGCCGACCCCTATTGGACGCTGCACGCGGCGGCACGGCTGGGCGATGCCGAGACGTCGTGGCCCGACCCGTATCTGCCGGGACGCGACCAGCTCTATCGGCTGGCGGAGCGAGGAGAAATATGACGCACGCTTTGGTCACCGGCGGCGGTAGCGGCATCGGCCGTGCGATCGCACTGGCGCTTGCCGAGGGCGGGAACGAGGTCACGATCTGCGGACGGCGGCAGGCGGCGCTCGACAGCGTCGCGCATCCGCGCGTCCACGGCATCGTCGCCGACGTGACCGACCCTGCCTCGGTCGCCATGCTGTACGACCAAGCGCGGGCCGCGCGCGGAGCGTTCGACATCGTGGTCGCCAATGCCGGTGCGGCGATCAGCGCGACCGCGACCAAAGTCACGCTCGACGGTTGGAACGCGAGCCTGGCGGTCAACCTCACCGGCGCGTTCCTGTCGGTCCAGCCCGCGCTCGCGGCGATGACCAAAAAGGGCGACGGGCGGATCGTGTTCATCGCCTCGACCGCCGGGCTCAAGGGCTACCCCTATGTCGCGCCCTATGTCGCGGCCAAGCACGGCGTGATCGGCCTGATGCGCGCGCTCGCCGCCGAGACCGCGAAGAGCGGCGTCACGGTCAATGCGGTCTGTCCGGGGTTCGCGGAGACCGAGATGCTGACGCGGTCGCTCGACGAGATCGCCGCCAAGACCGGTCGCTCGGCGGCCGAGGCGCGCGCGGCGTTGGCCAATCCGCAGGGACGGTTCGTCACGCCCGATGAGGTTGCAGCTGCGGTGCTGTGGCTGGTCAGCGACGCCGCGCGGTCGGTCACTGGCCAGGCGATATCGGTGTCGGGCGGCGAGACGTGGTGAGCGCGCTCGCTTCGGTCGCGACCGACGACCATGCGCGGCTGCGGCTGTGGCTCCGCTTGCTGCGCACCACGCGCGCGATCGAACGCCAGTTGCGCGAGCGGCTGGCCGATGCGTTCGACACGACGCTGCCGCGGTTCGACGTCATGGCCGCGCTCGACCGCGCGCCGGAGGGCATGATGATGGGAGAGCTGTCGCGCTTCCTGCTCGTGTCCAACGGCAACGTCACCGGGATCGTCGAGCGGTTGGTGAGCGATGGCCTCATCGCGCGCGGCCATCGCGACGGCGACCGCCGCGCCGCGATCGTGCGGTTGACGCCCGCCGGCCGCACGCAGTTCGCGACGATGGCGGCGGCGCATGCGCGCTGGATCGACGAACTGCTCGCGCCGATCGACCCCGCGACCGCACAGGATATCACGGCGACGCTCACCGCGTTCCGCAGCCAATGGGAGAAGGAAGCATGACGGCGATGGCGGGCCACAGCCCCACGCATTTTCAGTGGCAGGTCGCCGATCGCATCGCGCGCGTCCGGCTGAACAATCCGGCGCGCAAGAACCCGCTGACCTTCGACAGCTATGCCGAGCTGCGCGACACCTTCCGTGCGCTGAGCGATGCCGACGATGTCGACGCGGTGGTGATCCTGCCCAATGGTGGCAATTTCTGTTCGGGCGGCGACGTCCACGACATTATCGGGCCGCTGGTCGCGATGGACATGAAGCAGCTGCTCCGCTTCACCCGGATGACCGGCGATCTGGTCAAGGCGATGATCGGGTGCGGCCGCCCGGTGATTGCCGCGGTCGACGGGGTCGCGGTGGGTGCCGGCGCGATCATGGCGATGGCGAGCGACCTGAGGCTCGCGACACCCGGGGCCAAGACCGCGTTCCTGTTCACGCGCGTCGGGCTCGCGGGATGCGACATGGGCGCGTGCGCGATGCTGCCGCGGATCATCGGGCAGGGGCGGGCGGCGGACCTGCTCTATACCGGCCGCACGATGAGCGCCGAGGAGGGCGAACGCTGGGGGTTCTACAACCGCCTGGTCGCCGCCGACGCACTGGAGGACGAGGCGATCGCGCTGGCGACGCGGATCGCGGCGGGGCCGACCTTCGCGCACGGCATCACCAAGACCCAGCTCAACCAGGAATGGTCGATGGGGCTGGAGCAAGCGATCGAGGCCGAGGCGCAGGCGCAGGCGATCTGCATGCAGACGCGCGATTTCGAACGCGCCTATCGCGCCTTCGTCGCGAAGGAGCAGCCGGTGTTCGAGGGCGACTGAGATGCTGGGCCCAACCGGCCATACCGACGGCTTCGCGCGTGCCAATCTGCCGCCGGTCGAGCAATGGCCGGACATTTCGCTCGACGGATTCGACTATCCCGAATGGCTCAACGCCGGGGTCGAACTATGCGACGCGCAGGTCGGCGCCGGGCATGGCGATCGCGTCGCGCTGATCGGCAACGGGCGGACGCGGACCTACAAGGAGCTCGCCGACTGGTCCAACCGCATCGCCCATGCACTGGTCGAGGATTACGGCGTGCTGCCCGGGCATCGCGTGCTGATCCGCGCACCCAACAATCCAGCGATGGTGGCGTGCTGGCTGGCGGCGACCAAGGCGGGCGCGGTTGTCGTCAACACCATGCCGATGCTGCGTGCAGGCGAGCTCGGCAAGATCGTCGACAAGGCGGAGATCGGACTGGCGTTGTGCGACACGCGCATCCTGGACGGCATGGTCGCCTGCGCCAAGGACAGCCGCTTCCTCAAGCAAGTCATCGGGTTCGACGGTACCGCCAACCACGACGCCGAACTCGACCGGGCCGCGCTGTCGAAGCCGGTGCGGTTCGACGCGGTCAGGACGGGCCGCGACGACGTGGCGCTGCTCGGCTTCACGTCGGGGACGACCGGGGAGCCCAAGGCGACGATGCACTTTCACCGCGACTTGCTGATCATCGCGGACGGCTATGCGAGGGACGTGCTGCAGGTAACGCCCGACGACGTGTTCGTCGGCTCGCCGCCGCTCGCCTTCACCTTCGGGCTGGGCGGGCTCGCGATCTTCCCGCTGCGGTTCGGCGCGGCGGCGGCACTGCTCGAACAGGCCTCGCCCGCCAACATGGTCGAGCTGATCGAACGCCACCGCGCAACGATCAGCTTCACCGCCCCCACTGCCTACCGCGCAATGATGGCGGCGATGGAAGAGGGCGCCGACCTCTCCTCGCTGCGGCTCGCGGTGTCCGCGGGAGAGACACTCCCGGCGCCGGTCTATGACGAATGGACGCGGCGCACCGGCAAGCCGATCCTCGACGGGATCGGATCGACCGAGATGCTCCACATCTTCATCACGAACAGCGTCGACGATCGCGCGCCCGGAGCGACCGGCCGTCCGGTGCGGGGTTACGAAGCGCGGATCGTCGACGAGGACATGGCCGACGTACCGCGCGGCGAGATCGGTCGGCTGGCGGTGCGTGGGCCGACCGGGTGCCGCTATCTCAACGATCCGCGCCAGCGCGACTACGTCCGTGACGGCTGGAACCTGACCGGCGACAGCTTCTACCAGGACGAGGACGGCCGCTTCCGCTTCGCGGCACGCTCGGACGATATGATCGTTTCGGCCGGCTACAACATCGCCGGACCAGAGGTCGAAACCGCCTTGCTCGCGCATCCGATGGTCCGCGAATGCGCGGTGATCGGCGCGCCCGACCCCGATCGCGGCCAGATCGTCGAGGCGCATGTCGTGCTGGTCGAGGAAGCGGCGCCCGATGCGCTGACGATCCGGCTGTTGCAGGATCACGTGAAGGCGGCGATCGCGCCGTACAAATACCCGCGCTCGGTCCGGTTCGTGGACGCGCTACCCAAGACCCCGACGGGCAAGATCCAGCGCTTCCGGCTGCGTGAAGGAGAACGATGATGCACGAGACGCTCCAGCCCCCCGGTTGGGCGTCGCCGATCGGTTACGCCAATGGCGTCGCGGCGGAAGGGCGCACGATTCATGTCGGCGGCCAGGTCGGCTGGAACGCGCAGCAACAGTTCGAAAGCGACGATCTGGTCGATCAGGTCCGCCAGACGCTGGCCAATATCGTCGCGGTGCTGGCGGCGGGCGGCGCGGCGGCCGAGCATATCGTGTCGCTGACCTGGTACGTGACCGATATCGAGGACTATCTCGCGCGGCAAAAGGAGATCGGCCGCGCCTATCGCGATGTTATCGGCCGGCATTTCCCCGCGATGGCGCTGGTGCAGGTCGTCCGGCTGGTCGAGCCGCGCGCCAAGGTCGAAATCCAGGCGACGGCCGTCGTGCCGACCGTCAGAACGCGATGACCACGCTGACCGTGTCGGTATAGTGTCCGACCGGCGGGGTCGTCTGGCTTGGATTTACCTTCGCGACATACGTTTGCATCTGCGCCGGATTGGTCGATCCAGTCCCTTTGACCGCGCTGGTCATCGGATTGGTCATGTCCCAGATCGTCGTGCCGTCGGTTCTGTAGATATTGTATTGCAGGATATTCCCGGCGCCGTCGCTCATCGCGCGCCACGGCCGTGATGCGCCCGAATTGCCGCTGGTGAAGGCGACGGTGTAGGTCGCGTCCTTGGTGCAATCGACCGCTACCGCTTGCGTCACGCTGCCGAATTGCGACGCGAGCGGCGCGGTGCCGAACGATAAGGGCGGCGCGCTGATCCGGCAGTCGTTCCCGACCGTGATCTTGATCGTCATGTCGGTCGTGCCGCTGCCGGTCTCGCTCAGCACGCAGACATTGCCGATGCCGAGCCCGTGACAGATCGTCCAGCTCCACGACACGCGCACGGTGTCGGTATAGGTCCCGGCCGGCACGTTGGGCGTATCGATCGTCGCCGCGTACATGGTCGGCACAAAATTTGCGCCGTTGAGGATGCCGAGCAGCGACACCAGCGACCCGCTGAAGTAGTCGATCGTCCCGCCCTGCGTGAAGGTATAGCTGCCCGCCGAGTCCGCCGACAGGCGATAAGAAATCGCGTCGCCGGCCGCGTTCTTGAGCTTGAAGCCGTTGGTGCTCAGCACGGTCGCCTTCGCCGTATTCACCGTCGCGATGCTGATCAGCGAGCCGTTGCAGTTGAGGCTGGTCGGCGCGGTGACGGTCGCGATCGCCCCGGCCGTGCGGACGTCGTAGGACGAGGCGGCGGTGAACGTCGTCGTCGTGGTCGGCTGCAGGCTGCACAATGCCTGCGCCTCTGTCGACAAAGCGAGGCCAGCTAGGACGAGCAAGGCGCGGAGAATCATTCGCATCGGACGCTTCCCAGATTGGCGAGGGGGCCGGCATCGGCGGGCACCGCGACCGTCGCGCGGCACACGCCCGTCGGTCGCGCGATCGACAAGGTGAAGGCGGCGGGCAAGCGATCGATCGAGACGATCCCGTCCCAGCCGACCACCACCTGGCCGCCCGTCGATAGGTCCGCCATCGTGCCCGCGGGGAATGGCTTCCCGAATGCATCGAGCAGCACCACCGTGCCGCTGCGGACGATCGCGACCGTCATCGGGATGACCGCGCCGGTCCCTTCGCGCAGGGCGACCCGGGCCTCGATCGTCGCGGCCTCTGCGCCGATCGGCAGGTCGATCGTGTCGATCGAGAAGCGGCTGGGGTGATAGGCGGTGACGCGCGGCACGAACAGGCGGCCGTCGCGCTCGGTCCGGCCGATCAGCTGGTTCTCGTAATAGACCGGCACCTTCGGCAGGTCGGTCACGATGACCGCGAACGCATCGGGCAGCTGGTTGGCGACATAGACCTTGTCGTTCAGCAACGCGACCGCGCCGGTCACGCCCGCCCAATAGGACGCGCTGCCGGGCGTCGTGGATGCGCCCGCGTCGATCTGGACCGCGTCGCCGCGCCACGTGCCGCTGGCCTGGCCGTAGAACCCGCCATTGCTGCCGGTCGCGGCGCTGGCGGCGAAGCCGAATCCGCCATCGGTCGGGACGGAGCGCGCATAGTCGCCTTCGAACAGCATCCCGCGATTGGGCTGGCGGCTCACCCCCGCGCTCGCGCTGCCGCCGCCCAAGGGCACGACGATGCGGAGTTGCGCGCTGAACGCCTTGCGATCGATATCGTAATCGGCCGCGGCAAACGCCGAGATGCTGCGGGCGAGCGGTAGCGAAAACGAAGCGGAGGCGATGCGCGCGCGGCTGCCGTCGCGCGTCCGCGCGTCGATATAGCCGACGCCCAGGCTGCCGAGCCCGTTGAGCACGACGCTGCCGCTCACCCGGTCGCTGCGCGATCCGCCGCGCCAATTGGCGAGGTCGAAGCCGGCGAGGTCGGTGAAGTTGCTGCTTCGTACGATATGCTCGGCGCCCAGGCTGAAACGGCGGCTGGTATAGGTGTAGCCGACGGTGACTTGCGTGCCGGTGGCGCCGGCGCGACGGCTGACCGCGGCCGATCCGTGGAACGCCCCGAAGCGACCCGGTGCCCACGCCCCGCCGATCCCGCCGAGGACGAGGCCGCTCGCCGCCTCGCCATGCCCCTCGAGGGTGAAACGCGACGTCAGCCCCACGCGGCCCGATGCGGTCGCGACGAGCCGGCCGTAACCGAAGCTCTTCAACCCGTAGCCACGCCGTAACGCGCCGACGCTCGCGGAAAAATCGCTGAGCCCCGGATGCAGCAATTCGGGCGCGACGTAGAACGGAATGACCGTCGAGACTTGCCGCCCGACCGCGTCGGTGGTGACGACCCGCGCCTCGCCCGCGCCGTTCACCACCGGCACGTTGTCGAGCACGAAGCGGCCCGGTCCGACATCGGCATGTTGCTGGCGATAGCCGTCGACGAACAGGTCGACCCCCGACGGCACCGCCGCCATCCCGGCGAAATCGGGCAGGGGAACGGTGATCAGGTCGGGCCGCGTGCGGAAGCTGCGCGCGATCTGCACGCCGCCGATCCGGACCGCGCTGTTCCATGGCAGCGCGCCGGTGATCGTGTCGCCCGCCTCCGCGACGATCGCGCGGTCCTCGTCGATATAGCGATAGGTCGTGTCGTAGCGGACATAGCCCTTCCGCCCCGATCCGCCCCAGCGAATGCTGCCGGTATTCGACAGGGTGCCGACCGGGCCGAACACGCGCTGTTCGCTCCACAGCGACACGCTGGTGATGCCGGCGGTGCGCTGGGCGTAGAGGTCGTAGTTGAGCAACGCGCCGGTGCTTACCGTCGTCTTCAGCCGCGCAGGCGCGGTGCCGGCGATTTTGCTGGTCGGCAGCATCGCCGCCGGCACGTCGAGCAACAGCCGCTGACCTTCCTCGTCATAGGTCGCGCGGAATCCGGGATAAGCGGCGACGTCGATCCTGCCCTGATCGCGAATGTCGATCCCGGCCTTGCGCAGGGTGTCGGCATCGACCCACAGATGATCGCCGTTTTTGGCGACGCTCAGGAAGCCGTCCTTGGCCTGGCCGTTGACGACGAGTTCGACGAACAGCGCCGCGCTGTCCACCTTGTCGGCCGCCGCCCCCGGCACGGGATCGCTCGCCGCGAATGCTGGTTGCGCGGCGCATAGCGCCAACAGGGTCAGGAGGGATCGGAAAAGACGCATGGTGATGCGCCGCTCGCCTGTCAGGTGGCCGGTTCGAGCGTCTGGTCGACCCCATTGACGCCGACCTTTACCACGCCCGCGGCGTCGCCGGGGATCACGAACCGCACCGTCGCGCCGGGCAGGACGTAGCCGCTCAGCCCCGCCTTGATCATCCGTTCCTGGTTGCCCAGCACGACGCGCAGGTCGGTAAGCCGCGCATGGAGCGTGCCGGTATTGCGGATCTCGACCACGCGGCCGTCGCCGGTAGCAATCGTGCGCGCGACGAGCGCAACCTTCTGCGCGCCCGGATCGGCGGTGTAGGTGAACAACGGAATCGAATAGCGCATCTGCACCGCGAGCCGGGCGGAAGCCGCCGCCGGATCGCCCGCAGCGGGCTGAGTCGGCACTTCGTCGATCAGCAGGCGGAACGCTCGTTCGGGCGCGGCCGCGGCAGCGGGATCGCGACGGATGATGCGGACGAGCTGGCGCTTGCCCGCGGGAACGACCGCGATCGGCGGGCTGACGACCACGTCGTTCTGCGGGGTCAGGGCGTCGTCGCCCTGCGGCTGCGCCCAGTCGAACGAGCGGACCTGCAGCGTGACGGGCTTGTCGCCCTTGTTTTCGAGCCACAATGCGGTCGCCTGTTCGCCCGGTTTCAGGATCGGATCGACCGGCCAGATCACCACGGTGGAAGCATGCGAAGCCGTAGCGAGAAAGCTCGCGGGCAGCAGCGTGGCGGTGAGCAGTCTTTTCATCAGAACACTCCGAATGTGGCGCATATTCACCAGGTTAGCGTGACACGAACGGTGTCCGTATACGCGCCCGCTGCCATCGGTCTGGTTAACGTCGCCCGCCCGCGCACCGGCAGGATCTTGCGCGACGTGCCGGCCGGGAAGGAGACCGCGATCGCCTGGGTCGTCCAGGGCGTGCTGCTGCCGTCGGCAAACAGCTGATATGGGATCGCATAAGCGGTCGCGCCGAGGCCTAGCCGGCGCACACCGTTCGCAGCATGATCGCCGTTATCGACGGTCACCGACGCGGTCGTGTTGGGTGTGCAGTCGATCTGGATGCCGCCGACCGAGCCGGACAGCAGATCGGCATCGACCGTACCCGACGCGACGCCGGACACCGTGCCGAAATCGATCTTGCCCCATTGTCCACCGGCATTGACGGCGACGATGCAGCCTTTGACGATGTCGGCGGAGACCTGGAAGCTCTTGGTCGTTTCGGCCCGGGCAGGCATCGACACGAGGGCCAGCGACGCGAGCGCAAACGCTCCGCCCGATACCAGCCGCAACATGCCGATCGTCCTGCCCGAAATCCGCTTACCAGGTCAGGACGACTTGCACGGTGTCGGTGTACGATCCGGCCGCGAGGACCTGACCGCCGCTGTTGACGCGTGCGTAGATCGGCACGGTGATCGGCGTGGTCGATGCGGTACCCAGGGTCAGCTGGCCGCCGATCCCGATTTCGTTGGTGCGCGCCGAATCCGAATAGAGGCGGTAGTTTACCGAACTCGCATTCGCCGCCATGTTGCGCTTGCCGGCCGCGTCATGCGCGCCCGAACCTATCGTCAGCACCGGCGTCGCGTTCGGCGAGCACTGCACCTGCAGCGTGCCGAGCGAACCGACGAGCTGGCCGTCGACGTTGCCGAAGATGCCGGGCTGATCGGGGAACTGGATCGTGCCGAGCGAGCCGAGGTTGGACTGAACGGACGCCGCGCCGTTGACGACGCAGGCGTTGGTCACGTTGAGCGCGACGGCGATCGTACCGTTGCTGCTGTCGGCCAGCGCCGGGGTAGCGGCGACGGCGACAATTGCGGCGCCGGCGAGGGCCAGCGAGCGAAGGGGGGACGTGAGGTTGATCATCATTCTGCTCCGGTTGAGCGTGGGGAATGACCTTGCCCAACGCCCTCGCGGTAAACAGAAACTTACCGCCGCAGCCTGGCCCGCGCCGGATTCGACCAGAGTCTCAATGGTGCGGTGCAACAAGCTCGCTGCGGTCGATCGCGGCGATCGCCATCCGGGCATCGCGCCGGGCTTGGTCGCGGGCCGATTCGTCGCCCTCCGACAGCGCCAGCCAACTCGCGCTGACCGCGGCGAAACCGAGCGTGCCGGCCAGACCGGCGACGCGATGGGCGATGGTCGGGATGGCGGTACCATCCAATTCCGTCACGGCGGATTCCAACTGCTCGCGCAGACCGCCGACCAACCGGCCGAGCTCGGCCTCACCGAACAATCCCGCCAGGCGTTGCGCACCCGCCAGCTGTCCTTCCTGTAGCCACGGCTCGACCGCCGCGATCAACTGATCTGGGGTGAAGGGCTTGGGAATCCTGCCGTCCATGCCCCGCGCGGTGACCTCGACATCGGTCAGCGGCATGGCGCTATAGACCAGGATCGGGACGCTGGAGAGCGGCGCGGCGGACTCGCGGATCGCGCGGGTCGCCGCGAGCCCGTCGCAGCGCGGCATGTCGATATCCATGACGATCAGCGACGGCAGCGTCCGGCGGGCCGCGGCGACCGCTTCGATGCCGTCCGCCGCTTCGACCGCTGACCATCCCGCCTGTTCGAGAACGCGCCGCACGATGATCCGATTCGCTTCCTCGTCATCGACGATCAGCACCGTACCTTGTTGATCGGTCAGAAGCTAACTCCCTTTACATGCGGAGAAATTTACACCATTCCCGACATAAATCTTGACCGGGTTAACGGTCAAAAGACGTACAAGGGCGCAGGTTCCAGTAGCGTATCGGACCGGGTTTCGAACGCTACTTTTTGCGGAGGCAATCCTGACGCTCAGTCGACACGTACTAATCGCCGACGATCATCCATTGACGCGAGAGGGGCTGTCGCTCGCCGCGCGGGCGGCCTTGCCGGGCGTTTCGGTCGATAATGCCGGTTCGATCGACGAAGCGACGAAGGCGATCGCGACGCGCGGCGGCTATCGACTGGTCCTGCTCGATTTCATCCTGCCCGATGCGCGCGGCTTTTCCGGGCTGCTGCAACTCCAGCATCTCCTCGGCGACACGCCGATCGTCATGGTGTCGGCGCGGCAGGACGCCGTCATCGTCGAGGCGGCCCGCGCGCTCGGCGCCGCCGGTTTCCTGTTCAAGAGCGATCCGCTCGACGACCTCGCGCAGTCCTTGCGCACGATCGTCGCGGGACAGTCCGTGTTCCCGGTGCCGGCAACCACCGCCGCGGCGGCGGGCTCGGCGCGCGATCGGATCGCGGCGCTGTCGGGTGCGCAGCTCAAGGTTTTGCTGGCGCTGGCGGACGGGCGCCTCAACAAGCAGATCGCCGGCGACCTCGACATCACCGAAGCGACGGTGAAGGCACATCTCACGGCGATCTTCCGCAAGTTGGGGGTCAGCAATCGCGCTCAGGCGTTGCTCGCGATGCAGCCGTTGCTCGGGGATGCCGGCACGACATGAGCGACATGTCGGGGATCGAGGCGATGGCACCGCGACGGCCGAGTATGTGGCGTTTCGTGCTGGCCACGATCAGCGTGCCGATCCTGTTGATCGCGATGTCGCTATGGCTCGGTTCGGAATATGTCGTCACCGAAAACATGCGGTTGCAGGCGCGCGCGTCGTTCGATCGCCAGGCTGAGGCGGGGTCGCTGATCGCGCATATCGCCGACGCCGAATCGAGCCAGCGCGGCTATGTGATCACCGGCGATTCGGCATTCCTGACCGATTACGGGCCGGCTCGAAACGCGGTGACGCGAACGTTCGCCAAGTTACAGGCCGACCTCGCCGGTCAGCCGGAACAGGCTCGGCTGCTCGGCCAGCTTCGCGACTTGGCCGGTCAGAAGTTCGCCGAGATGGATGCCGTCCTCGCGCTGCGCAGGGCGGGCGGCCTCGACGCAGCGGTCGCGCGGATTCGCGAGGGCAAGGGCAAGCATCTGATGGACGAGATGCGGTCGGTGTCGGCGGCGATGCTCAAGGTTGCCGCACGTCAACGCGACGAAAGCGTGAATACCTATCGCGCACGCGTCGATGCCGATCGGCTGGGCATGTGGGTGGGAATCGCAGTAGTCGGCGGGCTGTTGCTCGCCGCCGCTTTGCTGATCTGGCGGCAGAGCAATGCGCGGTATCGCGCGCGGCTGGCCGCCTACAGCGTCGCCGAACGCAACCGCTCGATCCTCGACAGCACGATCGACGCGATCGCGATCCTCAACCCCAGCGGGACGATCGAAACGATCAACGCCGCCGCCTCGACGATGCTCGGCTATCGACCCGAAGAACTGGCGCGACGCGACATTTCGGTGCTGATCAAGCTGCTCGACAGGCCGGTGACATTCCACGAACGGGTTGGGTTGATCGACGGCAAGCTCGCCAATCCGTACCTGCCCGATCGCCGTATCCTTCATCGCGACGGTCACGAAATCCCGGTCGACATCGCGCTCGGCGTGATGCGCCTGCCCGACGGCGACCACATCGTCGCATCGGTCCGCGACATCTCGCAGCGCAAGCGGATCGAACGGATGAAGGACGAGCTGATGTCGACGGTCAGCCACGAATTGCGCACACCGCTCACCTCTGTGGTTGGCGCGCTCGGGCTGTTGCGCGCGGGGTCGGCCGGCAAGATCCCAGCCGCGGCGCAACGCCTCGTAGAGATCGCCGAGAACAATTCGCGCCGGCTGATCCGGCTGATCAACGACATGCTCGACATCGACCGTATCCAGTCGGGCCAGCTCGGCCTCGATCGCCGGCCGCTCGACCTGCGCGAGGTGGTGCAACGGGCTTGCGAGGGGAGCGAAGGGCTGGCCTCGTCCGCTGGGATCAGGATTGCGTGTGACGTGCCCGATACGCCCGTTCTGGTCGCTGGCGATGCCGACCGGCTATTGCAGGTCATCGCGAACCTGACGTCCAACGCCGTCCGCGCCTCGCCGCCCGATGGAACGGTTACGATCGGGCTGACGCAGACCGACGGCAAGGCGCAGGTTGCCGTCGACGATGAAGGCGCCGGCGTGCCGACCGAATTTCGCGACCGCATCTTCGGCCGCTTCGAACGGGCCGAGGGCGAACAGAGCCCTGGCACCGGGCTGGGCCTCGCTATTTCCCGCGAGATCATCGGCCGGCATGACGGTACGATCCGGTTCGAAGACCGGTCGGGCGGCGGCACGCGCTTCGCGTTCGTGCTCGACCTGTGGCGCGAACGTCAGCTCGACACCAAGCCGGCGGACGATCCGCAGATCCTGATCGTCGAGGACGATGCCGACATGGCGGATACCTTGCGGCAGATGGTCGTCGCGATCGGCCATGGCGCGCACTGCGTCGGGACCGCCGCCGATGCGCGCGCGGCGCTGGCGACCGGGACCTACAGCGCCTTGCTGCTCGATCTGAATCTGCCCGACGAGAGCGGGCTGAGCGTCGCGCGGTCGCTGCGGACCGCGAACGGGCATTCGTCGTTGCCGATCGTCGTCGTATCGGGCCTGACGCGGGAAGGTGCGGTCGAGGCGACGCCGCTCGATTTCGTCGATTGGTTGCAGAAGCCGGTGGATCCCAATCGTCTCGCCGATGCCGTTCGCCGCGCCATCGGGCGCTCCGGCGCGGCGCAGCCCGTCATCCTCCACCTCGACGACGACGAGGATATTCTCGACATCGTCGGATCGGCGCTGAGCCCGCATGCCCGCGTCGTGAAAGCTACCGACCTGGCGGGCGCGCGCAAGCTGCTCGAAACCGAATCCCCCGATGCGGCGATCCTCGATTTGCATCTCGGCGAGGGATCGGGGTTGGAGTTGCTACCGATGCTGACCGACAAGGACGGCTTAGCCGTGCCGACGATCATCTTTTCCGCGCACGACGTCGATGCGGCGGCGGCGAGCCAGGTCAGTGCGGTGCTGGTGAAATCGCGCGGGTCGCTCCCCGACCTCAAGGCGACCGTGCGCCGCATCCTCGACGATAGCCCAGAGGGGGTGACATGACCGGCCCACTCAAATTGCTGTATGTCGATGACGATCGCGACATTCGCACGATCGTCGAAATGGCGCTTTCGCTCGACCCGACGATCGACGTCCGGACCGCGATATCGGGGCAGGAAGCGGTCGCATTTGCGGCGACGACCGACTGGCGGCCGGACGTGCTCGTGCTCGACATCATGATGCCCGGCATGGACGGGCTCGCCACGTTGCGGGCGTTGCGCGAGTTGCCCGGACTCGGCGCGACGCCGGCGCTGTTCATCACCGCCAAGGCGCGCGACGCCGATATCGCGCGGTATCGCGACGAAGGGGCGGCGGGCGTCATCCTGAAGCCGTTCGACCCGCTGCAACTGGCCACCGAAATCCGGACGCTGATCGCGCGGCCGTGAGCCCGATGCAGCACGTGTCGTAGAAGTGTTAGACCTTGGTAGCAGTCCGCCATGCCGGACGCCCCTTCGCAAGATTCCGTTAAGGCAACTCACCGATCCCGGGGCCCACGAAAGGACCGGTATCGATGCTCGCCAAGATGATCGAAGATCACGACACTATCCGGGGGATCGCGGCGACGCTGCGCGGTTTCCTGAACAATGACGGCGCGCCGATCGGGCCGTTGTTCGCATCGGCCCGCTGGACCCTGACGCGTCATCTGCTTCGTCACCTGGCGACGGAGAACCTGATCTTTCGCGACAACGCATCGACGGCACGGCATGCGACGAAGCCCGACGCGCCCGATCCCTTCGAACAGCGCTATCGCCAGCATATCGACAGCTGGACGCCCGAGCGGATCGACAGCCACTGGCCGCGCTATTGCCGCGAGTTGGGCTCCATCCTGAACACGCTGGACCAGCGGATGGCGTTCGAGGAGCGCGAAATCTATCCCAGACTGACGCTCGGCGCGACGGCACTCGCCGCCGCGTGAAGCGGCGCCGCGGCCTACGACCCCGCTAGCTGATCCCGCGCGACCTGCTGCAACGCGACGGCGGTTTGCGGCGCAATGCCCAGATCGTCGGCGGCGCGCTCCTTGGCACCGAGGCGGGTGGGGTCGATGCCCGTCACGCGCCCGAACACGACCAGCGCCTCCAGGTAATAGCCATAAATGCTCGCGTGGTAATGGTCGTACGTCCACAGATCGACCTGCCCGAACGCGATGCCGTCATACGGATCAGGGTCGGCGATCCCTGCGGCGATCGCGCGAGTCCAGGCCTCGCCGACCGGCAGGACGCCCTTGATCGTCGGCGACAATGCCCGCACGCCGTCGGACGCGCGGCGCAGGTCCTGCGTCATCACCGATAGCGGCTTGCCCGACCATGGACTGCCCGGCTGGTAGACCAGGTCGGCGCGCGCCCAGGTCGCCATCAGCAGCACGTTCACGCGGGGATTGGCGCGCGCGAACATCGCGGCGAATTGCGGTGCAGCGATGCGGTAGCCAGCCGCATCTCCCGGTCGATCGCGGTCGAGCGTGCTCAGTTCCTGGAGGATCACAACGTCCCACGCCCGGTCGAGCAATTGCCGCCGCTCGGCCCAGTGGAATCCGAGTGTCCTGCCGCCCTGCGTCTCAAGGCTGACCGTGTAGTTCAGCCCGACCTGCTCGGTGAACGTCTTGAACAGCGCGGGGACGCCGCCATAGCCGTCGCCATTGAGGTCGGTCACCGTATTGGCGCGATAGCGCTTGACCGCCGAATGCGCTCCTTGCGTGAAGCTGTTGCCGACGAACAGGATCGTGCGCGGCTTCCCAACGAAGGCGGCGGCCGGTGGCGCCGTCTGCGCCACCGCCGGCGACGCGGCGATCAGGAACAAAGCGGCGAGGGCGGTCAGTCGTTTCATCATCGTCAGAACTTGAACCCGATCTGCGTATACCAATAGCGACCATAGGGCACGTAGAGCGAGCCGAGATAGCCTGAGTCGATGATCGGCGGTTGCTTGTCGAAGATGTTGCGCGCGCCGACCCGCATGCTGAGGCCCTCCAGCGCGCCCTTCTTGACGCGATATTGCGCGTAGAGGTTGAACTGGGTCTGACCCTGCACGACGAACGGATTGCCGTTCCCGTCGAGGAACGCCGTGTCGTAAACGGTGCCGATATAGGTGGCGTACCCGCCCAACGTGAACCCGCCGAGCGACCAGGTCAGCGACCCTGACCACCGCCACTTGGGCTTGCCGTTGACCTGCAACAGGCTGCTCGCGTCGGTTAGCGGCGTCGCGGCGTTGATCGTCCCCGCACCGCGCGCATCGAATAGCGCTTGCACCGCCGGCGAAACCTGGCGGGCATATTTGGTCAGCCGTGCGACGTTCACGTTGAGATTGAACCGGCCGATATCGGTCCTGACCGTATAGATCAGCGACAGGTCGTACCCGCGCACGGTTTGCGGGAGCAGATTGACGAACTGGTCCTTGATCAACGTCACGGCGCCTGCAGCGGGGAGCCCGCTACCATTGAACACCAGCTGGTCGTCGGACGTGACGGCGGCGCGGACGACGTTGGGATTGCTCGATCCCTGCAAGCGCAGGAGATAGTCGAGCACCAGCGCGTTCTGCGGCCCGAACTGGCCGACGATTCCGGTCTGCTTGATCGACCAGTAATCGGCGGTGATCGTCAGCTTGCCGTATTTGCGCGGGATGAACTTGGGCTCGAGGACGATGCCGGCGGTCCAGTTGGTGCTTTTTTCCGGCTTCAAGTCGGGGTTGCCGCTGACGGCGATTGAATAGCCGATCGTCCTTGTACAGCCTGGGAAGTTGTTGGCGGCGAGTCGGCCCGCGCGAACATCGGCTTCGCAGCGATAATAATCGGTGTTGGCCGCGGTGTTGGTGTTGAGGCGCGAGAAGGCGACGGCGTTGAGCTGTTCGAGGTTCGGCGCGCGGAAGCCCTGCGACCACGACCCGCGCAACCGGATGCCGTCGACCAGGTCCCACGCCGCCGCGACCTTCGGCTTCGCGACCGATCCGAAGTCGCTGTAGTGTTCGTACCGCCCCGCCAATTGCACATCGAGGCGGCGGATCAGCGGCACGTTCATGTCGGGCGACACGATCGGCACCGCGAGCTCGCCGAACGCGGAGAAGACGGTGCGCTTGCCGCGCGTGTCGAAGGTCGGGCTGACCGAGGCGATGTTCGAATTGTTGGTCGTGCCGGTCACCGAATCGCGGAAGGTGACGGTGCCGTCGAGATTGGGGTCGCGATTGTCATACTGCGTTTCGCGCCGGCCCTCGACCCCCAGCGCGATGCCGAGGTTGCCGCCCGGCAGCTTGAGCAAATCCGCCTTGGATAGCTTGAAGTCGGCGAGCCCGAGCGTCGTCTTCGACTGGCGGCGCAACGTGACCGCGAACGAGTTGATCGTCGCCGCACTCGCCGGCGAGCAGTCGCCCAGGCTGGGCGTCGCCGAGCAGCCGCCGCTGAACGGATTGTAGGCGTCGGGCGTCGACAGCGCGAGATTCGCCTGCAATTTGGTCATGTCGATCGCCGGCGAGTTGTCGATCGCCTGCGCCTCCGAGTAGAGGATCGCGCTGTCGAAATCGAACCCGCCGATCTTGCCCTTCGCGCCCACCAGGAAACGGTCCTGCCAGTTGACCGTCTTCACCAGCTGATACCCGGCGTCGAGGAAGCGATAGGTGCTGAGCGTCACCGGCAGACCGGCAGCGGGGACGTTGGTCAGCCCCGGGATGCGGTTTGGGTTGGCCTGGCCGTTGGCGAAGGTCACCGGGCCGAACGGGTTCCAATAGTTCGATGCCGGAATGGTGATCGCGTTGAGGTTGATCGTCGGCGGCTGGATGCGCGTCGTGTCGGCGCGGTAATAGCCGAGCTCGGTGTAGAGCGTCAGGCGATCGGTCACATCGTAATGCGCCGACAGGAAGGTGTTGTAGCGGTTGATCGCCGGCGTGACGGTCGTGCCGGGCCGCGTATCGAACCGTTCGTTGCGCAGCGTCGTCGCGGTGGCGCGCGTGCCGCTGCCCAGACAGGTGTCGGCGTTGATCGTGACGAGGCAGCCGGGGTTGAGGATCGATTGTGTGTGGAATGCGCCGGCGGACGAGGTCAGCGCCTGGTTGCCGGGCGTGCGCCGGATCGTGCCGGGACCGCCGACGACGGCCAGGTTTGCCCAGGGCGATTGTGTCGCGCGGCCGTCGGCGGTCAGGTTGCCGGCGAAGGCGGGGTTGTCGGCGAACAGCGGCACCAGATTGTCGGTCGCGGTGTAGGGCTGATCCTCGGCCAACTGCGCGGTGCGGCGGGTATAGTCGGCGTAGAACGAGATGTTGCCGCGCCCTTCGGCGAAGTTCTTGCCGAACGTGCCGGTCACTTCGTAATCGCGGCGCGACGTGCTCGACGGGAAGCCGAAGCGGAAATCGAGGCTGCCGCCGTTGAGGTCGGTCTTGGTCACGGTGTTCACGACGCCCGCCACCGCATCCGATCCGTAGATCGCGGCCGCGCCGTCGCGCAGGATCTCGACGCGATCGAGCCCCGCGACCGGCAGCGCGTTGGCGTTGAAGCTCAGCACCGGCACGTTGCCTTCGCCCGCCTGGCTGGTCGGATGCTGGACGAGGCGGCGGCCGTTGAGCAACACCAGCGTATTGCCGAGGCCGAGGTTGCGCAGATTGATCGAGCTGACGTCGCCGCGCGCCGCGTTGCTGGTCTGCGGATTGTTGCTTTCGTTGAACGTCACGTCGCCGGCTTGCGGGATCGACCGCAGCAGTTCGTCGCCCGACGCCGCACCCGCCGCGTCGATCTGGTCGCGACCGACGACCGTCACCGGCAGCGCGGCGGTCGTGCTCGCACCTTTGATCTGCGAGCCGACGATGACGATGTCCTTTTCGGGCACCTGCGGCTGATCGTCGGCGGTCTGCGCCTGGTCGAGGCCGGGGACGTTGCTGGCCTGGTCCTGCGGCGCGGCTGGCGCGTCCTGGGCGAACGACGGCGTCGCCAGCGCAAGCGCGCCGAGCGCAGTGGAAGCGGCCAGTGCCAGCTTGATCGATCGAGTCATGTCGTCCTCTCCCTGTTCTCTTTATGCGATGATCTGCGGCTCTATGGCCGCTTCCAGATTGTCTTCGATCGCCGGTCGTTCGTTGAGCGCGCGGTCGAGCATGTCGCGGTCCAGCTTGCCCTCCCACCGCGCGACGACGATCGTCGCGACGGCGTTGCCGACGAAGTTGGTGAGGCTGCGGCATTCGCTCATGAAGCGGTCGATGCCGAGGATCAGCGCCATGCCTGCGACGGGCACCGAGGGCACGATCGAGAGGGTCGCGGCGAGCGTGACGAACCCCGCGCCGGTGACGCCAGCCGCGCCCTTGGAGCTCAGCATCGCAACGCCCATCAGCAGCAACTGGTCGCCCCACGACAGCTGCACCCCGGTCGCCTGCGCGATGAACAGGGCTGCCAGCGTCATATAGATGTTGGTGCCGTCGAGGTTGAACGAATAGCCGGTCGGCACGACCAGCCCGACGACGCCGCGCTCGCACCCGGCCGCCTCGAGCTTGACCATCAGGTTGGGCAGCGCCGCTTCCGACGACGATGTGCCGAGCACGAGCAACAGTTCGGCCTTGAGATAGGCGAGCAGCTTGATGATCGAGAAACCGTGCGCCCGCGCCACCGCGCCCAGCACGACGAGCACGAACAGCAGTGACGTAAGGTAGAAGGTCGCGACCAGCGCGCCCAGATTGACCAGGCTGCCGACGCCGTATTTGCCGATGGTGAAGGCGATCGCGCCGAACGCACCGATCGGGGCCGCCTTCATCAGAATGCCGACCAGCTTGAACACGACCAGGCTCAGCCGCTCGACGAGTTCGAGCACCGGCTCGGCGGGACGCCCGACCAGCGACAGCGAAATGCCGAACAGGATCGCGACGAACAACGTCTGCAGGATCGAACCGTCGGTCAGCGCCGACAGCATCGTCGTCGGGATGATCGCCATCAGGAAGCCCGTGACCGTCGTTTCGCCGGCATCGTGCGCGTAGCCCGCGACCGCCTTGGTATCGAGCGTCGCGGGGTTCACGTTCATCCCTGCGCCCGGCTGGACGACATTGGCGACGATCAAGCCGACGATCAGCGCGAGCGTCGAAAAGATCAGGAAATAGACGAACGCCTTGATCGCCACGCGCCCGACCGATCCGAGTTCGCGCATGCCCGCGATGCCGCCGACGACGCTGAGGAAGATCACCGGCGCGATGATCATCTTGACCAGTTTGATGAACCCGTCGCCGAGCGGCTTGAGCGCCTCGCCGGCGTGCGGCCAGAAATGACCGAGCAGGACGCCGAGCACGATCGCCACCAGCACCTGCGCGTAGAGGTGGCGGTAGAACGGCAGGCGCGGTGCCGCCGCTGGCGTGTCGATGGGCTGAACCTTCATTCGTCCTCTCTGTCGGCAACGCTGCCGGCGGCCCTTGTCACCGGGCCTTCGCCGTGCATTCTTGCAGCCTTGTCACACGCCAGCCAGCAAATCGCGAATGCGGGTCAAGCAACTGAACGATATGGTTATTTTTAAAATGCCTGTGCGAACGCTTATCGTCATCTGTGCGGATTTCCGCACATCGGCTGCTGAATAATGCGGTTTTCCGCCATCATCGGCCGCCGTGCGCTGGCGATGGCATTCGTCGCCATCGTGCTGATCGCGGCGCTCGGCTGGGCCGGGCTGCGCTGGTCGCTGGGGCAGGCCAATGCGGCCGCGGACACCGCGGCACGGCAGGCGGCACGCACGCACGTCGCCTTGCTATCGAGCGAGCTTCAGAAGTTCCGCCTGCTGCCGGTGGTGCTGGCCGAATATCCCGACGCGGCGGCGACGTTGGGCGATGGCAGCGCGGCGGCGCGCGACCGGCTCGACCGCACGCTCGAACAACTCGCGCAACGCACCGATGCCGCGGCGATCTACGTCGTCGATGCGACCGGCACGACGCAGGCGGCGAGCAACTGGAACAGCCCGGCGAGTTTCGTCGGCAAGAATTACGGCTTCCGCCCCTATTTCCGCGACGCGATGGCGAAGGGGACGTCTGAATTCTTCGCGCTCGGCACGGTCAGCGGGCGGCCGGGTCTGTACCTCGCGCGGCGGATCGATCGTGCCGGGCGCGCGCTCGGCGTCGTGGTCGTCAAGGTCGAATTCGATGGCGTCGAGGCAGCGTGGGCGCGCACACCGGGCATGAGCTTCGTCGTCGATGCGCACGGCGTCGTGCTGGTGACGAGCGTGCCGCCATGGCGGTTCCGCGCGATCGAACCGATCGACGCCGCGACGCTCGCGGCGCTGCGCCAGACGCTGCAGTTCGGCAGCAACCCGCCGGCGCCGGCCCCTTTGTCGTTCGACGGGGCGCGCGCGGTCGTGGGGGACAAGACGCAATATCGCGTCGCGGTCGAACCCGCCGCGCTGGCGGGTGGGCGGCTGTTCCACCTGTCGCCGCTCGATCCGCCGCTAGCGGCCGCGCGCAGCCAGGCGTTGATCGTCGGGCTCGGCCTGCTGCTGATCGCCGCGGTCGCCGCGGGTCTGATGATCCGCTCGGCCGAAACGCGGCGGCTCCAGGCCGAAGCGCGCGCCGCGCTGGAGGAAGAGGTCAAGCGCCGCACCGCCGAACTCAGCGACGCCAATGCGCGGCTCGTGGTCGAATCCGACGAACGCGCCGAAGCCGACCGCCGCTATCGCGAGGCCCGTGAGGAGCTGGCCCAGGCCAACCGCCTCGCCTCGATCGGCCAGATCACCGCGGGCGTCGCGCACGAGATCAACCAGCCGGTCGCCGCGATCCGCACCTTCGCGGAGAATGGTGCGACGCTGATCGACCGCGCCGCGCCGGAGAAAGCGCGCGAGAATCTGGCGCGGATCGTCGATCTGACCGCGCGGATCGGCACGATCACCGCCGAGTTGCGCGCGTTCGCACGGCGGCGCGCGACGGTGGGTGGCAAGGCGACGCTCGGCTCCGTGCTGGACGGCGTGTTGCTGCTGCTGGGCGAGCGCGCGCGGGCGTGGTGCGGGTCGATATTACGGGCGAGCTGCTCGCGACGCCGCTGGCGGGCGATCGCACCCGGCTCGAACAGGTCGTCATCAACCTGGTTCAGAACGCGATCGAAGCGGTCGAGGGGCGCAGGGATGCGCGCGTTACCGTCACCGCCGCGCAGGTCGGGGAAACGATCGCGCTGTCGGTCGCCGATAACGGTCCCGGCCTGGACCCCGCGATCGCCGGCACGCTGTTCACGCCGTTCGCGTCGGGCAAGCCGGAGGGGTTGGGGCTCGGCCTCGCCATCGCGCGGGACATCGCGCGTGAGTTCGGTGGCGACATCGCACATGTCGCGGGCGGCTCGGGCGCGACCTTCGTCGCGACGTTGAGGACGGCATGAGCGCTGGGCCGGTGATCTTCGTCGAGGATGACGACGAGCTGCGGCGGGCAACGCTTCAGGCGCTCGAACTCGCCGAATTCGACGTCCGTGCCTTCGCCCGCGCCGACGAAGCCGTCACCGCTGTCACGCGCGATTTCGCTGGCATCGTCGTCACCGACATCCGTATGCCGTACATGGACGGGCTGGAGTTGCTCACGGCGGTCCGCGCGATCGACCCCGACATCCCCGTGATCCTGATCACCGGACACGGCGACATCGCAATGGCGGTAGGGGCGATGCGCGACGGCGCGGCGGATTTCCTGACCAAGCCGTTCGCCGCCGATCACCTGGCTGCCGCGGTCCGCCGCTCGCTCGCGCACCGCGCGCTTGTAATGGACAATCGTCACCTCCGCGCGCTCGCCGACGCGCCCGACCCCGGCGAGCCGCTGATCGGCGAGAGTCCGCCGATGCTTCGGCTGCGCCAGGTGATCCGCCAGCTCGCCGACGCCGATATCGACGTGCTGGTCGAAGGCGAGACCGGCACCGGCAAGGAACTGGTCGCGACGATGCTGCACCGCCAGGGACCGCGCCGCGCGCGTCCGCTGATCGCGGTCAATTGCGGGGCGCTTCCCGACGGGCTCGCGGAGATCGAATTGTTCGGCCACGCCGCCGACAGCGTGCCGCACACGCGCCTATCACGCACCGGCCAGATCGCGGCGTCGAGCGGCGGCACGCTGCTGCTCGACGAGATCGACAGCATGCCGCTGGCGATGCAGGCGCGATTGCTCCGCGTGCTCGAGGAGCGCGAGGTCCAGCCGATCGGCGCGGATCGCCCGCAGCCGGTCGATCTGCGCGTGGTGGCGACGAGCAAGGTCGACCTGGCCGAGGACGTCAAAGCCGGACGGTTTCGCGCCGATCTACTCTACCGCCTCAGCACCGCGCGCGTGCGCGTCCCGGCGTTGCGCGAGCGCGGCGACGACGTGCTCGCCTTGTTCGCGGCGTTCGCGGGCGAGGCGGCGCGGCAATTCGGCAAAGCGGATTGGCGGATCGACGCCGCGACCAGCGGTCGCCTGCGCCGCCACGACTGGCCGGGCAATGTCCGCGAACTGCGCAACGCGGCGATCGAAGCGGTGCTCGGCGTCGCGGAGCCGAGCGGGGCGCCGCGCGCCACATCCAAATCGCTGTCGGCCCGCGTCGCCGACTACGAAGCCGGCGAAATTCGCGCTGCGCTGACCGCGAGCCGCGGGCGTGTCGCGCCGGTGCTCGCGACGCTCGGCCTCCCGCGCAAGACGCTCTACGACAAGATGACGCGCCTCGGCATATCGCCGCGGGACTTCAGGTAAGGCGCGCTTCAGCCCCCGCAGGATTCCCGCACGATCAGGTCGGTCGGCAAATGCACCGGCGAATGGTCGGGGGAGAAATCGAGCACCCGCGATACCAGCAGCCGCCCGGCCTCGGCGGTGTCCTGGCGGATCGTACTCAGCGTCGGCGTGCTGAGGCGGCTGAGCAGCATGTCGTCATAACCGACCACGGACACATCGCCGGGCACGGTCAGCCCGCTGCGCCGAAGCGCACGAATGGCGCCCAGCGCGATCAAGTCCGACGATGCGACGATCCCGTCGAAGGTGACGCCTTCGTGGATCAGCCGCGCGACCGCCGCTTCGGCCGCCTCCAGCTCGAACTCGACCGACACGATCAGCGCGGGGTCCGCCTCCAATCGGCTTTCGGCAACACCGTCCAGGTAACCGCGCCGGCGCTGCGATGCTTCGGGGTCGCTGCCGCCCAGGAACATGATCCGCTTGCGCCCCATCCGAGTCAGGTGAAGCGTCGCGCGGCGGCCGCCCAGGATATTGTCGGACCCGACCGAGCAATAGCGCTGGCCGGCGATATGCGCGCCCCAGACGACGAAACGTTCCTTGGTCATCGCCAACTGGTTGAGCTGGTCGTGCAAGGTCCCCTGGCCGAGGAAGATCACGCCGCTCGCACGGCTGGTCGTCACGGCATGGACCAAATCGTCATAGCCGGCAGGCGAGATATGGCTGACCACGAAATCGCAATCGCGCGCGCGCGCCGCCTCGCCGATCTGCGCGATCAGTTCGAGGAAGAACGGGTGGGTCAGCGGCACCGGCCGGCCACGAACGTGCGGGGTGACGATCGCGATCGACCCCTCCGCGCCGATCGGGGCGGCGGGCATGTAGTGGCGGAACGGGTAATTGTGCTCACGCGCCAGCGCCCAGACGCGTTGCTTGGTCTTGGTGCTGATCACCGGCTCGTCGTTGAGCGCGCGCGAGACGGTCGACACCGAGACGCCGGCCAGTCGGGCCAGATCCTGGAGCGTCGTATTGTTGTTGCTGTTGGTGCCCATTATGCCCAAGCTGAGAAAGAGGAGCCGACTAAAGGTTCGCGAGAGGGGTTTTGCAAGCGACGGAGCAAACGAGCGTTGCGCCGAAGGTGACGAGCGGTCGCCCGCGGATCGGGCTGTCGCACATCTGGAACATGTGCATCGGCCTGTTCGGCGTGCAGATCGTGTGGGGCCTGCAGAACGTCGATACCAGCCGCATCTTCCAGACGCTGGGGGCGGAGATCGCCCAGCTGCCGATCCTGTGGATCGCCGCGCCGATCACCGGCCTGCTGATCCAGCCGCTGATCGGTTATTGGTCCGATCGTACCTGGGGACCGCTCGGGCGCCGCCGGCCGTTCGTGCTCGGCGGCGCGTTGCTGACGGCGCTGGCGATGGTCGTGATGCCCAACGTCACCAGCCTGTTCGCGGCGAGCGTCGCGCTGTGGCTGCTGACCGCGTCGGTCAACATCGCCGCCGAACCGTTCCGCGCGCTGGTCGCCGACAATCTGCCCGAGGAACAGCGGACCGAAGGCTACGCGGTCCAAGTGTTCTTCATCGGTGCCGGCGCGGTATTCTCGTCGGCCCTGCCGTGGATCCTGTCGCACTGGTTCGGCGTGATCGGCGTCGCGCCGCCGGGACAATTGCCGCCATCGGTGCGGCTGACGTTTGAGATCGGCGCTGCGGGGCTGGTCGCGACGGTATTGTGGACCGTCGTCACGACGCGCGAGCGACCGCCCGAAAGCCTGGTCGCCGATGCGATCGCGCGCACACCGCGCGGCCCGCTGAGCGCGACGGGGGAGGCGACGCTGACGCGCAGTGGGCTGGCCTGGACGGCGGTCGGGCTGGCGATCGGCGGAATCGCCTGGGCGCGCGGGCTCGAACATGAAATCTACGTGCTGGCGGCGATCGCCGTCACGTTCGGGTTCGCGCAATTCGTCGTCATCGCGATGCGCCGTCGCGGCCACACGTCGCTCGGCCTGTTCGAAATCGTCGAGGACATCCTGCACATGCCCGGCGTCATGCGTCGGCTGGCGGTCGTGCAGTTCCTGACCTGGTTCGGGCTGTTCTGTTTCTGGATCTATGCGATCCCCGCCGTGTCCGCGCACCATTACGGCGCCAGCGACACGACGTCCGCTGCGTACAACGAAGCGGCGGATTGGGTCGGCATTCTGTTCGCCGGCTACAATGCGGTCGCCGCGCTCGGCGCTTTCCTGTTGCCGCCAATCGCGCAGCGGATCGGCCGCCCCGCGACGCATGCGATCTGCCTGGTGCTCGGCGCCGCGGGGCTGTTCGGCTTCGTGATGATCGACGACCCCATGCTGTTGTGGGTGCCGGTGATTGGCATCGGCTGCGCCTGGGCGGCGATCCTCGCGCTGCCCTATGCGATGATCGCGAGTGCCGTGCCGCCCGACAAGATGGGGGTGTATATGGGCATCCATAATACCTTTCTCGTCCTCCCCCAGCTTTTTGCCGCCACCGTGCTCGGCGCGATCGTCAACCATCTGTTCGGTGCGCAGGCGATCCTGGCGCTCGGTCTGGCAGCGATGGCCTTGTTGGCGGCGGCGCTCGCCGCATTGACCATCAAAGAGACGCAACCGTTGTAAGCGGTTTATGCAAATCTTGCATTAAAAAAATTCAATTATTGCGCAAGTGCTTGCGAGATTGTTGCGCAATTAGCGCAAATTTACGCTTGATTCCTGCAATGCTCTACGCAAAGAAGTGCAAATCGTTGCACAACGATGACGGATGACGTGCGCGGTTCGCGACCCTGCGGCCCAGATCATCCGCGATCGGCAGTGCGGCGGTAACGGCAACGAGCCTCCGTAATGAGGGGCAATTGCAGGGGAGAGGGATCGATGACGAAATCGTACGCCAAGGGCCTGTGGTCCGGCGCTTCACTGATGGCGCTGATGCTGGGCGTGATGCCCGCGATGGCGCAAACCACACCGGCCGATCCGTCTCCGCAGGTCGATACGACCAACGACGGCGGCGACAGCGACATCATCGTCGTCGGCACGCGCAAGGCATTGGGCGACGCCGCCGAGACCAAGCGCAACGCCGCGACCGTCGTCGATCTCGATCAGCGCGACCGATATCGGTGCCTTCCCCGATACGTCGGTGTCGGGCGCACTCTCGCGTATCCCGGGCGTCACGGTATCGCGTCTGCAATCGACCGACGACTCGACGCACCCCTCGGGCGAGGCCGCGGGCGTGCTGCTCCGCGGCCTGCCGCTGGTCCGCACGCAGTTCAACGGCCGCGACAGCTTCTCGGCCGACGCGGCGCGCGGGCTCAACTTCAACGACATCTCCCCCGAACTGATGTCGCGCGTCGACGCGTACAAGAACACTACCGCCGACATGATCGAGGGTGGCATCGCCGGCACCGTCGATTTGCGCACGCGACTGCCGTTCGACCAGAAGGGCCTGGTCGTCACCGGTAACGGCAAAGCGAGCTACGGCGATCGGTCGAAGAAGTGGACCGGCGAATTCTCGGCGCTCGTCAGCGACACGTTCGAGACCAACATCGGACGCTTCGGTCTGCTCGCCGATTTCGCGCGCAGCCATGTCATCACGCGGACCGAAAGCGTGATCATGGACAAGATCGACACCTATTGCTCGGCGGGCGCGACCAAGGCGGACGGCACCGCCAATGTCGGGTCGAACGGGCTGATCGGGTGCACCTCCAACACGTTCGGCGGCACCGGCTGGGCGTACATCCCCGACGGGATCCGCTATTCGCAGGTCGATTACGACCGCACGCGGCGCGGCATTTCGCTTGCCGGGCAGTTCCAGGACAAGTCCGAACGCTTCCTGCTGACGCTCCAATATACCGATTCGAAGTACAAGAATGCGTGGCTGGAACGCGCGAGCCATGTGATCTTCGACGGCAATTATTACGGTACGTCGGCGTTCAATCCACGCACCGGCACGATCCTGGGCGCGGCCGACGGTACCCCGGCGCTGACCTTCGGGTCGAACGGGATGCTCACCTCGGGCGTGCTGACCCAGGGCCATGGCAGCTGGGCGGGAAGCTGGAGCAGCACGCAGGACGCGATCAATACGGGTTCGGCGGTTCCCGGCGTGCCGTTCGTCAACAACTGCGCCGCGCCTTCGGTCTGCACGACGCTGCGCGACGGGCTCTATTTCCAGAACGAAGCGCGCAATTTCGATCATAAGGAGGGGACGCGCGACTTCTCCGCGAATATCGACTGGAAGATCACCGACAACCTCCGCCTGACGCTCGACGGCCAGCGCATCACCGCGTCGACCAACAACAACGACATCCTCGTCGCGGTCGGATCGATGGCCAATATGCAATACAGCGTGAACGGCGACGGCACGCCCAACGTCAAGCTGCTGCCGGGATCGAACGTCAATTACGCGAGCGGCGGGCTGTCCAATCCGCACAATTACTGGATCCCATTCATCCAGGGTCACGTCGAGGACAATGACGCCGACGAATGGGCGTTCCGCGGCGACCTGCAATATGATTTCAGCAAGACCGGCTGGCTTGACTCGCTGAAGGTCGGCGTGCGCTATGCCGATCGCAATCAGACGGTGCGCTATTCGACGTTCAACTGGACGCCGATCGCGGCGAACTGGAATTGCAACGGGCCGGGGTTCAACGCCGACAACACGACCGGCGGGGCCTATCCAGCCTGCGCGGCCGGCCATCCGCCTTTTGCGGGCTATGGCGCCGGCATTTGGGAATCGACCACGCTCGGCAGCAAATTCTATGACGGCGCCGCTTATGCCAACAGCCCGCTGGTCTATCTCAATCGCGCGACGCTGCAGAACTTCCCGGCGCTGATCAACGCGCTGGGACCGCGCACCAACGCGCCGCTCAACAGCTACACGCCGATCTGCGACCGCGCCGAGGCGACCGTCGCCGATTGCTTCACGCCAGCCGAGGTGACCCGGACGTCGGAAACGACGACGGCGGGCTATGCGATGCTCAGCTTCGGCGGCGACCGGCCGATCTTCGGCGGCGGCGTCCGGGTGCAGGGCAATGTCGGTGTCCGCGTCGTGCGGACGAAGGTGGTGAGCGACGGCTCGGTCGCCTATCCGACGCCGACCGCGCTCAACGCGCTGCCCGCCTGCGGCACGCCGCTGTCGGGAACCGCTGTGGTCAATCCGAAATGCTACCTGACCGCGCCGATCCTGGCCTTCGCCAATGGCGGCGGCACGCCCAATTCGCTCGAGGCGTCGTATACGAACGTGCTGCCGAGCTTCAACCTACGGCTCGGGCTCGACGACAAGACCTATATCCGCTTCGGCTATTCGCGCGCGTTGTCGCGGCCCGATTTCGGATTGCTCAGGAACTTCGTCGCGATCAATTCGCCGATCATCAACACGGGGCCGGACTCGCCCTACGTCGTCTATAACTCGCCGACGGCGGCGCATGTGGCGGCGAACGTCACCGGCTACAACTTCGTGTTCAACGCGGAATCCGGGTATGCCGGGCTACGGCCGATGACCGCCGACCAATTCGACCTGACGTTCGAGCGCTACATGGGCAAATCGTCGTCGCTGTCGATCGACCTGTTCTACAAGAAACTGCACAATTCGATCTCGTACGGGCAGTTCAATCGGACGTTCACCAACAGCGGGTCCACCCAGAACGTTCTGCTGCGCGGCCCGCGCAACCAGTCGGGCGGCGGTGAGCTCAAGGGCTTCGAAGTCGGCTACCAGACCTTCTTCGACTTCCTGCCGGGGGCGCTCTCGGGCCTCGGCATCCAGGCCAATTATACGTTCGTCGATCAAAGCGGGATCAAGAACTCGAACCTGATCGCGGTCGGTGCGCTCGACAATGGCGGCACCGGCGGCCAGGGCGCCGGCCTCGACGTCAGCGGCGGGCGCGGTGCGGTGATCGACTCGCACCAGCTGGCCGGTATCTCGAAACATTCGTTCAACCTCGTCGGGCTGTATGAGAAGGGACCGGTCGCGCTTCGGGTCGCCTATAACTGGCGGTCGCGCTTCCTGACCAACAACCTCGACTGCTGCATCGGTCTGCCGGTGTTCCAGAAGGCGGCGGGTTTCCTCGACGGGTCGCTCCGCTTCTCGATCACGAAGTATTTCGAGCTCTCGCTGGAAGCGCAGAACATCCTCAACACGCGCGTCACCTATCAGCAGCAGATCTTCGGCGACTCCGCGGTCTCGCCGGGGGCCAAGCCCGTCTACATGGACTCCAACTGGGGCGTGGTCGATCGGCGGTTCGCGATTGGCGGACGGTTCAAGTTCTGATTTCCTCCACTGGGCGCCGTTCCGTCGGGGCGGCGCCCACTTTTTCGGTGAGGGAATGAGGGCATGGCAGAGGCAGCACCGCTCAGGATCGTCATCGTCGGCGGCGGCACCGCCGGCTGGATGGCCGCGGCCGCGCTGTCGAAGCTGCTGCCGGCACGGGACTATACGCTCACGTTAATCGAGTCCGACGAGATCGGCACGGTCGGGGTCGGCGAGGCGACGCTGCCGCACATCAAGGTGTTCAACGATACGCTGGGGATCGACGAGGCGCAGTTCATG
Organism: Sphingomonas panacisoli; assembly: GCF_007859635.1. NCBI lineage: Bacteria > Pseudomonadati > Pseudomonadota > Alphaproteobacteria > Sphingomonadales > Sphingomonadaceae > Sphingomonas > Sphingomonas panacisoli. The sequence continues at coordinate 2,570,274 of NZ_CP042306.1, read as the reverse complement.
CGCGAGACCCAGGCGTCGCTCAAAGTCGGGATCGAATTCGTCGGCTGGGACCGGCCTGGCGACCGCTACGTCCATCCGTTCGGCACGTTCGGCGAGCCTTGGGCGGGGATCGATTTCCAGCATCACTGGGCACGCGCGAAGGCGGCGGGGTGCGATGTCGGCGAGCTCCACGATTATTCGTTCGCGATCGCGGCTTGCCGCAACAACGCGTTCGAACTGCCCAACGAGGATCCCAAGTCGATCCGATCGACCTATGCCTATGCCTATCATTTCGACGCCGGGCTCTACGCCGCGTTCCTGCGCCGTTGGTCGATCGCGCGCGGAGTCGAGCGGATCGAGGGCAAGGTCGTCGATGTCGCGCGCGATGCCTCGAGCGGACATGTCGCATCGGTGACGCTCGAATCGGGTGCGGTGATCGAAGGCGACCTGTTCATCGACTGCAGCGGATTCCGCTCGCTGCTGGTCGGCCAGACGATGGACACGGCGTGGTGCGACTGGAGCCACTGGCTACCGTGCGACCGCGCGTTCGCTGTGCCGAGTCTGCGCACCGAACCGTTGCTGCCGTTCACCCGGGCGACCGCGCAGGAGGCGGGGTGGACGTGGCGGATCGGACTACAGCACCGCACCGGCAACGGCCACGTCTTCTGCTCGAGCTTCACCGATGAGGATCGGGCGCGTGACGTGCTGCTCGGCGCGCTCGACGCCGCGCCGCTCGGCGAGCCGCGGATGCTCCGCTTCCAGGCCGGTCGCCGCGCCGCCGCCTGGGCGGGCAATTGCGTCGCGATCGGGCTGGCGAGCGGGTTCCTCGAACCGCTCGAATCGACGTCGATCTTCCTGATCCAGGCGGCGGTGATGGACCTGATCAACCTGATGCCGACGCGCCGCAGCGGGATCGATCCGCGCCTCGCGGCCGAGTTCAACCGGCTGTTTGAGGTCCATTACGATCGCAGCCGCGATTTCATCGTACTCCACTATCTCGCCAATCGCCGCGAGGGTGCGCTGTGGGACCATGTCCGCAACATGGAACTGCCCGACGGGCTCGCGCACAAGATCGCGTTGTTCGAGGCGTCGGCCGCGGCCCCCGACTATCGCTACGGCCTGTTCTCCCGCGACAGCTGGCTCGCGGTCCTGGTCGGGCAGGGCATCCTGCCGAACGCGCACAGCCTGCTGGCGGAGGCGATCCCGCTCGCCGAGCTCGAAGCGCAACTCGCTGATCTCAAATATCGCATCGACGTGAACGCCGCCGACATGACCAGGCATGGCGACTTCATCCGCAGCTATTGCCCCGCGCCCGCGCTGGAGCCTGCAGCATGACCCGCGTCGTCATCCTCGGTCGCGATGCGCCGCTCTGGCTCGCGGCATGCGTGCTGCAGGCGGCGTTGCGCGCGGCGGGCGTCGTGGTCACCGCGATCGAATTGCCCAGCAAGCTCTACCCGTCCGACGTCTATGCGACGCTGCCGGGGATCGAGGCGCTCCACGCGCGGCTCGGGCTCGACGAGCGCGACTTGCTGCGCGGGACGCGCGGTGCCTTTTCGCTCGGGCAGAACATCGTCGATATGCTCGGCGGCAATCCCGCATTCCTCAACGCCTATGGCGGTTACGGAACGGCGATCGATGGCGCCGACTTTTTCGGCTATTGGGTGAAGGGTCGCGACGCCGGACTGCCCGCCGGATTCGAGGATTTCTCGCTGACCGCCGCCGCCGCGCGGCAGGGCAGGGTGATGATCCCCGACGAGGCGAGCGAAGTGTATGGCCGCGCCGATTACGGCTATCACTTGCCCGCGATCGCTTATGCCGGGGGACTGAAATCGGTCGCGACACGGACCGGCATCACGGTGCTGTCGGCGAACCACATCGCGGTCGAGCGCGACGAGACGGGCGATCTCATCGCACTCGTCGCCGACGGACAGCGGATTGCGGGTGACCTGTTCGTCGACGCGACGGGCGACGATGCCGCACTCATCGAAAAGACGCTGGGCATCGCGCAGGACAGTTGGCGCACGCACTTTCCGGTCGATCGCATGTTCGTCGCGCGCGGGCCAGCATTCGACCCGATCCCGACTTATGCCGAACTGCGCGCCTGGCACGGCGGCTGGACCGCGCTCTATCCCGGCCAGGCGGCGACCCATGTGGTCCACGCTTTTGCGAGCAGCCTGATCGGCGACGAGGACGCACTGCGCGGGGCGGGGTCGGCGAGCGGCCTGGCGTTGAGCGATGCGGTGCTGCGCCCCTCCGATCCGGGATGCCGCACCGAGCCATGGGCGCACAATTGCGTCGCGATCGGTGGCGCGGCCTGCGCGCTCGACCCGGTTCACAATCTCGATCTGCACGCGCTGCAACTGGGGTTGATCGCGCTCCTCACGCATTTTCCGGCGGGCGCCGATGCAGCGCCGAGCCGCGCCGAATATAACCGCGTCATGCGCGGGTCGTTCGAGCGGCTTCGCGATTACCAGGCGGCCTTCTATGCGCTGGCGCCGTTCCCCGGATTGTTCTGGCATGCCGGCCGCGCGGCCGAACCGCCGGCAACGCTCGCGCACATCATCGCCACGTTCCACGCGCGGGGCGAACTGCCGCCGATGGAAGAGGACAGCATTCCGTTCGACCATTGGCGCGCGATGCTGACGGGGCTTGGGGTCGTCCCGGTAAGCTGGCCGCCGCGGATCGACGCGACCGACGACGCCGAGGTCGCCGCGCAGTTCCGCCGGATGCTCGGCTTCGTGAAGGACGCGGTGTCGCGCCAGCCGACTCACGCCCAGGCGCTCGGGCATGGTTGAGCCGGTCCGGTTGCCCTCGCGCCCCGCCGATCTCGACGCGCTGCCCCCGGTCGCGGTGCGCGATGCGGCGGACTTTGCCGAGATCGTCGCGGCGGGCGAGCCGGCGATCATCAAGGGACTGTTCGCAACCTGGCCCGCGCTTGCTGCGGGGATGCAAGCGCCGGCCACGCTCAACGCCTATTTCAAACGCCTTGATCGCGGCGCGCCCGTGCCGGTGATGGAGGCGCCCGCGCGACATCGCGGCCAGTTCGCGTACGGTCCCGACCTGCGCGAGTTCACCTTCACCAAACGGACCGCGCCGCTGGGGCCGACGCTGGACCGGATCGAAAGCCTGATCGGCCAGGACGATGGCCCAACCGTCGCGATTCAGATGCTGCGGCTCGACCAGGCGATGCCCGATTTCGTCGCGCAGAACCCGCTGCCGGTGCTGGCCGACGTCCCGCCAAGGCTGTGGCTTGGCGGCGCGGTGCATACGCGCACGCACAACGACCGCGACGACAACCTCGCGTGCGTGATCGCCGGGCGACGCCGCTTCGTGCTGTTCCCGCCGGAGCAGGTGAGCAATCTCTATGTCGGCCCGCCCGACAATCCGCCGCCGCTGTCGCTGGTCGATCCCGAAGCGCCGGATTTTGCGCGCTTCCCGCGTTATCGCGACGCGATCGCCGCCGCGCGCGTGGCGTTTCTCGAACCCGGCGATGCGCTCTTCATGCCGCGCTATTGGTGGCATCACGTCACCTCGCTCGACCCCCATAACGCGATGGTCAATTATTGGTGGGGCGGCAGCGACGAGCCCAACGACGCGTTCCTAACCGCGATCCTGGCCTTCCGCGACCTCCCGCCGCATCAACGCGATTACTGGCGTGAGATGATCGCCGCTTATGTGTTCGACGAGCGCGGCGATGTCGTGTCCCACCTGCCTTACGCGCTGCGCGGCGCGCTCGGCGCGATGACGCCCGCCCGCCGCGCCGCGCTCCGCCAGCAACTCGCCAAACCTCCCCAGTGAAAGTCCTGCGCATGTTTCTTCGCCTGTTCGCCGTGATCGCCGCGCTCGGATGGACCGCGTCCGCATCCGCCGCGGCCAGGGAATGCGCGCAGTCGCCAGGCAAGGTGATCGAAGTGTGCGTCTGGGTCGACAACGGCCAGGCGCTCTACGCCGTCACGCGCAAGGGCGTGGTGGTGCTGGCCCCGTCCGAGCTCGGCCTGACGTTCAAGGGCGAGGCGTCCGCGCGGTTCGCCGCGATCGGCAACGCGAAACGTTCGGCTTCGAACACGACCTGGGAACAGCCCTGGGGCGAGGAACGCGTCGTCCGCGACAACCATACGGAGCTGACCGTCACCCTGAACGGCGACACCGCATTCAACAAGGCGGTCGATGTCACCTTCCGTCTGTTCGATGACGGGTTCGGATTCCGCTACAGCTACGGCGCGATCCCCGCCGGGCAGGACGTCGCGGTGACCGCGGAGCGCACGCAATTCCGGACGGTCGGCGCTTATCAGGCCTGGTGGTATCAGGGGCTCGGCCAGGAACGCGACGAATATCTCTACACCCAGACAGACGCGCGGCGCATCACGCTCGCCGAAACGCCGTTGACCTTGAAGGGCGCCAATGGGCTGTACCTGTCGTTCCACGAAGCCGCGCTGGTCGATTTCCCGTCGATGCTCTTGCAGGGTAATGGCGAGGGGACGCTCACCGCTTGGCTAATGCCCTGGCCCGACGGGACGCTGGCGAAGAAGACCGGCGCGTTCACGACGCCGTGGCGGACCGTGCTGATCGGCGACACGCCGGGCGCGTTGGCGGACAGCCGGATCGAACTCAACCTCAACGAGCCGAATAAAATCCTCGACATCGCCACATGGTTCACCCCCGGCAAATATGTCGGCGTGTGGTGGGAAATGCACCTCGACAAGACCACGTGGGGCAGCGGCATGCGCCACGGCGCGACCACCGCCAATGTCGAGCGCTACATCGATTTCGCCGCCAAATACGGGTTCAAGGGCGTGCTGGTCGAAGGGTGGAACCTGGGTTGGGACGGCGACTGGATCGCGAACGGCGACAAGTTCAGCTTCACCAAGCCCTATCCCGATTTCGATATCGCCGCGATCACCGCTTATGCGCGGTCGAAGGGCGTCCAGCTGATCGGCCATAACGAGACCGGCGGCGGTGTGGTCAATTACGAGAACCAGCTTGCCGACGCGATGGCGTTCTACCGCCGCTACGGCGTAACGGCGGTCAAGACCGGCTACGTCAAGCATTCGGGCGACATCCTCGACCGCGACGGGAACGGGCAGTGGTTCGCCGGCCAGTTCATGGTCCGCCACAACCTGCTCGTCGCCGAGACCGCCGCCAAATACGGCATCGTCGTCGATGCGCACGAGCCGGTGAAGGACACCGGCCTGCGACGGACCTGGCCCAACATGGTCAGCCGCGAAGGCGCGCGGGGGCAGGAATACAATGCCTGGGGCAACCCGACCAACCCGCCCGAGCATCTGACGATCCTGCCGTTCACGCGATTGCTCGGCGGGCCGATGGACTTCACGCCGGGCATTTTCGACCTCGCGCACGGCAAGGACGACGTGACGCGCCGCGTCCAATCGACACTAGCGACCCAGCTCGCCGAGTATGTCGTGATCTATTCCCCGATCCAGATGGCCGCCGACCTGCCGGAGAAGTACGAAGCGAACCTGCCCGCCTTCCAGTTCATCCGCGACGTTCCCACCGACTGGGACGTTTCCAAGACGCTGCAGGCGGAGATCGGCGACTATGTCGTGGTCGCGCGCAAGGAGCGCGGCGGGAGCGACTGGTTCCTGGGCGCGATCACAGACGAGACCGCGCGTTCGCTCCGCCAGCCGCTCTCGTTCCTGGCGCCGGGCGCGAAATACGAAGCGCAGATCTACCGCGACGGTCCGGGCGCAGACTATCGCACCAATCCGCAATCGATCGCGATCGAGAAGAAAATGGTGACGAGCAAGGACGTGCTCACGCTCGATCTCGCGCCCGGCGGCGGCACCGCGATCCGGTTCCGGCTGGTGCGCTAGCGGATCGTGATCGGCAGGTCGCGACCGGCCGACGCGATGTTGCCGGCTATATCGGCGGCGTAGATGCGCACGATATAATCGCCGGGCGGCAGACTCGCCGGGGTCCAGCCGCCCGGTTCGATCCGTCCGTCGCGGACGATGTTGGTGACGACATATTGCATGCGGGTTCGCTGGTCGCTGTGCACCGTATCGCCGCTCGCCGGGGCGTAGGCGATCTTCGCGGCGTTCGCGCCCAGCGGCATGCGATCGAACTGGATCGTGACCCGCGGCTGCGCGAAGCCCGGCGCCGGCGTGCCGTCAGGTTTGAGGATCTGGAACCCCGCGCGATACAGGCCGAGCCGCCGGCGCGCGGCGTTGTCGTCGACCTGATCCCATGCTTCGACGACGATGCCGAGCGACCCCGCATTCGCAGCGACGACCAGCCGTCCGTTCTGCTTGTCGGCCAGGCGCTGACCCGCCGCATCGATCAAATAGACGTCGTCGATATGCGGCGCGACATGGTCGCCGAACCCCGGGAATTTGAGAAACAGCGCGTTGATCTTGCCGCGCGGCGGGCCGAGTTCGAGATGGACATGCGCCATGCGGTTGATCGTGCCGAGCGCATCGCCGACTCGGAAATGCGTGCCGCGCTTCACGCGCACCCTGACGACATGACCCTCCGCATCGCGGACGATCTGAAAGCGTGACGGGTCGAGCGGATCGCCCGACGCGGTCCGTCCGACGCGCATGTGGATATAGGTCAGCTCGTCGATCCGCAGGCCTTCGCTCAGCCCCTCGACGTCCCAATTGGGCATCGGATCGCGCACGTTCTCGTCCGCCGATGCAAAGACGGTCGCGCCGACCGGAGCGCTGATATCGAGCCCGGCATGGAGGTGATCGCGGCTTTCGCCGTCATAATTGCCGCGCACCTCGCCCATGTCGCCGACGACCTCGTGCCAGGCGAGCTGCGGGCCGACCGGCCACGGCACGACGGATGCAGCGACCAGCGACGGCGGCGCGGGTTGAGGGATTGCCGGGGGCGGACCGGGATCGCGGCCCCGCGGGGTCAGCTTGCGGATCGCATAGGCGGAGGCGTCCGCGACGTAGAGCGCACCCGCCCGATCGACCGTAAGCCCGGCGGGGCCGAGCAACGGCAACGCGGCATTGCCGTCGATCGTCGATCCCGGCCCTGCCAAGATGCGAAGCTCGCCCGCGGGAGACATTTCGACGATGCGCCCGCGCCGATAGGACGCGACGTAGACGTAGCCGTCCCACGTGGCGGCGAGGCCGACCGCGCCCTGCAGCAGGCCGCCACCGTCGGTCGCTTCGGTCCGTGCCAGCGTCGTCACGCGGCCGTCGGGCAAGACTTTGCGGATCGCGTCGTTGCCGCTGTCGGCGACGAGCAATTGGCCGTGCGGATCGAGCGTGAGGCCGGTGGGCGTGTCGAACGCCGCGCCGCTACCCCGGCCGTCCGCGAAACCGGGGGCTTCACCGCCGGCCAACGTCCGCACCTGTCCATCGGCGGCGATCACGCGGATGCGATCGTTGTACGTATCGGCGACATAGACGTTGCCTTTGTCGTCTGCGGCAACCCCGATCGGGCCGTTGAAACGCGCCTGCGCCGCCGGTCCGTCGCGATAGCCCGCCGTCCCGTCTCCCGCGATCGTCGTCACGTCGCCTGCCGGAGTGATTCTGCGAATGGCGTTCGCGCCGGTATCCGCGACGAAGAGATTGCCGGCTCGATCGAGCGCGAGCCCGGACGGGGTGTCGAACGCCCCCGGCAAGGTAGTGACGTTGCCGTCCGGATCGACCTTCCGGATGCGGTCCGCGTCGGCGACGTAGAGCGCGCCGTTCGCGTCCATCACCACCGCGAAAGGATCGCCGAACCGCGCCCGGTTCTGCGCGCCGTCCAGACGACCTTTCGCGCCGTCGCCGGCGACGTTGGTCATCGTCGCCTGCCAGCCGAACTTGGTCTTCGGGGGCGAGAACCAGCCCAACGTCAGCGCCAGCCAGATCGCACTCCTGATCAATGCGAGCAGGACGAGTCCTATGGCGACAGGAAAGGGGCGGGGCGAGAATTTGAGCATGCGGCTGCGCCCTATCGCATCGATGCCCGCCGATGTCCTGCACCGAATCTGCATCGGATGAATGCCGGTTCCCGGCCGGCTCGATCGTACGCCCTCGACATACTTCGCCGACAAGCGGCGCCGTTCAATCGGGAGAATCCGCGATGCGGTGGCGTGTGTTTTCGAGTTTTCTGGTCAAAGTGGCGGCGGCGCTCGCGCTCGTCGTGCTGGGCGACCTGCTGTTCTGGCTGGCGGACGGCGTGGGATCGACGCTCGGCATGTTCGCCTTTGCCTGGGCGAGCGTGACGTTGCTGCTGACGCCCGCGGCATGGCGGCGGGGCGGTGCGCTGGTGGCGGGCGCGATCGCGCTGACGCTCGGTCTGGTGATGATCGACAGCCCCGGCCTGCTGGCATTGCTGATGTTCGGCGCGACGCTCGCGGTCGCCGTGCTGTTGCCGCGCATGGTGACCTTCGACCATGTCGGGCGATGGGCGGTCCGGCTGGTTCTGTTCGCGATCGTCAGCCTGATCGGGCCATGGCGCGACCTCTTTCGATTGATCCGGCTGGGCAAACGCCGGGGGCGGGGGTTGAAGATGCGCGGCTGGTTGCCGCTGCTGCCGCTGCCGTTGATCGGCGGGATGGTTTTCCTGGGCCTGTTCGCGAATGCCAATCCGCTGATCGGCGAGGCGCTGTCGTCGATCGGCGCGCCGAATATCGATGCCGAGAGCGTCTTCCGCTTCCTGTTCTGGGGACTGATCTTCACGTTCGCATGGTCGACCTTGCGTCCGCGTCGATTGCACCTGCCGTTTCCCGACGAAGCGCGGCCCGAGCTCGACGTCGCGCTTCCCGGGGTATCGACGGGATCGGTGACGCTGGCGCTGATCACCTTCAACGCTTTGTTCGCGATCGAGAACGGCCTGGACATCGCCTTTCTATGGAGTGGCGCGCCGCTGCCGAAGGGCGTGACGCTGGCGAGCTATGCGCATCAGGGCGCCTACCCGCTGATCGCGACGGCGCTATTGGCAGGATTGTTCGTCCTGGTCGCCCTGCGTCCCGGGTCCGAGACTGCGAAGGTCCCGCTAATCCGGCGGCTCGTCGTGGCATGGGTCGCGCAGAACGTGTTTCTGGTCGCGTCGAGCATCCTGCGCACGACCGACTATATCGCGGCATACTCGCTGACCGTCCTGAGGATCGCGGCGTTGCTGTGGATGGGACTGGTCGCGATCGGCCTGGTCCTGATCGTGTGGCGCATGCTGCGCGGGAAGAGCAGCGCCTGGCTGATCAACGCCAATGCCGCCGCCGCCGGCATCGTCCTGTTCGCCTGCACGATCGTCGATCTGGGATCGGTCGCCGCGACGTGGAATGTCCGCCATGCGAAGGAAGCGGGCGGGGCGGGGCAGGCGCTCGATCTCTGCTACCTGAACCAGTTGAACGCGTCTGCGCTGACGGCTTTGGTCGAGATGGAGCAGCGACCCGGGTTAAGCCCTGACTTTGCCCAGCGCCTGGCCTGGGTGCGGCATGGCACGCTGGAAGCAACGCGTAATAGCCTGAAGGGCGATAGTTGGACGTGGCGCAACCAGCGCCGGATGGCTCAGATCGCGGCGATGCTCGGCGGCCGCCCGCTGCCCGCGCCGCCGACCATTGGGCGGAACGGGCGCAACTGCGACGGGTCGCTGATCCCCGACCCCGCGCCCGCGCCGGACGCCGACGCGTCCGAACCCCAGCGCGACGCCAATGCATCGGCGCCATTGACGAACGAGGCCGTGCGATGATCATGTGTCCCATGCCGCGCACGATCCTGATCGCCGACGACGATCCGCACATCCGCCAATTGCTGGCCTTCGCGTTCGCCAAGGCGGGGCTCGACACGCTCGAGGCGGATGACGGCGAGGCGGTGCTGGCGGCAGCGGCGCGGCAGAAGATCGACCTTATCGTGCTCGACATCAACATGCCGCGGATGGACGGGTTGGAGACCTGCCGACGGCTGCGCGCCGAGGGCGACGTGCCGATCCTGTTCCTGTCGTCGCGCGACGACGAGATCGACCGCGTGCTGGGAATCGAACTCGGCGCCGACGATTACGTGACCAAGCCCTTTTCGCCACGCGAGGTGGTGGCACGGTCGATGGCGATCCTGCGGCGCGCGAGTCCGAAGGCGCCGGCGATCGAGGCCAATGGTCAGGTCGCGCACGGCCGGCTGAGCCTCGATGCCGACGGCTGGCGTGCGGCGTGGGACGGCGTGGAAGTTCCGCTGACGGTGACCGAGTTCACGATCCTGAAGACGCTCGCGACGATGCCGACCCGCGTGTTCAGCCGCGACGCGATCATCGATCGGCTGCACGGTCCGGGTTTCGCGGTGACCGACCGCACGATCGACAGCCATATCCGCAATTTGCGAAACAAATTCGCCGCGGCGGGCGGGGGCGACATCGTCGAAACGCGGGCGGGCGTCGGCTATCGGCTCGGGGCCTGCGCCGGGGCGTGACCGGCCGCGCCAAAGCATGGCTCAAGGCGCACTGGCCGGCGCTCCGGCTGCGCACGATCCTGTTCGGCACCCTGTTGTTCACCGCGGCGCTGCCGGGGTTCGGCGCGCTGTTTCTGCGGGTCTACGAGAACACGCTCGTCCGCCAGACCGAGACCGAACTGATCGCCCAAGGCGCGGCGCTGGCGGCGACGGCACAGGCGATGTGGCCCGGCGCGGTGCCGCAAAAGGTGATGCCGAACTTTCGCCCCGAGGCATCGACGATCGATCTGCGGACGACGCCGGTGCTGGGGGAGCGGCCACCTGCGACGGCGCGCACTGCCTCACCCGATCCGGGCGCGATTGACGTCGCGGAACGGGTCGCGCCGATCATCGCCACGACCGAAAACACCACGCTGGCATCGATCCAGCTGATCGACCGCAACGGGATCGTTATCCTGGGACCGGAGGCCGGTGGCAGCTACGCGGCGGTTCCCGAAGTAGCAGCGGCGCTGAAGGGCCGTGTCGGCACCGTGTTGCGCGAAAACGGGCGATACGCGCAGGTCTATGCGTTCGAGTGGCTCAGCCGCGCGTCGTCGCTGCGCATCCACCACGTCCGGCCGATCCTGGTCGACGGCAAGGTAGTCGGCGCAATCCTGTTGTCGCGTTCGCCGCGCGCGTTGTTCCGCGGACTGTACGAGGATCGCGGCAAGATCATCTTCGGTATCGTCGTCATTTTCGGCCTGTTGGTCGTGATGACGGGCCTGTTGTCGCGCGGCATCGCGCGGCCGGTCGAAGCGCTCGACAAGGCGACGCGCGACGTCGCGGCCGGGACCGGCAGCGTTCCCGACACCCCCGCGACCGCCGCGATCGAGATCCGGCAATTGTTCGACAATTTCCGCACGATGGCCGCCGCGATCGATCGCCGCTCGCATTATCTCCGCGATTTCGCCGCGTCGGTCAGTCACGAATTCAAGACGCCACTGGCCGGGATCGCCGGGGCGATCGAACTGCTCGAGGATCATGGCGAGGACATGGATCCCGCCGAGCGGGCGCGGTTCCTTGCCAACGCCAAGGCCGACGCCACACGCCTGTCGCAACTCGTGACGCGGCTGCTCGATCTGGCGCGCGCCGACATGGCGACCGCCGATCCCGCGACAACTGCGGATGTGCTCGCGGCGATCCGACCCGTCGCCGATGCGTTCAACGGCGATGGCTTCGCAGTGTCCGTGACCGCTCCAGAGACCGTGCGGGTCGTGTCCACGCCGCGCGCCACGATCGAAGCGGTGCTGACCGCGCTACTCGAGAACGCCCGTCAGGCCGGCGCGACGTCCGTGACGTTGGACGTCGTCCCGGACGACGCCAGCGTGCGCATGTCGGTGGCCGACAACGGATCAGGAATCGATCCGGCGACGGCCGACCGTATCTTCGAACCGTTCTTCACGACGAAGCGGGCAACCGGCGGAACGGGACTCGGTCTCGCGATTTCTGCGTCGTTGCTCAGAGCCGGCGGCGGCGACATCGACCTCGACACGCAATGCGCGGTCGGGAGCCGTTTCGTCCTCACATTACCGTGCGCCGTTGAGACGTAGAAAGCGTCGAATTCAGGTTTCGGTCAATTCGACGACTTCGAACTCGAAGCTCTTCCAGCCGCGCTGCTTCGCCGCTTCTTCGGTCGCCGCTTTCTTGCCGGTCGCTTCCTTCAGCGAATTGGCGTGCCCCCAGAACACCTCGGTCTTGCCGCTCTTCAGATGGGCGACGATCCGCCAGTAATGCGTGTGCGGAGCGGTGGTAGGGCCGATCGTCTTGACGTAGCCATCGGCCATCGTCGCGGTCAGATAGCGCTTCTTCCTCGCCATTTGGCCTCTCATCCGCATTGTCCGATAGCCCAACCGCCTACCAATCGCTAAGCTTGCCCGAAAGAGGGAAGGGAGCGGATCATCCATGCAGATCGAACGTCTCGCGCCGGTTACGTCGTCGCTGCAGCCGAGCAACCACCCGTATCTCAATCACGCCTGGACGCCGCAGCACGAGGAGGTGACGGCGGTCGATCTGGATGTGATCGAGGGCGCGATCCCAAGCGATATCGACGGCGTCTATCTGCGCAATACCGAGAACCAGCTGCACCAGCCGCTGGGCAAATATCATCCGTTCGACGGCGACGGCATGATCCACCAGATCGACTTCAGCGGCGGCACGGCGTCGTACCGCAACCGCTTCGTGCGCACGCGCTGTTTCCAGGCCGAGCAGGATGCGGGCAGGTCGCTGTGGGGCGGGCTGATGGATCGGCCCGGTACGTCGAAGCGGCCCGGGTTCGGCGCGCATGGGAGCCTGAAGGATTCGTCGAGCACCGACATTGTCGTCCATGCGGGCAAGGCGATTTCGACCTTCTATCAATGTGGCGAGGGCTATGTGCTCGACCCGGAGACGCTCGAGCAATCGGGCGTCGCGCCTTGGGTCCCGCTCGACGGTATTTCGGCGCATCCCAAGGTCGACGATCGCACCGGCGAACTGCTGTTCTTCAACTATTCGAAGCACGCGCCGTTCATGCATTACGGCGTGGTCGATGCCGCTGGGCGGGTGACCGACTATATCCCTGTGCCGCTACCCGGGCCGCGCCTGCCGCACGACATGACCTTCAGCGAGAATTGGTCGATCGTGAACGATCTGCCGATGTTCTGGGATCAGGAATTGCTAGAGCGCGGCATCCACGCCGCCCGCATCCATGAAGGTATCCCGTCGCGCTTCGCGTTGATTCCGCGCCACGGTAAAACGGAGGACATCCGCTGGTTCGAGGCGTCGCCGACTTACATCCTCCACTTCCTCAACGCCTATGAGGAGGGCGACGAGGTCTTGATGGACGCCTATTTTCAGGACAATCCGCAGCCGGCGCCGCTGCCTAACGAGGACGGCTATGGCCACATGATGGCCTATGTCGACGAGCACAGCTTCCTGCCGCGGCTGCACCGCTGGCGCTTCAATCTGGCTGACGGGACGACGACGGAGGAACGCCTCGACGACCGCACACTCGAATTCGGGATGATCGACGGGCGCGTCGCGGGGCGCAAGCATCGCTACGTCTATTCGACGACGAGCAAGCCGGGCTGGTTCCTGTTCAACGGTTTCGTCAAGCACGACCTCGACACCGGCAAATCGTGGACGCTGATGCTGGAGGACGGCCGCTACGCCAGCGAAGCGCCGTTCGCGCCGCGCGTCGAATCGACCGCGGAGGATGACGGCTATCTCGTCAGCTTCGTCACCGACGAAAATCGCGGCACCAGCGAATGTATCCTGATCGACGCGCGCGATATCGAAGCGGGGCCGGTGTGCCGCATCGCACTGCCGCACAAGATTTCGAGCGGGACGCATTCGCATTGGGCCGATCGCACCGTCCTGCGTCGATACGGCTGATTGCGCTTCCAAAGTTGGATTTCGTCTGTCAGCGTCTTCGGGCTGCTTCTAGTCGTCGCACGCGCGAGGCGGCCGATGGTCGGATCGACGTCGCTAGTGTCAACTTGGTGTCAACTTAGGAGCGGGGGAACCACGGTACGAAGCCCGACGTACGGCGGACATAGGCCTCGTAATCGGGCTTCTTGCGTTTCATCCGGCCCTCGACCGTCGGCACGCCGGACCAGCGCATCAGCGTGTAGGTAAGGAGGATCGGGCCGGGCAAGGCCCACAGGCCGGTGATGCTCTCGGCCGCGACCAGGTAGAGACCCCACCATACGCAGGCGTCGCCGAAATAGTTCGGGTGGCGCGTGTAGCGCCACAAGCCGGTGCTCAGCACCTTGCCGGCGTTGGCGGGATCACGGCGGAACGCGACGAGCTGCCAGTCGCCGACCGTCTCGAACAGGATGCCGACGACCGCGAGCGCTACGCCGATCTTCCCAACGATGCCGACCGTGGGCGTCGCGTCGATCTGGCCGAGCTGGACGGGCAGGCACACGATGAACAGCAACGGCGCCTGGATCGCATAGACCAGCCGGACCGACGCCTGGTTGAAGTCCCAGCCCTTGGCCTCCTTGGCCTTGGCGAACATCGTCTGGTACCGGCGATCCGGGCCATGATGGCGCCACCGCCACAGCAGGTAGAGCCCGAGCCGCACGCCCCAGACCGTGCACAGCACCATCAGCAACGCCTTGCGCGTCGGGTCGCCCGCCGTCTGCGCGAAGCTGGTCCAGCCGAGCACCACCATGCCGAGCGCCCACACGCTGTCGATCGGCGTCACGTCGCGCGTCTTGAGCGTCACCAGCCAGAACAGCACGAATACCGCGATCAGCACCGCGGCGTTGATCGCGAGCAGTTGCGGGACGCTCATGCCGCCGCCCTTTCCACGATGAAGCTGACCGTCGTCGTGGTCGATCCGCCGATATTGAGCGTCTGGACGCGGTTGGCGCCATCTACCTGATAGTCGCCAGCGCTGCCACTCACCTGCTTCGCCGCGTCGAGCAGCATCCGCACGCCGGTCGCGCCGACGGGATGCCCGCACCCGATCAGTCCGCCCGATGGGTTGATCGGCAAGCGTCCGCCGACATCGATCGACCCGTCTTCGATCGCTTTCCACGATTCGCCGGGAGCGGTCAGGCCGAGATGGTCGATCGCCATATATTCGGTGGCGGTGAAGCAGTCGTGCGTCTCCACCGCGTCGATCTGCGCGATGTCGGTTACCCCGGCGCGGGCCCGTGCATCCTCTATCGCGCGGCGAACCTGGGGGAAGACGTAGGGCTGGCCGGCGCTGTCGGCGACTTTGCGCGCATAGCCGATCGGCGCGGAGCGATGCCCCCAACCGGCGATACGCGGCAAGCTGTCGAGCGATATCCCGCGCTTGGCGGCATAGTCAGCGGCGCGCTTCTCCGAGGCGAGGAACACCACCGCGCTGCCGTCGGTGACTTGGCCGCAATCCATCTTGCGCGTCCGGCCTTCGACCACCGGATTGGCATCGTCGTCGGCGGTGAAGCTCTCCGGAGAAAAGGCGTATCCGCGCGTCTGCGCATTGGGATTGCGCTTGGCGTTGCCGAAATTGATCTCGGCGATGCGCATCAGATGTTCGTATTTCAGGCCGTAGCGGCGGTCATACTCCTCGGCCAGGTCGGAGAAAGCGGCGGGCCAGACGTAGCGCGCCTCGCCATATTCGTGTCCCACCCACGCCGCCGCGCCGAGATGTTCGGCGGCGGTCTGGCCGGGGACGTTGCGCATCTGCTCGATCCCGACGACGCAGGCGAGATCGTAGCGCCCCGCCTCGATCTCCGCCGTCGCCGCCAGTACCGCGACGCTGCCCGACGCACACGCCGCCTCGTGCCGCGCGGTGGGCAAGCCATTAAACGCCGGGTCGACCAGCCCGAAGAACCCGCCGAGCAATCCCTGACCCGCGAACAATTCGGCCGTGAAATTGCCGACATGCCCGGTCTCGACCTCCGCCGCATCGATCGCCGTCGCGGCCATGCCCTGGTTCACGGCTTCCGCGAACGCGTCGGCCAGATCCATGCCCTGCCGGCTCCAGACGGTCGAGAAGTCGCTTTGCCACCCGCCAAGGATGAAAACCATGCCTGCCCCTCCGTCCGCGTTGGCGCAGTGTTGCAAGCGGACGACCGCTTGGCAAATCAGCTATCGGTTGCGGCGATAGCGGGATGGGATGGATGGTGCCCAGGGACGGGATCGAACCGCCGACACTGCGATTTTCAGTCGCATGCTCTACCAACTGAGCTACCTGGGCATCGCGCGTGAACCGCGAAAGAGCGGGCCTCTTAGTCGCGGGTTTCGGGCATGTCCAGCGCTTCCGGGTCGGCTGGCGCGCCGGGGATCGCGTAGCCGTCGCCGAGCCAGTTGAGCAGGTCGCGGTCGTGGCAACGGCCGCTGCAGAACGGCTTGTGCGCCGGGGTGCTGGGCTGGCCGCATAGCGGGCAGGTCTGCTTGCTCATGCGAAGGAGATGGGGACGCCGGTGCTCCGCGACAATGCGGCGATCAGGTCGGGGCGGGCCTTGAGCCAAGCGATAACGCGGGGCGGGGCGGCGTGAAAGGGCGGCACCGGCTGCGGCGTGCGTTCGATCTGGCGGATAAGCGCCAATGCCTCGACGGCGACACGGTCGTCGCGGAGCAGTTCGGGGAGCGAGGCCCGAGGGCGAGGGCGGACGATCTGGAGGAAGCCGAACCCGTTGAGCGCGGTGCGTTCGAAGGGCTGCGGCAGAACCGCGTCGATCGTTTCGGCGACTGCGAGGCGTTCGGCCTTGCCGGTCACGGTCGGAAAGTCGATCCCGATCGACCCGCCGATATCGTGCCGCACGATCGCCTCTGCGGCGGCTGTCGCGGCCGCCACGGCGAGTGCGGGGACGGCGCCGGGACCATCGACGTCGAACAGGGTCATTGCCGGGGTCGGCGACAGGCGAAGGGCGCCGCCGGCGAAGGCGATCTCGCCGCTCAGCGCCTCGTCGAGCACTTCCGACCAGCCGGCTGCCTCGAGAGCGTCGGGCTCGTGTGGGCGGAGCGTTCGCACCGGCACGCCGCTAGCCTGACACCGGGCCAGCAGGTCGGGGCCATCCGCTACCTCGGCGTCGCTCGCGACAACCTTGGCCAGTTTGATCCGCCCAGGTTCGGGCAGCGCCTCGCGCACCACCTCGACTCGCAATCGCGCGCCCTCGGTCACGCCGGGCGGTACGCGGTCGATAACCGCGGCGCCGGCATCGCCTTCGACCCTCGATAGGCCCGCCGCGACACGCTCCACCAACCGTGCCTCGAACACCGAACCGACCCGCAAGCCGCCGGGTCGCTCGATCCGCGCCTGGACGATCCGGCCGCTCTCGACGAGCGCCGCGCGCGCCTCGCCGATGCCGGCTTCGTAGAGCCACTCAGCCAAGCGGCATGCCTGCCGCGCGCAGCAATCCGAGCGTCTCGAACACCGGCAGCCCGACGACGTTCGAATGGCTCCCCGCGAGATAGCGTACGAATGCTTCGGCACGGCCCTGGATCGCGTAGCCGCCTGCCTTGCCCATGCCTTCGCCGCTGGCGACGTACCAGTCGATCTCCGCCGGCGAGAGCGGCTTGAACCCGACGATCGTGTCGACCACGCGGACCTTCGCGCGGCCATCGCGCCCGACGACGCACACGCCCGAAAAAACGTGGTGCCGCCGCCCCGACAGCAATCCGAGCATCCGCCGCAGATCGGCCTCGTCCAGCGGCTTTTCGAGGATGCGCCGTCCGACCGCGACCGTGGTGTCGCCGGCCAGCACGATCTCCTCGGCGCCGCGCGCCACGGCCAGCGCCTTGGCCTCGGCGAGGCGGGCGACATAGGCGCGGGGGAGTTCACCCCTCAGCGGCGTCTCGTCGATGTCGGGCGCGGCGAAGCGCGCGGGCTCGACCCCGATCCGCGCGAGCAATTCGCGGCGGCGCGGGCTGGTGGAGGCGAGAACGAGGTTCATATTCTCGTCATGCCAGCGCACGCTGGCATCTCTAGCAGCGGATATAGTGCACGAGACCCCAGCTTTCGCTGGGGCGACGCCGTCATTACTGCGGCCTCGGCCCGTCGCGGCCCGGCATGAAGCGATAGGTGATGCGGCCCTTGGTCAGGTCGTAGGGCGTGAGTTCGACGAGCACTTCGTCGCCGACCAGCACGCGGATACGGTTCTTGCGCATCTTGCCGGCGGTGTGACCGAGGATCTCATGGTCGTTTTCCAGCCGGACGCGGAACATGGCGTTGGGCAGAAGCTCCACCACCTGGCCGCGCATTTCGAGAAGTTCTTCTTTTGCCAAACAAGCCTCTGGGTAAATCGTGGGAAATTCGGGATGGGCGCCCTTAGCGGAAAGCCGCGCGCCGCACAACGCCAGCGGACAGCTGGCGGTGAGACGGCGAAGGCCGGTCGGCGGGTCGGCGAAGCCGAACCCGTCCGACGACGCGGGATTCACTCCCGCGTCGGCCCACGCCAGGCAGGCAAAGTTGACACGAAGTTGACACTAACGCGCACGCCCGCGGGGAGAGCGGCGTGGTCGATCGAGTGGCCGGCGATATCAAAGAGCGCGGACGCTGTCAGGCGCCGGGACGCAGGATAGCATGAGGCTGGGGCTGTAGGAAAACCGACCAGAGTATGCGGCGCCCGGCGGTCCTGTTAGCCACCCAACTCCTTGATGCGTGCCAGAATTTGATCCTCGAGCTTATAGATATCGATCGGCGCCGTCACGGCGTGGCGGGTTTCGTCCTTGTCGGTGAAGGTGCCGACATAGCGCGTCGTCGGGCTGTTGAAATGCAACCGCGCCAGCGTCTTGCGATTGTTGTCGTCCAGCAGGATCGCGCAATAGGATTTTGAATCCCGGATCACCACGCGGCTGGGGTCGACGTGGCGCGCGGCGATCGCCTGGATGATGCGGAAGCCGGCGATTTCCTCTTCGCTGGTGATGACGCCATCGCCGATCGAGGGATCGTCCGATTGTCCCGCTTCGATCGGCTGCGGCGAGGGGTTCGCGACGTTGAGCGCCGATGTCAGCCGGTCGTTGACCTTGTCGCGGATCAGCGACGCGATCGACAAACCAAGAATGTTCGCGAGTTGCTCTCTGGCGGCCGCCGTGAGTCGGCCCTGCTGCACCCGCGATGCCATCAGCCGCACGAATTCTTCCGAAGGTTGCGCGAATTCGCGTTCCAGTTCGACGCGCAACAGCGATTGCAGTTTCAGCCGCCCGGCCTCGGCGATGATCTCGTCGATATTGAAGGACGATTTCTTGAACCGCTCCAATATGGGCGGATCGGTGCGCCGGATCGCGTCCATGTTGAAGATGAAGAACGGCTTGTCGTCCATCTTGTTGGGCTGATCGATATCCGAATAAAATTGATAGGTGACGCCGTTGGTCAGGACGGCGATCCGCACATCGGTCGTCGAGAAATACCGGAAGAGTTGCGAGGCGTGCTTGAGGTCGAGGTCCATCGACGACGGCTTGCACTCGATCAGCATGGTCAGCTTGCCATCGATCGCGATGGCGTAATCGACCTTTTCGCCCTTCTTGATCCCGACATCGGCGGTGAATTCGGGAATGATTTCGCCCGGATTGAAAACGTCGTAGCCCAGGGCCTGCAGCAGCGGCAGCACCAACGCCGTCTTTGCCGCTTCTTCGGTGAGCAGCAGCTCGCGATGCTGCGCCGTACGCTTCTCTAGTTCTACCAGCTTCGTCGCCAAATCCATGCCGCCACTCCAGGGTTTCCCCGGTAGAGTGCAGAGCACCTTGGCGATTACAAGCGACGCGCCCGGCTAGTGGACCCGAAATGGAGGAGGTTAGTCCTCGCTATCCTCGTCTTCGTCCCCGCCGCTCTCGAACCAAGCCTCCACCGGCCCGGTCAACTTCAGCGTCAGCGGGTTGCCATGCCGATCCACCTTCTTTCCCAGCGCGACGCGGACCCAGCCTTCGGAGATGCTGTATTCCTCGACGTCGCGGCGCTCGACGCCTTTGAAGCGGATGCCGATGCCGCGTTCGAGCAGGGGCTGGTCGAAATAGGGACTCGACGGGTTGGTCGACAGGCGATCGGGCGGGGAGTCTTTGGACTTGGTCATGGTGCGGCGCTCTGCCGCGCGGCGGGCCAAAAAGCAACGGCGCGGGAGTCGCCTCCCGCGCCGTCTGGTTGGGTCGCCACGTCGTCGGACGAAGCCGCGTTGCGGCATCGCCGCCCGACGTGGCGTCTCGGGATTAGCTTACGCTCATCCCGTGCGCCCGCTTAGTAACAGACGCGAACACGATAGGTCCCGCCATAATACGGGTCATACCGGCGCTCCATGCGGCAACGCTGCACATAGCGCTCGCGATAGTAATAATCGTTGTACCGCGGGTAATCGTTGTAGCGGTAATTGTCGTTGTAATAATAA
Source organism: Sphingomonas panacisoli (assembly GCF_007859635.1). Classification (NCBI taxonomy): domain Bacteria; kingdom Pseudomonadati; phylum Pseudomonadota; class Alphaproteobacteria; order Sphingomonadales; family Sphingomonadaceae; genus Sphingomonas; species Sphingomonas panacisoli. The sequence goes on along the minus strand of NZ_CP042306.1, from coordinate 2,550,125 downwards.
TCGTTGCGATAATAGCGATCGCGGTTGTTGTTCGACGCGATGGCCGCACCGATCGCCAGGCCGGCAACGCCGCCCAGAATCGCGGCACCCGTCGCGTCGCCGCGATCGTGATAGCGACGATAACGCTGCGCGTCCGCCGGCGCGGCAACGGTCAGCGCTGTGGCGGCGAGGGTGGCACCCAGCACCGACTTGGTCAGAAACTTGTTCATCTCGAACCTCCTTCTACAAAGAGCTCGCATTACGCATTGCGTATCAACGCGGAACTGTCCGAGCTTGTTGCAAGGTGTACGCGATTCGGTCTGAATGGCCCCTGAGACGGGCGTTCACTTAACGTTTAGGTAAGGAAGCATCGATGGCCTATTGGTTCCTGCGGTCGGAGCCCGAAGTTTACGGCTGGGACCATTTGGTGAAGGACAAGGTCACCGAGTGGGACGGCATCCGCAACTATACTGCGCGCAATTTCCTGAAGGACATGCAGGTCGGCGATCGGGCGATCCTCTATCATTCGAACACCGAGAAAGCGTGCGCGGGGGTGATGGAGATCACGCGCACGTGGCAGCCTGACGGCGAGAAGGGCGATTGGGCGAGCGTCCAGGTCAAGCCGGTCGCACCGCTCGAGCATCACGTCACGCTGGCGGAGATGAAGGCCGAGCCGCGCCTCGCCAAGATCGAAGTGCTGCGCCAGTCGCGACTGTCGGTGACACCGGTGCGCGACGACGAGTGGAAGGTGCTGATGGAGATGGCGAAGGGATGACCGGATCGCTCCACGTGCTGACCGGCAAGATCGCGGCGGGGAAATCGACACGCGCGCGTGCGCTGGTCGAGGAGGCCGGCGGGATGGTGCTGTCCGAGGACGCCTGGCTATCGACGCTGTATCCCGGCGAGATCGCTGACTTGGCGGATTACCGCCGGTCGAGCGAGCGGCTGCGCGCCGCGATCGCGCCGTTGATCGTCGAGATGGTGCGGCGCGGGCAGGCCGTGATCCTCGATTTTCCCGCCAACACAGTCGCGAGCCGGGCGTGGATGAAGGCGCTGGCCGACGATGCGGGCGTCACGGCGACGCTCCATTTCCTCGATCCGCCCGACGACGAATGCCGTGCGCGGATGCATGCGCGCAACGCGTCGGGCGAGCATCCGTATCACGTCGACGACGCGACCTTCGACCAGTTCACCGCGCATTTCGTCGCGCCGACCGATGTCGAAGGGTTCGCGATCATTCGCTACGGCTGACGGCTGCCCTTGCCGGTCTGCGGGAAGCCGTCCCCGGTCGCGGGGTCGCTGTCGTAATCCTCGCCCGGATTGCCGCCGCCCGCGCCCATGCCGCTGCCGTGAACTTCGCCGGTCTTCGGGTCGATCGACGCGCGGTGGCCCGCATCGGGCGGCAGATCCTTTTCGTCGGCGGGTCGGGTCATGGGCGATCTCCTTCTGCTTGGTGAAACGAGCGAAGGGTCGCGCGGTTTCGTGCGTTGAGCGCGATGGAGTAGATGTGACGGCGTGTTGATGGCGCAGGAGGCGGCCGCGCGGGAACCTGCGACGGCGAACGACGACGATGCCGTGATGGCGCGCATCGCCGGTCGGGATTCGCTGGCCTTTTCACGCGTGGTCGAGGCGCAAGTCGGGATGCTGCACCGGGTGGCGTATCGCATGCTGGGCGACGGCGCCGAGGCCGAGGACGTCGCGCAGGAGGCGTTGTTGCGGCTGTGGGCGTCTGCGGATCGATGGCGCACTGGCCAGGCTGGAATCGCGGCGTGGCTGACGCGGGTCGCGGTCAATCTGTGTCTCGATCGGCTGCGGCGGCGGCGTTTTTCGAGCGATGCCGAAGTGCCGGAGCGGGCGGACGAGACGCCGGGCGCGGACGAGGCGATGGATGAAGCGCGATTGCGCGCGGCGGCGCTGGCGGCGCTGGGCGACCTGACCGAGCGGCACCGCGCCGCGATCGTGCTGACTTATTACGAGGAGCTGCCCAATGCGGCGGCGGCCGAGGTGCTGGAGATGAAGCTGAAGGCGTTCGAATCACTGCTGTTGCGGGCGCGGGGCGCGATGCGGGCGGCGCTTGCCGAGCGCGGGCTGACCACGCTGACGGGGGAAGCGGCATGAGCGACTTCGGGCCCGCCGACCGTATTGCGCTCGACCGCGCCACCGTGCCCGCGATGCGCGCCGGGCTGGCGCGCGATATCGTCGCGGCAGCGAGTGCGGGCATCGCACCACCGCGGCGGAGCGCGCGCGGCGGCTGGCGGCGGCATGGGCGCGTGTTGCTGGGTGCCGGCGCGCTGGTCATCGCGAGCGCGACGGCGGCGGCGACCGGGTTGCTCGACAAGCTGCCGATCCGAATTCCTGGGATCACCCACATCGCCGAGCCGGCACCGAAGCCGAAACACGTCGTCCGCACCGAAAAGCCGCGCGCCGCGCCGGGCAAGGTCGTCTCGCTGGCCGACATCACGCCCGCCCCGGTGCCGCTGATCGACCCGACGCCGACCCCGCAGGAGCTGTGGCGCGAGCGCCGCGCCGCGCGGATCGCCGCCGGGCTGCCGGTCCAGCGCACGCTGGTGCAGCGCGCGATCGCCGCCAAGCTGCGCGGCTTGCCGCCCGACCAGCGCCAGGCCGCGATCGCCGAATGGCGCCGCGTCAAGGCGCTGCCGCCCGTCGAGCGCAAGATCGCCGTCGCCAAGATCAAGGCCGATTTCCTCGCCTCGCACCCCAGGATGGCGCAGCGCTACGAACAGCGGCTCGAAGCGCGCGCGGCCGCGGCGGCCGATGGACGCAAGCCGCCCGCCGCGCTGCCCCTCGCGCAACCGCAGCCTCAAGCGGCGTCGCGCCCGCCGAGCCCGCAGGAGCCAGGCCTCGATCCCGCTCAGCGCGCCGCCCGTCGCGACGCGATGCGGCAGTGGCGAATGGAGCGGCGTGCCTGGCGGCTGCAACGCCGCGAAGGGATCACGACTCCCCTGCGTTGAGACACGCGACGGTGCCGTGATCCCCGTAATTGCGTCGGCGCCGTCACCTTTCCCCGCTTGATCTCCGCGGCGCCTTGAACGAGGCGTTGCGCCGCACGTTTCGCTTAGCGGGAGAAGGCAATGCGAATTTTGGTCGGACTGTTGGCGCTGGTGCTGATCGGCGCCGGGCCGGCGGCACCCGCCGAACCGCCGGTGGTGCGCGTCAAGCTGACGACGCAGGCCGGCGTCATCACGCTGGCGATCGACGTGAAGCACGCGCCGCTCACCGCGCGCAATTTCCTGGCCTATGTCGATGACGGACGGCTCGACGGCGTGACCTTCTATCGCGCGTCGCGGCGCAAAGGCGCGCCGCAGCTCGGCTTTGTCCAGGGCGGGATCGACACCGACGCGCGGCGGCGGCTCGAGCCCGTTGCGCTGGAGCCGACCAGCAAGACCGGCCTTCGCCATGTCGACGGCGCGGTCTCGATGGCGCGGTACGAGGGCGTCAACACCGGCACCGCCAACTTCTCGCTGATGGTTGGCGCCTCGCCCAACATGGACGCGCGGCCGGGATCGCCGGGCTACGCCGTGTTCGGGCGGATCGTCGGCGGCATGGACGTGGTTAAGCGCATCCTGGCGATGCCGACCAACCCCGGCGGCGAGGGCGCGATGAAGGGTCAGATCCTGACGCGTCCGGTGACGATCCTGAAGGCGCAGCGGCTCGACGGCACACCGCATCCGACCGGGCGGGCGAAGGTTTGGCTGTTGTTCCAAGGACGGTAGGGCGCGACGCGGCAAAGCCGCGCGGTCGAACCTCGCGTTAGCGAGGTCGGCCGAGCCGCCTGAGTAGGCTGCACCGTAGCTCGCGCTACGGCGACGGTCAGGCGGCTTGCTTGGCGCGACTGGCCCGCTTCCGCTCGTGCGGATCCAGGTGCCGCTTGCGCAGCCGGATCTTGCTCGGCGTCACTTCGACCATTTCGTCGTCGTCGACATAGGCGATCGCCTGTTCGAGCGTCATCTTCTTCGGCGGGGAGAGGCGAACGGCGTCGTCCTTGCCGCCCGATGCGCGGAAGTTGGTCAGCTGCTTCGCCTTCATCGGGTTGACCTCGAGGTCTTCCGTCTTGGCGTTTTCGCCGATGATCATGCCTTCGTAGAGCGCTTCGCCATGGCCGACGAACAGGATGCCGCGATCCTCGAGCGGGCCGAGCGCGTAGCTGTTCGCTTCGCCCGAACCGTTGGAGATCAGCACGCCGTTCTTGCGGCCTTCGATCTGGCCTTTGTGCGGGCCGTATTTCTCGAACAGCCGGTTCATGATCCCGGTGCCGCGCGTGTCGGACAGGAATTCGCCGTGATAGCCGATCAGGCCGCGCGACGGGGCGGAGAAGGTGATGCGCGTCTTGCCGCCGCCCGAGGGGCGCATGTCGGTCATCTCGCCCTTGCGCTGGTTCATCTTGTCGACGACCGTGCCCGAATATTCGTCGTCCACGTCGATCACGACGGTTTCGTACGGCTCGGTCTTCTTGCCGTCCTCGTCCTCGCGGAACAGCACGCGCGGGCGGCTGATGCCGAGTTCGAAGCCTTCGCGGCGCATCGTTTCGATCAACACGCCGAGCTGGAGTTCGCCGCGGCCGGCGACTTCGAAGCTGTCCTTGTCGGCGCTTTCGGTCACCTTGATCGCGACATTCGATTCGGCTTCGCGCTCCAGACGATCGCGGATCATGCGCGACGTGACCTTGCTGCCCTCGCGGCCCGCCATCGGGCTGTCGTTGACGGCGAAGCGCATCGACAGCGTCGGGGGGTCGATCTTCTGCGCGTGGATCGCTTCGGTCACGGTCGGATCGGCGATCGTGTCGGCGACGGTCGCTACGGTCAGGCCGGCAAGGCTGATAATGTCGCCGGCGCGCGCTTCCTCGACGGGCACGCGCTCGAGCCCGCGGAACGACATCAGCTTGGACGCGCGGCCGGTCTCGATGATCTTGCCGTCGTCGTTCAGCGCGTGGATCGGCTGGTTGACCTTCACCACGCCCGACTGGACGCGACCGGTCAGCACGCGGCCGAGGAAATTGTCGCGGTCGAGCAATGTCACCAGGAAGCTGAACGGCGCGTCCTCGTCGAGGTTCGGCGGCGGCACGTGGTCGACGATCTTCTGGAACAGCGGCTTGAGCGTGCCTTCGCGCAGGCTGGGGTCTTCATTGGCGTAGCCGTTGCGGCCCGAGGCGTAGAGCACGGGGAAATCGAGCTGCTCGTCGGTCGCGTCGAGCGACACGAACAGGTCGAACACTTCGTCGAGCACTTCCTGGATGCGCTCGTCCGGGCGGTCGATCTTGTTGACGACGACGATCGGACGGAGGCCGAGCGCCAACGCCTTGCCGGTCACAAACTTGGTCTGCGGCATCGCGCCTTCGGACGAATCGACCAGCAGGACGACGCCATCGACCATCGACAGGATACGCTCGACCTCGCCGCCGAAATCGGCGTGGCCTGGCGTGTCGACGATGTTGATCCGGATGCCTTCCCAATCGATCGAGGTCGGCTTCGCCAGAATCGTGATGCCGCGTTCTTTTTCCAGGTCGTTCGAATCCATCGCGCGTTCTTCGACGCGCTGATTGTCGCGGAACGTGCCGGATTGGCGGAAAAGCTGGTCGACGAGCGTGGTCTTGCCGTGATCGACGTGGGCGATGATCGCCACGTTGCGAAGGTTCATGATCGGTCCTGATTGGAGCGCCCGAAGGCGGTTTCGCGCGGCCCTTAGCGCGTTTTGTGCAGTGCGGCTAGGGCTTCAGCGCGAAGCGGATCGCGTAGGCGACGACGCCCAGCGCCAGCACGCTCGCCGCCCAGATGCCGACGAACCAGGCCAGGCGCCTAATGGTCGTGGGCATGGTAGCCCTCGTCGCCGACCTTGCCGCGGAACACCCAATAGGCCCAGCCGGTATAGGCCAGGATCAGCGGTAGCAGGATCGACACGCCGACCAGCATGAAGGTCTGGCTCTTGGCCGGGCTGGCGGCTTGCCAGATCGAGACGCGGCCGGGGATGACGTCGGGCCAGATCGAGATGGCGAGACCGGCCATGCACAGGCCGAACAGCGTCAGCGTCCACAGGAACGGGCTGTGGTCCTTACCCTTGGCGATCGCGCGCCACAGGAGGAGCCCGACGATCGCCACCGTCAGCGGCATTTGCGCGGAGAACAGCACGCCGGGCCAGGCGAACCAGCGCTCGTAATATTTGCCTTCGAGGAACGGCGTCGCCAGGCTGACCGCGCCGATCGCGGCGAGCATGGCGGGGGTCAGCCACTTGGCGAACTTGCGGGCGTCGTCGTGGAGCGGGCCGTCGCTGCGCCAGATCAGCCAGCAGCTCCCGAGCAACGCATAGCCGATCATCAGCGCGACGCCGCAGAGCAGGCTGAACGGGGTCAGCCAGTCCCACCAGCCGCCCGCATAGCTGCGGCCTTCGACATGGATGCCCTGGAGCAACGCGCCGAGCGTGATGCCCTGCGCGAGCGTCGCCAGCACCGACCCGGCGCTGAACGCGAAGTCCCAGAACCCGCGATGCGCGGGGTCACGCCAGCGGAATTCGAACGCGACGCCGCGGAACACGAGGCCGAGCAGCATCGCGATCAGCGGGGTGTAGAGCGCGGGCAGGATGATCGCGTACGCCAGCGGAAACGCCGCCATCAGCCCGCCGCCGCCCATCACCAGCCACGTCTCGTTGCCGTCCCATACCGGCGCGATCGCGTTCATCGCCGTGTCGCGCTCGCCGCCAACCTTGAATCGCCCGAACAGGATGCCGATGCCGAGGTCGAACCCGTCCATCACGACGTAGAGCGCCACCGCGAGGCTGATGATCGCCGCCCAGACGACGGTCAGGTCGAAGCTGACGTTCATGCCTCGCCGCCCAGTTTCGCCGGCGCCGGGGTGATGCCCGCCGATCGGATCGGTCCTTCGCTGGGGTCACTCTCATTGTCGTGCGGCGGCTTGGCCATCAGGCGCAGTAGGTAGAGTGTCCCCGCCGCATAGACCGAGAAATACACGATAACGAACGCGATCAGCGAGCCCGTAACGCCGGGCGTCGCGATCGGGGAAACCGCGTCGGCGGTGCGGAGCAGGCCGTAGATTACCCAGGGCTGGCGTCCGACCTCGGTCGTCACCCAGCCGGCGATCACCGCGACGAACCCCGCCGGCCCCATGACGAGCGCGAAGCGGTGGAGCAGGCCGCGATCGTAGAGCTTGCCGCGCAGCCGTTGGACCAGGCTGAACGCGCCGAGCGCGATCATTAGCATCCCTAGCCCGACCATGACGCGGAACGACCAGAACACGATCACCACCGGCGGCCATTGGTCGCGGGGATAGTCCTTCAGCCCCTTGAGTGGCGCGTTCGGGTCGTGTTTGAGAATCAGCGACCCGGCTTTCGGAATCTCGATCTTGTAGTTCACGCGGCCGTCCGCGTTCGACGGGATACCGAACAGCACCAGCGGCGCGCCGTTCGGGCTCGGCTCGAAATCGCCCTCCATCGCCAGCACCTTGATCGGCTGATGCTCCAGCGTGTTGAGCCCGTGCTGGTCGCCCGCGAGCAACTGGATCGGCGCGACCAGCGTCGCCATCCACATCGCCATCGAAAACGCGATCCGCACTTGCGGCGTGTCGTGGCGCTTGATGATGTGCCACGCGCTGACCCCGCCGACGACCAGCGCGGTCGTCAAATACGCCGCGATTACCGTGTGGACGAGGCGATAGGGGAAGCTCGCGTTGAACACGATCGCCCACCAATCGGCGGGCACGAACTGGCCCTGTGCGTTCATCGCCCAGCCGCCCGGCGTCTGCATCCAGCTGTTGACCGAGATGATCCAGGTCGCCGAGATCAACGTGCCGGTCGCGACCATCAACGTCGCGACGAAATGCAGGCCCTTACCGACCTTGTTGGTCCCGAACAGCATCACGCCCAGAAACCCGGCTTCGAGGAAGAACGCGGTCAGCACTTCATACGCCATCAACGGCCCGATCACCGGCCCGGCCTTGTCGGAAAAGACCGACCAGTTGGTGCCGAACTGATACGACATGACGATGCCCGACACGACGCCCATCGCGAAGGCGATCGCGAAGATCTTAACCCAATAGCGGAAAAGGTCGAGGAACGCCTGGCGCCCGGTCCACAGCCACAACCCCTCCAACACCGCGAGATAGCTGGCGAGCCCGATCGAGAAGGCCGGGAAGATGAAATGGAACGAGATGGTGAAGGCGAATTGCGCGCGGGCGAGGATCAGGGCGGTCTCGGATGGCGACATGGCCAGCCGATAGGCCCATGCCGGGCGGATTGAAACCGCGATCCTTGCACCCCGACCTGCGCTTCATGCATTCCTGAGGCGCGAAAGGAATATCATGACCGAGCCGCTCAACATCGGAATCATCGTCGGCAGCGTACGCGAGAGGCGGATATCGCTGCCGATCGCAAACTGGGTGAAGCAGCAGATCGACCCGCGGCCCGAGTTCGATGCCGATCTGCTCGACTTGCTCGACTGGCAATTGCCGATGTTCGCCGAGCCGAACCCGCCCGCGACCGGCAAATATACTGGCGAGAAGCAGCGGGCATGGGCGGCGACGATCGGCCCGATGGACGGCTTCATCCTGGTCGCGCCCGAATATAATCACGGGATGAGCGCGGTGCTGAAGAACGCGCTCGACACCGTTGCGGCGGAGTGGGCGCGGAAGCCGGTCGCGTTCGTCGCCCATGGCGGGTTCGGCGGCGCGCGGTCGGTCGAGCAACTGCGCGAAGTGACCGCGGCGCTCGCGATGGCGCCGCTCAGCGGCGCGGTCCACCTGCAGGGCGCCCACAAGCTGCGCGAGGGTGATCGCTTCAAGGCTGGCGACGACGAGAACCGGCGGTTGGCCAAGCTGTTCGACGAACTTGACTGGTGGGGCAGAGCGCTCCGTGCGGCGCGAAACGCGTAATTCTTGCCATTACGGCTAAGCGTGTTATGTAAGCAACACACTTGAATGCGCGGGCGTTCGTGGCCAGAGTCGCGGACGACCCAGCGAAGAGGGACTAGAGCGATGGCGACGACGCCGACCGAGACGATCACTGCCGAACCCGATCTGGTGCTGACCCCGCCCGATCCCGTGCCCGTGGTGGCCACGACAAAGGCGGCGGGCTTGGTGCCGGTCGACGACAGCAAAAAGACCGAACTGGAAGCGCGGGTCGATGCGTTCATCGACGATCTGGTCGCGCAGGACGTCGACAGCCCCGAATTCGGCAAGCGCGTCGATGCGATCACCAGCATGGGCCAGAAGGAAATCCGAGAGGCGGCGGGCCAGTCCAATCGCTTCCTCGACCGCCCGGTGCGCGCGATGGACAAGGATCAGGGCGTCGGCGCCGATCTCGTCCAGCTGCGCCTGACGATCGAGAAGCTCGATCCCGCGAACAACGGCAAGTTCTTCGGCGGCGGGCGCGGGTTCCTCGACGCGATCTTCGGGACCAAGATTACCGGCTATTTCGACCAGTACAAATCGTCGCAGAACCACATCTCCGCGATCCTCAAGAGCCTCGCCTCGGGCAAGGACGAGCTCCTGATGGACAACGCCGCGATCGATACCGAGCGGTCCAATCTGTGGACGTCGATGGGCCGGCTGGAACAGATGATCCACCTGTCGAAGGTCATGGACCAGAAGCTGGAGGACAAGGCCAACGACCTCGACGCGACCGATCCCGCCAAGGCGAAGGCGCTCCGCGAAACCGCGTTGTTCTACGCCCGCCAGCGCACGCAGGACCTGCTGACGCAAATGGCGGTGACGGTGCAGGGCTATCTGGCGCTCGATCTGGTCAAGAAGAACAATGTCGAGCTGGTAAAGGGCGTCGATCGCGCATCGACCACCACGGTCGCCGCGTTGCGCACCGCGGTGACGGTCGCGCAGGCGCTGACCAACCAGAAACTGGTGCTCGAACAGATCACGCAACTCAACACGACGACGGCGAACATCATCGATTCGACCGGCAAGCTGCTGAAGTCGCAGACCGCGCAGATCCACGAGCAGGCGGCGGCGTCGACGATCCCGGTCGAGGTGCTCCAGCGCGCGTTCCAGAATATCTACGACACGATGGACGCGATCGACGTGTTCAAGCTGAAGGCGCTCGATAGCATGAAGACCACGGTCACGACGCTGTCGAACGAGGTCGAGAAGTCGAAGGGCTATATCGCCCGCGCCGAGGGCCAGGCCCAGGCGTCGCTCGAAGGCCCGCAGGCGGATACGTTCAAGCTGGAGGCGGTTGGCTAGGCGATGCGTGCGCCAGCACTACTCCTGTGCTCCTGCGAAAGCAGGAGCCCGGAGCCACAAGCGACGTCGCCCGTAACCCTAGGCTCCTGCTTTCGCAGGAGCACGGGAAGGTTTGCCCATGTCCAGCACTGACGATGCGATCGCCAAGGCCCGAGAAGTACTCGACCGCACCTCGATGAACTATGCCGTCGGCCCGCGACGTCAGGCGCGCGAGAGCGATGTTGGGAAGCGACTGACGCGCGCGGCGATCGCCGACTTGGCGATCATCGGTGCGGCGTTTTCGATCGGGCTGGTGTTCGGGCCGATCGGGATCATGGGGTTCTTCCTGATGATCGTCGCGATGCTGATCGCGACCGCGGTACTGCTCGCGACGCCGACCAGCCGGCCGGTGACGTACGAGCGGCTGCAGCGGACCGACCTCAAGGCGTTGCCGTCACAGACCGGGCGCTGGCTCGACGCGCAACGTCCGATGCTGCCCGCACCGGCGATCAGCGTGGTCGATGCGATCGGCGTGAAACTGAACGCGCTGGAGCCGCAACTCGCGACGCTGGACGACGACGCCCCGGCGGCGGCGGAAATCCGCAAGCTTGTGGGGGAGCAACTCCCCGAATTCATCAAGGGCTACGAACGCGTGCCGAGCGCGCTGCGCGGCGTCGAGCGCAACGGCAAGACGCCCGACCAGCAACTGATCGACGGCCTGAAGGTGATCGGCGGCCAGATCGACGAAATGGCCGGACAGTTGGCGCAGGGCGACCTCGACGCGCTGTCGACGCGCGGGCGGTATCTGGAGATCAAGTATCAGGGGGATACGGCGGGGGTTTGATTCCTATTCCTCCCAATCATCTTTCGTTTTTGACCAAGGTTGGCCGACGGCAGTTCGCGTAGCCGACCATCCAGGCGGCAGGTCGGCAATTTCATCTAAATCGGCATGGTGGCCGACAACTTCGGACATGGCAACAACCAGTGCGTTCGCCGCCAACGCCGGCTGACCATCTAGGAATGCCCAAGAATCATCGTCTTCATAGTGCGTGACACTTAGAACCGGATGCCCATCGATTACCGATCGGCACGTAATGCATGCGACGTTCGGCGCTTGATCAAATTGCCAAGTCATAGCCGCACGTTATCCGGTCACACGATCTCGTGCACCGTATTTATCTAGGCTTCCCCAACGCCTCCACCGCGCGGTCGTGCAACCGCGCCAGCGCCGCGAGCTGGATCGCCGGGGCCACCGCCAGCACCCCAAACGCTTCCGCGCGCGGCGTGTTGAACCGCAGTTTCCGCCCCAACGCGTCGGTCACTTCGCACCCCGCCTCGCGCGCGATCAGGACGGCGGCGGCGACGTCCCATTCGTGGCCCCAGCGGATCGTCGCGAGCAGATCGGCCTCGCCCGCCGCGACCATCGCGATGCGCAAAGCGATCGAATTGGGCTTGGCCACCGCGACCAAGTCGACATCGACCGTGGGCAGCGTATCGGTCGGCGTGCGCGAGCCGGTGAAGGTCTTGCGGCCGCTATGCGTGATCGGCCGGCCATTGAGCGTCGCGCCCTTGCCCGCCTCGGCGCGCCACACCTCTTTCCGCACCGGCGCGTCGAGCACGCCGATCACCGGCTGCTCGCCATCGACCAAAGCGATCGACACCGCCCAGCCGTCGCGGTCGCGGATATAGTCGCGCGTGCCGTCGATCGGATCGACCACCCAGACGCGGCGGTGGTTGAGCCGGACGGCGTCGTCGGCGGTCTCCTCCGACAGCCAGCCGGCGTCGGGCAGCAGCGCGCTCAGCCGCTCGCGCAGCATATTGTTGACCGCCAGATCGACTTCGCACACCGGGTTGCCCGGCGCCTTTTCCCAGCGCTTGAAATCGGTGCGCCACAGCCCGAGCGCATAGGCGCTCGCTTCCGCGGCGATGGCGGCGACGTCGTCGGCGAGATGAGCCATCAACTCGCTCGTGCTCCGGCGCAGGCCGGAGCTTTGGAAGCGGATACTGAAATTGCCAACACTCCGGCCTTCGCCGGAGCACAGTATACTGGATGAGTGCAGTCCAAATCAGCCACCCGCGACTGTCATCCCGTCGATCCGCAGCGTCGGCACGTTGGTCGCGTAGCGGAATGCGAGGTCGTCCGCTGCGGTCAAATTGAGGAACATCTCGGTCAGATTGCCGGCGATGGTGAATTCATCGACCGGGCGCGTCAGTTCGCCATTCTCGATCAGAAAGCCCGCGGCACCTCGGCTGTAATCGCCGGTCACGCCGTTGACGCCCATGCCGATCAGCTCGGTAACATACACACCGCGCATAACGCCCGCGAACAGGTCGTCGCGGCTCGCCTTGCCCGGCGCGAGATACGTATTGCTGGTGCCGACCCCTGGCGCGCCCGATCCCCCGCGCACCGCATGCCCGGTCGGCTCCAGACCCAATTGCCGCGCCGATGCCGATTCGAGCAACCACGTCTGCAGCACGCCGTCGCGGACGATGTCGGTCGGCGACACGCTGAGGCCTTCGCCGTCGAATGGGCGCGACCGCAGTCCGCGCGGGCGGTGCGGGTCGTCGGTGATGGTGATGCCGTCGGCGAAGATCTGCTCGCCGAGCTTGCCGAGCAGGAAACTGGTGCCGCGCGCGATGGCGGCGCCGGCGATCGCGCCGATCAAATGACCAATCAGCGACGATCCGACGCGCGGGTCGAAGATCACCGGCATGGGGCCGCTCGCGACCTTCGCCGGATCGACGCGAGCGACCGCGCGCTCGCCGGCCATGCGGCCGATCGCGTCGGGCGCGTCGAGGTCGGCGATGTGACGCGCGGCGTGATAGGCATAGTCGCGCACCATCGCCGCATCGCCGCCGCCTGCCAGGACGCTGGCCTGGATGCCGTGGCTGGTGGTCTGGTATGCGCCGGCGAACCCGTGGCTGGTGGCGAGCGCCCAGGCCATGCGCGACGCCGATGCACCGCCGCCTTCGCTATTGGTCACGCCGGGGACCGCACGCGCAGCATCTTCGGCGGCCAATGCGGCCTCCTTGAGCGAGGCGGGGGAGGGTTCGTCGCCGTCGTGCAGGTCGAGGTGCGGGATGTTGCCCGTGAGCAGCCGGTCCTCCGGCGCGAGCCCGGCCCATTTGTCTTCGGGCGCCTCACGCGCCATGGCGACCGCGCGCTCGACCAGGACGTCCATCGCTTCGGACGACAGGTCGCTGGTCGAGACCGACGCCGATCGCCGCCCGACGAATACCCGCAGACCGAGTTCTTCCTCCTCGGACCGCCCGACATCCTCGAGTGCGCCGAGCCGCACCGACACTTCGACGCTGCCCGATGCGCCCAACACGGCATCGGCGGCGTCGGCTCCGGCGGCGCGGGCGCGGGAAACGATATCGTGAGCGCGCTCGCGCGCCATGTCGGGGGTCAGCATCGGGCGGACTTAGGTAGCCGCGGCCCGAACGTCAAAAGCTGGTTTGGCCGACGACCAGGCAGGCGAGGAAAATCAGCAAGCCGGCATAGCGGTTCGAGCGGAAACGATGCAGCGCGTTGGCGCCGTCGGCGGGCGTGAGCGTCGCGACTTGCCAGACGAAATGCAGCGCGGCGGGTAGCAAGGCGGCGAGCGCGAGCGGGTCGGGCCGGAGGTGCCAGAATGCGGTGCCCCACAACGCGATCGCCAGCGCGTAGAAACCTGCCACGCCGGGTCGCACTGCCTTGCCAAGCGCGCGCGCCGACGAGCGGACGCCGACCAAGGCATCGTCCTCGACATCCTGCAACGCGTAGATCGTGTCGTAGCCGATCACCCAGCAGATCGACCCGGCGTAGAGCAACAGCCCCGACAGGCCGTCGGGCGGAGCGAGTGACCCTGTAATCTCGCTCCACCCGACCAGGGCTGCCCAGGAGAAGACGATGCCGAGCCACGCCTGCGGCCACCAGGTGATGCGCTTCATGAATGGGTAGGCGGCGACGGGCGCGAGGCTGACCAATGCTACGATCGCGGCGTAGGGGTGGAGTTGGAGTAGGACGACCAGCCCGATCAGGCACAACGCCGCGAGCCATATCCACGCGGCGTTCAGGCTCACCGCCCCCGACGCCAGCGGCCGGCTCCGCGTACGCGCGACCTGCCGGTCGAGGTCGCGATCGATGATGTCGTTGTACACGCATCCCGCGCCACGCATCGCGATGCTGCCCAGCGCCAGCCACAGGATCAGATCCCAGCGGTCGATCGCACCCTTCGCCAACGCGACGCCCCACGCCCCCGGCCAGAACAGCAATTGCCACCCGATCGGCCGGTCGAACCGCGCGAGCGAAGCCAGCGCGCGCGGATAGGGGGGCAATGCGCCCACCAGGCCTCTATATTGCGTGTCCGGGACGATCTCTGGTTCGACAGTCATCGTCCGTTCACTAGCGGTCCGGCAATTGCCGCACCAGCGCCACGCTTTGCCTCACTGTCGTCACGCTACGGCGGCAGGGGGCACAGCTGGTTTGGAGTAGATGATGCGAACGACCGTGTCCCGATTGCTTGCCTGTATCGCATTGGCGCTAACGCCGGTGGTGCTTGCCGCGCCCGCCAGCGCCGACCCGTCGCGCGCGATCGTGCCGTCCTGGACGGGCGTGTGGCGCAACACCAACAACACGGTGCACATCAAGGCCGCGCCGTGTGGGTCGAACATGTGCGCGACCGTGGTGTGGGCGGATGACAAGACCAAGGCGACGGTGGCCTCGCGGGGCGCAAACATCATCGGCATGCAATTGCTGCGCGATTTCCGCCAGACCGATCCGAGCAATTGGAAGGGGACGGTATACGTGCCCGATCGCGATATGAACGTGTCGGGGACGATCACGTTGCTCGACCGCAACACGTTGAAGGCGGTCGGCTGCTTTTTGGCGGTGATCTGCCAGACGCGGCACTGGACGCGGATATCCTGAGCGGTTTCAACCGTTAGGGCCAGAACATGGTCCACCTCTCCGTCGCCATCGCGAGATTCGCCGAGACGTTGTTCTGGGGCATCGCCGAGGCGGCGGGGCTGGCGCTGATCGGCGGCGCCTTCGCGATCGCGGCATTGGTGATCGGCTGGCGTTCGGTGCGACGGCGGCGCTAAAGGGACTCATGCCCGCTACACCCGCTTGGCCGCCACGTTCGACTCCAAGGCTGTTCGTCGAAATGCCGCTGGCCGAGGACGGCCAAGTGCGCGTCGAAGGAGGGCAGGCGCATTATCTGCTGTCGGTGCTGCGGCTGAAGGCGGGCGATCCGGTCAAATTGTTCGACGACGCGACGGGCGAATGGCTCGGCATCGCGAGCGCGATCGGCAAGCGCGACCTGATCCTCGACGTGACGACACACTTGCGTGATCGCGAGGCGCCGCCCGACCTCTGGCTATGCGCCGCGCCGATCAAGAAGGGGCGGATCGACTGGGTCGCGGAGAAAGCCTGCGAGCTCGGCGTCGCGCGGCTGGTGCCGGTGCTGACGCGGCGGACGGTGGTCGATCGGCTCAACGGCGAGCGATTGCGCAGCCACATGATCGAGGCGGCGGAGCAGTGCGACCGCACCGCGCTGCCCGAATTGGCCGAGCCGGCGAAGCTCGATGCGCTGCTCCGTGATTGGTCGGCGGAGCGAACGCTGTTCTTCGCTGACGAGACCGGCGGCACGCCCGCCACCGACGCCATGGCGGCACACAAGGGACCCGCCGCGATCCTGATCGGACCCGAGGGTGGCTTCGACGATGCCGAGCGCGACGCGATTCGCGCGCTGCCACAGGCCGTGGGCATCGGCCTCGGCCCCCGCATCCTTCGCGCCGAGACCGCCGCCGCCGCCGCCGTCTCGATCTGGATGAGCGTTGCGGGAGATTGGTGAGAATCCCCTAGCGCGCGTGCGTTGCGCCCCCTAAATCGCGGCGATGACGACGAAGACCGTTACGGACAAGCAATCAGCGGTCATCGAGGACCGTCAGCAGCTCATCGATTTCTTCGCCGGCGGCGAAAAGCCCGCCGAGCGCTGGCGGATCGGGACCGAGCACGAGAAGTTCGTGTATCGAACCGCAGATCACCGCGCGCCGGCGTGGGACGAGCCCGGCGGCATCCGTGATTTGCTCAACGGCCTAACCGAGTACGGGTGGAAGCCCGTGGAGGAGAATGGCAAGGTCATCGCCATGTCGGGCGCGGACGGCTCGATCAGCCTCGAGCCCGCCGGCCAGTTCGAATTGTCGGGCGCGCCGCTCGAGAACCTCCATTTGACGTGCGCCGAGACCGGGCGGCACCTGGAACAAGTCAAGGCGGTCGGCGACAAATTGGGCCTCGGCTTCCTCGGCCTCGGCATGTGGCCCGACAAGGCCCGCGCCGAACTGCCGATCATGCCCAAGGGGCGCTATGCGATCATGCTGCGGCACATGCCGCGCGTCGGCAGTCTCGGGCTCGACATGATGCTGCGGACCTGCACGATCCAGGTCAATCTCGACTATGCCTCCGAAGCCGACATGGTGCAGAAGTTCCGCGTCGGGCTGGCGCTGCAGCCGCTCGCGACCGCGCTCTTCGCGAACTCGCCGTTCACCGAAAGCAAGCCCAACGGCATGCTGTCGTATCGCAGCCATATCTGGTCGGACACCGATCCGCATCGCACCGGGATGCTGCCGTTCGTGTTCGAGGACGGGTTCGGGTACGAGCGCTATGCCGACTATGCGCTCGATGTGCCGATGTACTTCGTCTATCGCGACGGCCAGTATCTCGACGCGTCGGGGTTGAGCTTCCGCGATTTCCTGAAGGGCGAGCTGTCGATCCTGCCGGGCGAGAAGCCGACGATCGAGGACTTCTCCGATCATCTGTCGACCGCGTTCCCCGAGGTGCGCCTCAAAACCTTCCTCGAAATGCGCGGCGCCGATGGTGGACCGTGGGGGCGGATCTGCGCATTGCCGGCATTCTGGGTCGGATTGCTCTACGATCAGGGCGCGCTCGATGCGGCGTGGGACCTGGTCAAGGGTTGGTCGATGGCCGACCGCGAGGCACTGCGGAACGCGGTGCCTGAGCTCGCACTCGATGCGCCGTTGCCGGGTGGGGGCAAGCTGCGTGACATTGCCGGAGAGGTGCTCGACATCGCCAGCGCAGGCCTGACCGCACGTGGGCGGATGGATGCAGGCGGGAGCAACGAAACCGGCTTCCTCGAGCCGCTCCGCGAAGTCGTGCGCACCGGCAAGGTCCCGGCGCAGATGCTGCTCGACCGCTACAACGGCGAATGGGGCGGGGACATCAGCCGCGTCTACGGCGAGATGAGCTTCTAGGCTTCGGGCTTGCCCTTCAGCCACTGGAAGAAGCGCGGCACCAGACCGTTGCGCTCCATCCACGCGCTATATCCCTGATACGCAGGGTCCGTGCCCAAGTGGCGTTCCTCGGTCTTGGCGCGCCAGTAATAGACCCCCGCGACTATCCCCATCAGCGCGGTCGCACGGACCGCATCGACCCAGCTGCCCGTTGTCAGGAACGGCACGGTCGAGATCATCCAGAACAGATTCTTCGACAGATACGCCGGGTGGCGGCTGAACGCATACGGGCCGTTGGTCAGGATGCCGCGGTGCGTCAGGTTGGAGAAGCGGATGCCGAACGTGACCGTCGCCCAGGCGTAGATCGCGGTCAGCGCGACCAGCACCGTTCCGATCACCGCCAGCAGCACCGGCTGATCGGCGAACCATAACGACCAGCTCGCCTCGCCGCGCGTGCCGGGATGGTAATCGAGCGGTCCGCCATCGCCCATCAGCACGAACGGCGGGTAGCAGATCAGCGCTGCCATCCACCCGGCCGCGAACGGATTGGCGGTGCGGATGTGCGAATCGAGGGGGCGCAGCGCGAGCAGATAGCCCGCCGTCGCGAACGCTACGTCGACCACAAACATGAACGTGATCAGCCAGTTGGCCAGCGTCACCGGATTGCTCAGCACCTGGCTGGTGTCGCCGCGCACGAAATCACCGAACCCCGGCGGCACGATCGCCAGCATGAACGCGGTGAAGAACGCCTTCACGCCCCAACTGCGCAGATGATTGTGGATCGCGTCGGTGTTGCGCGGCTCCTGCAACCCCATCAGCCACGCGCCGAGATGGTAACACCCGTCCTTGGGCTCGGTCATGCGGCGGTCGAGCCATAGCGTGTAGGGGATCGACGCGACGAACATCACTGGCGCCGCCCACATGAAGCACCACATCGAGAAGCGGAAACCGCCCTCCCAATAGAAGCGCCCGATCGCATAGGTGGCTGCGATTCCGCCCCAGGTTAGCCACAGACCGGCGAGCTTGGTGATCGAAATGTCGAGCGTCTCGCGCCATGGCTTCGGGTTCGCCCAGTCGATCCCAGTCGAGGGATTGCGGTGCACCTTTTCGACCAGCAGCGACCACAGCACCATCGGCAGGCCGGCGGCGGCGACGTTGACCAATGCGGCATACGGCCCGTCCATCCCGAACCACCGCGCGATGCCGATCCAGACCAGGAGACCGGCGAGCCCGACCAGCCCGGTGGCGGTGGAAACCGCCGAAGCGGGACGCGGATCAGCCTTGGCGGCGCTCGCGAGGGCAGGGTCGTGATACATGCGCGCAGGTCTAAGCGCGGAATGGTAAGGAAGGCGTGAAGGATGTTCGGAGCGCGCCGCGGCAAAGCCGCGTCGTCGACCGTAGCTGCGCTATGTCCGCCCGGCTTTCGCTGATCGCGATTTAGCGCAGCTAAATCGCTGCAAAAGCTGGAGCGGGTAGCGGGAATCGAACCCGCGCTAGAAGCTTGGGAAGCTCCTGTGATACCATTTCACCATACCCGCGTGCGGCAGGCCGGATACCGGGAGTCGTGCCTCCGCGCAAGCGCGATCGGACGAAGCGCCGCGACGCCTCCGGCGTAATCGATAACGCCTTGTAAACCGCAAGCGCACTAAGCACGTCGAGCGGCCTTGTCAGTCCCGCGAAGGACTGTTAAGCGCGCCGCCTCATCGCCCACCACGGGCGCATGGGCCGCCTTAGCTCAGCTGGTAGAGCATCGCATTCGTAATGCGGGGGTCACAGGTTCGAGTCCTGTAGGCGGCACCATAACCCTTATCGTCGGCATTCGCAGCTATCCAGAAAATCCCAGATTTCCGTGGGTTTGCGCCTGAAAAGGTACGCAGCCGTTTGGCGGCGTTCGCGCGCAATCGGATCGCGTTGGGGGTATGTCGTGGGAGTATTTCGATTCGCCGATTGGCAATACCCCCACATTTTGCAGATCAAGAAAATCTGAAATACCCCCAGATTTGACGTATCCGCTTGATCTGTCGGCCAATATCTTAAACCAAGTCTCCGTCGCGCAGCCCATCTAGATAGTCGCTCCACCACTGCGCCATCCTGACACGCTCCTCCCAATGCGCACCGCGGTTATAGGCGGCGCGGACGGGGTCACGATCCTGGTGCGCGAGGGCGCGCTCGATGGCGTCGGGTTGCCATTTGCCTGATTCATTGAGCAGGGTGCTCGCCGTCGCGCGAAAGCCGTGCGCGGTCATCTCGTCACCGCTGAAACCCAGACGACGTAGCGCTCCATTGACGGTGTTCTCGGACATCGGCCGGGCAGGCGTACGGAGCGATGGGAACACAAATCTGCCATCGCCGGTGAGTTCACGAGCCGCCGCGAACATTTCTAGCGTCTGCCGCGACAAGGGCACGGTGTGAGCCTTGCGGCTCTTCATCTTACGTGCGCCGATCCGCCAGACCCTTTCCTCAAAATCGATTTCGCTCCATTCGGCACGGCGCAGTTCGCCGGGCCGCACGAACACGTGTGGCGAGAGCTTTAGCGCGATTTGCGTAGCCGGCTGTCCTTCGTAGCTGTCGATGGCGCGCAAGAGTTCGCTTACGCGCCGGGGCTCGAGGATCGCGGCAAGGTGCTTCGGGGTCGGCTTCCGTAACGCGCCCTTAAGGTCAGGTGTCGGATCTCGGTGGGCGAGCTGAAGCGCTACTGCATACCGGAATACCTGGCCGATAAATTCCTTCGCACGCCTCGCTGCTTCCAGTCTTCCGTCGGCCTCCAGAGGACGTAGCGCCTGGAGAATTTCGAATGCCTCGATCTCGGCGATCGGCCGCTTCCCCAAAGGCCGCTCAACCAGCTTTAGCAACCAGCGGCGCTTGCGCACCGTTGCTTCCGCCAGACCTTCGGCCGCGATCTTCTCGATGTATTTCAGACCTACTGCGTTGAAAGAGTTGACCGCACGAAACCTCGCAGCCTGACGGTCACGCTGCTTTTTTCGGCCGGATCAGTCCCAGCCGCGCGTTGTCGGCGAGCTTCGTCCCGGAGCTGTCGTGCTTCCTTGAGGCCGACATCAGGGAAGGCCCCTAGCGACAGTGACTTCTCAACCAGCTTGGGCTGACCTGCGGCGTCGGCGCCATGGGCGCGATATTTCATTCGCCAAAGGCGGCCGCCTGAAGGTGTGACGAGCAGGAACAATCCTCGTTCGTCCGCTAACTTGTAAGGCTTTGCGCGGGGCTTGGCGTTGTTGATCGAGGTAACTGTTAGGGCCACCAGCGATCACGCTACCGCCGATCGCGCCACTAGCGCGTCGATGTCCGCGCGACGGAGCAACGTGCGCGTGCCAATCTTCACTGGCGTGAGTTCTCGAGCGCCAATCAGTTCATAGAGCTTCGTTCGACCGATCCCGTAGGCAGTAATCGTATCCCTAATCGTATACAGCACCTTCTCGACCACTTGCGTCTCCGTGTCTATTGCGCGACCGTCAGTGGTCGCTGCTGTTGTGTTGTATACACCACACATCACGAAGGGGGAAGTGGCAAATTATGTCCTCTCAAGCCGAGACGGATGGGGATCAATTTTTGCTGACCGATGATCACAATCCATTCCCCTACCGCGACACGCACGCGGCACAGTCGCTAGCCGACGGGCTGCGTCGTCTGTCGGAGGAGACCGGAACGAGTTTACGTCAGCTCGCGAAGATGCTCGCCCTGAAGCAGGCAGCGGTGCTCAGCCACATGGCGAACGGACGGATGCCGATACCGCTCGATCGAGCAGAGCAGCTTGCGGACGCACTGTCGCTGGACAAGTCGGATTTCCTGTTTGCAGTGTTGGAGCAGCGACATGCCGATACAAACTGGCGCGAGAGATTGGCGGCGCCGCATAGTAACGAGGTCGTCGTCGAGCTTGAAGCGGTCGCCGGCCAGCCGCTTGACAAGCTCTCACCCGAACAGATCTCTGTGCTCCGTGAGGTAGCCGCTGAAGCTAGGCCTAGGCGGCGTTGGCTAACCGTTCACGAGGTTTCCCTCGTTGAGAAATTGCGTCGCTTGCGTCCGTTATTTGGCGTTCATGGCGTGTCGACGGAAGATGCCAGGGCCATCGAAAAGGCGCTGATTGGAGGCGATTGAAAGGGGGGTCACTCTCGGCCGCCGGCTGCGGCATCTCGCCGCGCATGGCTTTGTTCGCGAGGACAAGATCGTGACTCGCCGCAAGCGATCGTTACGCACATTCTGTGCGACTACCGCGGGCTATGCCATTTTCAGACCTACGATTTAGGATAGGTAAGCATGTCTGTCCTAAATGAACAAAAAATGACCTCGTCATCATTATACGAACGTAGTGAGTATAATAAACTTAGAGGAATCTTAGATTCTAGGAATCTCTCTTACGCGCGTGCGCGCACATGCCAGCGCCTAGCGCCGCGTGCGTATGCGCGCGCGAGTGGTGTTCGACAATTCCCCGGTGATTGCGCACAGCGCAGATTATTCGGTCTGTGTGTTGTTCGGCACGCGATTTCGATTTCAAGCGCCAGTGGAGGGCTTTCTGATGGTCAGGCTAGGTAGGGTTGCCTTCACCCCAAAATCGCGTCCTGCGAGCTTCTACGGGCAATTCAGAGTATGTTTTCGCAGCGGGTAGGGATATTGTCGACTGCACTCGGCCAAGCCGTTCACCGCAATCGACTAGTCGGCTTTTTCCGCGTCCGCTCATCCGGCACGAGCAAAAAAAATGAGAGGGCCGTTCCCACGACCAAAATACGAAAGCACCCGATCCACATCGCTTGCAGCGAAATTTGTGTGCAACGCTTCGCATGCGAGATATCCCATTCCTTGCGGCCGTAGAGGAAACCAAAGCCAGTGCGGGTCAAATACGCTTTCCGCGTCGCTCTGATGGCAGCGGCACCGCGGCAAATTGCTAATCAGTCACCTCAAGGAGATGGGCGAGTAGCGCATCCTCTGCCGTCGTAGCGGGCCATGTCAGTCCGAGACGACTAGTGATCCCGGCGGGGCGGGCATCAAACCGATGGTGCTAACCCTCCAGGCTCGCGCGGACCGATGAGCTATGTCTGCAGGTGAGTAGATGGTAGCCTGACGTCGCCTGCCAGGTTGCGTTTAGTTGTCAAAAAGTTGCGTGTTTTTCAGCGTTTTCTGCAACCAGAAATTGCCATCAAGAAGCCACCCGCATGCCACTGTGGGACGTGCGATCGCATGTCTCGACCAATGAAGGTCAGACATGGAGACAATATGCCTTTTCCCAGTGAAGTAGAGCGTTCGCACGCGCGGTTTCAGATCTATCAGATCGACCTGCCTTGCTCTCAATATCCGTATACGGTCGTCGCTCACAGCTTTGCTCGTGCGCTTGAGCTTATCGTTCGACCGGACGATCGGCTCGAGCACGGTGAAATGTTCATCGTCTGGAACGTGACGCAGCAATGGATGACGCATTCCAAGCTCGCCAGCGCATCGACCTTCTCGCTCCTCGGTGAGAAGCGCGAGAGCTGCCTGTATTTCGATAACGAAGTCGGGTGGCAGCGGATCGATTGCGAGCGACTGGGCGACAACCTGACGATGGGGTAATTCAACGCGGGCGTGCCGGTATGAATGCCATCTCGGCACGCCCAAGCCATTCTCCGGCGCTTAGCAGAACCCGTGGAGTTCTGCGGCAGTGAGCACCTGGTGAGGCTGCGGCCCTAGTTGCGTCACGCAACCTAAAGCCGCGGATCGACCGGCTCGCTCTCCATCGCCAGTACGCCGAATACGCACTGATGCACCCGCGTCAGCGGCGAGTGATCAACGAATCGATGCAGCGCTTCCAGCCCCAGCGCGAACTCGCGCAGGGCCATCGAACGCTTCTGGCCGAGGCCGCGCTTCTTGAGCCGCTTCAGATTATCCGGCTGGTCGTAGTCCGGCCCATAGATAATGCGCAGATATTCCCGACCGCGGCACTTGATTGCCGGCTGGAGCAGACCGCGCCCACCGCGTGCCACGAAGTCTAGCGGTTTGACCACCATGCCTTCGCCGCCCGCCGCGGTTAGCGCTTCCCACCAAACGATCGCATCCGCAACTTGAGCCGGATCGTTCAGATCAATCTGTCGATGTTCGGTCGCAACGATCAGTGCCGGGTCCGCGCTTGCTAGAAGATGCGCGCGCTCCATGTGCCAGACGTGGTTCTTGTCGTCATGCACCGAGCTCTCGCTCGCGAGCAGATGAAAAGGTGCGATACGCAGGTCGTCGATGCCGGCGAACGGTGCGACGTAGCGATTATAGGCAGTGCGGTAGAGCAAGGCATTCTCGAGCCGCTTGGACGTCGCATCCGCCAGCGTGCCGACATCGACACCGCGCGCCCGCGCGGCCTCGAGCGCAGCGGAGGCCGCATCGAGCCCGGTGATCGCGGCGGCACCGACCGCGGCATATTGATCGCGGATCAGCGAACCTGCCTTCATGGTCCACGGCAAAATCTCGGTGTCCCACAGCACCCAATCGGTATCGAGATCGGCCCACAGCCCGGACGTCTCCATCGCGGTATCGATGCGATGGAGCGCCGTGGCTTCGAGCTCGGCATCATGGAAGAACCGGCGTCCGGTGCGCGTGACGATCACGCCGCGGCCGCCATCGGCCACGCCGAACCGGCGCGCCGCGACATCCTGGTTGCGCGCGAGCACGATCAGTGCACGCGACCCCATGTGCTTTTCCTCGACGACGACGTCGTGCACGCCCTTCGACCCGTAAAAGGCGAACGCTTCCTCGGGCCGTTCCAGCCAGCCGTCGGCCGCGCTGGTTTCGGCCGGCGACATCGTCGGCGGCAGATGGATGAGCCAGCGCGGATCGACCGCATAGCGGCTCATCACTTCGAGCGCCGCGGCCGCATTGTCCTCGCGCACCGTGACGATGCCGTAGAGGCGGGTATCGATGGCCTGCTTGCCGAGCACATCGGCCAGGTCGAGCTGGTGCGGTTGGCTTTCGCCCGTCGCGGGCGACGGCTCGCCGAGCGGCCGGATCGGCTCGTAATAGGTGCGCAGCGCCGGCACCGAGACGAGGTCCATCTCGGGATAGCGCAACGCAGTCAGCTTGCCGCCGAACACGCAGCCGGTGTCGATGCACAAAGTGCCGTTGACCCAGTTCGCTTCCACGACCGGGGTATGGCCGTGCACGACCTTGGCCTTGCCCTTATAGTCGGCCGCCCAGTCCCAGCGCACCGGTAGGCCGAACTCGTCGATCTCGCCGGTAGTCTCGCCATACATGCAGAAGCTGCGCACTGCGCCCGATGCTCGGCCCTGCATGTCCTCTTTCAAGCCGGCGTGCGCGACGACGAGATTACCGCCGTCAAGCACGTAATGGCTGATCAGTCCATCGAGCCAGTCGCGCACGCCCGTCGCGAACTCGGGCGGCTCGGCGGCGAGCTGCTCGATCGTCTCAGCGAGGCCGTGGCTGACCTTGACGCTCTTGCCGGCGAGATGGCGCTTGAGCTTGTCGTCGTGGTTGCCGACCACTGCGAGCCCTGTCCCAGCCTCGACCATGTGGCGGGCGATCCTCAGCACATCGGGCGAGCGCGGCCCGCGATCGACCAGGTCGCCGACAAAGATCGCACGGCGGCCCTCCGGCGGGGTGACTGTGACATCCCTGCCGGACCAGCTGACCGTATAGCCAAGGTCGCCGAGAAGCGTCTCAAGTTCATCGGCGCAGCCGTGAACGTCGCCGATGATGTCGAACGGGCCGGTTTCCTCGCGGCGATCGTTCCACAACCGCGTGCGTGTGATCTCGACCGCATCGATCTGGTCGACCGAACGCAGGACGTGGACGTAGCGCAGTCCTTCGCGCTGCATCCCGCGCATCGACTTCTTGAGGTTCAGCATCTGGCGCCGCACCGGCCCCGCGCCGAACTGTCGGTCGGGCCGCTCTGCATTGCGCGCGACAGCGAGCGCTTCGGGCAGGTCGAACACGATCGCCACCGCCAGCGCGTGCCACTTGCGCGCGAGCGCAATCAGCCCCTTGCGTGCGTCCGGCTGGACGTTGGTCGCGTCGATCACGGTGAAGCGCCGTGCCTTGAGCCGCTTTTCGACGAGGAAGTGCAGCACCTCGAACGCATCCTTGGTCGCGCCCTGATCGGTTTCGTCGTCGGCGACCCAGCCACGCATCCGGTCCGACGACACGGTCTCGGTCGGCAGGAAGTGCTTCGCGGCAAAGCTCGACTTGCCGGTGCCTGAAGCGCCAACGAGCAGGACGAGCGCGAACTCGGGAATTTCGATTTTCATGCCGCGATCCTTGTCGCGCTGGCTTCGGCGCGCGTGAACACCGCCGCCTGGGTGGGCGTGCCGTGCGTCGGGTCTTCGGTGCCGATGCCTTTGAACCGCACGGCATAGCCATGCGCCAGCGCGACGCTTTCCGCCCAGTGGCGGAACTCGGCGCGCGTCCATTCGAAACGGTGATCATTGTGACGAAACCTGCCTGCGGGCAGCGTCTCGAAAAGTGCGTTGTATTCGCTGTTCGGCGTAGTCACGATCACTGCGCCGGGCTTGGCATGGCCGAACAGTGCCGCCTCGAACGCGGGCAGGCGTTCCGCGTCCATGTGCTCGATCACCTCAACCACCGCCGCCGCGTCGTATCCCTTGAGCCGATCGTCACTATAGACGAGCGAGCCTTGCAGTAACTCGATCCGCTGGCGCTTGATGTCGGGCATGCTTTCGAGCCGCAGCCGATCGCCCGCCGCCGCAAGCACGCGCGGCGCCACCTCGACCCCGGTGATCTTGCGAATGCCGGGCACTTTGAGCAGTTCGCGCAGCAGGCGTCCTTCGCCGCAGCCGAGATCGAGCACGCTCGCCGCGCCAAGTTCCTTGAGCAGCCCGACAACAAGATCCATCCGCTGGTCGTTGAGCCGTATCGGCTTCTCGATCGCATCCTCGGCCGCATCGCGCGCCGATGCCTCCTCGGGCGCTTCGGCCTCGACCTTGTCCTCCAGCGCGGCGTTGGCGCGGTTCATCAGCCCGCGGAAGCGCAAGTAGCGACGCACGATCAGTTCGCGGTCAGGGTGCGTCTCGAGCCAGCCCTCCCCCCTTGCGCAGCAGCTTCTCCACCTCGGCCTCCCCGATGTAATAGTGCTTCTGATTGTCAAGCACCGGGATCAGCACGAAAAGGTGGGTGAGCAGGGCGGCGAGCCGCACGGTGCCGGTCAGGCGTAGTGCCAAATACGGGCTGTTGCCCCAGTCGGGGTGCACTGGATCGAGCGCAATCGGTGTTGCCTCTACGGCATAGCCGAGCGGCCCGAACAGTCGTTCGATCAGATCGGGTCCGCCACGGGCAGGCAGCGGGGTGACGACAGCTTCGAGCGGGATCGCTGTATCGGCAAGTTCCTGACGATCCTTCGACCGCCCGCCCATCGCGGTGTTTACCAGTCGCCCCAGAGCTACCGACAACAAGGACGACGCCGCATAGGGGCGGTCGTTGACATACTGATCCTCCAGCCCCGCCTTGCCGCGCACGAGCTGCACCGGGTCGATCTCGAGCGTGACGGCTGCGGTGCAGCGCTCCTCGTTCGCCTCAGGGTAGAACAGGGTCGCGTTGCCGAACGGGAGTTCGACCGAATGCACGTTCGCGGGGTTCTTCATTAACAGAAACCCGAGGTCGGTCGCGGGCCGGTGCGTGGTCGTGATGGTCAGGAGCATGGTCGGTTCCGGGTATGAAAAAGCCCCATCGAGGGCTCGACGGGGCTGCGGGGCATGGTCGGGTGGAGCGGGGGTCCGACTATGGCGCAGCCTGGGCGCGAGGGTGATTGGCGGCGATGCGCAAATAAAAAGCGCACGACATCGGTGCTTGCGGGAAGCAGTGAGAGAAGGTCGATCTGGTCGCGCGCACGATCATGGACTCAAGCATCTAGCGGGTCGGGCCCGTCGTCAACTGTCGATACGATCGTGCCGGTGTCGCCGAGGATTTTGAAAAGGCTAGGTCCGTGACCGGACAGAAGAACGAAGTCCTACACTTTTGCCGAACTCGGTTATCCGGGTCGTGCCTAAACGGCGGGGCTCGATCGCTTCGAGCCATCCTCCGCCTTCGGTCAACCACCGACATGCGGATGAGATAGATTAAACTTGGTCTTTAGAGATCATCTCAGGCCCGCTGTGAGGCTGTGGCGGCGGACGATCGCCGGGCATGGCAACTTCCCGTAGTTCGATCGGCGAGCGGGCTAATCCATCAGCTAGGACCAGCCGACCTTCGCTCGCCCCGGCATCGCGCAGCAACCCGCGATCAAGCTCAGGCCGAAAGAATGGGCGTTGAAATGAAGCAGCCATGTCATCGAACAACGATCGGTGGATCGGCCCATCAATTCCGCCGCCGACCATGATCACCTGATAAGCGTAACGCCGATCATCGTCTTGGCTAAATCCGCTTCGTGCAAACTCCAATGTGTCTGCATAGACGCGATGCTCTTGAAATCGAACGGCACCTCGGCAGTCGTCTTCTCCAGCACCGGCAGCTTGATAAGCAACGCACGCATCCGCCCCAAGAGGCCCAACCTCGGCCGCATAAATGCCGATCGGCCAAGGCCCATTTCCTAGGTGAAAACTTGCGATGTCTAAGGTAGCGGACCCGCAATCGACGATAACGTGCGCTCCTTGGTAAGGCCGCGGGCCGGCACAGTAGCCGGCGATTGCACCGCTAAGCTCGGTGTGCAGCTCGAACTGGATCGAACCTTGATCTGATGTCGCAAGGGCTGCGTGAACATCGTCAAGCGTCAGCGCCGGAGCCACGCCCAGGAGCACTGCCGCAGCTCGAGTAACATTGCCGAACATTGAGGAGATCTTTTGGTCCGCAAGAGCTGCCACCGGAACACCGACGTTGATCACACTTATCCCGGCGTCCGGGCGAGTTTGTGCAATTGCCCCCAGCACGTAGGCCAAATGCAGCGTGATAAACGCGGTCGCCGCATCGGCCATTGAAACGACGCTGCCGCAGCACATCCGATGGCCTTGCCCCTCGATCAACGCCGATTTGAATCCGGTCAGAGCAACCAGCCCCTCTCCTGGAAGTGGAGCAAAGGCACGCGAAGCCGGATCGAAGTAGACCACCGTTGGCCATAGGTGCGGAACGTTGCCGCTGCACCAGCCAGCGGGAACGGGAACTGCAAAGGCTCCCGCAGATCGGTCGTAAGGCCAGCGAACGATAGCCTTCGTCGTGCTGGTGCCAAAGTCGTGTCCGACATATCCGTCTGCGTCAGGATCACAGATTGCCACGTTGACGGCAGCGCCGAGTGCGATGCATTGCACTATCGTTTCGCGCGTTTCCGCATCCACCGTCTTAGGCGCGCGCGTGTCCGAGATGAGTGACGAGAGTGAAGAGCGCAAGTTAGAAATTCGCCTATAGGCGGCGGCGCCCAAATCGCTGACCGATGCCGGCTCTATCGTGGTGCCATCCGTGCGGACCGGCAAGGCTGTTTCCCGTTGGATCTGCTCGGAGATATGCCGCGGAAGTCTGACTATCTCTTTCTTCCTAGCCTTAGCATTGCTTATTGCCGCCCTTGCCTGCCTCGCAGGCGGAGGAACAACACGCGCAGCATGCGTCATCGCTGCGCCGAGATCGTCGGACACTGCAGAAGGCGCGGCCTTTGCAGTGCTGCCGGAACTTGATGGCGTAGGAGTCTCCGGCGAGGTCATATTCTTCAAAAGCTGGGCAAGCATATTGCCTGCCTTTCCGTCCCCTAACGTTGCCCTGCCACGATTTTTCGGCATGTTCGCCCTATCCGATCGCTACAATCGCTATTCCGACCAAGTCCGGTTGAAACGAAAAGCGGTCGCGAACGGCTACCAGCTCATCTCGCCGATGATCTAGGCGTGCAAGCAGCTTATTCAGCTTGCCTTGTTCTGCGGGGATGAGGCGAAGCTTCTTTGAGTCTCCGCTCAACTTCCAATTCCACAGCTTGGCCTCTGAATCGCGCACCCGCTTTTCATGTTGCCGCTCAAGTCGAGCAATGCCGGTTTCTGCTCGGTCAAGGTGACGAGCTTCCTCGTCATCCACAAAAGCTTCAAACGCTGCCTTCAGATCGTCCCGCAATTTGTCCACGTCAGTAAGCAAATCGGGCGATACGTTGATGCCGGGTCGCCCTGTTGCCAAGGCGACTTGCAACATCTGTTCGGCGACGATGGCGTCGAGAGCAGACCCACCCACCATTCGCGCACCATAGGCGATGCGATCGACCCGCACGGCTCCGTCGACCATCCAATGCTCCACACAAACGACATACACCCCATCCGGGACGTCCATCGTATCCGACGGTAGTGTGACGTTTACGACGGGGACTGAAGCAACGCCTTGTGCAGCTTCCTTTCGCAAGGTCGCCGCAAGCCTAACCAGAGCGTGCACCGTGGTTACAAGTTCGATCGATTTGGGCAGCCCCGGCTTGCGTTCGAAAGCGGCACGTATACGTGTCTCGCGCGTGAGCCGGGTGCGGAATCTTCCCCCGCGAATTAAGATGCGCTTGAGCGCCAAATGCGCCGCGTCGCTTAATCTCACGTCGTAAAGGCCCGGCATGTCGGGAGCATCCACGATCTCGCTGCCGGGGAAGCGGCCGGCTATCGCCTCGTGAACATAGTCGGCCAGTTCCTCAGCACCGACTCTCCTCTCGGGGCGATGACTCTCGGCGATCTGCGCTAAAATCATGTCGCCGTGGGCGATTAGCCCAGGCGCTTCCTCTTCGAGCGCCATTGTCTGACGATGACGCTCCTCGATTGCCATCGCCCGACGAGACACCTCCTCCTCCCGCTGCGACGGCGTCAATTCAGGGTCAAGCAAACGCTGCTCTAGGGTCTGTATCTCGTTGCCCAGTATCGATTCGAATGCACCCAGCGTTTGCTCGATCACGAGGAGCCGCCTGTATAGACGTTGGTAGACTTGCTCCTCGATCGTGTCGGCGGCAATCAAGGACAGGATCGTTATCTTCGCAGCACCTTGGCCAATGCGGTCGATACGACCGATGCGCTGCTCGACCTTCATCGGGTTCCAAGGGAGGTCGTAATTGATCAGCGCGCGACAAAACTGCATGTCGAGACCTTCGCCACCAACTTCGGACGTCAACAGGACGCATGCGTCCTCCCGTGCGGCAAAGCGTGCCAGTATTTCCGTACGATCTTCGACTACGCCGCCGTGCATCAGCTCAAAGGCTGAACCGCTTTCGCGCAACCTGTCTGCCAGATAGTCGAGCGTCACGCGGAAGCTCGAGAAGATGATAAGCTTCGAGTCGCCAGCGGCTCTTTGATCGCTGATTGCCTTAACCAGACGTTCGAATTTCGTGTCGCTGGCCTCCAGCGCAGCCAAACGCGCCGGATCATTGCAAAGGACTCCCAACTTGGCCACGAGCGGGCCCGCCGCGTCCACAGCATCATCTGGGTCGTCCATTGACAAATCCGCCGCCCGACGTGCCCAGTGTCGACAGGCTGCCGCGAGCGAAGAGGCAATCAACCGCTGGGGCGTCGCGAGCAAGAAGCGTTCGGCGGCCGGTATCGACCAAGCATGCGCGCGCACCACATC
Organism: Sphingomonas panacisoli; assembly: GCF_007859635.1. Classification (NCBI taxonomy): domain Bacteria; kingdom Pseudomonadati; phylum Pseudomonadota; class Alphaproteobacteria; order Sphingomonadales; family Sphingomonadaceae; genus Sphingomonas; species Sphingomonas panacisoli. The sequence continues at coordinate 2,519,226 of NZ_CP042306.1, read as the reverse complement.
CGATGCGTCGTCGTAGAAGGTTCGCTCTTCATCACTCATGTGCCAGCGCAGAAGGTCGACCTCTCGCTTGACCTGCAACTCGTTCACGTCGCGACGGCGCGTGCGATTGACCACCGAACCCAGCAGGGACATCTCTTCGAGTTGCGCGGCGATGCGGGTTCTGACCGTGCTATTGTCGACGAGATCGGGATCGGCCAGTTCGCGTTGCAGGTTTTCAAGCTGCCGGTCGATTTTCAGCAGTGACCCGCGCGGCATGTCGTCCAATGCCTGCTTCAATTCTGAGAACGGTGTGCGCGGGCGGAGTGCGAGCTCGCGCGCGGCGACCAAGGGCCTGTTTTCCTCGGCGAGAAGCTCGAATGTATAAGCGTTACCGAACGTATCAGGATCGAGCAGGGCCAGCAGGTTGCGCAAGTCCTCACTGCGCAAATTGATGGGCGTCGCGCTCAACAGCAGCTTATAGTCCGCTACATCCATCGCCGCGCTGGCAAAGGCGTGGTTCATTGTCTCAGCGTTGCGCAGATGATGGGCTTCGTCGAAAATGATGCAGTCGAATAGCGGATCCTGGCCTTGTTGGTCCGCGAGGAAACGGCTGAGCTTGGCGCGGGCGCTGTCTCCTTCGTCTTGCCATCCCCGAGGGGGACGCACGGAGGACAGCGACACAATCAGCGCAAACCCGTCGGACTGTTCGCCGTCCCGCTTGAGATAGTTGAGAAGCTCCGACGCATCGACGACCTTCGCGTCGACTGAGAACTTCTGCCAGAGTTCGAGCCGCCATTTTTCCGTGAGCGATTTCGGACAGACGACGAGCAAGCGGTGGCAATCGAACCGCGCGACGAGTTCGGTCCAGATGAGGCCGGCTTCGATCGTTTTGCCCAAGCCGACCTCGTCGGCGATCAGCAGACCCTGCGCCGGGGACGCGAGCAGCTTTACGACGGGTTTGAACTGATAAGCGTGAAATTCGGTGTCCGTGACGTCCATGCTGTAGATGACGTCGCGCAGGCGACCAGTCAGCCGTTTATGGAGCAGCATTCGCCGCAACAGATTTGGATCAGCGAAGCGTTGCGCTTCGAGGTCACTGAGAGGATCGGCGGGGCCGCTGGCCGCAACTAGCTGACTTTCTGGAAATGTTTGTTTCCCGCTCCCATCCGCAAGTTGCACCTCGTGATAGCGGCGGCCGCTCCGCTCGGTCGAAACACCCGTTATGTGTCCCGCGCAAGCAGGGTCATTGCGAAGCCTTACAATCGTGCCCGGCGCGAACATCGTTTCTCTCTCATCCGCGGCGCGAGATTTCCTTCGTTTTCCCGCCCGATCATATGCTTCCGGCTCGTTTGCCAGGCGTCAAGTGTCGGCAGCGGAATACTAGTTCATTTTGGCCGGAGCGGCTCGGCAACGGGGAAACGCGAGAGTTCGATTGACTTATAGAAGTGTGTTCTATAGTTTCTGGCTTATGGGCGAGCTGGTTCAGATCAGAAGTGGTTCAGTTAAGCGGCCTGGCGACGACGCATTGTTTGCCACGCCGCGATCGGTGTCGAGGGGATTCCTGTCCGATTCGGCGCTTGAAGCGGGAATGGCGCCGACACGGTCCGGTACAGATGCGGAAGTTCGGGTCGGCGATGTCTTGGTGACTATGCGAGGCCCGGTGAACGCCGCGGTGGCGGTTTCGACGACGTTCTCCAAGCCCTTATTCGCGACGCTGGAACTTGCAGTGCTTCGACCCTCCGACCTGTTGGATCCGGGCTATCTCGCGTGGTTCATCAATCTTCCAGAGAGCCAAGTCGCACTGGCTGGAGACCGCACGGGCGGAGCCGTGGCTCGCTTGCCGCTTCCGGCTTTGCGGTCGCTACCCATCCGCATCCCTCCGCTGTCCACGCAAAGGCGGATCGGAGCGCTGGCGACGCTCGCGGTCGAAGAAGCGCAGCTGTCGTCACGTCTTGCAACGCTCAGAGTGACATCGCTCCAAGCCAAACTGATCGCCATCGTCCATCGACATTCAACCGGAGGTGCAAGAATATGCACGCTGTAGAACAAAAGGCCCTCAACGATGCAGCGTGGAAGGCCTGCGACACCTTCCGAGGCGTTGTCGATCCCGCACAATACAAGGATTACATCCTCATCTTCCTGTTCTGGAAGTACGTCTCGGACCTGTGGCTGGACCACAAGAAGGCTTACGAGCGCGAGTTCGGCGGCGATGCGGAGCGGGTCGCCCGCAAGCTGCGGTTTGAGCGGTTCAATCTGACCAAAGAGACCACCTTCCAGGCGGTTTACGCGCAACGCAACGCCGACAATCTGGGCGAGCTCATCAACATCGCGCTTCAAGCGATCGAGGAGGCCAACCGCGCCAAGCTCGCCGGGGTGCTTACCAACATCGATTTCAACTCGACCAACAATCTGGGCGAGACGGCCGATCGAAACCGGCGACTGAAGAATCTGTTCGTCGATTTTGCCAAGCCAGAACTCGACTTCAGCCCGTCGCGGTTCGAGGGCGAGCATAAGGCAGAGGATGCCATCGGCGAGACCTATATCTACCTGATCAGCCAGTTCGCGTCGGACGCGGGCAAGAAAGCCGGCGAGTTCTTCACGCCGCGCAAAGTCTCGGAGCTGCTCGTGCGGCTCGCTGACCCGCAGCCCGGTAGCAAGATCTGCGATCCCGCGTGCGGCTCGTCGACGCTGCTGATCCGCGCTGCCGAGTATGTCGCGCACATCCAAGGTGTTGAGACCGCACGCGCGGACGTCAAACTGTTCGGGCAGGAGGCGACCCGGCAGACGCAAGGCCTCGCGCGGATGAACATGTTCCTCCACGGGCTGGACGACGCGAAGATCGAATGGGGCGACACGCTCAACAACCCCAAACTGATCGACGGTGATGCGCTGATGCGCTTCGACCTCGTCGTCGCCAACCCGCCGTTCAGCCTCGACAAATGGGGTGCGGAGAATGCCGAGAACGATCGCTGGCGCCGCTTCCACCGCGGCGTCCCGCCCAAAGGGCGCGGCGACTATGCGTTCATCAGCCACATGATCGAGGCGGCGAAGCCGCGTGAGGGCAGGGTGGCGGTGATCGCGCCGCACGGCGTGCTGTTCCGCGGCGGCGCAGAGGGGCGTATTCGCGAGAAGCTGATCGAGGAGAACCTACTCGACGGCATCGTCGGTCTGCCGGCGCAGCTGTTCCCTTCGACGGGCATTCCAGTCGTCATGCTAATCTTCGACCGCGCGCGGGAGAAGGGTGGCGCGCGCGAGGGCGTAGATGATGTACTGTTCATCGACGCAAGCCGCGACTTTATTCCGGGCAAAAAGCAGAACCAGTTGGGCCCCGAGCAACTTGATCGCATCGTTAGCGCTTGGCGTGCGCGCGGGGAGGTCGAACGCTACGCTGCGGTGGTGGAGCGCGCGCAGATCAAGGGAAACGGCTACAACCTCAACATCCCGCGCTATGTCGACACGTTCGAGGCAGAGAAGGAGATCGACGTGGCCGCGGTGCAGGCCGAGATCGAGGCGCTTGAGGCGCAGCTCGCGGAGACGCGGGTGAAGATGAAGGCGTATCTGCGGGAGCTGGGCGTTGTTTGCTGATCTCCCGGAACTAGGATCGCTTGTGAACAGCGTGAATGTGCGCGGCTATCAGGTCACCACGGATCAGTATCGCGCCGAAGGAGCACATCCCATTGTCGATCAGGGCAAGAAGCTGATCTGCGGGTATTGCGATGCTCCAACTCTCCCTTGCCGCCTCCCAGTAACGGTTTTCGGCGATCACACGCGCGAAGTTAAGTTCATCACCTTCCCGTTCGTCGTCGGCGCAGACGGAACGAAAGTCCTGGAACCAGCCGGCGATCAGAACCCGCGTTATCTCTCCGCGCTCATCGAATACGCGGCGGGCCGAATCAGCAGTCTCGGCTATGCCCGTCATTTCAAAGAGTTGAGGGAAGCGAGAGTTCCGTATACGCCCATGATCGCAGAGCAGGCGCGAGTTGCGGCGGTGCTCGAAGCATGGGATGACGCCGTGGCCGTCGCCGAGAGGCTGGTAGCCACGCGACAAGATCGCTTTGTTTGGGTGCAAAGCGCGGTCTTGACCGGACGCGTACGCCTACTCGGCTGCGCTCAAGCTTGGGCGGCCACCCCACTCTCGCGAGTACTACATGAGCACCGCACAACAAGCACAGGCGCCGAGTCGGTATTCTCAGTCTCCGTCCATCGCGGGCTTATCGACCAGGTCGAGCACCTTGGCCGCTCGTTCGCAGCAGCGAGCACTGAGCATTACAACCTCGTGCGACCGGGCGATATTGTTTACACGAAGAGCCCGACAGGAGACTTCCCCCTCGGCATCATCAAACAGAGCAAGGTCGAACGAGCCGTGATCGTTTCGCCACTCTACGGCGTGTTCACGCCCGCCTCTCGCGAGCTTGGCATTCTTCTTGATGCTTACTTCGCGAGTCCAGATGCTACGCTCCGCTATCTGACGCCACTTGTGCAGAAAGGCGCCAAGAACACGATCGCGGTCACAAATACCCAGTTCCTTCAAGGAAGGGTCATATTGCCGTCGGACAGCGCAGAGACGGCAATGCTCGCGTCACTTGTAGAGACTTGCCTGTCCGAGGCGCGGACGGCAGAAAGTCAAATCACTCTCCTCCGCCGACAAAAGCATGGCCTGATGCACAAGCTCCTCACCGGCGAATGGCGCATCCCCGCGGGCGGCGACTCCTTCGCCCCCGGCGGCCCCGCCGCCGACCGCCTCGCGGAGACCGCCGAATGACTTCGCCGGACTTCGCCACCTCCGAGGCCGGCGGGGTCCAGCTTCAGGCGCTGCACACGCTCGCCGGTCTCGGCTGGCGCTATCTCACGCGCGCCGAGGGCGAGGCGCAGCGGCGGGGGCGGCTGGCCGAGACATTGCTCGAGGATGTGCTCGCCGAGCGCCTCCACGCGCTCAATCCGCTCCGCCAGGGCAATGCCCGCCACGCGCTGCCCGGTGCCGCCGCGCAGGTAGCGATCCGGCGGTTGTCGCTCGCCATCGCCGATCAGGGCAAGGGGCTGCTCGGCGCCAACGCGGCGGTGACCGACCTGCTCCGGCTCGGCACCTCGGTCGACGTGACGCTGGCGAACGAGCGCGGCGAAGCAATCGCGCGCGGGCGTCAGCTTCGCTTCGTCGACTGGGACGATCCCGCCGCCAACCTCTTCCACATGACCGCCGAGTTCCCGGTCCAGCGCGAGGGCGCGGCGGATACGCGGCGGCCGGACATCGTGCTGTTCGTCAACGGCATCCCTTTCGCCGTGATCGAAGTCAAATCTTCAGTTGTCGGCACCGAGCAGGGCATCAGCCAGCAGCTGCGCAATCAGGGCCCAACCGAAATCCCGCGGCTGTTCGCCAGTGCACAGTTGCTCATCGCCGCTAACCCGTCGGACCCGCGCTTCGCCACGACGGGCACGGCGGCACAGTTCTGGGCATTGTGGCGCGAACATGAGATCATCGAGGCTGTAATTCACGGCACCGTCAATGCCGGTCTCGCGATCGAGACATCGTCCGCGATCTTCGCCGACTTCTCGATCCACCGGCGCCGGCACGAAAAGCTGATGGAGCATGGCGGCGGTCGTCAGCCGACACCGCTGGATAGGTTGCTCGTCTCGCTTTGCGGGCCTACCCGCCTCCTCGACATTGCGCGGGGCTACACGCTGTTCGATGCTGGCGACAAGAAAGTCCCCCGCTACCAACAGTATTTCGGCGTCCGCCGAGCGATCGACCGCCTCAAGACGCGGGACGAAGCTGATCGGCGCCGCGGCGGCGTGATCTGGCACACGCAGGGATCGGGTAAGTCGCTGACGATGGTGATGCTGGCCGGCGAGATCATTCGCGCCGTGCCCAACGCCCGGATCGTGCTTGTCACCGACCGCACCGATCTCGACATTCAGATCCGCGACACGTTCAAGGACACCGGCAAAGAAGTGGTCCAGGCGGACAGCGGCGCAGATCTCGGGCGTTTGATCCGCGCCCGGACGGACATCATCACGACGCTGATCCACAAATTCCGCAGTCTCGTCGAGCGCGGCGGGTTACGCGACGAGGACCCCGATGTTTTCCTGCTGGTCGACGAAAGCCATCGCAGCCAGACGGTTACCGACGACGAGAGCATGCATCGGCAGATGCGCGCAATCTTTCCGCGGGCCTGCTATATCGGCTTCACCGGCACGCCGCTGTTGAAGCGCGAGCGTTCGACCTTCACGACCTTCGGCGGTTTGATCCACAGCTACAAAATCGACGAGGCGGTTCGCGACAAAGCCGTAGTGCCGTTGCTCTATGAGGGCCGGCACGTCGATATGGACGTCGAGCAAGACGGCCTCGATCGCTGGTTCGAGCGCGTCACCAAGGCTTTGACCGACGATCAGAAAACCGATCTCAAGCACCGCATGGGTCGCGCGAACGAAGTTCTGGGTGCGACCCCTTGGCTGAGGGAGGTCGCTTTCGATGTATCCGAAGATTTCGCGCGCAACTGGCAGGGAACGCCCTTTCGCGGGCAGTTGGTGGCGCGGGGCAAGCGCGAGGCGGTCCTGCTGAAACAGCTGATCAAGGGTTTCGGGGATGTCACGGCCGAGGTCATCATCTCCGACATCGACGATCGCGAGGGTCACGACGAGGTGGCCGACGAGGATGACGACATCGTTCGTGCGCACATCAGGCAGGCTAAAGCGCTGCATGGCGATCTGAAGACCTTCGAACGTTTCGTTATTCAGGGCTTCAAGGCTGGCAAGGGCCCCGACATCCTAATCGTGGTCGACAAGCTGCTGACCGGCTTCGATGCGCCACGCAATCGCGTCCTCTATCTCGCCAAGTCGCTGAAGGAGCATGGTCTGCTCCAGGCGATCGCGCGCGTGAACCGGCTTTATCAGGACGACGAAGCGGAGAAGACGCACGGCCACATCGTCGATTATGCAGGCGTGCTCGGGGAACTCGACAAGGCGCTCACGAGCTATCAGGCGTTCGCTGACTATGACGAAGGCGATGTTGCCCAAGCGCTGGTTTCAATCCGCGAAGAAACCGAGAGACTGCCAGACACGCACGCCGCGTTGCTCGACCTGTTCAAGGGCATCGAGAACGCGGCTGACCAAGAAGCCTACGAACTGCTACTCGCGGAAGACCTGATCCGGCGCGACTTTTATGAACGCCTTCGGGCGTTCGCCAGCGCCCTGCAGTCGGCTTTCACGTCGCAAGACTGGGTCGATCGCACCCCAGAGCGCACGATCCGGGGCTATAAAGACGATCTCAAGCGGTTCGAGTCTCTTCGCCGCGCCGTGGCGCGCCGTTATGCGGACGATACGGACGATTACGACGCTCGAGAATATCAAGCTCGCATTCGAAAGCTGCTTGACCAGCATATCACGACGGCCGGGATGATCGAGCTGGTGCCGCCCGTCGACATTTTTGATGAGACGGTATTCAAGCAGGCAGTGGAAGAGGCGACTGGCGGCTCGGCCTCGGTTGCCGATGCCATCGCAAGTGCGACGGCGCGCACAATCAACGAGCGGATGGGTGAGGATCCCATTCGCTACAAGCGCTTCTCCGCGATTGTCGCTGAAGCAATCGAGGAGTTTCGCGCTGGCCGTCTCAGCGAAGCAGACTATCTTGCCCGCGTGACGGCGGTCAGGGATGAGATCGTCGGCGTAAAGGCATCGGAGGATTTGCCCGAGGCAGTGCGTGGCGACGATTTTGCCGGCGCCGTGTGGAGAATCCTACGAGAGGCACTCTTGCCATTGGCGGGCGATGACGTTGACCACATCGCCACCGACGTAACGTCTTCGATCACTGCCGCGGTGCGAGCGGAGTGCCGGGTCGGTTGGCAAGACGACATTGGCCCGCAGAACGCGATGCGCGCCGGCATAGACGATATTCTCTACGATCGCGTTCGTGATCGCCGTGGGATTTGGGGCTTGGATGCTGCGGCGATGGACGAGATTGCCGATCGCATCATTGCTGTTGCCCGCAGACAGCTCCCGAGATGATCAACGGGGTTGTTCTGCTCGGTGCGACCGACATCCCCTATACGGTCTCCTATAGTGGAAGGCGCACTCTCGGGATCTCTGTGCAGCCGAGCGGTGCGCTTACTGTTGCTGCTCCAAGAGGCACTTCCCTCGCCGTAATCGAAGAACGTCTCAAAAGGCGGGGCGCCTGGATACTCAAGTCCATTCGAGACTTCGACCGTTTCCGGCCTCGGACCCCCGAGCGGCATTACGTTGCAGGTGAGTCTCATCGCTATCTAGGCCGTCAGTATCGCCTGCTGGTAAGTCCTAATGCCGCACGCGGGGTTGTGCTGACGCGCGATCACATTGAGGTTGGCGGTATCTCTACTGACGAAACAAGCCGCATCAGGAATCGACTGATCAACTGGTATCAACGCGAAGCGCGCCGCATCATGGAAGTGCGCTTTGATGCGTGCTGGGCCAAGCACGGCTCGGGCCTACGTCCACGCCTAATCGTGCGGCCTATGGAGAAGAGATGGGGTAGTTTGTCGGCAAGCGGGCGCTCTCTCATACTCAATCGCAGGCTGGTTGAGGCTGACGTCGATGCGATTGACTTCGTCATCGTCCACGAGCTTTGTCATCTGACGTATCATCATCACGGACCCGCCTTCGAGGCGTTGCTCGGCGCACGAATGCCAGATTGGCGCGATCGTAAAGCGCGACTTGAAAGGTGGATGATGTGACCGTGATGAAAGGGCTTGGGACAAATAAGCTTAAGTTGGGGGCGCGATCGGGGGTATCTGATCGAGATTGACAGAAATTATTCTGATAAAATAGTCACATAGCGTACCAATTCGAGTCCTGTAGGCGCACCATTTTCTTCCTTCACCCCAGTGCTTCGACTTGCGCGGCCAGTTCGAGCCAGCGCAACTCCGCAGCGTCCTTATCCTCGCGAGCGCGTTCGATCGCGTCGGTCAGCGCGGCGAATTTCGCGGGGTCGCGCGTGTAGAGCGACGGGTCGTGGAGCGCTTCCTCGTCGCGGGCGATGGCCGCTTCGATCGCCTCGATCCGTTGCGGGAGCAGGTCGTAGTCGCGCTGGTCTTTGTAACTGAGCTTAGCCGTCTTGGGACGCGCGGGCGCGGCCGACGCGGGCTTCGCCGCCGCCTTCTTCTCCGCCGTTGGTCGTCGCCGCGCTTCCCAATCGGCATAGCCGCCGGCGACGATATCGACCGTGCCCGATCCGTCGAGCCCGAGCGTCAGGGTCACGGTGCGGTCGAGGAAGTCGCGGTCGTGGCTGACGATCAGCACGGTGCCGTCATAGTCGGCGATCACTTCCTGCAGCAGGTCGAGCGTTTCGAGGTCGAGGTCGTTGGTCGGCTCGTCGAGCACCAGCAGGTTCGACGCGCGGGCGAATTCGCGCGCCAGCAACAGGCGGGAGCGCTCGCCGCCCGACAAGGTGCCGACCTTCGCTTCGACCATGTTGGGATCGAATAGAAAGTCCTTCAGATAGCCGTGAATGTGCTTCTTGGTGCCGAGCACGTCGATCCAGTCGCCGCCATCGGCCACGACCTCGCGCACGGTCTTTTCCGGCGCCATCAGCTTGCGCTGTTGGTCGATCACGACGCCGTCGAGCGTCTTGGCGAGCTTCACCTCTCCGCTGTCGGGGGCATATTCGCCGGTCAGCAGCTTTAGTAGAGTGGTCTTGCCCGCGCCGTTGGGGCCGACGACGCCGATCCGGTCGCCGCGCGTGATGCGCAGCGTAAGGTCGCGGATGATCGTGCGGCTGTCGAACGACTTGCTCGCGTGCTTGGCGTCGATCACGACCTTGGTCTTGGTGTCGTCGCTGGCGGTCGCTAGGTTTGCGGCGCCTTGCGGGCCGAGCATCGCGGCGCGTTCGGCGCGCATTTCCTTCAACTTCGCGAGCCGCCCCTGGTTGCGCCGCCGCCGTCCAGTGACGCCGCGTTGCAACCAATGTTCCTCGAGCTTGAGCTTGGCGTCGAGCCGCTGCGCATTGCGCTCTTCCTCGGCATAGACTTGTTCGGTCCACGCCTCGAACCCGCCATAGCCGACCTCGGCGCGGCGGATCGTGCCGCGGTCCAGCCACAAGGTCTGCTTCGTCAGCCGTGTCAGGAACGTGCGGTCGTGGCTGATCACGACGAACGCGCCCTTGAACCGGTTGAGCCACTCCTCCAGCCATTCGATCGCGGCGATGTCGAGATGGTTGGTCGGCTCGTCGAGCAATAGCACGTCGGGGTTCTGTGCGAGCGCGCGGACGATCGCGGCGCGGCGGCGTTCGCCGCCCGAGGCGGATTTGGCGTCGCGCAACAGGTCGATGCCGAGCTGGTCGGCGATCGCGTCGGCTTCGTGGGGCAAGGGCGGATTGGCGCCGCCGAGCACGAAATCGGCGAGCGTCGCGAACCCGTCGACCTTCGGATCCTGTTCGAGCAGCACGACGTTGGTGCCGGGGACGATCGTCCGCCGCCCCTCGTCGGCGTCGATCGCACCGGCGATCAGCTTCATCAGCGTGGTCTTGCCCGCGCCGTTCCGTCCGATCAGCGCGAGCCTGTCACGCTCGCCGATATAGAGGTCGAGGTGGCGGAACAGCCAACCCGCGCCCTGCACGAGGCCGAGATCTTCATACGCTAATACGGGAGCCGCCATGGGCGGGCTATCTAGGGGCTGAGCACCACAGCGCAACCTTGTTGGCGGCTGACGGCGACGTTCACAGGCTGTTCAAGCCCAGAACCTTATGCAATCCCCGATGTTCATGTTTGCGTTGCTTGCTTTGACCCTGTCGCCGTCGGTGATTCCGGCGGATGCGATGCCGTGCCAGAAACGGCGCGACCAGGACCGCGCGTTCGAAGCGCGCAAGCAGGGCCGCATCCTGCCGCTTCCCGAAATCGAGCGCCGCGTGATCCCGACCATGGCGGGTGCGCAGTATCTCGGGCCGGAGGTCGATTTCGACACCGGCGTTTACACGCTCAAGTTCCTGCGCAATGGAACGGTCATCTGGGTGCGGGTCGACGGCCGGTCGGGGCAAGTCATCGGCCACACCGGTTACTGAGCGGTTCGACCGCTCCACGCGAAGGGGATCATCATGCGCGTTCTGATCGTCGAGGACGAACCCAATCTGGGCCAGCAGCTCAAGAATACGCTGGAGGGCGCGGGCTACGCCATCGACCTGGCGACCGACGGCGAGGAAGGGCTCTTCCTCGGCGAGACCGAGGCGTATGACGCGATTGTGCTCGACCTCGGCCTGCCGGAGATCGACGGGCTGACCGTGCTCGATCGCTGGCGCAAGCAGGGCAAGACGACGCCGGTGCTGGTGCTGACCGCGCGGGACAGCTGGTCGGACAAGGTCGCTGGGCTCGATGCCGGTGCCGACGACTATGTCGCCAAGCCGTTTCAGACCGAGGAACTGATCGCGCGGCTGCGCGCGCTGATCCGCCGCGCGTCGGGCAATGCGTCGAGCGAACTGATCGCGGGCGACGTCCGGCTCGATACGCGCAGCGGCAAGGTGACGCTGGCCGGTGATCCGGTGAAGCTGACCGCGCAGGAGTACAAGCTGCTGTCGTACCTGCTGCACCACAAGGGCAAGATCGTCAGCCGCACCGAATTGATCGAGCATATCTACGATCAGGATTTCGACCGCGATTCGAACACGATCGAAGTGTTCGTGACGCGCATCCGCAAGAAACTGGGGCAGGACGTGATCACCACGATCCGCGGTCTGGGCTACAGCCTCGACGACCCCGACGGCCCGCCGCGCGCGACCGAATAAGCGACCGGTGGCCGAGCAGGATCCCGCCGCGTCGATGACTCCCGCCGTCGCGGCCGACGCGCCGCGGCCGATGCCGACGACGCGGATCACCGGGTCGCTCGGCCGGCGCATGATCGCCATCGCCGCGTTATGGATCATCATCCTGCTCGCCGGCGGCGGCTTCGCGCTCGATCGCGTGCTGACCAGCGCCGTAACGCGCAATTTCGACGATCAGCTCGATTACGTGCTGACCTCGCTGTTCACCTCGGCAGAGATCGGTCCCGATGGGGAGGTCATCTTCAGCCGCGAACCCGCGGACCAGCGGTTCCTCGAGCCGTATTCGGGGCTGTATTGGCAAGTCTCGGCGCCGGGTAAGGAAGCGTTTCCCTCGCGGTCGCTCTGGGACCGGCGGCTCGCCTACGGCACCGCGCATACGGACCTCGAAGTCCATGTCTACGACAGTAGCCAGTTCAAGGACGAGAAGCTGCGCGTGCTCGAACGTGACGTGCGTCTGCCGGGATCGCGGATCCGCTGGCGGTTCCAGGTCGCGCAGAGCCGCGACGGGCTCGACGCCAATATCAACGTGCTACGCAGGACATTGGTGCGCAGCTTCCTGTTGCTCGCGCTCGGGCTGATCGTGCTCGCGGGACTGCAGACCTGGTACGGCCTGCGCCCTCTGCGGCGGTTGCGCGCGGATATCGCACGGCTGCGCGGCGGGCTGTCGCGGCGGATCGAGGGCTCGATGCCGGCCGAAGTCGCGCCGATGGTCGAGGAACTGAACGCGCTGATCGAACATAACGATCGCCAGGCCGAGGAAGCGCGCCGTCACGCGGGCAATCTCGCGCACGCGCTCAAGACGCCGCTGACGGTGATCATGAACTCGGCGACCGCCAAGTCGGACGATCTGGCGGAGACCGTGGTCCGTGAGGCGCGCACGATGCGGCGCCAGGTGGATCACCATCTGGCGCGCGCCCGTGCGGTGGGGCGGCGCGGGTCGGCGCATAGCCGCGCCGACGTCTGGCCCAGCCTCGAATCGGTCGAGCGCGCGGTGTCGCGACTCTACCCGAACGTCCGCATCGACGCCGACGGGCCGAAGGATCTGCAGGTTCATGTCGAGCGCCAAGACCTCGACGAAATGCTCGGCAATCTCATCGAAAATGCCGCGAAGTACGGCGGCGGCAGCGTGTTCGTGACGGTCGGCGCGCAGGCCGGGTTCATCGAATTCCAGGTCGAGGATGACGGCATGGGCATCCCCGAGGAGGAACGCGTGCGCATCTTCGACCGCGGCGTGCGGCTCGATACGGGCAAGCCGGGGACGGGCCTGGGTCTGGCGATCGTGCGCGACGTGGCGGAGATTTACGAAGGCACCGTCAGCCTCGAAGAGAGCGAAGACCTCGGCGGGCTGCTCGTCCGGTTGCGACTGCCGGCGGCGACCTGATTTTGGCGGCCAAGCTACCGATCATCGTCAACAGGAATGGCGGCACGGCGGCGAAGATGGGCGACAAGCTCGTCTCGACGCTGACCGAGGCGTTCGACGCGGCGCGCGCGAACGCGGCGATCGAACCGCTCGACGGCAAGCAAATCCCCAAGGCGATAAAGGCGGCCGCGAAGAAGGGCCGCGTCGTCGTCGCGGGCGGCGACGGCACGGTGTCGTGCGCCGCGCAGGAACTGGCGGGGAGCGACGCAGAACTCGGGCTGCTGCCGCTCGGCACGCTCAATCACCTCGCCCGCGATCTCGGCCTGCCGACCGACCTGAAGGAGGCGGCCAAGGTAGCGGCGACGGGCAAGGCGACCGCGATCGACGTCGCGGAGGTCAACGGCAAGGTCTTCGTCAACAATGCATCGATCGGGTTGTACCCGCTGATGGTGCGCGAGCGCGAAGGGCTGCAGGACGACAAGGGCTGGCCCAAATGGCTGTCGACGATCCCCGCCGCCTATGCCGCGCTCGAGCGTTTCCCGCATCACCGGCTGCGCGTCGATCTGGGGAAGGGCGAACGCGCGATCGTCACGCCGCTGCTGTTCGTCGGCAACAACATCTATTCGCTCGACGCCGGCGCGCTCGGCCAGCGAGCGTCGCTGACGGACGGCAAGCTGTCGGTCTACGCTGTCTCGCACCGCAGTCGCGCGAAGCTGCTCTGGTTCGCCGCGCGCGCGCTGTTCGGACGCGCACGTCATGACATGGATTTCGTGACGCTCGGCGAATGCGAGACGCTGAAGGTTTGGTCGAGCGGTGACAGTATCGAGATCGCGCTGGACGGCGAGGTGCAGCGAATCGATTCGCCGCTCGAATTCCGGATCAGATCGGGCGCGTTGAAGGTCGTGACCCCGTAGTTCCCTCCCTGTCAGGGAGGGGAGTTTTCAAGCTCCGCATAGCCTCGGCCGCCAGCGCGACGCTCTTCTTGCGCGCCGCAACGTCGTAGATCGAACTCGAGATCATCACCTCGTCGACGCCGGTGCGTTCGACGAACGCGGCGAGCCCGTGCTCGACGGTGTCGATCGTCCCGACCGCCGAGCATTGCAGGACATGGTCGAGGATCGCGGCATGGTGCGGGGGCAGGCTTTCGCGATAGCCGGCGACCGGCGGCGATAGCTGGCGCGGATTGCCGGTGCGCAGGCTGACGAACGATTGCGCCTGCGAACTGGAAAGGAATTCGGCCTCTTCGTCGTTGTCGGCGGCGATCACGTTGAAGCCGGCCATCGCATAGGGTTTGTCGAGCGCCGTCGAAGGGCGGAAATCGCGGCGGTAGATTTCCATCGCCTGGTCGAGCGCGTCGGGCGCGAAGTGCGAGGCGAAGGCATAGGGCAGACCGAGCATCGCCGCGAGCTGCGCACCGAACAGGCTGGAGCCGAGGATCCATAGATCGGGTTTCGCCCCAGCACCCGGCGTCGCGCGAATGCCGGTCTGGCCGTCGTCGGCGAAGTAGCTCTGCAATTCGAGCACATCGCGCGGGAAAGCGTTGGGGTCGCTGTCGAGCGTCCGGCGGATCGCTTGCGCGACGCGCTGGTCGCTACCCGGCGCACGGCCGAGCCCGAGGTCGATCCGACCCGGGAACAGCGCGTCGAGCGTGCCGAACTGTTCGGCGATCACAAGCGGCGCGTGGTTGGGCAGCATGATCCCGCCCGCGCCGATACGGATCGTCGAGGTCGCCGCCCCGACATGCGCGATGACGACAGCGGTCGCCGAACTCGCGATCCCCGCCATGCCGTGATGTTCCGCCACCCAATAGCGGGAGTAGCCCGCGGCTTCGGCGTGGCGCGCCATATCGGCGGCGTTGGCAAGCGCCTGGGCGACGCTGCCGCCTTCGACGACGGGGACGAGATCGAGCAGCGAAAATGCGGTCATGGTTTGGGAGATAGGATCGCATGGCAATCCTTCCACCCCGTCATCCTGAACTTGTTTCAGGATCCATGCGGCCAGCGCGCCGCAGGCCGACCGCGCGGGAAGAAGGGAATATATGCATGCTGAAACAAGTTCAGCATGACGGCAATAGAAGGCTCAGAACTTCACGCCGTACCGCAACGCCATGCCATAATCGTCGGGCAACGCGGCGAAATTCCCGGGGTCGCGACGGTAGAAGAAATTGGATTCGACGTTCCCGCCGAACAATGTCCAGCCGTACGCGAACTCGACGTCGAGCTCGCGGCCGGTCGGGGCCAGATTGAAATATTGCCGCGTATATTCGGACACGCCGACCGTGCCGACATAGCTCCAGCCGGTCGGCAGGTTGAGGTCGAGTCCGCCGCCCGACACGCGGAGCGGCTGGGCGATGCGGATGCCCGCCCGGTCGGTCTTGCCGAATACGCCGAACTTGGTGACATCGGCGTCGAACGCGTTGGTCTTCACCGTGCCGCCGCCCTCAAGCCCGAACCGCAGGTCGGCGATCGTCCAGCCCTGACGCCAGGCGCCGCCGATCGACCAGCCGCCGCCGGCGTCGAGCCGCGCGGTCGCATCGACGAACCAGCTCGTCGCGCGCGGCGCGCCCAGGCCGGCGCTGAACTTCGCGCCGAGCAACGTGTCGCTCTCCGCCAGCCGGCTCGCGCCGACCCACAGGCCGAGCGGGCCGAAGCGGCGATCGACGGTCATGCCGATGCGGTTGTAGTTGTACGGGCGATAGCGATAGGCGATGCCCGGCAGCGCTTCCTGGTCGCCGCGCACCAGCGCCGCGCCGCTTTCGACCGATCCGGAAATGCCCCAGCGGCCGATCTGTTCGCGCATCGCGATCGAGCTGCCGGTGCGGCTGTCGAAGCCGAGATTGGTCAGCGGGTCGCGCGCCACGAGGAAGGCGGGGGCGTTCTGCCCGCTCAGCCGCGCGGTCAGGCCCTGGCCGCCCTCGGCAAAGCCGATCGCGAAGCTCGATTTGCTGCCCAATCGCTGCACGATGCTGCCCGCGACCGCGCGAGATTGCTCGGCGTCGGCGCTGCTGAGGTTGAGCCCGGTCAGCACCGCGCCGCTGGTGCGGAACGGCGCGATCGTCATCGCGACGCTGGTTGCACCGCGATCGAACGCGCGGGTCTGCGTCTTGCCGGTCAAAACGCCGGCCAGCGTGCGCTGCGGCCCTGTCCGATTGATCGTGCGCGCCAGGTCGAGCGCGAAGGCCCGGTCGAAGCCGTCGAGGATGACGGCGCCCAGCGCGCCGGTCCGTGCGTCGCCCATCGGCGCCGACAGCGTGCCGTTGATGCTGGTCGATATCGGCGCGCCGGTGGTGGTCTGCGTGCCGCCGAGCGGGGTGAACGCTTTGGACAGATCGAGCACACCACGGCCATAGATGGAGTCGGTGCCGGTCGTTCCGGCGTCGCGCGCGCTGGTCAGCAGGATCTGGACGATCTGCGCGCCGGTCAGGTTGGGAAAGGCCTGCGCCAGCAATGCCGCGGCGCCCGCGATCTGCGGCGCGGAGAAGGACGTGCCCGACCACAGGCAAACCTGCGTGTCGTTGCACGGCGCGCGGACGTTTTCGCCGACTGCTGCCAGGTAGAATTGCGCTTCGGGGCCGGTGCCGGCACGATTGCTGAAGTCGGAGATCGCGTCGCCGCCCGCCGTCCGATTGTTGTTCGGACCGACCGACCCGGCGAGGATCACCAGGTTGCGCGCGACCGAACTGTCGACGACGCCGGCGCCGAACGGATCGGGCGTCTTGCCCTTGACCGGATCGTCGCCGTCATTGCCGGCGGAGATCACGATGATGATGCCCTTCGCGGTCGCGCGGCCGATCGCGGCGATCAGCGCCGACGACGGCGCGCTGCCGCCCAACGACATATTGATGACGCGCGCGCCGTTATTGGCGGCCAGATCGACGCCCCGGGCGATATTCGTATCGTCGAAGCTGCAGCCCGAATCGGGGCCGGTCGTGTTCGCGCACGTGCCGGGCGTGTCGGCGCGCGCGATGATGACCGTCGCGTCGAACGCGATGCCTTGCGTACCGGCGCCGTTGCGCACCCCCGCGATGGTGAAGGCGACCGCCGTGCCATGGCCGTCCTGGTCGTCATAGGTCGTGCCGCCCGCGACGTTGGCGGAGGCTGCGTCGACGCGGCCGGTGAATTGGTCGCTCGCGAGGTCGAGCCCGGAATCGATCACCCCGACCTTGATCCCGCGGCCGGTGTCGCCGTTGTTATAGGCGGTCAGCGCGTTGGCCGAGACCGCGCCGACCGTCGCGCGATATTCGCTGGTGTCGAAGCTGCTGGGCGTCGGGGTAGGGGTCGGCGTCGGGGTAGGAACCGGGGTCGGCGTCGGCGTGGGCGTCGGGGCGGGGGTAGGTGTCGGCGTGCTGGCAACGCCGCCGCCGCCACCGCCGCACGCGGCGGTCACCAGGAAACTCGCAAGTGCCGCCGACTGCAGCAATCGTACGCGCGCGATCGTCATCACTGTCCCAACCCCTTCTCGGCAATCATGGATTAGGTTTGGTTTACAGAGTCTTAAAATCTTCCGGCCGGGCGCGCCTTGCTCCACGTCAGTACGCCGCCTAGGGCCTGTCTCCGCATGCTCCCGCGTCTGGCCTCGATCCGCAACTGGATTTTCGACCTCGACAACACGCTCTATCCGCACGGCGCGCGGTTGTTCGAGCAGGTCGACCGGCGCATCACCGATTACATCGCGCGGCTGTTCCAGGTTAATCGCGACGAGGCGTACCGCATCCAGAAGAACTATTTCCACACGCGCGGCACGACGCTGGCAGGGCTGATGGCGGAGCACGGCGTCGATCCGCACCAATATCTCGCCGACGTCCACGATATCGAGATGGACATGCTGGAGAATAACGCGCCGCTCGCCGCCGCGATCGCCAAGCTGCCGGGGCGCAAGATCGTCTTCACCAACGCCGACGAGATTTACGCGCGGAAGATTTTGGCCCGGCTGGGGCTGGGCGATACGTTCGAGGCAATCCACGACGTCCACGCGCTGAATTACCGGCCCAAGCCCGAGCCCTGGGCGTATCGGCACATCTGCGACACGTTCGGACTCGATCCGCACGAATGCCTCTTCGCCGACGACATGGCGCGCAACCTGAAGCCGGCAAAGGACATCGGCATGACGACCTTGTGGGTCGACAACGGTTCCGAACAGGCCGACAGCGCCGAGCGCGATCATATCGATTTCGCGACCCGCGACATCACCCACTGGCTGCACGAGATATTGGAGGAAGCATGACCGATCTGGCCGCGACGATCGACGCCGCGTGGGAGGATCGCGCGAACGTTTCCACCGGGACGACCGGCGCGGTGCGCGACGCGGTCGAGGCGGCGTTGGCGCTGCTCGATTCGGGCGAGGTGCGCGTCGCCGAACCGTCGGGCGACGGCTGGGTGGTCAATCAGTGGCTGAAGAAGGCGGTTTTGCTGTCGTTCCGCCTGAACGACAACGAAGTGATCAATGGCGGTGCGGCGGGCGCGCCGGCGTTCGACAAGGTGCCGTCCAAGTTCGCCGGCTGGGGTGAGAACCGCTTCCGCGACGCGGGCTTCCGCATCGTACCCGGCGCGGTGGTGCGGCGCGGGTCGTTCATCGGCAAGAACGCGATCGTGATGCCGAGCTTCGTCAATATCGGCGCCTATGTCGGCGAAGGCACGATGGTCGATACCTGGGCGACCGTGGGCAGCTGCGCGCAGATCGGGAAGAACGTGCACCTGTCGGGCGGTGCGGGGATCGGCGGCGTGCTCGAACCGCTTCAGGCTGATCCGGTCGTGATCGGCGACAATTGCTTCATCGGTGCGCGCAGCGAAGTGGTCGAGGGCGTCCGCGTCGGCGAAGGCGCGGTTCTGTCGATGGGCGTGTTCATCGGCAAATCGACCAAGATCGTCGACCGCGCGACCGGCGAAGTGATGTTTGGCGAAGTACCGCCTTATGCGGTCGTCGTCCCCGGCTCGATCGGCGGCGGCGACGGCAAGCCGGGGCTGTATTGCGCGGTCATCATCAAGCGCGCCGACGCGCAGACGCGGGCGAAGACGAGCATCAACGAGCTGCTGAGGGATTGATCATGCGTATCGCGATCCTGCTCGCTCTCCTCGCCGGCCCGGCGGTCGCGCAGGACATTCCGGTGCTCGAGCCGACCAATGTCCCGGTAGCCCGCGCGCAGATCATCGCGACCTACCCGCACGATCCGCAGGCCTATACCGAGGGGCTGTTCTACGAGAACGGCAAGCTGTGGGAATCGACCGGTACCGTCGGCAAGTCCGGCATCCGCAAGGTCGATCTGATGACCGGCAAGGTGCTGATGCGCGTCGCGGTCAATCCGCCGCTCTATGGCGAGGGCATCGCGCCCTGGGGCAATCAGATTCTGAGCCTCACGTGGAAGAACGGCATCGGGTTCCGCTGGTCGAAGGACAAATTGAAGAAGGTCGGCGAGTTCAAATATGCGGGCGAGGGTTGGGCGCTGACCGGCGACGGTACCAGCCTGATCATGTCCGACGGCACGCCGGTGCTGCGGTTCGTCGATCCGACCACGTTCGCTGTCCGCCGCACGCTGACCGTGACACATGACGGGCAGCCGCTGATCAACCTCAACGAGCTTGAATATGTCGACGGCGAGATCCTCGCCAACGTCTGGTTGACCGATCGCATCGCGCGGATCGATCCGAAGGATGGGCACGTGATCGGCTGGATCGACGTTGCCGAACTCCATCGCCAATCGGGCGCGACCGCGGAGAACGACGTCGCCAACGGCATCGCCTGGGACGCGAAGAAGCGGCGGCTGTTCGTGACGGGCAAGGACTGGCCGTACATTTTCGAGATCAAGGCGCCGCGCGACACCGTCTCGACTCCGTAACGTCGCGCGCCTATCCGCGCCGCCAACAGACCAATTGAGAGGATTCCCGACGACATGACCACCGCCAGCAAGGTGCTCGACCGCGTGCTCGTGCTCGAAATGGTGCGCGTCACCGAAGCCGCCGCGATCGGCGCATCGACCCTGGTCGGGCGCGGCGACGAAAAGGCCGCCGACGCCGCCGCGGTCGAGGCGATGCGTGCCGCGCTCAACGAACTCGCGATGGACGGCACCGTGGTGATCGGCGAAGGCGAACGCGACGAGGCGCCGATGCTGTTCATCGGCGAAAAGGTCGGGTCGGCGATCGGCACCGGCCCGAAGATCGACATCGCGCTCGATCCCCTCGAGGGCACCACTATCTGCGCCAAGGCGGGGCCGAATGCGCTCGCGGTGCTGGCGATTTCCGAAGAGGGCAATTTGCTCAACGCGCCCGACGTGTACATGGACAAGATCGCGGTCGGGCCGGGCTATCCAGAGGGCGTGATCGATCTTGACAAGTCGCCGACCGATAACGTTGCCGCGATCGCCGCGGCTAAGGGGTGCAAGCCCAACGAGGTCATCGCCTGCGTGCTCGACCGGCCGCGGCACGAAGGGCTGATCGCCGAACTGCGCGCGATCGGCTGCGGCGTGATGCTGATCGGCGACGGTGATGTCGCGGGCGTGATCGCGACGACCAATCCCGACACGACGATCGACGTGTATATGGGATCGGGCGGTGCGCCGGAGGGGGTGTTGGCTTGTGCCGCGCTGCGCTGCGTCGGGGGGCAGTTCAAGGGCCGCCTGTTGTTCCGCAACGACGACGAACGTGCCCGCGCCCGCAAATGGGGAATCGACGACCTCGACAAGCAATACGATCTGTCGGAACTCGCGAAGGGCGACTGCATTTTCGCCGCGACCGGCGTGACCGACGGCTCGCTGCTCGATGGCGTCAAGCGCCAGGGCGGCAAGATGACGACCAATTCGGTAGTGATGCGCGCCAGTTCCGGTACGGTGCGCTGGGTCAAGGGCGAGCACCGCATCGGCTAACGCCGCCTTCCGTCGTCATGCCGGGCTTGTCCCGGCATCCGCCGTGCCGCAAACATCGCGCGTCCAGATTCGTGGCACGGCAGACCCCGGCACAAGGCCGGGGTGACGGAGGAGATTAGGATGCGGAAACACACCGTCTTGCTCGCGGCGGTTGCGGCGCTGGTTCCGGCGTCTTTCGTCGCCGCGCGCCCGCAAGCTGCTACGTCCGTCGCCGCCCCGAGCGTCGCCGACCAATTCACCTACACGCGCGTGATGGTCCCCATGCACGACGGCGCGAAGATGGAGACGGTAATCATCGCCCCGAAGGGCGCGAAGACGAAGCTGCCGATCCTGTTCCAGCGCACGCCCTATGGCGTCCCCGGCGGATTGCCGACACAGGTCCCGGCGAACTGGAAGCCGCTGGTGGCGGACGGCTACATCTTCGTGTTCCAGTCGATGCGCGGGCGGTTCGGATCGGACGGCAAGTTCACCCTATCGACCAGCGTCAAGACGACGCCCAACGAAGCGACCGATGCCTACGACGCGATCGACTGGCTGGTGAAGAACGTGCCGAACAACAACGGCAAGGTCGGGATGTGGGGCGTGTCGTACCCCGGCTTCGCCGCCGCCGTCGCGCTCGCCAAGCCGCACCCGGCGCTGAAGGCGGTCAGCCCGCAGGCGGCATGGATCGATTATTGGCTGTCGGACGATCTTCACCGCAACGGCGCGTTGCGGCTGAGCTATGCGACCGAATGGGTGTCCAGCCTGCAGGTCGACAAGACGCAGAACAAGGAACTCAGCCTCGACGGCATGACCGACGCCTACGACTGGTATCTGAAAATGGGGCCCGTCGAGAATATCGACAAGACCATCTTCAAGGGCGCGGCGCCGATGTTCACCTCGCTGCTCGATCACCCGAACCACGACGCCTTTTACACCGATCAGAACTGGCAGACGTCGCTGGGCAAGACGACGGTGCCGACGCTCAACGTCGCCGGCTTCTGGGATCAGGAAGATCCCTGGGGTTCGTGGCAGATCTACGCGCAGCAAACGAAGAACGATCCCGACCATCTAGCGCAGATCGTCGCCGGGCCGTGGAACCATGGCGGGTGGCAGGGGAAGGGATCGACGCTCGGGGCCATCCCGATCGGCACCGAAAGCGGTACCGAATTCCAGACGCAGGTCCAGGCGCCGTTCTTCGCCTATTGGCTGCACGGCAAGGGGGCGCGGCCCGATTTCACCGCGCGGATGTTCCAGTCGGGGTCGAACGTGTGGAAGACCTATGCCGCCTGGCCGCCCGCCGGCGCCAAGCCGACCGACCTCTATTTCCACGCCGATGGCAGCCTGTCGTTCACCGCGCCCGCCGCGGGTGAGGGCTGCCGCGATTACGTCAGCGACCCCGCCAACCCGGTACCGTTCCGCAAGCGGCCGATGAGCCGAACCTACGCGACCCCGGACTGGCGGCTATGGGAGAGCGATGACCAGCGGTTCGTCGACCACCGGCCCGATGTGCTCAGCTATGTTTCTGCGCCGCTCGATAACGATGTGACGGTGACCGGTGCGATCGCCGCAAAGCTGATGGCGTCGACCAGCGGCACCGATAGCGATTTCGTGGTCAAATTGATCGACGTGCTGCCCGACAATTACGTCGATACCAGCACGACCAATTGGGGTCTCGGCGACTATGCCAAGACGCTCAACGGCTATCAGTGGCCGATCGCGATGGACGTGCGCCGCGGGCGTTTCCTGGCGAGCGATACCAAGCCGCAGGCGCTGGTCCCCGACAAGGTGATCGCGTGGGATGTGCCGCTGCGCGACCACGACCACGTATTCAAGAAGGGCCACCGCATCATGGTCCAAGTGCAGTCGACCTGGTTCCCGGTAATCGACCGCAATCCGCAGACCTTCGTGCCGAACATCATGCGCGCGAAGGCGAGCGATTTCGTGAAGGCGACGCAGCGAGTGTGCAGCGGCTCGAAAATCGTGCTGCCGGTAATGTAGGCTAATTTTTGAGCCGGTACCCCGTCCGGAAAATCCACGCGATCACGCCGAGACACACCAGCAGGAACGCGGCGGTCGCGGCGAGGCTGATGCCGACCGGCACGTCGCCTCGATCGAAGAAGCTCCAGCGGAACCCGCTGACCAGATAGACGACCGGGTTGAACAGGCTGACCGTGCGCCAGGGCTGGGGCAGCATATCGATCGAGTAGAACGCGCCGCCGAGAAACGTCAGCGGCGTGATCAACAAAGCGGGGACGAAGTTGAGCTGTTCGAACCCTTTCGCCCACACGCCGATGATGAAGCCGAACAGGCTGAACGCCAGGCTGGTCAGGATCAGGAACGCGACCATCGCGACCGGGTGCGCGATCGGGATCGGGACGAACGCCGCCGCGGTCGCGAGGATGATCAGGCCGAGGATCACCGACTTGGTAGCCGCCGCGCCGACATAGCCCAGCACCATCTCCATCGAATTGATCGGCGCCGACAGCAGTTCGAAGATCGTCCCGGTGAACTTCGGGAAATAGATGCCGATCGACGCATTGCTGATCGATTGCGTCAGCAGCGACAGCATGATGAGGCCAGGTACGATGAAACTGCCGTAACCCACGCCACCGACTTGATTTATCCGCGACCCGATCGCGCCGCCGAAGACCACGAAATAGAGGCTAGTGGTGATGACTGGCGTGACCAGGCTTTGCCACAACGTGCGCAGCGCGCGGGCCATTTCGAAGCGGTAGATCGCGTAGACGCCGTGAAGGTTCATGCCGCCTTCTCCTGCGACCGGCCGCCATCGTGGACGAGATCGACGAAGATGTCCTCCAGGCTCGACTTGGATGTTTCGAGGTCCTTGAACCCGATATTGAGCTCCGCGAGCTTGCGCAGCAGCGACGGGATGCCGGTACGTTCGGCCTGCGCATCAAAGACATAGCGCAGTGTCTTACCGTCGTTCTGCAAGCTCAGATCCCACTCGCCGAGTTCCGCGGGCAAATCGCGCATCGCCTCGCTGAGCGACACGTCGAGCTCGCGCTTGCCGAGCTTCTTCATCAGCGCGGCCTTTTCATCGACCACCAGCAGCTTGCCGCCGGAGATCACCCCGACGCGGTCGGCCATTTCCTCGGCTTCTTCGATGTAATGCGTGGTCAGGATGATCGTCGTACCCTTTTCGCGGAGCTTGTGGACCAGTTTCCACATGTCGCGGCGCAGTTCGACGTCGACGCCCGCGGTGGGTTCGTCGAGGAACAGGATGTCGGGCTCGTGGCTCAGCGCCTTGGCGATCAACACGCGGCGCTTCATGCCGCCCGACAGCTCCATGATCTTCGACTTGCGCTTGTCGTAGAGCGACAGGTCCTTGAGCACCTCGTCGATATGGCTCGAATGCGGGGGATAGCCGAACAGCCCGCGGCTGAACCGGCACGTCGCCTCGACCGTTTCGAACATGTCGGTGGCGAGCTCCTGCGGCACCAGACCGATCTGCCGACGCGCGCGCTTGGGCTGATTGATCGCGTCGCAACCGCCGACGGTGATCGTGCCCGTCGATGGCGTGACGATGCCGCAGATGATGCTGATCAGCGTCGTCTTGCCCGCGCCGTTCGGGCCGAGCAGCGCGAAGATTTCGCCTTTGTTGATGTCGAGATCGACTTCGTGAAGCGCGTGGACGCCCGAGGCATAAGTCTTGGATACGCCGCGGACGGATAGGATCGGATCGGTCATGCAGTCCCCTTGAACGCGCAAGATGGGGAAGGGGGTAGCGGCGCGCAACCGCGCAGGAGCTATTTCGCGCGCGCCGCGGCGATGGCGTCGCGCATGTCTTCCAGGCTCATCACGCTGGACACGACGCGGTCGCCGATCACCCAGGTCGGCGTGCCGGTCATGCCGAGCGGGCGCATCAGCGACAGGTTGGTCTTGATCATCGCTTCTACCGAGGCGCTCTTCGCCTCTTCCTTGACCTTGGCCGGATCGAGCCCGGCGGTGACGAGCGCCTTGTCCATGCTCGCCTCGGTCAACGGGCCGCCGGCGTAGAGCGCGGCGTGGAGCGCGCGATACTTGCCCTGGCGCCCGGCGACGATCGCGTAACGCGCCGCGGTTTCGCTCTCCAGGCTGAGCACGGGGAGTTCGCGGTAAATGACCTTCACGTTCGGTTCGGCGGCGATCAGCTTGTCGACGATCGGCAAGCTCGCGCGGCAATAGGTGCAGTTATAGTCGAGATACTCGACCACGGTGACGTCGCCGTTCGGATTGCCCGCCCACGCGCTGCCGACCGGCGTCAGGATGTCGGCGCGGTTGGCGGCGATGACCTTGGCGTTCGAACGTTCCTGCAGCTTCTGCATGGCCTCCGGAATGACTTCCGGATGTGCGAGCAGGTACTCGCGGACCTGATTCCCGCCGGCCTGATGCGACACCAACCACGTGGCGCCGGCACCGAGTAAGGCGGCTGCCGCCGCGACCAGAGGAAGCGCGGCGCGCGACGACGGGAAATCGGTCATTTCTTCTTACGCTTCTGATCGTCGAGCTGGTTCTGGCCGGTCAGCGCGATGTCCTGCGCGCGGATCCAGTCGGGCGTATTCGGCGGGAGCGCGGCCATGGCCCCGCGCGCGCTGTACACCGCGGTACGCATATCGCCGGTCATGCTGGCGCGCTCGGCGGTCGCGAGCATTGCGCGGGCAGTGTCGCCCTTCAGTTCGTAGACAGTACCGAGTTGGTACCAGGCGAACGGGTTGTCGTCGTCCTTGTTGACCGCGATCCGCAGCACGCGCTCGGCTTCGGCATAGTTGGCCTTGTCCTCGGTTGCGATCAGCGCATGGCCATAGGTCGTGACGATCAGCGGGTCGTACCGAGTCAGTTCGCTCGCTTCCTTCAACGGCGCGATCGCATCGACCGGCCGCCCGGCCTCGAGCAGGATCTGGCCGCGGATTTCGAGGAAATAGGGATCGTGCGGGCGCGCCGCGATCAGCGCCAACGTCTCGGCATCGGCTTTGTCGGGATAGCCGGCCTTATGCCAGGCATAGGCACGGGCGTAGCGGGCGTAGATCGAATTATCGCTCTCGGGATAGTCGTTGAGCGTGCGCGCATAGGGTTGGACGTATCCCGCCAGCTTGGCCTTCACGCGCTTGAAGCGTTCCTCCAGCACCGGGTCGGGCGGGTTGTTCCACGCGGGCGACGCCTTGAGGTCGGCGGTCAGCGCCGCGACGCGCTCGTTCGACAGCGGGTGCGTCTGCGCGTACGGATCGATGTTGGCGAGGCCGTAGCTATATTCCTCGTTCGCCAGCTTCTTGAAGAATTGGAGCATGCCCTTGCCGCTGATCCCCGCGACGCGAAGATATTTCGCGCCGCTGGCGTCGGCCGTCGCTTCCTGGACGCGGGTGAAGGCGAGCACCTTGCCCAAGGCGGCCTGCTGGCCGGCCGCGAAGATGCCCGCGCCGGCCTCTCCGGCTCCGGCAGCGGCGGCGGCGATACCCAGCACCATGCTGAGCAACGAAATGCCGAGCGCGGGCTTATAACCGGCATCGGCCAGTACGACGTGACCGTCGGCGATATGGCCGAGTTCGTGCGCGATCACGCCCTGCACCTGGCCGGCATTGTCGGCGGCGGCGATCAGGCCAGAATGGATGTAGACGGTCTGCCCACCGACGACGAACGCGTTGATCGAATCGTCGTTGACGAGGACGACGTTGACGTTGTTGGGCGACAGGCCGGCGGCGATGATCATCTGCCGCGACATGTCCTTGAACATCGCCTCGGTCTCGGCGTCGCGCAGGATGGATTGGGCGCGGGCCGGCTGGACCCAGATCAGGACCATGGCGGCGAGAATCGCGACGTACCGTTTCATATCCCGATAATCCGCCCGTTTGCCCCGACGATCAATGCGACCGCCGCCCTGCGCCCCGGCGAGTGAACCCGCCATGAAGCGCAGGGCGCGTCGTGATTACGCGCCGAAGGTGCGCTGCCACCAGCCGCGGCGCGGCTCGCCGTTCTCGTCGGTTCCGGCCGCGTCATCGGCGGGTGCCGCACCGTCGGTGTCGGGCGCCGCTGCCGCTTCGTCGGCATCGTTCGCCGGCGCTGGAGCCTCGGCATCGGCCTTCTTGCGCGAGCGGCGCTTCGGTTTTTCGGCGGCGGCTTCCTCGATCTCGGTCACGGCAGGCGCAACGGCGATCGTCTCGGGTTCGGCCGGGGCTTCGACAGTCGGCTCGGCCTTCTTACGCGAGCGGCGCTTGGGCTTTTCGGCCACCGCCTCCTCGATCTCAGTCACGGCAGGCGCGACCGCGATTTCCTCGGCGGCGCGGGCACGCGGACGGCGGCGCGAACGCTTGGGCGCGGCATCCGCTTCCTCGGCATCAGGCTCGACCGCAACCGGCACGTCGGGGTTGGCGTGGGTTGCGACGACCGCGCCGGCGTCACCGGCATCGGCTTCGTCGGCCGACGGGGCAACGTCGCCCGTACCTTCACCGCGACGACCGCGACGGCCACGACGGCGGCCACGACCGCGACGCGGTTCGCCATCCTCGTCGGCGGTCACACGCTCGGGCACATCCTCGGCTTCGTCGTCGTTGGCTTCACCTTCGGGCTGCTGCGTGACGGTTTCGTCGCCGCCCTCTTCGCCCTCGGGACGGCCACGGCCGCGACGACCGCGACGGCGGCGGCGACGCTTGCGCCCGCCTTCGCCATCGTCCTCGCCCGACCGCTCGCGCGGCGCACCACGCTGCGGACGATCGTCTTCGTCAGCCTCTTCCTCGATTTCCTCGTCGATCTCGTCCTCGACGAAATCGTCTTCCTCTTCCTCGACGACCTGCTCGAACTTCGGCTGATAGGCGGGCGGCGGGCCGCTCGCTTCGACCGACATGCGCGCGCCTTCGGTCTCGCCGTCGGGCAGGATCACGACCTGGACGCCGTAGCGATCCTCGATCTCCGCGATGTCGGCGCGCTTCTTGTTGAGCACGTAGATCGCGGCTTCCTGGCTCGCGCGCAGCGTCAGGATCGAGCCTCGGCCGCGGGCGGCCTCGTCCTCGATCAGGCGCAGCGCCGACAGTCCGGCCGACGACGCGGTGCGGACCAGCCCGGTGCCTTCGCAATGCGGACACTGGCGGGTCGATGCTTCGAGCACACCGGTGCGCAGGCGCTGGCGGCTCATCTCCATCAGGCCGAAGCCCGAAATACGGCCGACCTGGATGCGGGCGCGGTCGTTCTTCAGCGCCTCCTTCATCGCCTTCTCGACCTTCCGGACATTGGAATTGTTGTCCATGTCGATGAAGTCGATGACGACGAGCCCGGCCATGTCGCGCAAGCGCAACTGACGGGCGATCTCGTGCGCGGCCTCGAGGTTGGTCGCGGTCGCGGTTTGCTCGATATTGTGCTCGCGGGTCGACCGCCCTGAGTTGATGTCGATCGAGACGAGCGCTTCGGTCGGATTGATGACCAGATAGCCGCCCGACTTGAGCTGGACGACCGGGTTGTACATCGCCGACAACTGATCCTCGACGCCGGCGCGCTGGAAGAGCGGCACGGGGTCGCTGTAATGCTTCACGCGGCGGGCGTGGCTCGGCATCAGGAGCTTCATGAACTCCTTCGCTTGACGATAGCCCTCATCGCCCTCGACGATCACCTCGTCGATGTCCTTGTTGTAGATGTCGCGGATCGCACGCTTCAGCAGGTCGCTGTCGCCATAGACGAGCGCGGGTGCGGCGGAGGCGAGGGTGGTTTCGCGAATGCCGTCCCACAACCGGGCGAGGTAATCGAAGTCGCGCTTGATCTCGACCTTCGTACGCTGCAGCCCGGCCGTGCGGACGATGCAGCCCATCGACGGCGGGAGCTTGAGGTCCGCCATGATCGACTTGAGGCGCTTGCGGTCGCCCGCGTTCGAAATCTTGCGCGAAATCCCGCCGCCGTGCGACGTGTTCGGCATCAGCACGCAATAGCGGCCGGCGAGCGACAGGTAGGTGGTCAGCGCCGCGCCCTTGTTGCCGCGCTCTTCCTTGACGACTTGAACCAGCAGCACCTGGCGGCGCTTGATGACGTCCTGGATCTTGTAGCGTCGACGCAGGTTCATGCGGCGCTCGCGCAGCGCATCGACCTGGTCGTCCGACCCGCCGCGGCGCGGACGGCGGCCACGGCTTTCGTTGCCGGCGGCTACCTCTTCGTCGGGCGCACCGTCGTCGTCGAGCCGTTCGAGTTCTTCCTCGCTCGGCTCGTGATCGTGATCGTCGTCGTCATGCTCGTCGTCCTCGGCATCGAGTTCGGCGCGTAGGGCGGCTTCTTCCGCGGCATGCTCGGCCTCTTCACGAAGCAGGGCGTCGCGATCCTCCTTGGGAATCTGATAATAATCGGGGTGAATTTCCGAAAAGGCGAGAAAGCCGTGTCGGTTCCCGCCGTAATCGATAAACGCCGCCTGCAACGACGGCTCGACCCGCGTAACCTTGGCTAGATAGATGTTCCCCTTGAGCTGCTTGCGCTCGGCACTCTCGAAATCAAATTCCTCGATGCGGTTTCCCTTGACGACCGCCACCCGGGTTTCCTCCCGGTGGCGTGCGTCGATCAACATACGCATGGTCATTTAGTGTTCTCCGGGCGCGCCGCTCCTCGAACGGAGGAGGGGGCGCGCCGATAAATCGCGCGCTGCCGGCGGATCGCCGGGCGTTGCGGATGGGTGGATGTGCGTCTTTCGCGCGCAGAGCACGCCCGAGCGCCTGGCCCGGGACACCCCCGTCAGCACGGCCGCCGGCAAGTGCCGGGCGGATCGTGTATCGGGGGAAATGCATCATTGCGCGCGTCAACCTGGATAAGCCGCCTGACCCGAATACGCCGGGGCGGCCGTGATACCGGACCCACGCAAATCACGCGCGAAAGCCCGGTTGCCACTGAAGTAGCATTCCGAACGCTGCGCTTCAACTGGCAGAATTCGGCCGTTTTTGCCTGCACGCAAAAGCCTAACGACCGGTTAACCATGTCGATTCACCATGTGGCAGCGAGCGCACGCGATAAGCATCGCCATGTTTGGGGGCGTAACGCGGGTTCTCCGTCGGATGGTTTTTCGCTGGACCGGCGACAAGTCGCCGCGCCATTACGTACGCGTGTCGTTCATTCTCGCACTTCTGGCGCTATGGTTCGGCGGGACACCGGCCTGGGCCGGCACGATCCAGCGGGTCGAGGTCAGAAATGACTCGGTCGTCGTAACGTTCGACGGCCGTGTCGCCGACGCCTCCAGCTTCCTGCTCGCCTCGCCGAACCGGGTTGCGCTTGATGTGACCGGTGCGAAACCCGGCGGCACGGTTAAAACCGGCGGCTTGGTCGGCGGCGTGCGCGAAGGAGTCCGTGACGGTGGCGCACGCGTCGTGTTCGACCTGACCCGTCCAGCCGTCGTGACCGGTGGCAAGTTCGGCGCGGACGGTCGCGTCCTGACCCTCCAGCTAAAGACCGTCGACGACGACGATTTCGCGCGCGCGGCGGGCGAAGGGAAGTTGCGCTTCCTGCCGCCGTTCAACATGCCCGATACCGGGCTGATCCCGGCGCGCTACACTGTATCGCTGCCGGTGCCGGGGTCGAGCCGGACGCTCACGCTGCCGCGCGTCGACGGCGACGCCGATCGCCCGTTGGTCGTGATCGATGCCGGGCATGGCGGGTTCGATCCCGGCGCGATCTCGCCGACCAGCGGTCTCAAGGAAAAGGACGTCACGCTCAAGATCGCCAAGGCGATCCGCGACGAACTGCTCAAATCGGGCCGCGTCCGCGTAGCACTGACGCGGGAGGACGATCGCTTCCTCGTGCTCCAGGAGCGTTACGGGATCGCGCGCAAGCTCAAGGCCGACCTCTTCATTTCGATCCATTGCGACAGCGTCGGCACGGGCGATGCCACCGGCGCGTCAGTCTACACCCTTTCGGAGATCGCCTCCGACAAGGAAGCCGCCAAGCTCGCGTCGCGCGAGAACAAGGCCGACATCATCGGCGGGATCGACCTGGGCGGAGAGAATGCCGACGTGTCGTCGATCCTGATCGACTTGACGCAACGCGAGACGATGAACGCCTCCGCCGCGTTCGCGCGTCTGCTCGGTCGCGAGGCAGCGCCGTTGATGCCGTTGCGCACGAACTTCCACAAAATGGCGTCGCTGATGGTGCTCAAGGCGCCCGACATGCCGTCGATCCTGTTCGAGACGGGCTACATCTCCAACCCCAACGACGCGGCGTTCCTCGATTCGCCCGAGGGTCGCAAGCGGATCGCGACGAGCGTGCTGCGTGCGGTCGAGATCAATTTCGCCAAGCGCATGGCGGCGAACTAGCGGCTCGTCGAACACGGCTGGCAACCGCCAACGGACCTGCTAATGCGGGCGACCTATGGCCGCCGACGCTACCGAGAACACTAACTTCACGATCAAGCGCGATCCCGGCAGTCCGGGGTTCGTACGCCGCGCGTGGCGGCGGTGGTGGGTCAAGGTGCTGGCGTTCATCGCGCTGATGATCGCGCTCGCTTATGCCGCGCTGCTGATCTTCGTGATGCCGGGCCTGCCGTCGGTCGATACGCTCAAAACGTACGAGCCGCCGCTGCCGTCGAACGTGCGCGATACCAACGGCATGCCGGTTTACTCCTATGCCCGCGAACGCCGCGTTCAGTTGAGCTTCGACGAATATCCCAAGTTGCTGGTCGGCGCGTTCCTATCGGCCGAGGACAAGACGTTCTTTTCGCACCACGGTGTCGATTATCCGGGCATCGTCTCCGCGCTGATCGACAATCTGCGGTCGAGCGGGCGCGCGCGCGGCGCCTCGACGATCACGCAGCAGGTCGCGAAGAACCTGCTGGTCGGCAACGAGCGCAGCTATACGCGCAAGTTGAAGGAGGCGATCCTCGCCTATCGCATCGAGAATGTGCTGACCAAACAGCAGATTCTCGAAATCTACCTCAACACGATCTTCCTCGGCCGCAACGCCTACGGCGTCGAGGCGGCGGCGCATGCTTATTTCGACAAGGACGTCAGCCAGCTGACGATCCCCGAATTCGCCTATCTCGCGATCCTGCCCAAGGCGCCGTCCGGGTATGATCCCGATCGCCAGACGGAGCGGGCGAAGGCGCGGCGCAACTACGTGCTCAACGAGATGCTGGCCAACGGCTATATCAACCAGGCGCAGCACGACGCCGCGGTCAACGCGCCGCTCGGCACGGTCAACAAGCGTACCGCATCGTTCGAATCGGTGCCGGGCTATTTCATGGAAGAAGTCCGCCGCCAGTTGATCGAGAAGTTCGGCGAGAATCCCGAAGGCGGGCGCAATCCGTTCAGCGTCTATGCCGGCGGGCTGTGGGTACGGACGTCGTTCGACCCCGCCCAGCAGACGCTCGCGCAGAAGGCGTTGCGAAACGGCCTGCTCCGCTACGATCGCGGGCGCGGTTGGACCGGGCCGCTCAAGCATGTCGAGATCGGATCGAGCTGGCAGAGCGCTCTGCTGGGCAGCAATATCGCGCTCGATTACGAAGATTGGCAGGCGGCAATCGTCACCGATGCCGGCGGCAGTTTCGGGCTGGGCTTTGCCGACGGCAAGACCGGAACGATGTCGCGCAGCGCGGCGTCGATGCCGATCCGCGGCGGCGGCGGCGTCGCGGCCGACGCGATCAAGGTCGGCGATATCCTGGCGGTCGCGCCCGAAGGTGGCGGCTATGCGTTGCGTTCGATCCCGAAGATTTCGGGCGGCTTCCTAGTCGAGGAACCGGCGACCGGCCGCATTCTAGCGATGCAGGGCGGGTTCGACAGCCGCGTCCAGGCGTTCAACCGGACGACCCAGGCGATGCGCCAGCCGGGATCGACCATCAAGCCGATCGTCTATGCCGCGGCGCTGCAGGCCGGGCTGACCCCGGCGTCGATCATCGTCGATGGGCCGTTCTGCGTTTATCAGGGCGCGCGGCTCGGCCAGAAATGTTTCCGCAACTTCGGCGGCGGCGGCGGGTCGGGACCGCACACGATGCGCTGGGGCGTCGAGCAGTCGCGCAACCTGATGACCGTCCGTGCGGCGGCGCAGACCGGCATGTCGAACGTCGTCAAGCTGATGGACCAGATCGGCGTCGGCAAATATCCGCCTTATCTATCGTTCTCGCTCGGTGCGGGCGAGACCACCGTGTCGCGGATGGTCAACGCGTATTCGATCCTGGAGAATAACGGGCGCGGGCGGCCATCGACGTTGATCGACTATGTCCAGGACCGGCGCGGCAACGTGATCTGGCCGGAGAATTGGCGTCCGTGCGATCGCTGCAACGCGCCCGATTGGAACGGCAAGCCAATGCCGCGCCCGGTCGTCCGGCTGAAGCAGATCGTCGAGCCGCTGAGCGCGTATCAGATGGTGCATATCGCCGAAGGCGTGATCCAGCGCGGCACCGCGGTCGTGCTGCGCGATCTCGATCGGCCGATGTTCGGCAAGACCGGCACCAACTCCGGCCCGAAGGACGTGTGGTTCATCGGCGGCACGCCGCAGATGATCGCCGGCGTCTATATCGGGTACGACACACCGGTGAACCTGGGCGGCTACGCACAGGGCGGTACCCTTGCCGCGCCGATCTTCAAGGAATGGGCGATCAAGGCGTATGACGGCATGCCCAAGATCCCGTTCCGCGCCCCGCCGGGCATCCAGATGGTGCGGATCGATCGCGCGTCGGGCAAGCCGGTCTACGGCTCGTGGCCGACCGACGATCCCAAGGCGTCGGTAATCTGGGAAGCGTTCAAGCCCGAAAGCGATCTTCGCCGTGGCCCGATCCGCCGCGACTTGCCGACCCCCATCGCGACCAAGGCCCCGCCGCCGCCCAAGGCGAACGACGACGGCGATTTCTTGCAACGGCAGGGCGGTATCTACTAGGTCCGCTTCCTACATTGGTATGTGCGCGGCGCTCGACCGCGCACGTTACGTTTGATTTTGGAGTTTCCCGATGCGCGCCGAAGCGCAATCGCATGTCGATACGATCAACGAGGCGCTGGCGTTGCTGCGGCGATTCCTCGACTGGGACCGCGCGCTTCGCCGGCTCGACGAGCTCAACGCACGGGTCGAGGACCAGAGCCTGTGGAACGATCCCAAGGCCGCGCAGGAAGTCATGCGCGAACGCCGCCGGCTGGACGAGGCGATCAACGCGACGCGATCGATCGAGCAGGAACTGACCGACAACGTCGAACTGGTCGAAATGGCCGAGGCCGAGGGCGACGCCGAACTCGAGGGCCAAGCGGTCGAGGCGCTGGCCGAACTCGCCAAGCGCGCCGACCACGACAAGATCCAGGCGTTGCTGGCCGGCGAGGCCGACGCGAACGACACCTATGTCGAGATCAACGCCGGCGCTGGCGGGACCGAGAGCCAGGACTGGGCAGGGATGCTCAGCCGCATGTACCAGCGCTGGGGCGAACGCCACGGACTGAAGGTCGAACTGGTCGATCAGCATTCGGGTGAACAGGCCGGGATCAAGTCAGCGACCTTGCTGCTCAAGGGCGAGAATGCGTACGGCTACGCCAAGACGGAAAGCGGTGTGCACCGCCTCGTTCGGATCAGCCCGTACGACAGCGCCGCGCGGCGGCACACCAGCTTCGCGAGCGTCTGGGTCTATCCGGTCGTCGACGAGAATATCGAGGTCAATTACAACGAGAGCGATCTGCGCATCGATACCTATCGCGCATCGGGTGCGGGCGGGCAGCACATCAACACCACGGACTCCGCGGTTCGCATCACGCACATCCCAACCGGGATCGTCGTGCAGTGCCAGAACCAGCGCAGCCAGCACAAGAATAAGGCCGAGGCCTACAATCAGCTCCGCGCGCGGCTCTACGAGCGCGAACTGGCCGAGCGCGAGGCGGTCGCCAATGCCGAGAATGCGACCAAGACCGATATTGGTTGGGGGCACCAGATCCGCAGCTACGTGTTGCAACCATATCAGCTGGTGAAGGACCTGCGTACCGGCGTGACCTCGACCAGCCCGTCGGACGTGCTCGACGGCGATCTCGAAGCGTTCATGGCCGCGGCGCTGTCGCAACGCGTGACCGGCGAAGCGGTCGAGGTGGAGGACGTGGATTGATCCGCGCCGCCGTCGCCCTGATCCCCGCTATCCTGCTCGTCGCCGCGTGCGACGGCGGGCCGGCGGTGGTGCGCGACAAGCCCGACAATGTCGGACCGTTTCCGGCCGCTGACCGTCCGGTCGCCAGGATCGTCTCGGCGCGCTGGTCGACCGAGGAAGCCCGCGACCGCCTGAACGAGGCGGGCGAGGTGATGAACAAATCGGGCGTCGCCAAGGGCATGACCGTCGCCGATATCGGCGCGGGCGAAGGCTATTATACGATCCGCCTGGCGAGCCGCGTCGGCAAGGACGGCCGCGTCGTGGCGGAGGATATCGTGCCGCAAGTCCGCGACGCGCTGGCGCAGCGTGTGGTCCGCGACCGGCTCGACAATGTCAGCGTGCGGCTGGGCGATCCGGCCAATCCCAAGCTGCCCGACAACAGCTTCGACCG
Source organism: Sphingomonas panacisoli (assembly GCF_007859635.1). Lineage (NCBI taxonomy): Bacteria > Pseudomonadati > Pseudomonadota > Alphaproteobacteria > Sphingomonadales > Sphingomonadaceae > Sphingomonas > Sphingomonas panacisoli. The sequence continues at coordinate 2,483,833 of NZ_CP042306.1, read as the reverse complement.
CGTGCTGATGATCCACATGTATCACGAGATCGAGCAGCCCTACGAATTCCTGTGGCGCATTCGTCCGTCGCTGAAGGCCACCGGCGAAGTCGTGGTGGTCGATGCCAATCGCCGGACGGTCGATCACGGCACGCCGCCCAAGCTGCTGCAATGCGAGTTCGCCGCGGTCGGGTATAAATTGGTGGCGTTCGACGACATGCCGTCGGCGGGCGGTTATATGGCGCGGTTCCAGGCGTTCGGCGCTCGGCCCGAGCCCAAGGACATCAAAGCCTGCAGGATCGCAGGCTAGAGATAACCTTCGTCGCGCAGGCTCGTGCAGCCGTTGCGCCCCACTATCAGATGATCGACCAGCCTGACGCCGATCGCGTCGAGCGTGCGCGAGAGCCGTGACGTGACCGCCAAATCGTCCTTGCTGGGCCGATGATCGCCGCCCGGATGGTTGTGCGCCATCAGGACCAGCCGCACATCGAGGGTCAGCACGTCGCGGGCGATCTCGCGGATCGGGACGGCGACGCAGCCGGAGTCGCCCGACGCGCAATGGCGCATGCCGAGGTATCTCCAATCCGGATCGAAATAGACCAATGCCATGACCTCCGATTGCTCGTCCGCGATGCCCGCGAACAACCGACATGCCCAATCGCGGTCGCGCGGCTCGGTTTCCGGTGGAGGAGGGGACGCAGGCACTGGATCGATGGTGCGCGGGTGAGGCGATGCGACCAATCCATGACTTATCCACCACGGATGATTTCGTTCGGCTTGGCGACCCATCCGCAGACCGTTAGATCGGGGACATGCGGCAATATCTCGACCTGATGCAGCGCGCGCTCGACCATGGGGCCGAGCAAATGGACCGCACCGGCACGGGGACGCGTAGCGTGTTCGGCCACCAGATGCGCTTCGACTTGAGCGAGGGCTTTCCGGTCCTGACCACCAAGAAACTCCATCTGCGCTCGATCATCGTCGAACTGCTGTGGTTCCTGCGCGGCGACACCAACGTCCAGTGGCTGCACGATCGCAAGGTCAGCATCTGGGACGAGTGGGCCGACGAGAATGGCGATCTCGGCCCGGTCTATGGCAAGCAGTGGCGCGACTGGGCGACCGCGGACGGCGGACATGTCGACCAGATCGCCGAACTGATCGAGACGCTGAAGGTCAATCCCGCCAGCCGCCGCATGGTGGTGAGCGCATGGAACCCCGGCGAACTCCACGCCATGGCGCTCGCGCCGTGCCACTGCCTGTTCCAATGCTATGTCGCGAACGGGAAGCTGAGCCTGCAGCTCTACCAGCGTTCGGCCGATATCTTCCTCGGCGTGCCGTTCAACATCGCGAGCTACGCGCTGCTCACGCACATGCTCGCGCAGCAGGTGGGGTTGGAGGTCGGCGAGTTCGTGTGGACCGGTGGCGATTGTCACCTTTATTCGAACCATCTGGAGCAAGCGCGCGAGCAGCTTGGGCGTGAAACGGGGCGGCTGCCGAAGCTCGAGATCCTGCGCAAGCCGGCGTCGATCGACGCCTACGAATATGAGGACTTCCAGCTCGTCGGCTACGAGGCGCAGGCGCACATCAAGGCGCCGGTCGCGGTCTGACGGAACCGGGTTCGCCCAGCGCGGTTGAGGCGGGATGGACATCACGCAACTCATCCTCGACGAACACGCGCAGCAACGCAGCATGTTCGCGCAGATCGACAGTATCGACCCGAAGGACACCGAGGCCCTGGCGGCGATCTGGGGAAGGTTGAAGAACCTGCTCGACTCGCACGCGGAGGCCGAAGAGCGCTTTTTCTATCCGCGCTTGATGAAGATTGGGACGGGCGGGAATGACGCCGATTCCGCGGCCGAGGAAACCGAGGACGCGATCGAGGACCACAACGACATCCGCGACACCGGCGAAGCCGTGCAGAAGCACAAGGTCGGGTCGAAGGCGTGGTTCGAGGCGGTCGGCGCCTGCAACAAGGCGAACAGCGACCACATGGCGGAGGAAGAGCGACAGGGCCTCACCGATTTCCGCAAGCATGCCAGCCTGAAGGAACGTCATGATCTGGCCGTGCAGTTCGCGACGTTCGAGGCACAGCACCTCGACGGGGTAAAGGTCGTGGACAAGGATCCCGACGCTTACGTGAAGAAGCACGCCAAAAGCTAAGCGGCTCGTTTTCTCAGGCGCGCCGTGGCAGAGCGGGCGCATGATCACGCTCATCCTCGCACGCGCCGACAATGGCGTGATCGGCCGCGACGGCGGCTTGCCATGGCATCTCCCCGCCGATCTCAAGCGCTTCAAGGCGCTGACCACGGGCAAGCCGATGATCATGGGGCGCAAGACCTTCGAGAGCTTCCCGTCGCCGCTGCCCGGGCGGCGGCATATCGTGCTGACGCGTGACCCCGCGTGGTCGGCGGAGGGCGCGGATGTCGTGCGGTCGGTGGATGAGGCGCTGAAGCTCGCCGGCGACGAAGCGATGGTGATTGGAGGGGCGGAAATCTTCGCACTGCTCCTCGAACACGCTGATCGGGTCGAGCTGACCGAGGTGCATCTCGATGCCGCGGGGGATGTCAGCGTGCCGGCGTTTGCGGGCTGGCGCGAGGACGCGCGAGAGGATCATGCCGCCGAGGGTGATCGGCCCGCCTATAGTTTCGTGACGCTCGCCAAGTCCTGATCGTCACCCCGGCCTTGTGCCGGGGCCTGCCGTGCCTCAAGCTGCATCGCTGGCGGATAGGCGGATGCCGGGACGAGCCCGGCATGACGGAGGGGGTGGTGGATGCGTAAGTGGATTTTTGGCGGCCTTGGCCTAATCCTGATCGCCGCCGTCGCCTTCTTCGTGTTCGCGCCGGGCATCGTCGAGAACCAGCAGAACAAGGTGCAGCCGGTCGCCTTCGCCGTCAGCCCGCGTGCGGCTGCGTTGCAGAGGACGCTCGATGTCGCCGACATGCATGCCGATTCGCTGCTGTGGAAACGCGATCTGCTGACGCGATCGACGCGCGGGATGGTCGATCTGCCGCGGCTGCAGGAAGGGCATTACGCGCTCCAGATTTTCTCGTCGGTGACCAAGACGCCGAAGGGGCAGAATTACGACGGCAACTCGGGCGACACCGACAACATCACGACCTTGGTGATCGCCGATCTGCAGCCGGTACGGACCTGGGGGTCGCTGCTCCAGCGGTCGCTCTATCATGCCGACAAGCTGAAGGATTTCGCCGCACGGTCGAACGGGCAGATGCGGCTGATTACGAGTGCGCAGGACCTGATGCGGCTGATGGTCGATCGCGCCGATCCTGGCCGCTGGCCCGTCGCGCCGCCAAGCATCGTCACAAGCCCCCCGCGTCAGCCGCCGGTCGGCGCGATGCTGTCGATCGAGGGACTGCAGGACCTTGAGGGCAATATCGCCAATCTCGACAAGCTCTACGCCGCCGGGTTCCGGATGGCGGGGCTCGCGCATTTCTTCGACAATGACGTCGCGGGGTCGATGCACGGGCTGAAGAAAGGCGGGCTGACCCCGCTCGGCGTCGCGGTGGTGCGGCGGATGGAGAAGCTCGGCATGGTGGTCGATGTCGCGCATTCGAGCCACGCCGCGGTCGCGGAAATCATCGCGATGGCGCGCCGCCCGCTCGTGTCCAGCCATGGCGGGGTGCAGGCGACCTGCAAGGTCAACCGCAACTTGACCGACGACGAGGTGCGCGGGATCGCGAAGACCGGCGGGGTGATCGGGATCGGATACTGGGACGCGGCGGTTTGTTCGACCAAGCCCGCCGATGTCGCCAAGGCCATCGCCTATGTCCGCGATCTGGTGGGGATCGATCACGTCGGGCTCGGGTCCGACTTCGACGGGGCGGTTACGACCGGGTTCGATGCGAGCCAAGTCGCCGCGATCACCCAGGCGCTGATCGATCGCGGCTTTTCCGACGACGACATTCGCAAGGTCATGGGCGGCAATGTCATCCGCGTGCTGCTGGCGGGGATGGTGCCGGGCAAATGAGGTCCGTATAGGCCCGGCCATGGAGCGGCTTTCCAGCGGCTCGGCGGTGCCCGCCCATCTGCGCGGCGGCTTCGTCGCGCTCGGTAATTTCGACGGGTTTCACCTCGGCCACCAGGCGGTGGTAGGCCGCGCGGTCGAGCGCGCCCGGGCGGCGGGCAAGCCGGCGATCGTCGCGACGTTCGATCCGCACCCGATGCGCTACTTCCGGCCCGACAGCCCATGGTTCCGGCTGACCAGTCTCGACCAGCGCGCCGCATTGTTCGGCGCGACGGGGGTCGATGCGATGTACGTGTTCGACTTCGACGCCGCGCTCGCCGCTTTGTCGGCGGAAGCGTTCGTGACCGAGCGGCTGGTCCGCGATCTTGGCGTCGCGGGCGTCGCGACGGGCGAGGACTTCACCTTCGGCAAGGGGCGGAGCGGGGATATCCCGTTGCTGCGCGCGCTGGGGGAGGAGCATGGCTTCACCGTCGATACGATCGCGCCGGTCCAACTCGACGGCGCGACGGTGTCCTCGACCCGCATCCGCGAGGCGCTTCGTAACGGCGACCCGCGCGAGGCGGCGCGGTTGCTGACTCGGCCCTATACGATCGAGGGCGTGGTCCAGCATGGCGACAAGGTCGGGCGGACGCTCGGCTTTCCGACCGCGAACATCGACATGGCCAATTACCTGCGGCCCAAGTTCGGCATCTACGCGGTACGCGGACGGCTCCCCGACGGCCGCGTGCTCGACGGCGCCGCGAACCTGGGTGTGCGGCCGAGTTTCGACCCGCCCAAGGAATTGCTCGAACCCTATTTCTTCGACTTCGACGGCGACCTGTACGGCCAGTCGATCGCGGTCGAGTTGATCGACTTCATCCGGCCCGAGGCGAAGTTCGAGAGCCTGGACGCACTCAAGGTGCAGATGGCCGACGACGTCGCGACGGCGAAGCGGCTGCTAAGGTGACACCAGGGTTACACTAGCGACGACGTTTCGCGGCGGTCGGTGAAGGCCGATCAAATCCAGCAAGTACAAAGAGCTGGGTGACGGTGACAGGCGAATTCCTACATTGCCAGAACAATCCTCCCCGGGACGGGGAGGGGGACCGTCGCGCAGCGATGGTGGAGGGGGCGTGCCTCTAGCGAACCGAGTGAGGCGAACCCCCTCCGTCAGCCTTCGGCTGCCACCTCCCCGTCCCGGGGAGGATTTGGATGACGCGCTCGGAAACCTTCGCTAATGCCCCCGCACCTATGACCGACGACACCATGCCCGCAGCAGATTACCGCGACACCGTCTTCCTGCCCAAGACCGACTTCCCGATGAAGGCCGGGCTGGCGGCGAAGGAGCCGGCGATCCTGGCGCGCTGGGCGGCGATGGATCTGTACGGAAAGCTCCGCGCGCAGCGGAAGGACCGCAAGCGCTTCATCCTCCACGACGGTCCGCCCTACGCCAATGGCGACATCCATATGGGCCATGCGATGAACAAGGTGCTGAAGGACATCGTCGTCCGCAGCCAGACCCTGCTCGGCAAGGACGCGCCCTACGTGCCCGGCTGGGACTGCCATGGTCTCCCGATCGAATGGAAGGTCGAGGAAGCGTATCGTGCGAAAAAGCTGAACAAGGACGACGTACCGGTCGCGCAGTTCCGCGCCGAATGCCGCGCCTATGCCGAGAAATGGGTCGCGGTGCAGCGCGAACAATTCCAGCGGCTCGGCGTGATGGGCGAATGGGACGACCCGTACCTGACGATGAACTATGCGTCGGAGGCGGTGATCGTCGGCGAATTGCTGAAGTTCGCCGAAAGCGGTCAGCTCTATCGCGGCGCCAAGCCGGTGATGTGGTCACCGGTCGAAAAGACCGCGCTCGCTGAAGCAGAGGTCGAATATGAGGACGTCGTGTCGACCCAGATCGACGTGGCGTTCGAGATCGTCGAAGCGCCGAACGCGCCCGAACTGGTCGGCGCGCATGCGGTGATCTGGACGACGACGCCGTGGACGATCCCGGTGAACCAGGCGCTCGCGTATGGGCCTGAGGTCGGATACGTATTGCTCGACACCGAACGGGGAAAATTCCTCGTTGCTGCCCTGTTAGTCGATCAGTTCGCAAAGCGGGCGGGCATTGAACTACCAGATGACTTAGCAAGCACACTTCGGACTTGGGACTATTTGGTTCCTTGGGACGATCAAACGAAGTTTGAGAGTGTTTTGTGGAGTGGATCCGGGGCCAACCTAGCTGGCGCTGTCGCACGTCACCCGATGCATAAGCTTGGCGGCTTCTTCGAGCGGTCCCGCCCCTTTCTACCTGGTAACTTCGTGACGACCGATACGGGTACTGGCCTCGTCCATATGGCGCCCGATCACGGCGAAGACGACTTTGAGCTTTGCAAAGAGTTTGCGTTTTCGGTTCAGGCGCAAAATTTATCGCTGGCTCCGGTCTTTGCTGTCGATGGTGCCGGATTTTACGTTCAAGAATGGGAGTGGCTCGGCGGGCAGGGGAGCGTCATCAACAAGAAGTTCGTGGCATCCGACGGGCCGATCTGCAGCGACCTGCGCGCGGCGGGCGCGCTGCTCGCGGCGTCGGACGATTTCGCGCACAGCTATCCGCATTCGTGGCGGTCCAAGGCCAAGGTGATCCAGCGCGCGACGCCGCAATGGTTCATCCCGATGGACCAGTCGCAAGCGTCGGTGGAGGCGATGGTCGCCGCGCAACCGCCGATGATCGATCCGGCCGGCATGGCGCCGCCGCCGATGGGGCTCGGACTCGGCAACGGACCGACCTTGCGCGGGCTCGCGCTCGACGCGATCGAGCGGACGCGCTGGGTACCGGAGCGGAGCAAGAACCGCATCCGGTCGATGGTCGAAGGACGCCCCGACTGGGTGATTTCGCGCCAACGCGCCTGGGGCGTGCCGATCGCGCTCTACGTCGACCGCGCGACCGGCGAGTATCTGCGCGACACGGCGGTCAACGATCGCATCGTCAAGGCGTTCGAGGCGGGCGGCGCGGATGCGTGGTTCACCGCCGACCATCAGGCGCTGCTCGGTCCGGACTACCGCCTCGCCGACTACGAGCCGATCAACGACATCCTCGACGTGTGGTTCGACAGTGGTTCGACCCACGCTTTCACGATCGAGGCGCGGTACGGCGAGGGCGTCCGCGCCGACCTCTATCTCGAAGGCTCCGACCAGCATCGCGGCTGGTTCCAGTCGTCGCTGCTCGAAAGCTGCGGGACGCGCGGGCGCGCGCCGTACGACGCGGTGCTGACCCACGGCTTCGCGCTCGACGGCAACGGGCGTAAGATGTCCAAGTCGCTCGGCAATGTCGTCGATCCGCTGAAAGTGATCCAGGAATCGGGCGCCGACATATTGCGCATGTGGGTCGCCTCGACCGACTATTTCGACGACGTGCGGATCGGCAAGGAAGTGCTGGGCACCGCGAGCGACGCGTATCGCAAGCTGCGCAACACGTTCCGCTACATGCTCGGTGCGCTCGACGGTTTCGCGGACAGCGAACGCGTCGCGCCGAAGGACATGCCGCAGCTCGAACTGTACGTGCTCGACTTGCTGGGCAAGCTCGACGTCGAGTTGAAGGCGGCGGCGGAGGCGTTCGAGTTCAACCGCTACCTGCGGCTGCTGACCGATTTCGCGCAGGACGATCTGTCGGCGTTCTTCTTCGATATCCGCAAGGACTCGCTGTATTGCGACGCGCCGGGCGACATGAAGCGGCGCGCGTACCGGACGGTGCTCGACGTGCTGTTCCATGCGTTGGTCCGCTACGCCGCGCCGATCCTGTGCTTCACCGCCGAGGAAGCGTGGCAGGCGCGGTTCCCGAGCGAGGACGGGTCGGTGCACCTGCTCGACTGGCCGGACCTGCCGAAGGTGCCGGGCGACGCGCCGCACGCGACCAATTGGGACGATATCCGCGCGTTGCGGGCGCAAGTGACCGAGGCGATCGAGCCGTTCCGCCGCGACAAGGTGATCAAGTCGAGCCTCGAGGCGAACGTGACGGTGCCGACCCTGCCCGCGGACGCCGCGGCGCTCGCCGAGACGTTCATCGTCGCCAAGGTTTCCCAGGGCGATCTGGCCGTCGCTCGGACCGATTATCATAAATGCGGCCGCTGCTGGCGGCTGTTGCCCGAAGTGACGGCGGATGGTGCGTTGTGCGATCGCTGTGCGGAGGTGGTGTCGTGATGGGGAAGGCGCCCAAGGCCGGGCTGATCGCGGCGGCTCTGTTCTTCGTGCTCGACCAAGTCATCAAGTGGCTGGTCGTCGGTCCGATCGGGCTGGCGATGGAAGGCGACGAGCGCGCGGTGCTGCCTATCTTCACGCTGCGCAACCTGCACAATCATGGCGTGTCGCTCGGTTTCCTGCGCGTCGCGCCGGAAAATTCGTGGATGTTGGTCGTGTTGACCGGCGTCATCGCCTTCGCCGTCCTCGTGTGGATGTGGCGCGAGGCGAACCGCCAGGACCAGTTCGCGCTGGGCATGATCGCGGGCGGCGCGCTCGGCAATATCCTCGATCGCGTGCGGCTCGGCTATGTGCAGGATTACGCCGATCTGCACTTCGGCACCTGGTCGCCGTTTTTGACCTTCAATCTTGCCGACGCGGCGATTACGATAGGCGTGCTCATCCTGCTAGCGCGTGCCCTGTTGGTCCGTGACAAGCCCAAGGCCGAGCCGGGTGAAGTGGAGAATTCGAATGCGTAAGTTTGTAATGGTCGTCGCGGTTGCGAGCGTGGCCTTGTCCCTTTCGGCCTGCGGCAAGCGCGGGTACGACCGCACGCGTCCGGACGAATATGCCGTCGCGCGCAGCCAGCCGCTCGTCGTGCCGCCCGATTTCTCGCTGCGTCCGCCGCAGCCGGGCGTTGCGCGTCCGCAGGACAACAATCCCTCGGCGCAGGCGCTCGACGCACTGTTCGGCGGTTCCGCCCCGCGCAGCCAAGCGGAACGCTCGACGCTCGACCAGGCCGGCGGCGATTCGGCCGCACCCGGCGTGCGCTCGGAAGCGGGGGACCCCGAAACCAAGATCGTCGACAAGGGCGGCACCACGCGCGACATCGTCGCCGCGCCCGAAGGCGACGGCCAGAACGCGCGCGCCGCGGCCAACTGATCTCCTCCTTCGTCGCCCCAGCGAAAGCTGGGGTATCGTGCAGCATTGCGATAAGGCCTGAGATCCCAGCTTTCGCTGGGATGACGGTGTGGGTATGGCCGCGGCCATGATCGCCAATACCCGCCCTCGCACCATTGCCGCATGGCTCTATATCGTCGCGGCCCTGATCGTCGCGATCGTCGTGGTCGGCGGTGTTACGCGGCTGACCGAATCGGGGCTGTCGATCACCGAATGGAAGCCGCTGATCGGCGCCGTTCCGCCGCTGACCGAGGCGCAGTGGCAGGCGGAGTTCGCGAACTACCGCCGCATCCCGCAATACGAAGCGATCAACCACGGCATGACGCTGGCCGGGTTCAAGGCGATCTTCTTCTGGGAATATCTCCATCGCTTTCTCGGTCGGATCATCGGGCTGGCGTTCCTGATCCCGTTCGTCTGGTTCGCGGCGCGGCGGCAAATCCCGCGCGGCTATTTCTGGCGGCTGTTCGCGCTGTTCGCGTTGATCTGCCTGCAGGGGACGTTCGGCTGGCTGATGGTGCGATCGGGGCTGACGCATCGGACGGAGGTCGCACCGGGCTGGCTCGCGACGCATCTGCTGACGGCGCTATTCACGCTGGCAGGGATGGTGTGGACCGCGCTCGACCTGCGACGGCTGGCGCGCGAGTCCGGCGCGAGGCCGGCACGGCTGACCGGGTTCGGACTGGCGGCGACTGCGATCCTGACGGTGCAGTTGCTCTACGGCGCCCTGATGGCGGGGCTGCGCGCGGGGCGGGTGGCGAACGACTGGCCGCTGATGAACGGATCGATATTCCCCGGCCCGAGCCAGAGCGGCGAGTCGCTCGGCAAGTTGCTGTTCGACGATCCCGCGACCGTTCACTTCATCCACCGCTGGTGGGTGTGGGTGGCGGTGGTGATGCTCGTGCTGCTCGCGCGCAAGGTGAAGCCGCTGGACCGCCGGGCGCCAGTCGCGATCCACATCGCGTTCGGGACGCAGATCCTGCTCGGCATCGCGACGGTGATGAGCGATGTGAACGTGACGCTCGCCGGACTGCATCAGCTGGTCGGCGCGTTGCTGGTGATCGCCGTGACCTGGGGTATCCATGCCATCGGACAGCAATCGCACTACCGGGTATCATAATACCCGTCAGCAAAAGCCCGGTTTTGCTTGACTTTGACGCGGTCCGATTGCATTTGGCCGCCACGAACGCGGCTGGGCAACCGGCCGCGCGTTTGTTTTCCATAGCCAAGAAGGTCAACAGCCCATGAAGGCGCTGATGAAGACCACCAAGCCGGCCAAGCCGCACGAGGTGGAGAAGAAGTGGCATATCGTCGACGCGACCGATCTGGTCGTCGGCCGTGCCGCGGTGGTGATCGCAAACGTCCTGCGCGGCAAGCACAAGACGTCGTTCACGCCGCACGTCGATTGCGGTGACAATGTCATCGTGATCAACGCGGACAAGATCCGTTTCACCGGCAAGAAGCTGGCGGACAAGGTGTATTACAAGCACACCGGTTATGCCGGCGGCATCAAGGGGATCACCGCGGGCAAGGTGCTCGAGGGTCGTTTCCCGGAACGCGTGCTGGAAAAGGCCGTGGAGCGCATGATCCCGCGCGGCCCGCTCGGCCGTCAGCAGCTGCGTAACCTGCGCATCTTCGCCGGGACAGAGCATCCGCACGAAGCTCAGAACCCCGAAGTCCTCGATATCGCGGCGATGAGCCGCAAGAACAAGGTGGGCGCATAATGGCTGACGAACGCCAGTCCCTCGCTGATCTCGGCGCGATCGCTGCCGGTCAGACCCCCGACGCGGTCGTTGCCGCGGCGGACACCAACAACAGCGGCCCCGCACCCGCGCCCGCTCCGCTGCGCGAGCAGGAAATCGACGCGCAGGGCCGCGCCTATGCGACCGGCCGCCGCAAGGACGCCGTCGCACGCGTCTGGCTGAAGCCGGGCACGGGCAAGATCACGATCAATGGTCGTGACCTGGAAGTCTATTTCGCGCGTCCGTCGCTGCGCCTCGTCATCAACCAGGTGTTCGGCGTCGCCGAGCGCGAGGGCCAGTATGACGTCGTCGCGACCGTCAAGGGCGGTGGTTTGTCGGGCCAGGCCGGTGCGGTCAAGCACGGCATCAGCCAGGCGATCACGAAGTACGAGCCGATCCTGCGCACGCAGGTGAAGCGCGCCGGCTTCCTGACCCGCGACAGCCGCACCGTCGAGCGCAAGAAGTACGGCCGCGCGAAGGCGCGTCGCAGCTTCCAGTTCTCGAAGCGCTAAGACGCGGGCGGCTTGGGATTGCGCCAGCAATCCCAAGACTCGCCACGTCGGGCAGCGGATCGGCGAAGCCGATACGTCTGACGACGTGGCAGCCAACGAAACGAAAAGGGCGGTCCGGCGACGGGCCGCCCTTTTTCGTGCGCGAACCGCAATCCGGTTTGCACAGATTTGCGTCTACAACCGACCGTTTCGGTGGCATTATGATTTGCGGGGGAGGACGACTCGAACTGTTGAGGAATTCCCCATGCCATTCATCACGACCGACGACGGCACCGAGATCTTCTACAAGGATTGGGGCCCGCGCGATGCGCAGGCGATCATGTTCCACCACGGCTGGCCGCTGAGCGCCGACGACTGGGACAACCAGATGCTGTTCTTCAGCCAGAAGGGCTATCGCGTCATCGCGCACGACCGGCGCGGGCATGGCCGTTCGACCCAGACCGCGACCGGCAACGACATGGATACCTATGCGGCCGATGCGATCGCGCTGGCGCGCGCGCTCGACCTGAAGAACGCCGTGCATGTCGGTCATTCGACCGGCGGCGGCGAAGTCGCCCGCTACGTCGCCCGCACCGATCCCGGCCGCGTGTCGAAGGCGGTGCTGATCTCCGCGATCACGCCGCTGATGCTTAAAACCGACGCCAATCCCGGCGGTCTGCCGATGGAGGTATTCGACCAGTTCCGCGCCGGCATGATGAACCGGTCGCAATTCTACATCGATGTCGCCGCCGGCCCGTTCTACAATTTCAACAAGCCCGGCGTGGCGACGATCCAGGGGCTGGTCGACAATTGGTGGCGCCAGGGAATGATGGGCGGCGCGATAGGCCATTACGAGTGCATCAAGGTATTCTCGGAAACCGACCTGACCGAGGACCTCAAGGCGATCGATGTGCCGGTGCTCGTCATCCACAGCGAGGGCGACCAGGTCGTGCCCTATGCCGACAGCGCGCCGCTGGCGGTGAAGCTGCTTAAGCACGGTACGCTCAAGACCTATCAGGACATGCCGCACGGCTGCATGACGACGCATCCCGACCAGATCAACGCGGACATCCTGAACTTCATCCAGGGTGACGCTGCCGCCGATCCGGAATCGATGTTGATCGTCGAACGGGTCGCGAACTAGTCGATCGAGGGGCGGCTCCGCGCGGGCCGCCCTTTTTCATGAAGCCTGCTCTTTCGGCGAGGGACTGCGACCCTATCTATCGCTCACACCATTCGGGAGAGCGACATGACCTTTGGCAGCAAATCCACCACCGACGACGTGCTGGCGGGCGTCGATCTCAGCGGCAAGCGAGTCCTGATCACCGGCGTATCCGCGGGGTTGGGCGTCGAAACGGCGCGCGCGCTGGCCGCGCATGGGGCGTGGGTGGTCGGTGCGGCGCGCGATCTGGCCAAGGCTGAAGCCGCGACGGCCCAAGTCCGCGAACAAGCCAAGGCGCCGGGCGGGCTGGAGCTGATCGAACTCGACCTCGCCGATCTGGCGAGCGTTCGCGCCGCCGCCGATGCGCTGAACGCGAAGGGCGAGACGTTCGATATCGTCATCGCCAATGCCGGCGTCATGGCCTGTCCGCAGGGGACGACCAAGGACGGGTTCGAGACGCAGTTCGGCACCAATCACCTGGGGCATTTCGTATTCGTCAATCGCATCGCCCCGCTGATCCGCGACGGCGGGCGGTTCGTGAGCCTGTCGTCGTCGGGGCACCGCTTCGCCAATGTCGATCTGGACGACCCCGGCTTCGAACGCACGCCCTACACCGAATTCGGTGCCTATGGCCGGTCGAAGACCGCCAACGCGCTGTTCGCGGTCGAATTCGACCGTCGCCACAAGGGCCGGGGCGTGCGCGCGGCGGCGGTCCATCCGGGCGGTATCCAAACCGAGCTCGGACGGCACATGACCCCACAAGTCATGCAGACCATGATCGACGCCATCAACGCCAACCAGAAGGACAATGACGGCCCGGCGTTCGAGTGGAAGACGATACCGCAAGGTGCGGCGACGTCGGTGTGGGCGGGCGCGGTGGCGTCCGGTGACGACGTCGGCGGCAAATATTGCGAGGACTGCCACGTAGCGGAAGTCATCGACATCGAGGGTTTCCGTGGCGGCGTGCGCCCTTACGCCGTCGATCCCGACAATGCGAAGGCACTGTGGGCCAAGAGCGAGGAAATGGTCGGCGAGCGTTTCTAGAGCGCGCGCCGCGGAACCGCTCGGCCCCGCCCGAAGTTGATCGGGACCAGCTTCCCGGATAGGTTTACTGCATGGCCGACCAGCCCTCGACCACTGCTCCGCTTCCCTCCGACCGTTACCGCGAGTTGTTCGACGCGATCGACGAGGGCTTTTGCGTCATCGAGTTCTTCGACGGCCCGCATGGCCCGCTGAGCGACTACGTCCATATCGAGGCGAACGCAGCATATGCGCTGAATGCCGGCATCCCGAATGTCGTTGGTCAGAAGTTGCGCGAGATGGTCGGGGACGAAGCCGACGCCTGGGTAGCGCGGTACGGCGAAGTATTGCGCACCGGCGTGCCGATCCGGTTCGAGCAGGAACTTGTCGCCACCGGCCGCCACTTGGAGTTGTCGGCGTTCCGGCTCGACCCGCCGGAGGCGAAGCAGGTCGCGGTGCTGTTCAAGGACGTCACCGCGCGCCATCAGGCCGACGCCGCCCAGCGCGCCCTTAACGAAGAGCTGGAATCGCGCGTTGCCGCTGCGCTCGCCGAGCGCAAGCTGCTCGCCGATATCGTCGAGGGGACCGATGCGTTCGTCCAAGTCGCGGACAAGGATTTCCGCTGGCTGGCGATCAACAAGGCATCGGCCGACGAGTTCGAACGGATCTTCGGGATACGGCCAGCGGTCGGCCAATCGATGCTCGACGTCCTGGCGGACCGGCCCGAGCATCAGGCGGCGGTGCGCGATGTATGGACGCGTGCGCTGGACGGTGAAGCGTTCGTCGAAGTGGGGGCGTTTGGCGACCCCGGCCGCGACCAGCGATCGTACGAGATGCGGTTCAGCCCGCTGCTCGACGCAAACGGCAAGCAGATCGGTGCGTATCAGTTCGTCTATGACGTAACCGAGCGACTCCAGAGCCAGGAGCGGCTGCGTGAGACCGAGGAAGCACTCCGCCAGGCGCAGAAGATGGAGGCCGTCGGCCAGCTGACCGGCGGCCTCGCGCACGATTTCAACAATCTGCTCGCCGGCATTTCGGGCGCGTTCGAGATGATCCGCACGCGGCTGGCGCAGGGGCGGACCGAGGACGTCGAGCGCTACCTCGCCGCCGGACAGGGCGCGACGCGGCGCGCCGCCTCGCTGACGCATCGCCTGCTGGCGTTTTCGCGGCGCCAGACCCTGTCGCCCAAGCCGATCGTGGTGAACCGCCTGCTCGGCGATTTCGCCGAGTTGGTGCGGCGCACGGTCGGGCCGAACATCGAGGTCGAGACGGTCGCTGCGGGCGGGCTGTGGTCGGCGTTGGTCGATGCCAACCAGCTCGAGAACGCGTTGCTCAACCTCTGCATCAACGCGCGCGACGCGATGCCCGCGGGCGGCAAGATCACGGTCGAGACCGGCAACCGCTGGCTCGACGAGCGCGCCGCACGCGAACGCGGGATGGAGGCGGGGCAATACGTCACCGTGTGCGTCAGCGACACCGGCGAGGGCATCGACAAGGACATCCTCGACCGCGTGTTCGACCCGTTCTTCACGACCAAGCCGATGGGCGAGGGGACGGGTCTCGGCCTGTCGATGGTCTACGGCTTCGCGCGACAAAGCCACGGCCATGTCCGGATCTATTCCGAGTTGGGGCAGGGGACGATGGTGTGCGTCTATCTGCCCCGCCACCTGGGCGACGACGATGCCGAGGACGTCGCCGGCCCCACGACGATCGCCACCGCGACCGAGGGCCAGGTCGTGCTGGTGATCGACGACGAGCCGACCGTGCGGATGCTGGTCAACGATGCTTTGGTCGATCGCGGCTATGCGACGATTGAGGCCGCGGACGGCGCGGCCGGCCTGCGTGTGGTCGAATCGCCGGCGCGGATCGACTTGCTGATCACCGATGTCGGGCTGCCCGGCGGGCTCAACGGGCGGCAGGTCGCGGAGGAGGCACGACGGTTGCGGCCTGAGCTGAAAGTGATGTTCATCACCGGCTATGCCGAGAACGCGGTGCTCAATCACGGCCATATCGAGCGCGGCATGGAGGTGCTCACCAAGCCCTTCGCGATCGACGACCTGACCAACCGCGTCGCGCGGCTGCTGGGTCCCTAGGCCCGGATCCGATCGAGCGCTGATCAGGGCGTAGCTCTGGTCGCGCGCGGGGGTGATGCTGCTGTTGGCATCAGACCGCCGTCCAGCCGCCGTCGACCATCAGGATGTGACCGTTGACGTAGCTCGCGGCGGGGGAGGCGAGGAAGACGGCGGCGCCGGCGATTTCCGTCGCGTCGGCGGCGCGGCCCAGCGGGGTCTTCGCCATGATCGCCTGGCCCGCCGGGGAATCGAGCGTCGCGGCGGTCATTTCCGTTCGGACGTAGCCGGGGCCGATCGCGTTGACGAGGATGCCGCGCTGGCCCCATTCGACCGCGCAGGTCCGGGTGAGCTGGACGACCGCGCCTTTGGTCGCGGCGTAGGGGGCGGAGAGCGGGTCGGCGACCACGCCAGCGAACGAGGCCAAGTTGATGATTCGCCCGGGCCGACCTTCCGCGAGCCACCGCCGCGCGCAGGATTGCATGCAGTGGAACACGCTCTTGATGTTGAGGTCGATCATCTGGCCGAGCGCGTCGTCCGGATAGTCCTCCGCGGGTATGCGCGCGCTGACCCCGGCATTGTTGACCAGGATGTCGATCGGGCCGGCGAGCGACCAGGCTTGCGCGATGGCGGCTTCGACATTGTCGCGACCGACGATATCGGCCTGGATGAAGTGCGCGGCGGCGCCGGTGGCGCGGATCGCGGCTGCGGCTTCCCGGCCGTCGCCGGCGATGTCGAGCAGGACGATCTCTGCACCGTGTGCGGCCATCGCGTCGGCGATCGCCCGGCCGATCCCGCGCGCGCCGCCGGTGATCAGCGCGCGTCGTCCCGTCAAATCGAATGATGCCTGACCCGCCATTATGCCTCCCGTTCCGCTATGGACGGCTTGTTCCGATCGATCGCGGAATGGGTATAGTACGATTCTGAATAACGACAGGCGAGAACGTGAATGATTGATGGCGGGGTAGCGGCAGAGGCGCTGGCGGTGCTCGAACGGCTCGGCGTCGATCAAGGCGCGTGCGCCGGTAGCACGCTGGTCGTGCAGTCGCCGATCACGGGCGAGACGATCGCGCACTTGGCCGAAAGCGACCCGGGCGCGGCCGCGGCGGCGATCGATCGGGCGCACGCGGCTTTCCTGCAGTGGCGCACCGTCCCGGCGCCGCGTCGTGGCGAGTTGGTGCGGCTGCTGGGCGAGGAACTGCGCGCCGCGAAGGACGATCTCGCGCGATTGGTGACGATCGAGGCGGGCAAGATCGTGTCCGAAGGGCTCGGCGAGGTCCAGGAGATGATCGACATCTGCGATTATGCGGTCGGCCTGTCGCGGCAGCTGTTCGGCCTGACCATCGCCACCGAACGCAGCGAGCATCGCATGATGGAGACGTGGCATCCGCTGGGCGTCACCGGGATCGTTTCGGCGTTCAACTTTCCCGTCGCGGTATGGTCGTGGAACGCCGCGCTGGCGTTGGTGTGCGGTAACAGCGTGGTGTGGAAGCCGTCCGAGAAGACGCCGTTGACGGCGCTGGCGGTGCAGTCACTGTTCGACCGCGCGGCGGCGAAGTTCGGTGGTGCGCCGGAAGGATTGTCGAGCGTGCTGATCGGCGGGCGAGAGATTGGCGAGGTGTTGGTCGATCACCCGAAGGTGCCGCTGGTGTCGGCCACCGGTTCGACGACGATGGGGCGCACGGTCGGGCCACGCCTCGCCGGCCGGTTCGCCCGCGCGATCCTGGAGCTTGGCGGCAACAATGCGACGATCATCGCGCCGTCGGCGGACCTCGACCTTGCGATCCGTGGCGTGGCGTTCGCCGCGATGGGAACGGCGGGGCAGCGCTGCACGACGTTGCGGCGGCTGTTCGTCCACTCGTCGGTCCGCGATCGGTTCCTGCCGCGGCTGAAGGCGGCGTACGGATCGGTGCGAGTCGGCGATCCGCGTGAAACGGATACATTGGTCGGGCCGCTGATCGATGAGACGGCGTATGAGGGGATGCAGCGAGCGTTGGAGCAGGCGCGGGCGCAAGGCGGCTCGGTTACGGGAGGCGAGCGGATCGACCTGGCGGGCGGCCATTACGTGCGCCCGGCGCTGGTCGAAATGCCCGGGCAGACCGACGTCGTCCGCCACGAGACATTCGCGCCGATCCTGTACGTCATGGCGTACGAGGATCTCGACGAGGCGATCGCGCTGCAAAACGATGTGCCGCAGGGTCTGTCGTCGGCGATCTTCACGCTCGACATGCGCGAGGCGGAGCGGTTCCTGTCGTCGGCCGGATCGGATTGCGGGATCGCCAACGTCAATCTCGGTCCATCGGGCGCGGAGATCGGCGGCGCGTTCGGGGGCGAAAAGGAAACCGGCGGCGGACGCGAGGCCGGATCCGACAGCTGGAAGGCCTATATGCGTCGCGCCACCAACACGATCAATTACGGCCGCACCCTGCCGCTCGCGCAGGGCGTGTCGTTCGAGGTGTGATCAGGCGCGCAAGTACCGGAAATACCACACTTCATGGCCTTGCCGCCGCGCCTTGCGTTCGTAGCGCGTCTCCGGCCAGTCGGCGGGGCGGGTGAGGAAGTCGTGCGGGCCTTGCGCGAGCCACGTAAAGTCGCGGCGCCGGTTCATCACCATCATCGACCAGCGGCAATAGGTCGGATCGTCGGTGCCGAGCCGGAATTCGGCACCGCGCTTGAGCTTGGCGGCGATCAGGTCGAGCGGGCCGTCATTGACCATCCGTCGCTTGGCGTGTCGCGCTTTGCGCCAGGGATCGGGGTGGAGCAGGTACACGCGGTCGAGGCTGGCGTCGGGCAGTCGCTCGATCACGTCGAGCGCGTCGCCCATGTGGAGGCGAACGTTCTCCAACTCGTCGTCGCGGACATGATTGAGCGCGCCGACCACGCCGTTGAGGAACGGTTCGCAGCCGATGAAACCGTGATCGGGCCGCGTTGCTGCTTGCCCGGCGAGATGCTCGCCCGCGCCGAAGCCGATTTCGAGTTCGAGCGGGCGGTCGTCGCCGAACAGCGATCGGGCATCGATCGGGCCGGTGTCGGGCACGCTGATCCGCGGCAACAGCTCCTCGACCAGCGCCGACTGGCCCTGGCGCAGCTTATGCCCTTGGCGGCGGCCGTAGAGACGGCGGATCGTGGTGGGGTCGTTCATCGCGCGCGGCCTAATCGCAATGGGGTTACAAAGAAAAGGGCCGGGATCGCTCCCGGCCCTTTCGATTCGAACTGTCGGCGTGGTTACGCCAACGCCGCCTTCAGGTCTTCGACCAGGTCGGTGCGTTCCCACGGGAAAAAGTCGCCCTCCGCCTTACGGCCGAAGTGACCGTACGCCGCGGTCTTCGCATAGATCGGCTTGTTGAGACCCAGATGCGTGCGGATGCCGCGCGGAGTCAGGCCGCCGAGCTTTTCGATCTTGCCGATCGCCGTTTCCAATTTGTCGTCGCCGATCACGCCGGTGCCGTGGGTATCGACATATAGCGACAGCGGCTTCGACACGCCGATCGCGTAGGCGAGTTGGATCGTGCAGCGCTGGGCCAGGCCCGCTGCCACGATGTTCTTCGCGAGATAGCGCGTGATGTAGGCGGCCGAGCGATCGACCTTGGTCGGGTCCTTGCCGCTAAACGCGCCGCCGCCATGCGGCGCGGCGCCGCCGTACGTGTCGACGATGATCTTGCGGCCGGTCAGCCCCGCGTCGCCGTCCGGCCCGCCGATCTCGAAGCTGCCGGTCGGGTTGATGTGATAGACGGTCTCGTCGCTCAGCAGGTGCGCGGGGATCACCTGGGCGATCACGTCCTTCACGTAAGCGTGAAGCTCGGCTTCCTTGTCGCCCTCGTCATAGCCCTTGCCGTGCTGGGTCGAGACGACGACCGCGGTGCACGCGACGGGTACGCTGCCTTCGTAGCGGAGCGTCACCTGGCTCTTGGTGTCGGGCTCGAGGAACGACGCCTTGCCGCTGTGGCGGTCGGCGGCCATCTGCTCGAGGATCTTGTGGCTGTAATACAGCGTCGCCGGCATCAGGTCCGGCGTGTCGTTGGCGGCGTAACCGAACATGATGCCCTGGTCGCCGGCGCCTTCGTCCTTGTTGCCCGACGCGTCCACGCCCTGCGCGATGTGCGCCGATTGCGGGTGCAGATTGTTCTCGAAGCGCAAAGTCTGCCAGTGGAAGCCGTCCTGCTCGTACCCGATCCGCTTGACGGTATCGCGCACGGCCTTCTCGACCTCGTCCTGCACGCCCGGCGCCCAATTGCCGTCCTCGTCCATGATGCCCTTGCCGCGGATTTCGCCGGCAAGGACAACCAGCTGCGTGGTGGTCAGCGTCTCGCACGCGATGCGTGCCTCGGGGTCCTTCGACAGGAACAGGTCGACAATCGCGTCGGAAATCTGGTCGGAGACCTTGTCCGGATGACCTTCGCTGACCGACTCGGACGTGAACAGGTAATTGGAACGCATGTAGTTTTCCTCTTGGAATGCCAAGGAAAGCCGGGCCGTTGCCATGCCCATATAAAGCTTTCCTTATATGTCGGCGGCGTCCTAGCCGTGGCGACGGCGAATGGCAATTGCGATCAGCGTTAATAGCCCTCCGACCAGCGCAACCATCCAATTGCCAATGAGGCTGAACGGCGTGGGGGCGAAGCGCGGCGGGATCGGCGTCTCGATCGCGCCGGTCCTGTGCATCGGCACCGACGCGAGGATGCGGCCGTCGGCGGCGATGATCGCGGAAATCCCGGTCGGGGTCGCACGGATGACCGGCAGGCCTTCCTCGATCGCGCGGAGTTGGGCTTGCGCCAGATGCGCGGGCGGACCGAGGTCGCCGAACCACGCGTCGTTGGACGGATTGAACAGGAAATCCGGCCGGTTGGCGGGATCGACTGTCGCGCCGGAGAAGATCACTTCGTAGCAGATCAGCATCCCGACCCGGCCGAACCCGGGAACCGCCATCGTGCGCGGACCCGGGCCGGGAATGAAGTCGACATCGCCCGGCACCAGCCGCGACAGGCCGAGGGCTTCGAGCAGGGGGCGCATCGGCAAATATTCGCCGTATGGCACGAGGTGCGCCTTATCGTAGCGGCCGTGCAGCCGCGCGTCGGATCGTACCAGCACGATCGAGTTGGTCGCCGCGACCATGTCTTCGGCCTTATCGAACCGGATCGTCTGAGTGCCGGTCAGGATCGCGTCCTGGTCGCTCAGCAACGCGCCCATTCGCATCCGCGCCATCGTCGCGCTGCCGAGATACGCGTAGACATATTTGGGGTAGCCGTCTTCGACGGGAAACCGCATCGCGCCCTCGGGCCAGAAGATCAGTCGGGGCGGCGCATTCGGGTCGGCGCGGCGCGAGAGTTTGGCGAGCGCCTGGAAATTGTTCTCGGCATAGGCGGTGGTCGGGCGTTCCTCCTCGGGGAGGTTGGGTTGGACGACGCGGACGAGCTTGGTGCTTGCCGGGAGCGGGACGCACGTAGCGATCCGGCAGGGGTCGTTGCAGCACAAGGTCAAGAGCGCGAACGCGGGCCAGGCGACGGCCGCGAGCCGCCAACGGCGCTGCACCAACAGAATCAACGCGCCTGCCAGTACGACGATCAGTCCCGACAGCGCATAAGTGCCTACCAGCCAGGCCGCCTGCGCATAGTCGCCGGGGACCAGCACGAGCGCCAGCGGATCCCACGGATAGCCGGTGAACATCGTCCCGCGCAGATATTCCGTGACCATCCACGCGGCGCCGGCGATCAGGACGAAGGCGGCGTCGGCGGCTGGCGCGGGATCGCCTTTCGCGGCGGGGCTGGCAAGCCGCCATGCCAGGCCGGCGGCGAGCATCGGGTAGATTGCGAGATAGAGCGACAGCAGCAGCACCGCGAGATAGCCGAGCCAGTGCGGCATCGCTTCCTGGAACTCGAACGGCTGCTGGATCCAGGCATTGGCGATGCAGAAATGCCCGACGCCGAACCACCAGCCGATCCCGAGCACGCGGCGCAGGGTCGGGGCTTCGTGGACTAGGTGCAGCCAGATCGCGAGCGCGATCAGCGTAAC
The DNA here is from genome assembly GCF_007859635.1 of Sphingomonas panacisoli. Taxonomy (NCBI): domain Bacteria; kingdom Pseudomonadati; phylum Pseudomonadota; class Alphaproteobacteria; order Sphingomonadales; family Sphingomonadaceae; genus Sphingomonas; species Sphingomonas panacisoli. The sequence continues at coordinate 2,462,279 of NZ_CP042306.1, read as the reverse complement.
TGGGAGGGCGTTCCAAGGCGGGAAGCCGGACGCCGATACGGCCCCGAGGGTAACCGGAAGAAGAAAGCGAAACGCACGCATCGCCCGCGGCTATCGCGGGGATCGCGGCGATTTGCTAGGCCCCGATCATGCTCCGCCCGTTCCACCTCGCCTTCCCGGTCCACGACCTGCTCGCCGCCCGTGATTTCTACGGCAAAACGCTCGGCTGCCCGGAAGGGCGTAGCAGCGACACGTGGATCGACTTCGACCTGTTCGGGCATCAGATCGTCGCGCATCTCGACCCGGCCGCGAAGCCGGTCGCGGTGTCCAATCCCGTCGACGGCCACGACGTCCCGGTGCCGCATTTCGGCGTCGTGCTGACGATGACCGATTGGCAGGCACTGGCCGATCGCGTCGCGGCGGCGGGCGTGAGCTTCGGCATCGAACCGCACATCCGCTTCGTCGGTCAACCCGGCGAACAGGCGACGATGTTCTTTCGCGATCCCAGCGGCAACGCGCTTGAGTTCAAGGCGTTCGCCGACGACGCAATGCTGTTCGCGACCTAGCCGCCCGGCTTCACCTCGATCACGCCCGCGCGGAGTAGCGCCTCGCCTGTCCGCGCGAATTCGGTCAGGAGCTTTTCAAGCAACGGTTCGTACCCGCGATCCTGGATCGCCCCCGGGACGATCGTCACCCCGCCGCGCGGGTCCTCGATCAGCAGGCCCTGGTCGATCAGATGGCCGACATGGCGGCGCACCGTCTCGCGGGGCAGGCCGGTCGCCGCGGCGATCGCGCTGCGCGACATCGGTACGACCCATTCGCGCGGCAACACGGCGGTCGCCACGAACGCGTCGGGCACGTTGCGTTCGCGCATCAGCTTCTGGATGTTGCCGACACAGACGGTGCAATAGATCAGCAGCACCGACGGCCCCATTTCCTCATGCTCGGTCAGCGACCGGTGCATCGTCAGGAACAGGTTGAGCAGCGGAAAGATGCCCGCGCGCCAATGATCGGCCATGCGCTCCGGGACTGTCGCGACACGATCGCCTGCGGCCATTCTACTTACTCCCGCCCCCGGAAGTACCCATTTTGGGCAGGCGCGCGAATTTCGTCAACGCATTACTGACATCGGTGTGTATAAGCACCCGTAATCGAACGGAAAGAAGTGTGCGTCCGTCCTACGGGTAGCGCACGGACCCCGTCGGGTTGCACAAGGTGGGCCGCGCAGCCGGGGGGGCTGTTGCGGCCCGCTTCGTTATTTGGCGGCGGGCGTCGCCGCGGGCGCGGGTTGCGGCGTCGCCGAACTCACGCGCCAGATCACGTTGCCGACATCGTCCGCGACGAGCAGCGATCCGCTCGCGTCGAAGATCACGCCGACCGGCCGTCCGCGGGCATTGCCGTCCTTGTCGAGGAACCCGGTCAGCACGTCGACCGGCTTGACGTTGGGCAGCGGGAAGCCCTTGTCGCCGAACGGCACGAAGATGACCTTGTAGCCCGACACCGGCTGGCGATTCCACGATCCGTGCTGGCCGACGAACGCGCCGTTGGCATAGCTCGCGCCGAGCCGCGCATCGGCAGCGAAGGTCAGCCCGAGCGAAGCGGTGTGCGGCCCCAGCGCATAGTCCGGCCGCTTCGCATATTGCTGCAGCGCCGGATTACCGGGCTTCACGCGATGGTCCGGGTAACCACCCCAATAATACCAGGGCCACCCGAAATTATCGCCGGCCTCGACCGCGCTCATGTAATCGGGCGGGCCGTCGGAGCCCGCCATGTCGCGCTCGTTGACCGTCACCCACAATGCGTTGGTGTGCGGCTCCAGCGCCAGGCCGTTGGGGTTGCGCGTGCCGGCGGCGTAGATTCGATAGCCTTTCTGGTCGGGATAGACTTGCAGGATGTTCGCGCGCCCGCGCTCGGCGTCGATCCCGTTCTCGGCGATGTTGGTCGACGATCCGACGGTCAGGTACAGGCTCTTGCCGTCCTCCGCGACGATGATGTTGCGCGCCCAATGGTTGCCGCCGCCGGGATAGGTGACGACGGTTTCCGGCTTGGCGGTGATCCGGGTCTGGCCCGGCTTGAACGGGAAGCGCAGCAATTTGTCGGTGTCGGCGACGTAGAGATAGTCCCCCATCAGCGCCATGCCGAACGGCGAGTTGAGGCCACTCAACAGCACCGACCGACTTTCCGCCACGCCGTCGCCGTTCGCGTCGCGCAACAGCGTGATGCGGTTGGCCGAGGGCACGCCCGCGCCGCCCTTGTTCAGCAGATAGCTCATCACGAGCCCGGTGATCCCGCCGCCCTCGCGCGGCGGCGAGTTGGTCTCCGCGACCAGCACGTCGCCATTGGGCAGGCGGTACATCCAGCGCGGATGGTCGAGCCCGGCCGCGAACGGCTTGACCGTCAGCCCGGCGGCGGGGGTCGGGGTCTCGCCCGCTTTCCAGCCGACCGCGTCGGCGACCGCGATGGTCGGCACGATCTGGTTGCGCGGCGGATCGATCTGCGGCGTCCGCCCGCTGACCGCGGCGACGCTGAGTCGCGCCAAGTCCGGCTGGGCGAAATAGAGATACAGCCCGCCCAGCAATGCCAGGACGAGCGCGAGACCGATCAGGATTTTCTGGCGCATGGCGGCAAGATAGAGCCGGCGAGGGGCTTGGGCAATGATATCGCATCACGTTCGAATGCGCGGCGAAAGGTTACAAGGGTTACACCGACGGGGTCGTTTTGGCCCAACGCTCCCACGACGCACCTGCGACGCACCGCAATGGCACCACGACGCGCCAGCCGCGCGCCATTGAGATCACGAGAATGCGCCGGCGTTGCGCCGTGGACGCCACGGCTAAGGGACGCCGACGCGCCGCCGACGAGCGACGTCGCTATGCTCTTGGTGCTGCGAGCAACGTAGGGGCGACGATCGGTCATCCACCGACGCTGTCATACGAAATCCTACATTGAAAGCAGGATCCTAAATCGAAAAGCCGCCGACGCCGGGGAGGGGGGAGGCGCCGACGGCTCTTCTACCGCGATGAATCGCGGATTAGGCGAGATCGTAGCGGTCGGCGTTCATCACCTTCGTCCACGCCGCCACGAAGTCCTTCACGAACTTCTCCTCGTGACCGTTCTCGGCATAGACTTCCCCGACCGCGCGCAGTTCGGAGTTGGAGCCGAAGATCAGGTCGGCGCGGGTCGCGCGCCACTTCTCATTGCCGCTCGCGCGATCGGTCGCGACATATTCGTCGTCGTTGTCGCCGGCTGCCCAGACATTGGTCATATCGTAGAGGTTGACGAAGAAGTCGTTGGTCAGCTGGCCCGAACGCTTGGTGAAGTGGCCGTGGCCACGCTCGCCGTGATTGGCGCCGAGCACGCGCAGACCGCCGATCAGCACCGTCATTTCGGGCACCGACAGGCCGAGCAACGAGGCGCGATCGATCATCATCTCCTCGACCTTCACCGCGAGCTTCTTCTTGCCGACATAGTTGCGGAAGGCGTCGGCCTCGGGCTCCATCACCGCGAAGCTGTCGGCATCGGTCTGCTCCGCCGTCGCGTCGCCGCGGCCGCCGGTGAACGGCACATTGGTCGCGCCCGCTTTCTCGAGACCCACGACGCCGCCGAGGACGATCGCGTCGGCGAGGCTCATCGACCCGCGCAGGCCGTTCAGCGTGTCGATCACCTTGGCGAGCATGGCAGGTTCGTTGACCTCCCAATCCTTCTGCGGGGCGAGCGCCACGCGCGCGCCGTTGGCGCCGCCGCGGAAGTCGGACTTGCGGAAGGTGCTGGCCGAGGCCCAGGCGGCTTTCACCAGCTGGCTCACAGTCAGCCCGCTGTCGGCGATCTTCGCCTTAACCGCCGCGATGTCGGCGTCCGACAGCTTGGTGCCGGCGGGGATCGGATCCTGCCAGATGAGGTCTTCGGCGGGGACGTCCGGGCCGAGGTAGCGAATCTTCGGCCCCATGTCGCGGTGGGTCAGCTTGAACCAGGCACGCGCGAACGCGTCCTTGAACGCTTCGTGATCGGTCCGGAACCGCTCACTGATCGCGCGGAATTCGGGGTCGCGCTTCAGCGCCATGTCGGCGGTGGTCATCATCGTCGGGACCTTGATGGTCGGGTCCCACGCGGCCGGCGCCATATCCTCCTCTTTCTGGTCGATCGGCTGCCACTGATTGGCGCCCGCGGGCGACTTCACCAGCTCGTATTCGTAGTCGAACAGCAGGCGGAAGTAATTCTCGGTCCATTCCTTGGGCGTGTTGGTCCACGCACCCTCGATGCCGCTGGTGACGGTGTGTTCGCCGATGCCGCCGCTCTCATGCCCGCTGACCCAGCCGAAGCCCTGCGCGACGATATCGCCGCCAGAGGGCGCGGCGCCGAGCAGTGAGGCGTCGCCATTGCCGTGCGCCTTGCCGAAAGTGTGGCCGCCGGCGGTCAGCGCGACGGTTTCCTCGGCGTTCATCGCCATGCGCGCGAAGGTCTCCTTCATGTCGCGCGCCATGCCGGCATCGTCGTGCGGATTGCCCTGCGGCCCTTCCGGGTTGACGTAGATGAGGCCCATCTGGATCGCGGCGAGCGGCCCTTCGAGCTCATGCATGCCGTGTTCGGGGGCGATGCGGGTCTGGACGCCTTCGTTGACCCACTTGTCCTCGGAGCCCCAATAGATGTCGCGCTCGGGCTCGTAGACGTCGGGGCGACCGCCGCCGAAGCCGAACACTGGCCCGCCCATGCTCTCGATCGCGACGTTGCCCGCCAGGATGAAGAGGTCGGCCCAGCTGATATGCTTGCCGTACTTTTGCTTGATCGGCCACAACAGGCGGCGCGCCTTGTCGAGGTTGCCGTTGTCGGGCCAGCTGTCGAGCGGGGCGAAGCGCTGCTGCCCGCTATTGGCGCCGCCGCGACCGTCCGCGGTGCGATAGGTGCCGGCGGCGTGCCAGGCCATGCGGATGAAGAACGGCCCGTAATGCCCGTAATCGGCCGGCCACCAGGGCTGGCTGTCGGTCATCAGCGCGGTCAGATCGGCCTTGAGTGCGGCGTAATCGAGCTTCTTGAACGCCTCGGCATAATTGAAATCCTTGCCCATCGGGTTGGACGCGCCGTTAGGATTGAGGATCTCGGTCGCCAGCATCTCCGGCCACCAATCCTTGTTGGTGCGGCCGAGCAGCGCGCGTGCGCCGTGGGCTGGACAGCCGTCCATCGATCCGGTCTTCGCGTCCATGGAATCATTCCTCTCGCTAGTGGGGTTTGAAACCGTCCTAGCGGGCGAGGATGACAGGTCAAAGATTTAGGCGATGACTTAATCCAATCTCGACCAGCGAGAAAATCGATCACAGATCGTCATCCCGGCGAAGGCCGGGATCGCTGGCGGTGGTGCGATGTCGGCCAGCGGCCCCGGCCTTCGCCGGGGCGACGGTTACGCGTCCACGCCTTCCGGCACCGGCTTCGGCGGGTGCAGCCTCAGACGTTCGACGCGGCGGGAGTCGGATTGCAGGATTTCGAGCGTCCAACCCGACGGCGTCGTCAGGCATTCGCCCTTGGCCGGCACGTGCCCCGCAAGCACCGCGGCGAGGCCGCCGAGCGTATCGACATCCTCGTCATGCTCGCCCAGGCGCGGATCGACGGTCTCGGCGACATCCTCCAGCTCGACGCGCGCATCGGCATCCCACGCACCGCCGTCGAGCGGGACGAGCAACGCCTCGGGCGCGTCGTCATGCTCGTCTTCGATGTCGCCGGTGATTTCCTCGATCAGATCCTCGATCGTGACCAGGCCCTCGGTCCCCGAATATTCGTCGAGCACGACCGCGAGGTGCACCCGCTTCGACCGCATTTCCGCGAGAAGATCGAGCGCCCCCATCGCCATCGGCACGTAGAGCGGCTGGCGGACCAGGATGCCGATCGTCTCGGGCGGCGGCGTGCCGCTCGCCATGATCGCGAACACGTCCTTGACGTGAACCATGCCGATCACCTCGTCCAGGCTGCCGCGATAGACGGGCAGGCGGCTGTGGCCGGCATCGGCGAATTGCTTCACCAGGTCGGCGAAGCTGGTATTTTCCTCGACCGCGATCACGTCGGCGCGCGGCACGCCGATCTCGCCTGCGTCGCGCTCGCCGAAGTGCAGCAGGTTCTTGACCATCTGGCGTTCGAGCGGGGTCAGGTCGCCCGCAGCGTCGGGGGCGGGGTCGTCCTCGTGGCGTTCGATCACGCCTTCGAGCTGGTCGCGGAGCGAGGCTTCCTCGCCGAAGATGGTCGATTTCAGCTTGCGCCAGATACTGTCGCCGGCGTCGCTACTGGGGCCCTCGGGCATGGTGGGTAGTCAGTCCTCTTGGATCAGATAGGGATCGGCAATGCCGAGCGACGCCAACGCATCGACTTCGATCGCCTCCATCCGGTCGGCGTCGCCGTCGTCGATATGGTCATAGCCTAGCAGATGCAGCGTGCCGTGCACGATCAAATGTGCCGCGTGCGTTTCGATGGCGATGCCGCGCTCGTCCGCTTCGCGCGCGCAGACGCCGTGGGCGAGGACGATGTCGCCGAGCAGGACTTCGCCATCGTCCGAATTCTGCGTGACGGTCTCGAGCAGATCGGGCTGGACCATCGGGAAGCTCAGGACGTTGGTCGGCTTGTCCTTGTGGCGGTATTGGTTGTTCAGCTGATGCACCTCGTCGTCCGACGTCAGCCGGACCGAAATCTCCATCATCGCCGACGCCGTCAGCAACTCGCCATGCGGCGTCAGCCCGATCGCCGCGCGCGCGGCGCGGTCGGCGAGCGCTTCCCAGTCATGGTCGGGCCAGGGGGATTCGCTGGACAGCGCGACGTCGAGCATCAGAGCCCTGTCCCCTCATACGCCTCGACGATTCGGCCGACGATCGGGTGACGGACGACGTCGCCCGGGCCGAAGCGGCAGAGCGAAATGCCTTCCACTCCCTCCAGCCGCGTCGTCGCGTCGGCGAGCCCCGAAGCGCCGACGCCGCCGGGCAGATCGGTCTGGTTGGGGTCGCCGCAGATCACCATGCGGCTGTTCTCACCGAAGCGGGTCAGGAACATCTTCATCTGCGCGGGCGTGGTGTTCTGCGCTTCGTCGAGGATGATGAAGGCGTCGGCGAGCGTACGGCCGCGCATGAAGGCGATCGGCGCGATCTCGATTTCGCCCGACGCGATCCGCCGCTCGACCTGTTCGGCGGGCAGGCAGTCGTTGAGGGCGTCGTAGAGCGGGCGAAGATACGGATCGACCTTCTCCTTCATGTCGCCGGGCAGGAAGCCGAGCTTCTCGCCCGCCTCGACCGCGGGGCGGGACAGGATCAGCCGCTGGACGCTGCCGGTGATCAGCTGCGACACTGCCTGCGCCACCGCGATATAGGTCTTGCCGGTGCCCGCGGGGCCGAGCGCGAAGATCATCTCGTGCGTGGTCAGCTCGCGCATGTAGTGCGCCTGCGCGGGCGTGCGCGGGACGATGGTTTTCTTGCGTGTGCGGATCATGATCGGCGGCGTCGAATGCCGTTCGGTCGAGATGATGCCGTCGAGCACCGGTTCCGACGCCATCGCGATCGAGGCGTCGACCAGCCCGGTATCGATCTCCTCGCCGCGCTGCAGCCGCTTGTAGAGATCGTTGAGCACGTCGCGGCCCAAAGCGACCTGCTCGGCCGATCCCTCCAGCCCGATCTTGTTGCCGCGCGCGGTGATGTAGATGCCCAGCCGATGTTCGAGCGCGACGAGATTCTGGTCGTATTGCCCGAAGAGTTGCGCGAGCAGTTGCGGCTTGTCGAAGGTGAGCTCTACCCGGCTGCGTTCACCGGATTGGGCGGGGACAGGCTTGCGGCTCATGCGGTCCTTTCGGGGCTGAAGATTGGCGGAGAGCCGAACGAGGCGGAGCGGAACCGTGTTCCGCTGGGGCGCTGGAATTGCGAGGCCTGGCTCATCCGTGGCCGAGAATGGCAGATCGACGGCACCGAGGACAGCGCGAATATCGGTCGACGCGCGAAGCTTTGCGACCGCGGCCAAAAGGCAACAATGCGCGGTCGTCAGACGAGCGACTTGATGCAATCGCCGAACGCGTAGCAGGCGAAGATCATCGCCCAGACGAACAGGAACAGCGTGATGACCGGCACCATCAGGCAGCCAAGCAAGGCGCGCTTCAACACCCGGAGCGGCAGAATCGCAAAACCGACGATCGACAGGACGGGGAGCGCGTAGATCATCCAATCGCGCGCCCAGGCGGGCGTCTGGCGGAAATCGTCGGCCAGGTAGATGAACCAGGACAGGATGATCATCGGGACGGGCGCCGCCAATGCGATGCCCAGGATCAGCCGGAGCCGATAATGCGGCGGGCGTTCGTCGGGCGTCATGACGCCATATCCGCGCCTTGTCGCGCGATCGTGCCGCTGTCCATTCGTATCCCCCCGGTTTCGAACCGCGCGAGGATGTCAGCGCCCGGGCGGGCTGGCAAGGGTGGGGGAAGCGCCGCTCGTCTTACCGAGCGGCGCTTCCCGGTTCGTCAGGCGAAACGGACGCGCTGCGCAACGCGGCCGCGGCGGCGGACTGCCCCCGCCATCGCGCCGAAGCCCAGGATGATCATGCCCCAGGTCGCCGGTTCCGGCACCGCACCGGTCGCGAGTGTCGACTTCAGCGAGAAGTTGTCGACCGCCAGGCCATGGTCGTTGCCGCCCGAGTTGAGATCGGTCCAGCGGAAGCCGAAATTGGCGCCCGACAGGATCGACAGGCCGCCGATCGTCGTGGCCAGGCTCCGCTGGTTCGCGGCAAGGTTGCCATTGAGCGCACCCTGCGTACCCGACGTCACCGCCGGCAGGAAATCGAGCGCGCTGAAACGCGTCCAGGTGCCGCTGGTCAGGCTGGTCGCGTTGGTCGAATATTCGAACGTCAGGCCGTCGTCGGTCGAATTGCCCAGACGCCACTGCTCACCGATATAGGCGATGTCGAACGCGGTGATCGTGCTGCCGAGCTGGTTGGTGAACAGCACGCCGTACTGCGCCTGGGTGATCGCGCCGCTACCGACGCTGCCGAGTGCACGCTCGGTGCTGCCCGTCGCTCCGAAGCTGTACGTGTTGCCGCTGTTCGAGCTGCCGTCGCCGGCGGCATAAGCGCCGTCGGCGGCGGTGCCGGTTTCGCTGATCGCCCAGCCGGCGGGCAGTGTGCTGCTGGTGCCGGTCGAGGCGAGCGTGTCGAAGTTCTGGACGTAGTTGGCCGTGGACAGCGCAGTCTGCGCCGACGCGGCGACCGGCGCGATCGCGGCGGCCAGGATGACGGGCGTGAGGTAACGCATCGTGATACTCCCTGTTGAACGCTTAGGCGGCGACGAACTGCGCGGTGCGCGAACGGCGGCGAAGCGCCCCGCCCATCATGCCGAAGCCAGCGATCATCATCGCCCAGGTCGCGGGCTCAGGCACCGCACCGGTCGCCGTCGTGCCGCTGACGCGGAAGTTGAGGTCGCACTGGCTGGCAGGGGTGTTGGGGCAGTTCGGGTAGGACTGCACGCCGAACGCTTGGCCGCCGGTATAGGCGTCGCCGCCCAGGATCTGGCCCGTCTGGATGTTGATGTCCGGGCCGAGCACGACGCCGTAGCGCAGGCTGCTGTTCGACAGGACGAAGGTGTAGACGCTGCCGATCGTGGTCGCGATGTTGGGCAGGCTGACGTCGAACCAGTTGAGACCGCTGGTCGGGATCGTCGTCGGCAGGGTGAATTGCGTCGTGAAGATCTGCGTTCCACCGAGGCCCGAACCGTTCAGGAGCTGCAGCGTGAACGGCGTGGTCGGCTGCGGCGTGTTGAACAGTTGGAACTGGAAGCCGACCGACGTCAGTGCCGAATCGATCGACGTGAAGCTCTGACCGATCGGGCCGTTGAACGTCGTGGTCGAGCGAATGCCGCTGCCCGAAATGACCGAGATATCCCCGGCGTGCGCCGGTGCGGCGATGGCGAGGACGGACAGGCCGGCGGCGACCGCCAGAGACTTGGAAAACATGATGCGACTCCCTTGTTGGATAGGGAGCCTCTGGGCATTGGTTATGACAACGTTAAGACATTTTGTGTCTTATTTCCGTCATTTACGTCAGGCCGCGGCGCGAATCGTCTCAATTCCGGACAAAGAATTCGGGTCGGCGCGGACGATTTCCACCTCGACGATGTCGCCGATCTGTGCGGCGGTCATCAAGTGCACAGATTGCAGCCAAGGCGACTTGCCGAGCATCTGGCCCGGCAGCTTGCCGGGGCGCTCGATCAGTACGTCGCAGGTGCGTCCCACGGTCGTCGCGTTGAACGCGGCCTGGTCGCGATTGAGCGCTGCCTGAAGCCGTTGCAGGCGATCGTCCATCACCGCCGGCGCGATCTGGCCGTCCATGGTCGCGGCGGGCGTGCCGGGGCGGGGTGAATATTTGAAGCTGAACGCCAGGCTGTAGCCGACGGCGTCGATCAGGCTCAGCGTGTCGGCGAATTCCTCCTCGGTCTCGCCGGGGAAGCCGACGATGAAGTCGCCCGACAGCGCGATGTCGGGGCGCACGGCGCGGACGCGGTCGAGGATGCGTAGATACGAATCGCGGCTGTGACTGCGGTTCATCGCCTTCAGCACGCGGTCGCTGCCCGACTGCACCGGCAGATGGAGGAACGGCATCAGCTTTTCGACATCCCGGTGCGCGTCGATCAGCCCCTGCGTCATGTCGTTGGGGTGGCTTGTCGTGTAGCGGATACGCGCGAGCCCCGGGATGCGGTCGAGCTCGCGGATCAGCGCGCCGAGGTCGCGGTCGCCGTCAGACCAAGCGTTGACGTTCTGGCCGAGCAGGGTGATTTCCTTGGCGCCCGCATCGACCAGCGACTTCGCTTCGTCGACCAGCGCCTGCCACGGCCGACTGATTTCCGCGCCGCGCGTGTAGGGGACGACGCAATAGGTGCAGAATTTGTCGCACCCTTCCTGCACCGTCAGGAACGCGCTCGGCCCGACCTTGCGGCGGGCGGGCAGGGCGCCGAACTTCGACAGGACCGGCATGTCGGTGTCGAGCCCGAGCTCGCCGCGCGTGGCCTTCGCCACCAGGTCGGGCAGGTTGTGATAGGCCTGCGGACCAACCACGATATCGACCTTGGCACGGTGGGCGATCTCCTCGCCCTCGGCCTGCGCGACGCAGCCGGCGACCGCGATCATCGGGTTCGCGCCGTGTTTGCGCAGGCGGCCGATGTCCGAATAGACCTTCTCGGTCGCTTTCTCGCGGATGTGGCAGGTGTTGAGCACGACGAGATCGGCGGCATTGGCGTCGTCGGTCGCGGTCAGGCCCTGCGCGGCCATCAGCTCGCCCATCCGCTCGCCGTCATAGACGTTCATCTGGCAGCCGAACGATTTGACGTGGTAGGTCTTGGGGGCGGTCTTCGCGGTCATGGGCCGGGCGCTATAGCGCCGGCATCGGGCGCGGCATAGGCCACCGGCGCGACGTCATAGGCGAAGGGGCGCAAGGGCTTGCCGAGCACGGCGATCAACGCCTCCTCGATGCGGCGACGGCTCTCCGCGGCGATCGCCTTGCGGCCGGGGAAGTCCTCAGGGCGAAACGGTTCGAGGAAGTGGACTTTCAGCGGGAAGCTGCCGCGGCGCGACAGCAGCCGCTTGGCGTTGTTCAGCCCGCTTTCCTCGCCGATCCAGCCGATCTCCTCGGCCACCGCGCCGTACTCCAACATCACCGGCTGGACCATGACGCCGGGCGGCGGCGGTTCGAGCACGCGGAGCATCGGGGTCTTGAAGGGCAGCAGCGACTGGCCGTCGGTGGTCGTGCCTTCGGGGAAAACGGTGACCGACCAGTTTTCGGCGAGCGCGTCGCGCAGCGCATTGATCTGCTCGGCGACGCCCATCCGATTCTCGCGTTTGACGTAGACCGTGCGGTTCAGCGTCGAGAGCCAGCCGACCACCGGCGCCGCGCGCAATTCTTCTTTCGACACGAACGCCGTCCCGCTCTGGCCGGCGATCGAGAGGATATCGATCCAGCTGAGATGGTTGGAGATGTAGAAGACGTCGCGCTTCAGCGGCACCCCGACTCGCGTCACGCGCGCGCCCGCCAGTCGCGCCGCCCAGCCAAGGAATATCTTCGGCCAGGGCGAACTCAGCCGGAACAGCCGCCATAAATAGTGGAGCGGCACGGTGATCAGCAGCGCGCCGAGCAGGCCACCGGTGCGAAGGAGGATGCGGACCCAGCCGATCAAGTCGATCGGCGGCGGATTGCCCGCTGCCGCGGCGGCGCGTTGGTCGGGGCTCAGGACTTCCGGTCCAGGCTGACGCCGTACAATTCCATCCGATGATCGACGAGGCGGAAGCCGAGCTTCTCCGCGATCTGCTTCTGGAGCTGTTCGAGTTCGGGATCGACGAACTCGATGACCTTGCCGCTCTCGATGTCGATCAGATGGTCGTGGTGCGATTCGGGCGAGGGTTCGTAGCGCGCACGGCCGTCGCCGAAATCGTGACGGTCGAGGATGCCGGCCTCTTCGAACAGCCGCACGGTGCGATAGACCGTCGCGATCGAGATGCCCGGATCGATCGCCGACGCGCGCTCGTAGACCTTTTCGACGTCGGGATGATCCTCGGCCTCCGACAGCACGCGCGCGATCACGCGCCGCTGTTCGGTGATCCGCAGGCCCTTTTCGTTGCAGAGTGCTTCCAGATCGATCTTGCGCGCCATGCGCCCGATATAGGCGCAATGGGCTTATTGCGAAAGTAGAGAGTCATTCGCAAAAAGCCCCGCGGTGTGGGAGCACCGCGGGGCTTTTGTCTGCTCGCCTTTCGGCGATAAATTACTTGGTCTTTCGGCGCTTCGTGCCCAAGCCGATCTTCTTCGCCAGGTTCCGGCGCTGTTCGGCATAGTTCGGCGCGACCATCGGATAGTCGGCGGGGAGGTTCCACTTGGCGCGGTACTGGTCGGGCGTCATCTGATAATGCGTCATCAGGTGGCGCTTGAGCATCTTGAGCTTCTTGCCGTCTTCCAGGCACACGACATAGTCGGGCTTGATCGACGCACGGACCGATACGGCAGGCTCCTGCTTGGGCTCGGGCGCCGGCGTCGCCGGGCTCAGCTTCGACAAGCCGCGATAGATGTTCTGGATGACCAACTCGATGTCGGACACGGCGACATTGTTGTTGCCCATATATTCCGCAGCGATGTCGGCGGTCAGCGTGACCAGCGTTTCCTGCATGTCGGTATCGTTGTCCATTCTAGTTCCTTTAGACCCATTTTTTCGATTTTTGCTTCCCCCGAATCCGACCTTTGATCCCGATCTTTGTGACGCGCAAGTACCAAATCGGCGTGTTAAGATGATCTCATCGTGTTGAGCGTTGCAGGGTTAAGGCCGAATAGCTTCGCCCATCTGCACCGCGATAGTAATCGCGCCGTTCGCCGATCTTGGTAAATCCCGAATTTCTATACAATTTGAGTGCATCGTTACCGTCGCGCACTTCGAGATGCAGCGAATCGATCCCGCGCATCGCACAGTCGCTGACGACGGAGCGCAGCAACGCCGCGCCCACGCCCTTGCGCCTCATTTCGGGTATAACCGCGAGCAACAGCAGTTCGGCTTCGTCGAGTACGCCACGTACCAGCGCGAATCCGGCGGCCTGGCCGTTCTGTTCGGCGATCGTCAGCCACACGCCCGGGACCGCCAGGATGCCGATCACCTGGTTGCGCGTCCATGCCTCACCCCAGCGCGAGTCGAAGGCGTCGGCCATCATGCGATCGACACGGTCGAGGTCGCGGACGTCGCCCTCGCGCAAGTCGATCGCGGCGGTGCTCACCGTTCGGCCATCGGCTTGGCGTCGGGGGCGCGGCCATAGATCGGACGCGGTGGGAGTTGGATGAGAGCGGGCGGCAAAAGGATCGCGTCGGCCGCGTCGGGCAGCGCGTCGTCGCCCTCCACGCCGAGGAAGCGCACGCCATTCCCGACCGGCCGCGCGCCGTCGAGCCTGGCTTCCGCGTCGGCGGGCGGCAGCGACGCCAGATCGGCGGTGGCGGCGAAGAGGTCGGCGGTGAACGGCTGCATGAACACCTCACCATGCCCACCCTCCAGAACAACGGCAAGGCGGTCGCGCGACGGGTCGGCGGCGAAGGCGGTCGCGGCGATTAGCGGCAACGACGAATAGCCATGCACCGGGACGCTCCAGCCGAGCCCGAGCCCGCGCGCCGCGGCGATCCCGACACGGATGCCGGTGAAGCTGCCCGGGCCGACATCGACCAGGATCTCGTCGGCACGGCCGCCGTCGGGCAGTTCGGCGATCATCGGCACCAGTCGTTCGGCATGGCCGCGGCCGACGACTTCGTGGCGGCGCGCAACCACGCGCCGGCCCTCGATCAACGCGACCGAGCAAGCGGCGGTGGCGGTTTCGATGACTAGGGTTCGCAAATCCATTCCGTCGCCCCAGCGAAAGCTGGGGTCTCAAGCCTCAGGAGACCCCAGCTTTCGCTGGGGCGACGATATTAGGCAACAGTGTTGAACTTCTCGAACGCGGGGCGCGGCGAGCGGTCGAAGATCGTCGCGGGGTCGCCATGGCCGAGCGTCGAGATGAAGTTCGACCGGACCGCCGGCGTGTCGGCGAAGAACGCCGCATCGACCTTGCCGTTGTCGAACCCCGACATCGGCCCGGCGTCGAGCCCGATCGCGCGGGCCGCCATGATGAAATAGCCGCCCTGCAGCGACGAATTGCGGAACGCCGACGCCTCGCGCAGCTCGGCATTGCCGTCGAACCAGCTCTTCGCGGTCTGGTTGTGCGGGAACAGTTCGGGCAGATGCTCGTGGAAATTGGTGTCCATGCCGATGACGACGCTGACCGGCGCGGCTAGGATCTTGGGCGCGTTCTGCGCGCTGGCGCAGGCGGCGAGCTTGGCCTTGGCCTCGTCGGTCACGCACCACACCATCCGCGCGGGCAGTTGGTTGGCGGAGGTCGGGCCGAACTTCATCAGATCCCAGATCGCGCGAAGCTGATCCTGGCTAACGGGTTCGTCGGTGTAACCGTTATAGGTCCGCGCGGTGCGGAACAGCGTATCCAAAGCGTCATCGCTGAGCGGCTTGCCCATAACTATCTCCAGTAATTGCGTGGTCGGGGTCGGCGGATCAGACCGCGCGGACTTCGGTGACTTCGGGGACGTAATATTTGAGCAATTGCTCGATCCCGTTCTTCAGCGTCGCGGTCGACGACGGGCAGCCCGAACACGCGCCCTGCATGCGCAGGAACACCTTGCCCTTGTCGAACCCGCGATAGACGATGTCGCCGCCGTCATTGGCGACAGCGGGACGGACGCGGGTGTCGATCAGCTCGCGGATCTGCGCGACGATGTCGGCATCGGCGGGATCATCGGCCAGGCCTTCGTCGTCGGCGGGGACGCTGAAGTTCGCCGACGCCGGCTTGAACAGCGGCATGTTGGCGCTGAAATGGTCGAGCAGGATCGCGAGAACATCCGGCTTGAGTCCCGGCCATTCCACTCCCGGGGCAGCCGTGACCGACACGAAATCGCGGCCGAAGAACACACCGGTCACGTCGCCCAGGTTGAAGATCGCCTCGGCCAGCGGACTCGCCTCGGCCTCCTCGGGCGTCGCGAAATCGCGCGTGCCGCCGTCCATCACGGCGCGGCCGGGCAGGAACTTCAGCGTCGCCGGGTTGGGCGTGGTCTCGGTCTCGATCAGCATGGTCGCGATGTGGGCGCGATTGGTCGGTGGATCAAGCGCGCATCGGGAAAGGAAATGTTTCCATGCGGCGACCTTTGGCCGCCCTCGCGATCAGAGGCCGCGTTTTCTGATCTTGCCGGTGATTTCATAGACGACCGGAACGCCGTTGATTATTTCCGGCAATCTTTTCCTCGGCTTGCTCGATAGATTGACCTTGACCGCCAGCCCGCCGAGCGCCTGTCCGATCCCGACCCCCGTCGCGGGCCAAGCCGCCTGGCGCGACATCGTCAGCGCTTGTGATTTAGCTTCGCGAGCTTGTTCAAGCGTGATCGTCATGGCGGCGATATATTCCTTCTTGGGTTCGAAGGCGAGCGGTTTCAGATCGCGAGGTCTATCTGCAGGGCGTCCAGCACGGCGCCAATATCGTTCGCATAGGTTAATCCTTTGCCGTTCGACGCGCCGTGATCGCCCCCGGCGAACAACAGCCCGACCGCGTGCATATCCTCATCGACGATCAGCGAACCGCTGTCGCCGCCGGCACTGAACGCGCTGTCGCCGATCCCCTCGATCTCGATCTGCCGATCGAACGACAGGTTACCGCGATCATATGACACCACGACGTCGTCCAGTTCGACGGCGGTCACGGTGCCGCGCGTCAGGCCCGTCGTCCGGCCGATCTTCGATACCGACGCACCGGGCAATAGCGTTCCCTCGGCCCATCCTTGCAGACTTCCCAGGCCGTAGAGCTCGCGTAGCAGGGTCTCGGCGCCGTCGTCCAATGCTGCGATCGCCGCATCGACCAGATTGTTCGAGGGGCTCAACTTGATCCACTCGGCCAATGTCCCGACCCGGTCGTCGGGGTTGAGTCCGCCGTCATAGCGACCTTGCTGCAGAACGAGGTCGCCGGCGTTGCCCGCATCCTCGTTGGCGAGGACGTGATTGTTGCTGAGGACGAACACGCGGTCGTCGCCAGGTCGTTTGACGAACGCGCCCAACGTGCCGGCCGTGACGTCGCAATGCGCGATCGACACCCCGATTTTCAGCGGGCGCTGGCGGCATTGGTGCCACGGTGTTTGCTTGAACAACTGGCCGACATAGCGAATGTCGGCTTCGCCGCGGGCGCGGTTCTGAATATCGGCCAGCAGCTTGTCGTTTTCCTCGAGCATGCGCCGCTGCGTGCGAACGGCCAGGCGATAGCCCTTGTCCGATGCCGCGATACCCAATGCGACCGATCGTTGCGGCAGCGAGGCGTGGACGATCGGCGATGCGGGCAATCCGAATTTACGGGCCGCTATCTGCTGCTCGACGATCGGTGCGACGATATCGGAGATTTCTTCTTTTAGTGCGCGAACGGACGCCAGTTCCACTTCAATCCCCCCTGCTTTTGGGGAGCGCTATGCGGCGGTGCATCCTCGCGCAAAGGGTTGCCTCCGTTATCGATCTAGTTGTCCTGAGACCGGACGCGAATGGACGTCCGCGTCATGGGTGATATAGTCGACTGGGTCAGGGCGTTCCCTGATCGAAGGCGTAAGGTGTCATGATGAGCAAGCGTCCAGTTCCGCCCGCCGACATTGTCCCCAATCTGGTATCGCGCCGCAGCGCCGTGCTGATGCTGTCGTCGTCGGCGTTGCTCGCCGCGTGCGGCGATGGCGGTGGGGGCGGGGGAACGCCGACACCGACGCCCACGCCCGCGCCGACTCCGACACCCACGCCGACCCCGACGCCCGCACCGGTCGTCGGCGCTGCCTGGTTCAGCTACGGCCACGATGCCCAGCACACGGCGGTCAGCGCGAACACATCTCAGGATCTCGGGCGGATCGCCTGGTCGACGCCGGTCGACATGCAGCCGCAATATACGTCATACGGCGCGCTGCTGACGCATTACGGTTCGCCGGTCTCGACCACGCGCAACACGATCGTCGTACCGGTGAAGACGGGCGCCAATGGCGGCTATCGGATCGAGGGTCGGAACGGCGCGACCAACACGTTGATCTGGTCGATGACCAACAACTACGCGCCGCCGCCGCACAATTGGCTGCCGCCCTACAACGTACTGCTGACCGCGCAGGGCAAGCTGTACGTCCCGGATGTCGGCGGCCGGCTGGCGGTGCGCGCGGACCCAGATGCGGCGACCAGCGCGATGCAGTCGCTGACCTTCTACGGCGACGCGACCTATACCGCGAATGCGGCGGCGTTCGACGCCAACGTGTTCGTCTGCACGCCGCTGACCGCCGATGCGAACGGCAACGTGTTTTTCGGCTTCCAGGTGAATACCGGCACGAGCCCGGGCGGACTGGTGAGCGGCATCGCGCGCATCGGAGCGGACGGTGTGGGCAGCTGGGTCAGCGCCACGACGGCGGCTGGCGATGCCGCGATCATCAAGCCGGCGATGAACTGCGCGCCCGCCATCTCGGCCGACGGCGCGACGGTCTATATCGCGGTCAACACGGCCGGCGCGACGCCGCGCGGCTATCTGCTCGCGCTCAACGCCACGACGCTGGCGACCCGCGCGAAGGTCGCGTTGAACGATCCGAGCACGGGGACGGCGGCGCGGATCAGCGACGACGGCACCGCGGCGCCGGTGATCGGATCGGACGGGCGCGTCTTCTACGGCGTGCTCGAACCGACCTTCGGCACGCACAATGGGCGCGGTTGGCTGTTGCAGTTCGATGCCTCGCTCAATCCGGTGGGCGTGCCGGGCAGCTTCGGCTGGGACGTGTCGCCCAGCATCATCCCGGCGTCGATGGTGCCGACCTATGCGGGCACATCGACCTATCTGCTCGCGGTGAAGTACAACAATTATGCCGGCGCCGGGACGGGCGACGGGATGAACAAGCTCGCCATCCTCGACCCCAAGGCGAGTCAGGCCGACTTCATCACGCCGAGCGTACAGGTGATGAAGGAAATCCTGACCATCCTCGGCCCGACGCCCGACGGCACATCCGGGACCGGGCGGCGCGAATGGTGCATCAACACGATGGCCGCCGATCCCGCGCGCAAGTCGATCCTGGCGAATAACGAGGACGGGATCGTCTATCGCTGGGACCTGACGAACAACACGCTGTCGCAGAGTATTAAGATCACCGCGGGCCTGGGCCAGGCCTATACGCCGACGCTGATCGGGGCCGACGGCGCGGTCTACGCGATCAGCAACGCGATCCTGTTTTCGATCCGAGCCTAGACGTCGAGCTGCTTCACCGCGGCGTTCCATGCCAGCACGTTGTCGCGCGCTTCCTGGACGAAGGCGGAGCGGCGGATGACGTTGAGGAACGCGTCCGAAATCCACTTGCCGGGATTGCGTAACGGCCGGCGGACCTGGATCAGCAGGACGACGCGGGTGTGCTGCGTGTCGTTCCACACTTCGTGGTCGTAGGTGTCGTCGAATACCAGCGTCTCTCCCTCCGACCAGCGGACGATGCGGTCGTCGACCCGCATGCGGACGTCGCCGTCCTTGGGTACGATCAGCCCCAGGTGGCACGTGATCAGCCCCTTGGTCACGCCGCGATGCGCGGGAATATGCGTGCCGGGCGCGAGGATCGAGAAAAACGCGCTGTTGAGGTGGGGAATCTTCGCGATCGTCGCGGCGGTCACAGGGCAGCGGTCGAGATTCTCGTCGATGCTGTAGCCGTAGCCCCACAGGAAGAAGCTACGCCATTTATCGACCGGCGCGATCGCGCGATGATCGGGCGACACGCTGGCGAGTGATGGCGAGTTCTGGCCGAGTGCCGCACGGATAGCCTCGTCGCGGATCGCCTGCCAGTTTTCGCGGAGGATGTGCGTCCAGGGAAAATCGCGGACGTCGAGCACCGGGTCGTTGGAGACGAGCGACGACGACGCGATCAGCCGGTCGAAGAAGCCGCGCAGATGCTTGCCGTAGCGGATGATCAGCGGGCGCTTGGCGTTCGCGACCTGCTCCGCCGGCGACGGGGAAAGCGTTGCCGTCGCCCGTTCGATCTTTTCGTATACGCTCACAACCAGCCTCTTCCGGCCGCGCCTCCCCGACCACGGCTCCTCAACGTCCGCCCCGATCGGCGGCTCCACAGAACGCGCTAGAAATGGGGTTTGACCAAAACATGGCGATTTAGGGCGGTAATCGTGATCTTTCGGCCGTGGCGCTCCAGCCATTGCCCGTTAAGAATCGAATCCCTACACGGAGCGCTTATGCCGACCATGACCCGCGCGCGCCGCGTCTCGCTTCTCGTTGCCCTCACCGTCAGCCTGTCGATCCCCGCGATCGCGCAGACCGTGTCGCGCAAGAAACCCGCGGCCGCCACGCCGCCGGCCGCCGCGGCAACGCCGGCGATCCGTCCGGAAGTCGATCGCTCGCCCTGGCTGTTCAAGGGCAGCGACATCACGCCCGACCTCAACTGGCATTTCGGCACGCTGCCCAACGGGCTGCGCTATGCGGTGCGCAAGAACGGGGTGCCGCCGGGGCAAGTCTCGATCCGCGTCCGCATCGACGCCGGGTCGCTGTATGAGGACGATAGTGAGCAAGGCTTCGCGCACTTCATGGAGCACCTCGTGTTCCGCGGCAGCGCGTATGTCGCCGACAACGAAGCGAAGCGTACCTGGCAGCGGCTCGGCGCGACGTTCGGCTCCGACACCAACGCTTCGACGACCTTCACCCAGACGGTGTTCAAGCTCGACTTGCCCTCGGCCACGCCCGAGACGGTCGATGAGAGTCTGAAGATCCTGTCGGGGATGATGGAAGCGCCCAGCTTCGACGACAAGGTTGTGAATTCGGAGCGGCCGGTCGTCCTCGCCGAGCAACGCGAAGCGCCGGGGCCGCAGGTGCGATACAGCGATGCGATGCGCGCCACGATCTTCGCCGGCCAGCCGTTCGCGACGCGCTCGCCGATCGGCACGACCAAGACGCTGAATGCGGCGACGGCGGCGTCGCTGCGCGCGTTCCACGACAGATGGTACCGCCCGGAACGCGCGGTCGTGATCATTTCGGGCGACATCGACCCGGTGGTGTTCGAGCAGCTGGTCGACAAGAATTTTGCAAGCTGGAAGGGCAAGGGCGCGAACCCCGTCGATCCCGACTTCGGGACGCCCGCGACCAAGCAGCCGATAACCGGCTCGCTCGTCGAACCGGGCCTCCCGACCGTGGTGTCGATGGCGGTGCTGCGGCCATGGAAATTCAACCAGGATCTGGTGCTGTTCAATCAGAAGCGGCTGGTCGATCAGCTCGCGGTGCAGATCATCAACCGGCGGCTCGAATCGCGCGCGCGGAGTGGCGGCAGCTTTATCGCCGCCGGGGTCAATCTCGACGATATCGCGCGGTCGACGAATGCCACGACGGTGCAGATCCAGCCGGTCGGCAACAATTGGGAACAGGCGCTGAAGGATGTGCGCGCGGTGATCGCCGATGCGATGACCAACCCGCCGAGCCAGGCCGAACTCGATCGCGAATATGCCGAATATGCCTCGGCGATGAAGAATGGCGTGGATACCTCGCGAGTCGAGGCCGGGTCGGCGCAGGCCGACAACATGGTCTCCGCACTCGACATCCGCGAAACGGTGGCGGCGCCCGACGTGTCGTACGCGATCCTGACCGATGCGTGGAAGAAGGGCATGTTCACCCCGGCGTCGATCCTGGCGTCGACCAAGCGCATCTTCGAAGGCGACGCGACGCGCGCGTTCGTCTCGACGCCGGCGCCCGACACCGGGGCCGGCGCCAAGCTCGCCGCCGCGCTGACGGCGGACGTGTCGAAATTGGTGACCAAGCGCACGGCGCTCGCCGCGGTCGATTTCTCGAAGCTGCCGCCGCTCGGCACGCCCGGCACCGTGGTGAGTCGCGAGATGCTGCCCGAGATCGAGATGGAGAAGATCGTCTTTTCCAACGGCGTGCGGCTGATGCTTTACCCCAATTCCGGCGAGACCAACCGCGTCTATGTCCGCGTGCGCTGGGGCGGCGGATATAATGCGCTGCCGTCGAAGAAGCGGACGCCGGCCTGGGCGGGCGACCTGGCGCTGGTGCAGAGCGGGATCGGCGACCTGGGTCAGGAACAGCTCGATCAGTTGATGACCGGCCGACGGCTGGGGATGGATTTCGGGATCGACGACGACGCCTTCGTGCTCGGCGCGGTCAGCTCGCCGGCCGACTATCAGGATCAGCTCCGCTTGCTTGCCGACAAGCTGGCGACGCCGGGTTGGGATCCCGCGCCGATCGCGCGCGCCAAGGCGTTGCTGTCAAACAATTTCGCCGGGCTGGAGGCGTCGCCCGACGGCGTGCTGAGCCGCGACCTCGAATATTTCCTCCACGATCGCGATCCGCGCTGGGGCATGCCGCCCAAGCCGGTGGTCGATGCGCTGACGCCGTCGAGCTTCAAGTCGTTCTGGCAGCCGGTGCTGGCGAGCGGGTCGATCGAGGTGCAGGTGTTCGGCGACGTCAAGGCGGAAGAGGCGATCGCCGCGGTCGCCAAGACGCTCGGCGCGCTCAAGCCGCGCAACCCCGTGTCGGCGGAAGCCGCGCCGGTTCGCTTCCCCGCGCACAATGCGACTCCGGTCGTGCGCACGCATAACGGGCGGCCCGACCAGGCCGTCGCGCTGATCGCCTGGCCGACCGGCGGCGGGGTCGACGGCATTGCGGAAAGCCGCAAGCTGGAAGTGCTCGCGCAAGTGTTCAGCGATCGGTTGTTCGACCGCCTGCGCACCGAATCGGGCGCGAGCTACAGCCCCAGCGTGCAGTCGAGCTGGCCGACCGGGATGAGCGCTGGCGGCCGCGTGATGGCAGTCGGCCAAGTGCCACCCGACAAGACCGAATTGTTCTTCCGCCTGTCGCGCGAAATCGCCGCCGATCTCGCCAAGAACCCGATCAGCGACGACGAGCTGAAGCGCGTGAAGGAGCCGATGATCCAGTACGTGCTGCGCTCGTCGACCGGCAATGGGTTCTGGCTCAACCTGCTGGGCGGCGCGACGTACGATCCGCGCATCGTCGAGGCGGCGCGGTCGATCATTATCGACTATAACGGCATCACCGCGACCGAACTGCAGGCGGTCGCGGCGAAGTATCTGCGGCCCGACAGAGACTGGACGATGGAAGTCGTCCCGAAGGCCGTTGCCGCGAAGTCAGGTCTGACGGTGGCCGCGGGGCAGTAAGCTAAAGCTCCTCCCCGGGACGGGGAGGGGGGCCGCTCGCGCAGCGAGTGGTGGAGGGGGACAGCCTCACGCGGATCGTTTGAGGCCCGCCCCCTCCGTCAGCCTGCGGCTGCCACCTCCCCCGTCCCGGGGAGGATCTATGATTTATACAACGCGTCCAGCCGTTCGCCGTAGACTTCCTTCAGCACGTGGCGCCGGATCTTCAGGCTGGGCGTCATCTGCTGGTTCTCGATCGTGAACGGTCCGTCGGCCAGGATGAAGCGGCGGACGCGTTCGATCACCGACAGATCCTTGTTCACGCGCTCGACCGCGGCCATCAAAGCGGCGCGATAGTCGAGGTCGTCGATCAGCGCCTTCGGGTCGCACAGCGCGCCGGTGCGGGCACACCATTCCTGCGTCCACTCCTGATCGGGAACGATGCACGCGACCATGTAGGGCCGCCGGTCGCCAGTGATCATCGCCTGGCCGATTTCGGGCTGCAGCGTCAGCATACCCTCGATCTTCTGGGGCGACACATTGTCGCCTTTGTCGTTGATGATCAGGTCCTTCTTGCGGTCGGTGATCTTGATCCGCCCGCGCTCGTCGATCTCGCCGATATCGCCGGTATGCAGCCAGCCGTCCTTCAGGACACGCGCGGTTTCTTCCGGGTTGCGCCAATAGCCGTGCATGACGAGTTCGCCGCGGACCAGAATCTCTCCGTCCTCGGCGATTACCACCTCTGTATCGGGCAGCGGCGGGCCGACCGTGTCCATCTTGAGCCCCGCACTCGGGCGGTTGCACGAGATGACGGGTGCGGCCTCGGTCTGACCATAGCCCTGCAGGAAGGTCAGTCCGAGCGACTGGAAGAAAATGCCGATTTCCGGGTTGAGCGGAGCGCCGCCGGACACCATCGCCTTGATCCGCCCGCCGAACCGCTTCGAAATCTTGGGCATCAACAGCCGCTTCACGATCAGGTTCATCGGCTGGTCGTAGAACGGGACGCCGCCCGCCGCCTTCTTGCCGCCGATCGAGACCGCGCGGTCGAGCAGGTAGTTCGAGAGCTTGCCCTGCTTCTCGATCGCCTTGACGATCCGCGTGCGCAGGACCTCGAACAGGCGCGGCACGACGACCATGATCGTCGGACGAACCTCCTCGATATTACTCGCCAGCTTCTCCAGTCCTTCGGCGTAATAGATCTGCGCGCCGAGCCCGATCGGGAAATGCTGGCCGCCGGTATGTTCGTAGGCGTGGGAGAGGGGGAGGAACGAGAGGAACACCTCATCCTCCCAGCCGAAATCCTCCGAGATTACCGCGCAGCAGCCCGCGACATTGTGCAGGATCGCGCCGTGATGCTGCTGCACCCCGCGCGGCGCGCCGCCGGTGCCGCTGGTGTAGATGATGCACGCCAGGTCGTCGCGCTTGGCATCGGACACGATGGTGGCGGGGTCGGTCGGATGGTCGGCGATCAGCTTGGACCATTGATAGTGATCGAGCGTTCCCGTCTGCATCACCCGCAGATCGTCGATGCCGATCACGACCTTCGCCTCGCTCGCGCGGATCGCGGCCGGGAGGAGCGGGCGGGCGAGCTTGGCGGTCGAGACGATCACCGCGCGTGCGCCCGAATTCTCCAGGATGTGCGTGTGGTCGCGTTCGGTGTTGGTGATGTAGGTCGGCACCGTCACGCAGCCGGCGGCCATGATCGCGAGGTCGCTGATGCACCATTCGGGGCGGTTTTCGCTGACTAGCATCACGCGGTCGCCGGGCTGCAGCCCGATCGCCTTCAGGCCGGCGGCGAGGCTGGCGACCTGGCGCGCGGCGTCGGCCCAGCTCTGCGAAACCCAGGCGTCGCCTTCCTTATGCCACAGGAACGGCGCGTCGCCGCCCGCCGCCGCTCGCGCGAAGAACATCGCGACGAGGTTCGGGAAATGTTCAAGCTGCCGCATCGGGCTTTCTCTCCTGCGATGACGCGCCGTTTTCGGCTGCGTCCGATCCCCGTTTTCGGGGAGGTTATTCCGATGGCCGGTTCGCCGGCATCTTGGCGCGTTCGATCACCGTCACGCTGCCGTCCTGGCCCATCGCGACGCCTTCGCTGCGCGGATCGGCGGCGCCGACCCAGCGGCCACCGACGCGCTCGATCGCGTTGGCCTTGAGACCGAGCGGGCCGACCACGACCTTCTCGCCGAGCGCGCGCAATTGCGGCACCATCGCTTCGGCTTGCGTTCCCGACTCGGCCACCGCAGTGCCACCCGGCGAATAGATCAGCCCGAGCCCAATCGCGTCCTGCGCGCTCATCTTCCAGTCGACGACCGCGATGATCGCCTTCGCCACCTGCGCGATGATCGTCGAGCCGCCGGCCGCACCGATCGCGAGCCGGACCTTGCCGTCCGGGCCGTAGACGATCGTCGGCGCCATCGAACTGCGCGGGCGCTTGCCCCCGGCGACGCGGTTGGCGACGAGATAGCCGTCCTTCTCCGGCACGATGTCGAAATCGGTCAGCTCGTTGTTGAGCATGATGCCGTCGACCGACAGGCCCGATCCCCACGGGCCTTCGATGGTAGTGGTCACTTCGACCACGTTGCCCGTCTTGTCGGTGACGACGAGATCGGTGGTACCCGGAGTCTCGCTCGGTGCGACACGCTTGCGCGGCGGTGCGCCAGCCGGGGTGCCGGCCTTCACGTCCTGCATCGACTTGTCGGGCGAGATCAGCACCGAGCGCGACCAGATATATTTCGGGTCGAGCAGCCCGGTCAGCGGGACGGTGACGAAGTCGGGATCGCCGACATACATGTCGCGGTCGGCGTAGGCGAGGCGGCTGCTTTCGGCGAACAGGTGCCAGGCGACGGGCGAATCCCTGCCCAGCTTGGCCATGTCGAACCGCTCGAGCTGCTTCAGGATCATCATCACGGCGATGCCGCCCGATGACGGCGGACCCATGCCGCAGATGCGATAGCCGCGATACGTGCCGCACAGCGGCGGGCGAGCCTTGGCGCGATAGGTCGTGACGTCGCTCAGCACCATCTTCGACGGATTGCGTTCGGCGTTGTTGACCGTCGAGACGATGCGGCTCGCGGTGCCGCCGCTATAGAATGCATCCGGCCCCAGGCGCGCGACGCGATCGAACAGGTCCGCTTGCTTGGGGTTCTTGATGATCGTCCCGACGGGCCACGGCTTGCCGGTCGGATCCATGAAGATCGCCCGCGTGCCGGCATCGACGTGTCGCGAGTAGGAGACGAGGGCGTTGACCAGCCGCGGCGACGCGGCGAAGCCTTCGCGGGCCAGCCGGATCGCGGGCTGGAACAGCCGCGCCCAGGGCAGCTTGCCCGATTGCGCATGCGCCATCGCCATGACGCGGAGCTGGCCGGGCACCCCGACGCTGCGCCCGCCCGGGACCGCGGCGAAGTGGTTCAGGGGGTTGCCCTGCGCGTCGTAGAACCACTTCCCGTCCGCGGCGGCCGGTGCGGCTTCGCGACCATCGATCGTGTTGAGCTTGCCGGTCGTGCCGTCATGGCGGACGAAGAACGTGCCGCCGCCCATGCCCGAGCTTTGCGGCTCGACCACGTTGAGCGCGAGCATCGTCGCGATCGCGGCGTCGGTCGCGTTGCCGCCGGCGTTGAGGATCTCGACCCCAGCCGCAGCGGCGCGTGGGTCCGCCGCGCTGACCATGCCCGTTGCGGGCTTTGCGACGACCGGCCGGACGGGCTGGCGCGCCGGCGCGGGATCGGCGATCGAAAATACGAGCGGCAGGAGAAGGGCGGCTGCGGCGATCAGTCTCTTCATGCCACCGACCCTAGCGGGGTCAGCCGGGGTGGCAAGACGCTACGTCACCCAGCGCCGACCGCGTCCGCGACGCTCGTAAACCCATCGCGCTTGAGCAGAGCGTCGAGCTCCCGGAGGATACGGCGCGGCAGGCCGGGGCCTTCGTACACGAGCGCCGAGTAAAGCTGGACGAGGCTCGCGCCGGCGCGGAGGCGGGCATAGGCTTCGGCGCCGCTGTCGATCCCGCCCGCCGCGATGAGCATGAGCTCGCCGCCGGTGGCCTTGCGGAAATCTCCGAGGCGCTGCGCGGCGAGGCTGGCGAGCGGGGCGCCGGACAGCCCGCCTTGCTCGGTTGCGTTCGCCGACCGGAGCGCGGGGCGGCCGACCGTGGTATTGCCGACGATCAGCGCGTCCACACCGGCATCGATCGCGGCCTTGGCGATTTCGTCGATCTGCGCGGGCTCCTGATCGGGCGCGACCTTGAGGAACAGAGGCGTCGTGCCGCGTGCGGCTGCCGATCGCGCGAGCAGATCGGTCAGGGCAGGGCCGTGTTGCAAGTCGCGCAGGCCCGGCGTGTTGGGCGAACTGATGTTGATCGTGACGTAGTCGGCGGTGGGCGCCGCAGCGGCGACTCCGGTCTCGTAGTCGGCGATACGGTCGGCAGCGTCCTTGTTCGCGCCGACGTTGATACCCAAGACGCCTTTCCGTCGTGCCGCCTTGGCGCGGGGCAGAGCCGCGGCGAGACCACCATTGTTGAAGCCCATCCGGTTGATCACCGCCCGATCCTCGATCAACCGGAACAGCCGCGGCTTCGGATTGCCGGACTGAGGCAGGGGGGTCAGCGTCCCGATCTCGACCGCGCCGAACCCGAGCGCCAAAAAGCCGTCGATCGCGCGCCCGTCCTTGTCGGCGCCCGCCGCCAGCCCGAGCGGATTGGGGAAGGTCAGCCCCGCCACCGTCACCGGAAGCGATGGCGTGCTCGTGGCCATCGGCGTACCGGCTGTACCCCATGCCGCGAGCATGTCGATCGTCAGACCGTGCGCGCGCTCGGCATCGAACGCGAACAATAATGGGCGCAAAGCAAAGCTCATGTCCCGCCATGGCACTATGCGAGAAATTCGCAAAACGGCGAATCCATCCAATACGACTCGGCAAGTGCCTCGTAGACGAGAGCTGCGACCCGAAGGGCCCTGGGAGGGGTTCTTTCCCTCGACGGCCCGGTCTTCCCTGGAAGACCGGGCCGATTTTTTATGGTCTGCCCAAGAAAAATCGTATAAAAGCGACATCACGAAAGCATAGAGGGGCGCACCTTTTCGTGAGTGATATTGGGCTCGACTATCGGGTTCCCGGACCCGATGTTGCTGATTACGCTACGTTATTCTACTTCTTTAACACCGACTTGGCGGTGTTCGAGGATACGGAACGTGCGGATCACGCCCAGGTGCGATTCCGCCTCGATGACGGCGCCGCCGAATATCATTTTCCCGACGGTACGGTGCAGCAGGCGCCCCCCGTCCACGTGCTCGGCCCCACCAGTGCAGCGTTCAAGGTTCGCGCAGAAGGGCCGGTACGGCTGTTCGGCTGGGGCGTGACCGCCGGCGGTTGGGGCGCGATGATGGGCGGCGACGCGTCGAACGCGCTCAATCGGATGCTCGACGGCGTCGCCGTCCTCGGCCAACGGATAATGGCGGCACGCGCGCAGTTTCAGGCGGCGCGCGACATCGACGAAATGGCCGCGATCGCCACCTGTCTGATCCGCGATCTGGTCGGCGATGCGTGCGACGATGTGGTGCAGTTCGCGCGTCAGGTCGATTCGTGGCTGGAGGACAGCAACTCGCCCGAAATCGACGATCTGATCACCGCGACCGGGCTGTCGCGGCGGCAGGTCGAACGCAAGTGCAACGCAATCTATGGCGCGCCGCCCAAGCTGCTCGCGCGCAAATTCCGCGCGCTACGGGCGGCGGTGGCGATGCGCGGCCGTGATCTCAGCTTCGACGACGCGGTCGGCCACGGTTTCTACGATCAGTCGCACCTGATCCGCGAGGTCAAGCAATTCACCGGGCTGACCCCAAAGCAAATCCGCGACCAGCCGACCGCGCTGGCCGCGATCACCGTCGCCCAGCGCACCGCGCTGAACGGGCAAGTGAAGACGCTGATTTCGGAGACGTAATTCGTTCTGAATCGGGTTGACGGCGCGCAGGTCCGCGCCCACATGGCCAATCGGATCGAATTGATCCGATTTGAGAATCGTTCGCAGTAATGAAACTATCCAGTCTCGCCGACTATGCGGTCGTGATGATGTCCGCCGCCGCGCGGCATTGTGGGGGTATCGGTCGTCTCAACGCGACTAGCCTCGCCGACGAGACCGGCCTGCCGCTGCCGACGGTGCAGAAGCTGGTGAGCAAGCTCAGCGCCGCGGGCCTGATCGAAAGCCAGCGCGGTACCGGCGGGGGTTTCCGTCTCTCGCGCCCGCCTGCGACGATCAGTCTCGCCGATATCGTCGAGGCAATCGAGGGGCCGATCGCGATGACCGCCTGCGTCGATCACGGCGCGCACGATTGCTGCGTGGAACAAAGCTGCAAGGTGAAGCCGCACTGGAACGCGGTAAATGGTGCCGTGCGGGGGGCGCTGGCGGGGGTATCATTAGCCTCCCTTTCTTCCGTTCGCCCTGAGCTTGTCGAAGGGCGTGGGAGCCACGTGCTTCGACAAGCTCAGCACGAACGGTATTTGGGGTGAGCGCGTAACATGGCGACCAAGAACGCCGAGGCGCATGCCGCCGCGAACAAGCAGTATGAATGGGGCTTCTCCTCGGACATCGAACAGGAGTTCGCGCCCAAGGGCCTGTCCGAGGACACCGTTCGGTTCATTTCCGCCAAGAAGAACGAGCCCGAATGGATGCTCGACTGGCGGCTGAAGGCGTATCGGCTGTGGCTGACGATGGAGATGCCCGACTGGGCCAAGCTCAACGTCGATCCGATCGACTATCAGGACGCTTATTATTACGCCGAGCCCAAGGCGAAGCCGAAGCTGGGGTCGCTTGATGAGGTCGACCCCGAGATCCTGAAGGTCTACGAGAAGCTTGGCATCCCGATCGAGGAGCAGAAGGTGCTTGCGGGCGTCGAGGGCGCGCGCAAGGTCGCGGTCGATGCGGTGTTCGACTCGGTCAGCGTCGCAACGACGTTCCGCAAGGAGCTCGAGGCCGCTGGCGTCATCTTCCGCTCGATCAGCGAGGCGATCCGCGAATATCCCGACCTCGTCCGCAAATGGCTGGGCAAGGTCGTGCCGCAGCATGACAATTACTTCGCGGCGCTCAACTGCGCGGTCTTCAGCGACGGGACGTTCGTGTACGTGCCGGAGGGCGTGCGTTGCCCGATGGAGCTATCGACCTATTTCCGCATCAATGCCGAGAATACCGGCCAGTTCGAACGCACGTTGATCGTCGCCGACAAGGGCGCGTACGTCTCGTACCTCGAAGGCTGCACCGCGCCGATGCGCGATGAGAATCAGCTTCATGCCGCCGTGGTCGAACTGGTCGCGCTCGACGATGCCGAGATCAAATATTCGACCGTCCAGAACTGGTATCCCGGCGACGAGAACGGTAAGGGCGGCATCTACAATTTCGTCACCAAGCGCGCGCTGTGCCAGGGCAAGAACAGCAAGGTGTCGTGGACGCAGGTCGAGACCGGCAGCGCGATCACCTGGAAATATCCGAGCTGTATCCTGAACGGCGAGAACAGCGTCGGCGAATTCTATTCGGTCGCGGTGACCAACAATCGCCAGCAGGCCGATACCGGCACCAAGATGATCCACAACGGCAAGGGCTCACGATCGACGATCGTGTCGAAGGGGATTTCGGCGGGGCGGTCGGAGAACACCTATCGCGGGCTGGTGCGTGTGGCGCCGGGCGCGGAGGGCGTGCGCAACTTCACCCAGTGCGACAGCCTGTTGCTCGGGTCGGAATGCGGCGCACACACCGTGCCCTATATCGAGGTGCGTAACCCGTCGGCGCAGATCGAGCACGAGGCGACGACCAGCAAGATCAGCGAAGACCAGATGTTCTACGCGATGCAGCGCGGGCTGGATCAGGAGGCCGCGGTCGCGCTGATCGTCAACGGCTTCGCGCGGGAAGTGCTCCAGCAACTTCCGATGGAATTCGCGGTCGAGGCGCAGAAGCTGCTTGGGATCAGCCTTGAGGGGAGCGTGGGGTGATGGCGGCGGTCGAGCAGCTGTTAAAGCTAGCAGAGTCGTTGGGTGTGCGTCGTGAAACCGTGGTCTCCGACTGGGGCGACTTCAAGACAGTTTACTGGATGGCGGACCCTATGCCGCTGGAGGTTCGCGAGTTGGGGCGTGATTTGTCCGAACTTGAATATGCTTCGTATGAAGGTGATCCACACAATCGAGCTGACGAGAACTTTCTCGATCGTGATCGACGCGTCGCTATCTCGTTCCCAAGGGCCTGCTAGATGCTCCGGACGTATAGATTTTGCGTGGTTGCTAGCGAACAGCATTGCAAGGGCTTCGCATGATCGCCTTTGCCCTCTCCGCCGCGACCACGGCCGACCCGACCGATTTCGACGCGCTCAGCAAGGCGGTCGCGAAGTGCGATCGCGCGGTCGTGACCAAGACGGTCAACGACACGATCGCGCGGCACTCGACCTTCCTGATCGATGCCTATGCCGAACAGCGGGCGATCGCGCAGGCGCGCAGCGACCTCGCCGAACGCCGCCGCAAGCTGCATTCGGGCGAGAAGGTGTCGGGCGAGAAAACGACCGATACCGAGGCCGCGCTGACCCTCGTGCGCGAAGGGCTCGACGACCGCCAACGCGCGCTAGACGACCAGCGCACGCTCGACCGGCTCGAACAGGACATGATGTATTATTTTCGCCAGCAATATCTGACGCAATGCGCTGGCCGTGGGACCGAGAAATAAGATGCTGACGATCGATAACCTCCACGCCGACATCGACGGCAAGGAAATCCTCAAGGGCCTCAGCCTGACGGTGAACGCAGGCGAGGTGCATGCGATCATGGGGCCGAACGGCGCGGGCAAGTCGACGCTGGGCTACGTGCTCGGCGGGCGGCCGGGCTATGAGGTGACTGGGGGAAGCGTGCGATTCCTCGCCAATTCTGCGTGCTCCGGCGAAGGCCGGAGCGTTGGCGATGATGGCCAAGGCTCCGGCCTTCGCCGGAGCACAGAGGATGGGGAATGGCTTGACCTCCTTGACATGGAGCCGCACGAACGCGCGGCGGCGGGGCTGTTCCTGGGCTTTCAATATCCGGTCGAGATTCCGGGCGTGTCGAACGTCCAGTTCCTGCGCGAGGCGCTCAATTCGCAACGTCGCGCGCGGGGCGAAGCGGCGCTTTCGGGTGGCGATTTCCTGAAACTGGCGCGGGCGCAGGCGGGCGCGCTGTCGATGGACGCCGAGATGCTCAAGCGACCGGTCAATGTCGGTTTCTCCGGCGGCGAGAAGAAGCGCAACGAGATGGTGCAGATGGGGATCATCGACCCGAAACTCGCGATCCTCGACGAGACCGACAGCGGTCTCGACATCGACGCGCTGCGCGTGGTCGGCGACGGCATCAATCGCATCATGCGGCGGCCCGACAAGGCGGTGGTGCTGATCACGCATTACCAGCGGCTGCTCGATTATGTGCGGCCCGATTTCGTGCACGTGCTGGAGGCCGGGCGGATCACACGGTCGGGCGGGCCGGAACTGGCGGTGCAGCTCGAACGCGAAGGCTATGGAGCGGTCGCAGCGTGACGTTGCTGACGCTCCCGACCCGGCGCGACGAGGCGTGGCGGTATAGCGACCTCGATGCGCTCGCCGGCGTATGGCCGGTCGCCGGGCCGGAGGTGGTCCGCGTCGCGGCAGGTGACGAGATCGCGCGGCTGATCGTGCAGGACGCCGAGGCCGGTGCGGTGGCGGTGCAGGACTTTATCGTCATTCTCGAACGCGACGCGCGGGCGGCGTTCAACATCCTCAACATCGGCGGCAAGTTCGGTCGCGTGTCGATCGACGTGACGTGTCACGAAGGATCGCATTTCGAACTCGCGGGCGCGATCATTGGTGGCGGCGACCAGAATCTCGAGATCGTCACGACGCTCAATCACGTCCAGCCGAACGCGACCAGCAACCAAGTCGTCCGCACGGTGCTGGGCGGCAAGGCGACGGGGTCGTATCTCGGCAAGGTCGCGGTCGCGCGGGACGCGCAGAAGACCGACGCCAGCCAGTCGGTGAAGGCGATGCTGCTGACCCGCACCGCGACCGCCAACGCCAAGCCCGAGCTCGAAATATTCGCCGACGACGTGAAGTGCGCGCACGGCGCGACGGTCGGCGAATTGGACGCCAACGCCTTGTTCTATCTGCAGAGCCGCGGGATCGCGCCGGCCGACGCCAAGGCGATGCTGCTCCGTGCCTTTATCGGCAGCGTGTTCGACGGGATCGGCAACGCGGTGCAACGCGAGGGCGTCGAAGCAGTCGCGCAGGCGGCGCTGGAGCGGGTGTTGTGAGCGTCATCGCCGACGCGCGCCCGCTCGATGTACTCGCCGATTTCCCTGCGATTCCGGCGGGATGGGCGTATCTCGACACCGCCGCGACCTCGCAGAAGCCGCGACCGGTACTCGATGCGATCGCGCGGGCCTATGGCGAGACCTACGCGACGGTGCATCGCGGCGTGTATCAGCGGTCGGCCGATATGACGCTGGCCTATGAAGCGGCGCGGCGGCGGGTCGCTAAGTTTATCGGCGGCGACGAGCGCGAAGTGGTGTTCGTCCGCGGCGCGACCGAGGGGATAAACCTCGTCGCGCAATGCTGGGCGGGGGAGCAGCTCAAGGCGGGCGACCGCATCCTGCTGTCCGCGCTCGAGCATCATTCGAACATCGTCCCGTGGCAGATGGTCGCTGAGCGCGTCGGTGCCGCGATCGACGTCGTGCCGCTGACCGACGACGATCGGATCGACCTCGATGCGATGGCGGCGATGATCACGCCGCAGCACAAATTGGTCGCGCTGGCGCATGTGTCGAACGTGCTCGGCTCGGTGCTCGACGCCAAGCGCGCGACCGAGATCGCGCATTCCGTCGGCGCGAAGATCCTGCTCGACGGGTGTCAGGCGGTGCCGCGCATGACGGTCGATGTCGCCGCGATCGGTTGCGATTTCTACGTCTTCTCGGGCCACAAGCTCTACGGTCCGACCGGCATCGGCGTGCT
Source organism: Sphingomonas panacisoli (assembly GCF_007859635.1). NCBI lineage: Bacteria > Pseudomonadati > Pseudomonadota > Alphaproteobacteria > Sphingomonadales > Sphingomonadaceae > Sphingomonas > Sphingomonas panacisoli. The sequence goes on along the minus strand of NZ_CP042306.1, from coordinate 2,428,643 downwards.
GTGGGGCCGTTACGATCTGCTCGACGCGATGCCGCCGTATCAGGGCGGCGGGTCGATGATCGACCGCGTGACCTTCGCGAAAACGACTTACGCTCTGCCACCGGGCCGGTTCGAGGCGGGGACGCCGCATATCGTCGGTGTGGTCGGGCTGCACGCCGCGATCGATTATGTCGACAGCATCGGGCTCGACCGCATTCACGCGCACGAGACCGCGCTAGTCGCCGCGACGCGCGATCGGCTCGGCCAGATCAATTCGGTGCGACTGTTCGGCCCGGCCGACGCTGCCGGGATCGTCAGTTTCGCGGTCGAGGGGTGCATCCGCACGACGTCGCCACCATCTTGGACGAGAGCTCGGTGGCGATCCGCGCGGGGCATCATTGCGCGCAGCCGCTGATGGACATGCTCGGCGTGCCGGCGACCGCGCGGGCGAGTTTTGGGGTCTATAATTCGCTGGCCGATGTCGAGGCATTGGCGGCCGGCGTGGAACGGGTAACGAGGATCTTCGGATGAACGAAGAACGCAAGATTGCGGTAGAAGAAGTGGACGCTGTGGAGGCGCCGCCCAAGGCGCGCGTCGAGGGCGCGGGCGAGACGTTCGAACGCAAGCGCGACTATCTCGCCGGATTCCTGGCACAGAAGCCCGAACCGCTGGCCGGGGGCGAGCCGGGGGGCGAACTCTATGAAGCGATCATCGCGTCGCTTAAGGAAATCTACGACCCCGAAATCCCGGTGAACATCTACGACCTCGGGCTGATCTACGGCGTCGAGGTGACCGACGATGGCCATGCCGCGGTCACGATGACACTGACCACGCCGCATTGCCCGGTCGCGGAATCCATGCCCGCCGAGGTCGAACTGCGCGTCGCCAGCGTGCCGGGCGTCGCGTTCGCCGACGTCAATCTGGTGTGGGATCCGCCGTGGGACCCGCAGAAGATGTCCGACGAAGCCAAGCTCGAACTGGGGATGCTCTAATGGCTACCACGCTCCGCCAGCGTCCTGCGGCGCTCATCCTTACCCCCAATGCCGAGGCTCGCATCGCCGACCTGATGGCGAAGGCGCCCGAAGAGGCGATCGGCGTCAAGCTGTCGACCCCGCGGCGCGGCTGTTCCGGCCTCGCTTATTCGGTCGACTACGTCACCGAAGCCAAGCCGTTCGACGAGAAGATCGAGACGCCAGGCGGCACGCTCTATGTCGATGGCGGGTCGATTCTGTATCTGGTCGGATCGACGATGGACTGGGTCGAGGACGATTTCGCCGCGGGCTTCGTATTCCAGAACCCCAACGCCAAGGGCGAATGCGGGTGCGGGGAGTCGTTTACGGTCTAACTCGTCGCCCCGGCGGAGGCGGGGGCCGTTAGCAGTATCGCGCCATCGCCAGCGATCCCGGCCTTCGCCGGGATGACGTTATTTCGCTGTCCGCAGCAACAACGCCGTCCGCAAACATTCGCACACCACCTCGCCGCGCTGGTTGAGCATGCGGTGCTTCCACGTCACCAGCCCGGCGTTCGGCCGCGACTTGCTCTCGCGCAACTCGGTCACTTCGCTCGTCGCGTGGAGCGTGTCGCCGATGAACACCGGCTTGGGCATCACGAGCTTATCATAGCCCAGGTTCGCGACGAGCGTGCCCATCGTCGTCTCCGCGACGGTGATCCCGACCATCAGGCTGAACGTGAAGGTGCCGTTGACCAGGATGCGGCCGAACTCGCTGGCCTTCGCGGCCTCTGCGTCGAGGTGGAGCGGCTGCGGGTTGTGGGTCATCGTCGACCACAGCAGATTGTCGGTCTCGGTCACCGTGCGACGGAGCGGATGCTCGATCGTCTCGCCGACCGTCCATTCGTCGAAGAATTTGCCGGGCATCAATGGGCCTCCAGATACAGCTTGAACCCGGCATGGCTCTTTTGCCAGCCGAGCCGTTCGTAGAACCGATGCGCCGCGACACGATCGTTGTTCGACGTGAGTTGCGCCATGAAGCAGCCGCGCTCGCGGAAGCGTTCGAGCGCCCAGGCGATCAACTGTTCTCCCAGTCCCTGCGAGCGCCGGTCTGCGGCGATGCGGACCGCCTCGATCTGCCCGCGCCACGCGCCGCGGTTGAGCAGGCCGGGGAGGAAACTGAGCTGCATCGTGCCGATCACCGCACCGTCGATTTCGGCGACGATCAGCCGCTGATTGGGGTCCGCGTCGATCGCAGCAAATGCTGCAGCATAAACGGGGTCGAGCGGCGGTCCGGGATCGTCCTTGCGACCACCGATCTGATCCTCTGCGAGTAGGCGGATGATCACCGGCAGGTCGGCCGCGGTCGCCTCGCGATAGCTCACCACTCCAGCTCATCCAACCATGGCGAAAAGTGCGGTAAGTCGCTGGAAACCTTGTCGGGATAATCGGCCACGCGCTTCTCAAGGAACGACGCGACCCCCTCTTTCGCATCGGCGCTCGATCCGCGCGACCAGACTAGCCGGCTGTCCAGCCGGTGCGCGTCGATCGGCGATGCCGCGCCCATCATTCGCCACATCATCTGACGCGTCAGCGCGACCGAAACGGGCGCCGATTGCGCGGTCAATTGCTGCGCCAAATCGCGTGCAGCATTCAGCAGATCGCCGGGGGCGTGGACCGATCGCACCAGCCCCGCTTGCTGCGCTTCGACCGCCGACACCAGTCGCCCCGAATAGCACCAGTCGAGCGCGGTCGAGATGCCGACCAAGCGCGGCAGGAACCAGCTCGACGCGGCCTCCGGCACGATCCCGCGCCGCGCGAACACGAAGCCGAACCGCGCGCCGTCGGCGGCGAGGCGGAAGTCCATCGGTAGCGTCATCGTCGCACCGATCCCGACCGCGGCGCCATTTATCGCGCCGATCACCGGCTTCTTGGACTGGAAGATGCGCAGGGACAGCATCCCTCCGCCGTCGCGCACGCCGGGATGGTCGTAATCGACCGATCCATCCGGGCGGAGCGGGGAGCTGGCATGGCCGAAATCGTTGCCACGCTTGGCATAGTCGAACGTCGCCGAACCGCCCGACAGGTCGGCCCCGGCGCAGAAGGCACGATCGCCGCTGCCCGTGACGATCACCGCGCGGACCTCGTCATCCATATCTGCGCGGTCGAATGCGGCGACCATCTCCTGCATCATCTGCGCGGTGAAGGCGTTCATCGCCGCCGGGCGGTCGAGCGTGATGGTCAGGATGCGGTCGGTCAGATCGATGGCGATCTGCGCCGGCTCAGCCATCAATTTTCTCGATCCGCGCGAGCAGGGCATCGACCTGCACCTGCGCACCCGACGACGCGTTGAGTTCGGCGACGGTGCCGTCGAACGGCGCGGTCAGGCCGTGCTCCATCTTCATCGCTTCGAGGGTCAGCAGCTTCTGCCCCTTGGTCACCGTATCGCCCGCCGCGACATCGACCGAGATCACGCGGCCCGGCATCGGCGCCAGGATCGCGCCGTCGCCGGTCGCACCGCCAGCGCCGCCAGCCGCGCGCCAATGCGCGAGCTGCCAGGTCTGGCCGTCCTCGGCGATCAGCAGATTTTCCGTCGGCTGCGACCCGGCCTCGGGATCGGCCCGATCGATCGTCACCGGCGCACCATCGAGCAGGAACGTGCCGAGCGTGCGCGGGGCCGCGTTGAGCCGAAACCCGGCCATCGGCACGTCGCCGATCAAGGCCGCCGCCGCATCGGCCAGCGCTTCTTCGCTCGGCTTCGCATTCGGCATCAGCGCGTCGCCTTCGCGCGCGATCAGGCCGGTATCGACCTCACCCGACGCGAAGGCATGATGCTCCAGCGCTTCGACCAGGAACCCGGCGTTCGACCGCACCGGCCAGACGATCGCGTCGGACAGCGCATCGGCGAGGGTCTCACGCGCTTCCTCGCGATCCTCGCCCCACGCGATAACCTTGGCGATCATCGGGTCATAGAAGGGCGAGATGTCGGCGCCTTGCTCGACCCCGGTATCGATGCGGGCTTCGTCGCCCAGGTCGAACGCTTCGAGCCGCCCGATCGAGGGGAGGAAGCCCTTGGCCGGATCCTCGGCATAGAGCCGCGCTTCCATCGCCCAGCCGTTGATCTCGAGCTCGTCCTGCGCGCAGGGCAAGGGCTCGCCGCTCGCGACGCGCAACTGCCACTCGACCAGATCCTGCCCGGTGATCTCTTCGGTCACCGGGTGCTCGACCTGCAGCCGCGTGTTCATTTCCATGAACCAGATGCGATCGGCGCGCAGGCCTTCGCTCGCGTCGGCGATGAATTCGATCGTGCCCGCGCCGACATAATCGACCGCCTGGGCCGCGCGTACCGCAGCGGCGCAGATCGCTTCGCGCGTGTCGGCGTCCATGCCGGGGGCGGGGGCTTCCTCGATCACCTTCTGGTGGCGCCGTTGCAGCGAGCAATCGCGTTCGAAAAGGTGGACGACGTTGCCGTGGCTGTCACCGAACACCTGCACTTCGATGTGGCGCGGGCTCAGGATGTATTTTTCGATCAGCACGCGGTCATCGCCGAACGACGATGCAGCCTCGCGCTGGCATGACTGCAGCATGTCGGCGAAGTCCTCCGCGGCATCCACGCGCCGCATCCCCTTGCCGCCACCGCCCGCGACCGCCTTGATCAGTACGGGGTAGCCGATCTTGTCCGCTTCGGCCTTGAGGTGATCAGGCCGCTGATCCTCGCCGAGATAACCCGGCGTCACCGGCACACCGGCGGCGATCATCCGCTCCTTGGCGGCGTCCTTCAGGCCCATCGCGCGGATGCTGGCGGGGTTGGGGCCGACCCAGATCAGCCCGGCGTCCTTCACCGACTGCGCAAAATCGGCATTCTCCGAAAGAAAGCCATAGCCCGGATGAATCGCCTCCGCCCCGGTCTGCCTGGCCGCGGCAATGATCTTGTCGCCGACCAGATAGCTTTCGCGCACCGGCGACGGCCCGATATGCACCGCGTCGTCGGCTTGGCGGACGTGCAGCGCGTTGGCGTCGGCATCCGAATACACCGCGACCGTGCGAATACCCATCTCACGCGCGGTACGGATGATGCGGCAGGCGATCTCGCCGCGATTGGCGATGAGAAGCGATTTCAACATGTCGGCGATCCAGACTTCATCGCTGCGGCAGGCAGCCGGTGTTGCGGTGCGAGGAGGTGATGTTGAGCACCTTCCACGTGCCGTTCTCGCGCACCATGTCCATCAGGTCGATACCGCAATGGTCGGCTTTGCCGTTGCGATAATTGACGTACGGCGCCCACACCATCGCAACGTCGCCGTCGATTTCGATGGCGGGCGTGCCGAGGCGTTCCTCGTTCCTGTTCGGACCCGGCTTCAGCACCGATGCGAGCTTGGCCCAGCCCATGGTGAAGATCTTGCGCGAGCCGTCGGAAAGTTCGTTGACGACCAGCAGCACGCCCTCCGGCCGCGTCTGCGCGAGTACGCCAGCGCCGTCCTCGGCGTTGAACGCCGCGAACAGCGCATTGACTGGCGCCATGACCGCGGCCGCCTCGGGATCGTCGTAGGGCAGCGGGTTGGCGGGCGGGAGCTTGTCGGCGCTCTGGACCGAAGTCGCGAGGAGCAGGGGGAGGATCAACGATAGCATTGGCGACTCCATCACATCCGGAACACGCCGAAGCTCTGACGCTCCGGAATCGGGGCGTTGAGCGTGGCGGCGAAGGCGAGGCCGAGGACGTCGCGGGTTTGCGCCGGGTCGATGATGCCGTCGTCCCACAGGCGCGCGGTGGCGTGCCAGGGATTGCCCTGCGCCTCGTAATCGTCGCGGATCGGTTGCTTGAACGCTTCGGCCTGTTCGGGCGTCCAGTTCGCGGCGTCGCGATGAACCGTCGCGAGCACGCTCGCCGCCTGCTCGCCGCCCATCACGCTGATCCGGCTGTTGGGCCAGGTGAACAGGAAACGCGGCGAATACGCGCGGCCGGCCATGCCGTAATTGCCCGCGCCGAAGCTGCCGCCGATCAGCACGGTGATCTTGGGAACGGTGGCCGTCGCGACGGCGGTGACGAGCTTGGCGCCGTGCTTGGCGATCCCTTCCGCCTCGTATTTTCCGCCGACCATGAAGCCGGAGATGTTCTGCAGGAACAGCAACGGGATGCGGCGTTGTTGCGCGAGCTCGATGAAGTGCGCGCCCTTGACCGCGCTCTCGCTGAACAGCACGCCGTTGTTCGCCAGGATCGCGACCGGCATGCCCCAGATATGCGCGAAGCCGCAGACGAGCGAGCTGCCGTAAAGTGCCTTGAACTCCTGGAACTCGCTGCCGTCGACCAGCCGCGCGATGATCTCGTGCACGTCGTACGGCGCGCGGACGTCCTGCGGGATGATGCCATACAAGTCCTCGGCGGCGAACTTGGGCGCGCGGGGTTCGCGCAGGTTCACATCGGCACCGGCTTGCGGTTGCAGCGTCGAGACGATGTCACGGACGATCGTCAGCGCATGTTCGTCATTTTCGGCGAGGTGATCGACCACACCCGACTTGCGCGCGTGAAGGTCACCGCCGCCGAGATCCTCGGCGCTGATGACCTCACCCGTCGCGGCCTGGACGAGTGGCGGACCGGCGAGGAAGATCGTGCCCTGGTTGCGGACGATGACACTCTCGTCGCTCATCGCGGGGACGTATGCGCCGCCCGCGGTGCAGCTGCCCATCACGCAGGCGATCTGGGGGATGCCCTTGGCCGACAGATTAGCCTGGTTGAAGAAAATCCGCCCGAAATGTTCGCGGTCGGGAAACACCTCGGCCTGGTGCGGCAAGTTCGCGCCGCCCGAATCGACCAGATAGATGCATGGCAGGCGGTTCTGTTCGGCGATCTCCTGCGCGCGGAGATGCTTCTTGACCGTCATCGGATAATAGGTGCCGCCCTTCACCGTCGCGTCGTTGCAGACGATCATGACCTGGCGGCCCGACACGCGGCCGACGCCCGCGATCATACCGGCGCCGGGAACCTCGCCGTCGTAGAGATCGCAAGCGGCAAGCTGGCCGATTTCGAGAAACGGCGAGCCCGGATCAAGCAGTCGTTCGACGCGATCGCGCGGGAGCAATTTGCCGCGCGACGTATGCCGTTCGCGGCTCTTTTCGTTGCCACCTAAGGCGGTTTGCGCGACGTCGCCGTGCAGCTTTTCCGCGAGCGCGCGATTGTGCGCGGCATTGCTGCGAAACTGGTCGTTGTCGGGCGAAAGCTTGGTGTCGAGGACAGGAGCGCTCATGCCGTTCTGCCTAGCCTTGAGCGACCGCGTTGGGAAGCGCTGGAACCGCTCGGCATGTTAGTGTAGCGAATCGGTCATACACCAGTTCAGGAAGAGGGATCCCCGATGAAGCGCTCCATTCTCGCCGCCATGCTGCTCGCTACCACCGCCGGCGGCGTCGCCGTGTGGCAATCGCCCGCGATCGGCCAGGCCGTGGCGGGAACCAAGTCCGGCGTCGATCAGTCGTACATCGACAAGAGCGTCAAGCCCGGTGACGACTTCAACGCCTATGCCAACGGCGCCTGGGTCAAGACCGCCGAAATCCCCGCCGACCGTTCGCAGATCGGGACCGGCGTCGATGTGTCGAAGGTTGCGGAAGAGCGCAACGTCGGCATTATCCGGGACGCCGGCGCGGCGAAGGCCAAGGCGGGCACCGACCTGCAGCGCATCGCGGATTATTACGCTGCCTATAACAATACGGCCGGGATCGAAGCGCGTGGTTTCGCGCCGCTCCAGCCGACCTTGGCGAAGATCGCCGCGCTCAAGACCAAAGCGCAACTGTCGGCGATGCTCGGCGCGAACATGCGGGCCGACACCGATCCGTTCAACAACAACAACTACGCGTCGACCGACAATCTGTTCGGGCTGTTCGTCGGCGGCGACTTGAACCGCGGCACGGTCAACGCGCCGTATCTGATGCAGGGCGGGCTCGGCCTGCCCGACCGCGATTACTATCTGTCGTCGACCAAGGATATGGGCGAAGTCCGCGACGGCTACAAAGCCTATGTCGCCAAGCTGTTCTCGCTGGCCGGCATGAGCGATCCGCAGGCGCGTGCCGACCGGGTGTTCGCGCTCGAAATGAAGATCGCCGAGGCCCAGACCGACATCATCACCACGCAGGACGCGCACAAGGGCGACAATCCGTGGAAGCGCGCGGACTTCGCCGCCAAGGCGCCGGGGATCGACTGGAACGCGTTCTGGACCGCGGCCGGGCTGCCCAAGCAGCAGGATTTCATCAACTGGAATCCCGATACCACGACCAAGCTCGCCGCGCTCGTCGCCAGCGAGCCGATGGCGACGTGGCAGGATTGGTTGGCCTTCCACCAGATCAACCAGAACACCTCCGTGCTGCCCAAGGCGTTCGACGACGCGGCCTTCGATTTCTTCGGCAAGCAGTTGAGCGGTACGGCGGCGGCACGCCCGCGCGACAAGCGTTCGATCGCCGCGGTCAACGGCGCGCTCGGCTATGAAATCGGCAAGATCTACGCCGCGAAGTATTTCCCGGCATCGTCGAAGGCCGCGATCAACACGATGGTGAAGAATATCGTCGCCGCGTTCGATCGCCGCATCGTCGCGCTAGACTGGATGGCGCCGGCGACCAAAGCCGAAGCACGCAAGAAGCTGGAAGTCTTGAAGGTCGGGGTCGGATATCCAGACGTGTGGCCGATCCGCCCGTACTACGCGGTCAGCGCGACCGACCCGCTCGGCAACCTCCAGCGCGCGAGATTGTCCAACTATCGCTACCAGATCGGCAAGATCGGCAAGACGCCCGATCGCGGCGAATGGTGGATGACACCGCAGACCGTCAACGCGGTGAACCTGCCGCTGCAGAACGCGCTCAATTTCCCCGCGGCGATCCTGTATACCCCGTATTTCGACGCGGGTTTCGAGGATGCCGCCAATTACGGCGCGATCGGTGCGACGATCGGGCATGAAATCAGCCACAGCTTCGACAATCTCGGCGCAGACTTCGATTCGACGGGTCGCCTGCGCAACTGGTGGACGCCGACCGACCTCGCGCGGTTCGAGGCGTCGGGCAAGGCGCTGGCCGATCAATACGACAAGTACGAGGTATTGCCGGGCCTGTTCGCCAAGGGTCAGCAGGAACTAGGCGAGAATATCGCCGATACGGCCGGCCTGACTGCGGCGTACGAAGCCTATCACACCTCGCTTGGCGGCAAGCCGTCGCCGGTGATCGACGGGCTGACCGGCGATCAGCGCTTCTTCCTGGCCTTTGCGCAGAGCTGGCGGACGAAGATGCGCGATCGGGCGATCCGCGCGCGGATCGCGACCGACGTGCATGCGCTGGCGATGCTGCGCATCGAAACCGTTCGCAATCTCGACGCGTGGTACGATGCGTTCGGCATCAAGCCGGGCGACAAGCGGTACCTCGAGCCGAAGGACCGCGTCCACGTCTGGTAAGGCAGGACCGGCGCGGGTTCTTCAGCCCGCGCCGATCAGCTCGCGGCCGATCAGCATACGGCGGATTTCGTTCGTCCCCGCGCCGATGTCGAGCAGCTTGGCATCGCGCCAGTAACGTTCGACCGGCCAGTCCTTGGTATAGCCCGCGCCGCCCAGCGCCTGGATCGCTTCGCCCGCGACCTTCACCGCGCTCTCGCTCGCCAGCAGGATCGCGCCCGCCGCGTCGAACCGCGTCGTCAGCCCAGCGTCGCAATTCTTGGCAACCGCGTAGACGTAGGCACGCGCCGAATTCAGCGCGACGTACATGTCGGCGACCTTGGCCTGCATCAGCTGGAACTGGCCGATCGCCTTGCCGAATTGCTTGCGTTCGCGGACGTAGGGTATGACCACGTCGAGGCAGGCCTGCATGATCCCGAGCTGGATACCGGCGAGCACGGTGCGCTCGTAGTCGAGCCCCGACATCAATACGCCGACTCCGCCGTTGAGCGGACCCATGACGTTCTCCTCGGGGACCTCGCAATCGTCGAACACCAGCTCCGCGGTCGGCGATCCGCGCATCCCGACCTTGTCGATCTTCTGGCCGATGGAGAAGCCCGGCATGTCCTTTTCGATCAGGAACGTCGTGATACCGCGCGATCCCTCGCCGGTCTTGGCGTAGACCACCAGCGTGTCGGCATAGGAGGCGTTGGTGATCCAGAACTTGGTACCGTTGAGGACGTAGCCGCCCTGGACCGGCTCGGCCTTGAGCTTCATCGACACGACGTCCGACCCCGCGCCGGCTTCCGACATCGCGAGGCTGCCGACATGTTCGCCGGAGATCAGTTTCGGTAGGTACTTCGCCTTCTGTTCGGGCGACGCCCAGCGGCGGATCTGATTGATGCACAGGTTCGAATGCGCGCCGTAGCTGAGCCCGATCGATGCCGAGGCGCGGCTGACTTCCTCGCACGCGATGACATGCTCGAGATAGCCGAGCCCGAGCCCGCCATCTTCTTCGCCGACGGTGATGCCATGCAGTCCGAGTTCACCCATCGCCGGCCACAGGTCGCGCGGGAACCAGTCGTCATGATCGATCTTCGCAGCAAGCGGCGCAATCTGGTCCGCCGCAAACCGCCGCGTCGTGTCACGGATCATGTCGGCATTTTCGCCGAGGCCGAAGTCGAGGGTGGCGTCCATAAGATCTCCGTTCGCGTCATCGTCACCCCGGCCTTGTGCCGGGGTCTGCCGCGCCTTACGCTTTGAATCCAATGGGGCACGGCGGATGCCGGGACAAGCCCGGCATGACGGGGAGAGCCGGATGGCAAACAGTTTATTCCGCCGCAAGACCATCACGGAGCAGCCGCCCGAACACCAACTAGCGCGCACTTTAAGCTGGCCGCACCTCGTCGCGCTGGGCGTCGGTGCGATCGTCGGCACCGGCATCCTGACGCTGATCGGCGTCGGCGCCGATCGCGCGGGGCCGGCGGTATTGCTCAGCTTCGTCGTGGCTGGGGCGATCTGTGCGTGCGCGGCGCTCTGCTACGCCGAAATGGCGACGATGATCCCCGCGTCGGGGAGCGCCTACACCTATAGCTACGCGACGCTCGGCGAAGTGATCGCCTGGGTCGTCGGCTGGTCGCTGATCCTCGAATATTCGCTGGTCGTCGCGACCGTCGCAGTCGGTTGGGCTGGCTATGCCAACGGGTTCCTAGCGGCGCGAGGAGCGGCGTTGCCCGACGTTCTCACGCACGGGCCGACCCTGGCGGGGAGTGTAGCGAATGGCACGCTTCACTTGGCGACCCCGGGGATCAACGTGCTCGCGATCGTCATCATCGGGGTCGTCGCCGGGTTGCTGATGCTCGGCACGCGTGAGAGTGCGCGGATCAATACGGCGCTGGTCGTGCTCAAGATCGTCACGCTGACCTTGTTCGTCGCATTTTCGCTGCCCTATTTCGACGCCGCCAATCTGCATCCGTTCGCGCCGCTCGGCTATGGCAGCACCCCAGGGGCGGGGGGCGTGAAGTACGGGATGATGGGCGCGGCGGCGATCATCTTCTTCGCGTTTTACGGGTTCGATGCGATCTCGACCGCGGCGGAGGAGGCGAAGAACCCCGAACGCGATCTCGCGATCGGAATCGTCGGGTCGATGGTCGCCTGCACCATCATCTACTTGATCGTCGCGGCGGCGGCGGTGGGTGCGCTGCACTACACCAAGTTCGCCGACAGCCCCGAACCGCTCGCGCTGATCCTGCGCGGCATCGGCCAGGACACGGTCGCGGCGGTCGTCGCGGCGGCGGCGGTGATCGCGTTGCCGACGGTGATCCTTGGGTTTCTCTATGGGCAGAGCCGCATCTTCCTGGTGATGGCGCGCGACGGCTTCCTGCCGACGAGCCTGGCCAAGGTTTCCGCGCGCGGCACGCCCGCGCGGATCACCGCAGTGACGGCCGTGCTGGTGTCGATCCTCGCCGCGCTGACGCCGCTCGACGTCATCGCCAGCCTGGCCAATGCCGGAACGCTCTGTGCTTTCATCGCGGTGGCGGTGTGCGTGCTCGTCCTGCGCCAGCGCGAGCCCAATGGCCGGCGCCCGTTCAGGACGCCGCTCGCCTGGCTGGTCGCGCCGGGGGCGATCCTGGGCTGCCTCTACCTGTTCACCAGCCTGCAGAGCATTACGCAGATTTCGTTCTTCGTGTGGAACGCGATCGGGCTGCTGATCTACTTCCTCTACGCGCGGCGGCGGTCTCTAGTCGCGTAGCGCCCAGCGCACCGTCTCGGCGATCCCGCGCGTACCGAGACGGATGGCGGGCTTGGTCAGCGTCGGCGTGCCGAGCCCGTGCATGTGCCGCGCCCAATCGGGCAGCAATTCGATCGCGGCGTTCATCGTCAGCGTCTGGAACGGCAGGAGCATCAGGCTCGGCGGCGGTTGGTGGAGGAGCAGGTGGAGCACCTCCCGGCTGCGCTCGTCGGCCTTTAGTTCGGGCAGGAAGGCGGCGATGATCGCTTCCGCCTCGGCCCGGCTGCGCGGGACGGGGTCGGCCCCCAGCATCTCCGCCATCACCGCCATTTCCGCGAAGTAGCGATCCTGATCGGCGATGCTCATCCCCGGCTCGCCATAGCGTATCCAGCCGTCGAGAAAGCTCGTCGCCTCCGCGACATGCACCCAGGCGAGCAGATGCGGATCGTTCGCCGAATAGGGCGTGCCGTCGGGCAGGGTCCCCGCCACCTTGTCGTGGATATGCCGCACCCGCGCGATCTGCGCCGCCGCCGACGCGCGCGTTTCGAACGTCGTCTGCGCAATGAACCGCGCCGTCCCGCGCAGTCGCGCGTTCATGTCGTCGCGAAACCCCGAATGGTCCCACACCCCGGCCAGCACCTTGGGATGGAGCATCTGCAGCATCAGCGCGGCGATCCCGCCGACCATCATGCCGGTCACATCGATATGAACGCGCCACGCCACCGAATCCGGAGAGAACAGCCCGCTGCCGTCATGCGCCATCTCGATCCGTGGGTTGGTTGGATCGGACAGCAACCCGCGAATCTGGCGGGCGATGGCTGAGCGGATGCCGAGCATCGTCAGCCGCCGAGCGCGCGGAGCCTCGCCTTGATCGGCTCGACCACTTCGACGCGTGCGAACAGCCCGGCCACGGTCTCGTCGCCGATATGCGTCCGGCCGATCGCCATCGGATTCAGCCGGCGGTTGGCGCCGCCGACTTCGCCGATGCTGGTCAGCCCTGCGCGCGCGGCGATGTCGGCCGACGACCCGCTGTGATGACCGAACGGATAGGCAAGGGAAGTGACCAGGCCGATCTTGCGGCCGATCGCATCCTGCGCCCCGGCGAATTCGGCGAACTGCTCGTCGTCACTCAGTCGCTCGAGGTTCGGGTGCGTGATCGTGTGATTGCCGAACGTCATGCCGGCCTGCTGCATCTCTCTGACGTCGTCCCAGCTCACGTAGAGCTGCGAGAGCGCGACGGCTGCCTGGTGCGCGTCGGGAAACTTCACCCTGATCCGGCCGAGTGCCGCGAATATCCGCTGCGGATCGTAGTTCATCCGGCAGTGCGAAATGACGTCCGGCACCGACAGGCCAGCCGGCACGCCGACATCCTTTTCCACGACCGATCGCGTGAACCCAGGCTCGGCGCGAAGCCAGTAATTGAGCTCGTTCACCCAGACCATCGCGACGTTATCGACCACGCCGGAGATCAGATACACCGTCGCCGGCATGCCGCGCTCGCGCAGGGCGGGCCAAGCGTTGCGATAGACCGAGTGATATCCGTCGTCGAAGGTGATGACCGCCGCGCGGCGCGGCGCCTCGCCCGCGAGAAACGTCTCCAGGCTGACCACCGTGTAGTGTTGCCGCAGCCAGTCGAGATGCGCCGCGAACGCCTCGGTCCGTGTCGTGCAATCCAGCCCGGCGGTATAGTCGGTCTCGTGCGCTTCGACGTCGTGATAAAGCAGGACCTTGACGTTCCCGCGTCCCAGCCAGCGGACCAAGCCATCGAGCCGCAAATGGAAGAGCACCAACCCCAACCAATACAGGGCATTGGTCAGCAAGCGTCCCATCACCGACCCGTCGTGCGGCGCAACAGCCCGCCTTCGATCGCCTTTGCCGTGCGGCGCTCGCTCGCCAACGTACGATCGACCGAGCGGTATTCCATCCCCAGCGACAGGTCCTGTGTTTCGGGCGACGACGTGCCGGCATATTCGCGGACGATCTGCTCGCACAGCAAGTCCGCGCCGAGCTTCACGCACTTCGCGAACAGGGTGTCTTCGATGTCGTCGGGCTCGATGGCCGGTCGTGCGGTGGCGAGGATCGGGCCCGAATCGACGCCGGCTTCCAGCCGGTGGACGGTGACGCCGACATAATCTGGTTCGCCGTTATGGAGCGGCCAGAAGATCGTGTCCGACCCGCGATAATAAGGAGACAGGCCGGTATGGATGTTGAGGATGCGGGGGGAGGCGGCGATCACCTTTCGCCCGATGATCAGCGTTCCGTACACCGCGACCACATCCGGCTTGATCCAGTCGAGCAGCGCAAGACACTCCGCGCCGTTATGCGACGGCACCCGGACGATCAGGTCGCGGCGCGGCATCAAGCCGTCGTCGCCATCGGGAAACAGCACCGAGCGAAACGCCGCGCGCCGTTGCTCGTCATGCTTCGTCAACGTGCGCGAAATCTTGACCCCGATCCGCGAAGCGATCTGCGGCAGCGTGTAGCGCTTCCACCACGCCTTCAGCTTCTGCAGCTTGGGTTTCGCCACGCCGGTGGCGATGACGATCGCCTGCAATTCTTCCGGGAAGGTGTCCGCCAGCTTTTTGGCGACATAGCGATGCTGGACGTCGCCCTCGGGCGTATGCGCGATGAGCAGGACCAGCTTCATTCCGGTGATCCCCCACGACGCGGCATGACGAGGCCCATGGTTGCGCCTCGAAAGGTGGTGACCCCTACGGGGAGGGGATAGAGGGGCCGAAAACCGCAGAAATCCGCGCTTTTCCAATTCCCGCCGGACCGCCTTCTGTACACACGCTCTGTACCCATCGGGCGCCCATCGCCCGATTACCTCCGCACGCTTTGAAGCGCGGCCGAGGCCCAGTCAATCGGGCCATGCGTGACGGCGCGTGTCCGCGAAGCGCCGGTCCACGCACGGGACCGGCGCTTCGCGGCTCGTCGGATCAGGCGGTCGCCCGGTGAAGCAAGGCGACAGGCCGGACCGTTGCCTCGATCGGGGCGGCGTGGCGCTCCGACGCTAGGATGTGTCCGATCGGATAGACGCCGCTCACTTGCCACCACAGCTCGGCGAGACGCTTGCGGGTGCGGGCGGAGCGCAGCCAGTTCTGGCGGATGCGGCCGCATTCCGGGTGGGCTGGATCGTAGGCGCGGGTGGTGACGATCCCGTGCCAGTGGGGTTTGATCGCAGGTCTGTCGCCGGTCGCGTCGCGGTGGTGGATGGCCCAATCGACCACCATACCTTGAGAGCTGAGATGGTCCTCACAGAACCCCTCGATCAGGTGACGCCAGCCCTCGACGGTGTCCCCAATCGGCAGCGAGCCGACGACGTGCGCGCAGGTCGGCTCGTCAGGGCGGAACCGGAGCGCATGGGCATCCGCCTGCTCCCATAGGGCGAGCCCGTCGAGCGCCGGATCCCCGGCGCGGCTGGGCGCCGAGCGGCCACAGCCGACGAGGTCGTCGCGGGCCGACCAGTCAGGGGTGTCGCCGAGCGCGTCGGTGCCCTGCCGGCGGTGGATATAGAGCCAGCTCGCCTTTGCGGTCCGGTGGGTGCGCAACAGGTCGGGGGTGTGGCGATCGCTCTTCTGCCAGACGACGTAGCGCAGGTTGAACGGACGGCTGTCGTAGAGGGTGTCCATCATCGTACTCCTTCTTGGGGTTTGGCCGAACGCGGCCAGGTCCCGCGGCCGTTCGGCCGTGGGATTTCGGGGAAAGTGGTTGTCGGCTGAGGTCGTGCCGCTGGTGCCGCGCGACGGCCGGTATCGATCCTACTCGAACAGCGCTCCGATCCGTTTCGACCTCTTTTCGGCGGCGCGGCAGATTGCGGCCGTCGCGGAGATGCGGCGGTGGAACGCGATCTGCAGCGCATCGCGCAAAGGAGCTTGGCCGCCTTCCGCGAGGGCGCGCGCGAGCGCAGCTGCCTCCTCATCGCAATCGACGAGAACGGCAGGCTCCGCGCGAACGTAATTCGCGATGCGAAGCGTCGTGGTGGCGATGATGGGTATGGTGGCCGTGGCGCCGGTGCGGCAGGCGAGCGCCCAGATCAGCCGGCCCAGCGACGTATCGGTCATCGGATCGTCGCGGTCGGATGGGAAAGGGGCTTCCAGTCGAACCAAGCCGTCGGCGATCATCGCGAGCAGCCGGTATTCCTCGGCGAGCTCGTGGGGCATGAGGCGCGGCACCGAGAAGCCGTTCCGATGGCTCGCCTCGATGACGCGGGCGCCGAGCAGCAGCGCGAGGGCTTCCCGGACAGGGCTAGCGCTCATGCCGAACTCGGCAGCGAGTGCTGTTGCATCAAGTGCGGCGCCAGGCGCCCAGCGGCCTTGGCGCAGTTCGGCATGCATCCTGGCCACCGCCAAATCCCGAGCGCCGTTCGGATATCGCGATTTCGCCATGACGATATCGCCTCCTCGTAAACGACAAGGCCCCGCCGAAGCGGGGCCCTGTCGAGGTGTCGTGGTGAAATCGGATGGTCAGACGTAGGACGTGCCGTCCTCGAAGGTCACCCAGCGGGCGTCGGTGTCACCGGCATCGCATCTGGCGCGATAGTCGCGATAAAGGCCGGCGAACGATGCGACCCAGTGGTACGGTCGCGAAGCGAGCACCGCCTTCAGCTCGGGATAGGTGGGCTCGATCTCCATCAGCCGCTCGCGCAACGGCAGCAGCGTCTCGAACATCGGATCCGGTGCGGCGCGCTGGAACGCTGCGCCATGCGCCCACAGCGTCAGCCGCGACACGGCGTTGGCCAACGCAATGCTCTCTGCCGCTTGCGGCGCGTTGGCATCCCAGCATCTCGCCACGTCGTCGTCGGTCACCGTGGCAACCGGGATATCGAGCCGCCGGCTCAATGCCGCTTCATCGTAACCGTCCCCGACCCCGAACATCCTGACCGGGTCGATCATCTCTTCCCAGTTCGCCAGCGCGGCCAGCGCAGGTTCGACGAAGAACCGCCGCGACGCTGTCTCGACGGACAAAACGTCGCAATCGGCTTCGGTGATGACGGTCGGTGCGCCGGCCACGAGGGCATCGTCGATCAGCGCGGGGAGGGGCCATTCGAACGGGCGTGCGTCCGACATTGTCTTGATGACGACGTCGCGATGGCCGTCGTTGCGTGCGACGAGCGTGATCACCGCCGCCGCCACCGGCTTGCGCGCAAGCGCGGTGCCGGGCGGCATGTCGGCGAGCGGCACGCATGCCAGGCCAACCGCCTGCAGCACAGGCGGCATAGATGGGGATTTCATGACAGGTCTCCTGAGGAGAACCAGGAAGCTCAAAGCCGAATATCAGCTTTTTTTCCACTCTTCCTGATTCTCACTACATCAGCAGTCTGTCTTGCTGATTAACCGCGCCCGCCGGCTGCGGTCGCCGCACTCACAAGTGCGGCGTTTTCCACGCCTGTGTCATGAGAAGTGCTCATAGGAGCAGACGGCGGGCTGACGGCCACCGACCTATCGTCACGCGTCGGTATTCAGCCGTTCTTCGCAAACCCCGCGCACGAGATCCTGCAATATCCCCACACGATCGATGAGCCAGGCCAGCTCCTCGTCGCTGATCTTGTAGTGCGGCGAGTAGCGGGCATCGACGTACGCGCGGCGCAGCAGTTCGAACGATCGCTGGGCGAAGCGCGTGTCGCGCGGCCACGCTTCGATCAGCGTCGGCGCGATCCGCTCGGCCTGCGAGCGTAGGAAGTTCAGCTTGTGCGACTTGGGGCTGTAGAGGGTCAGAACCAACATGGTGCAGTGGTAGAGGCGCTCGGCGGCTTGGTGGAGAGCGAAGGCCGCCTCATTTGAATTGCCTTCAGACCTCGCGTGTTTACCCATACTTATGAACGCATTCGCACTGGGCAGCCACTTTTCGAAACTTCCTTTTGCCTCTTCCAGCGCCGCCGCTGGCGAAATCGCCTTTGGCTGGTCGAATGGATGATCTGGCGCTTCGTAGAGTGCGATGCCGTCGCGCACGATGTCGGTGAAGAACGGGCGGCCACGCTTGAGCTGCGCGTTCACGTCGGCGAGGCTGTGGACGATGAAATTGACAGGCGTGCGGATCTTGCCGGTGATTTCCTGCTCGCGCAGCAGATGGTCGTCGGCCTGTCCCCAATATTCGGTCACATCGGCGAGTTCGTCGTGGTTGACGACCACCAGCAGGTCGTAGTCCGAGAAATAGCCGCCCTTCGGATCGGCGACCCAGTCGCCGCGCGCATACGAGCCGAACAGAATGATCTTGAGGATGCGGCCCGCCTTGCGGTGTGGCGCGTTCCTGCCAGCCAAGGCATCCTCGAACTCGAGGAACAGGATACGCACCGCTTCCTCAAGCTCATGGCGCTTGGCCAGTGGCAGATGATCAAGTTCGGTGCGCATCAAGGTCATTGCTTTAGCTAAGCCTCACTGCTGGTCGAGAGCCAATCGGAAATGTTCAGGGGGCCGCGGACGTGCATCAAGGAGCGTCCAAGTCGACAAGCTACGCGGCCGCAGACGTTTTCGGTCCGGCAAGGGCGCTGACTGCAATTGGGCCGGAAGTGGTTGCTGGAACTGGGCCGTAAGCGGACCCGCTGGTTTCGGCATGGAACGTCGAATTGCTGTCGTTGGCAGCGAGCTCCCAACCGCTAATCGAGCGAGTGAATTCAGGCCGATAGTGGAAGAATGGCGAGCCCGACCTCGCTCGAACGATAGTGCGCAATACGCGTTGCACCGACTGGTTCGCGTCACAGCGATCAGCGGCGTGAACGGCGCGTCGCCTCGCCAAGCTCGATCCACACCGGCGCATGATCGCTCGTTTTCTCCCAGTTCCGCACGTGCCGGTCGACCTCGGCAGCGCGCAGGCGGCCGGCGAGCGTCGGGCTGAGCAGCAGATGGTCGATCCGCAGCCCGGCATTGCGGCCATAGGCGTTCCGGAAATAATCCCAGAAGGTGTAGATCGTTTCGTCGGGATGCTGCGTGCGCAGCGCGTCGGTCCAGCCCTGCGCGACGAGATTGGCGTAGGCCGCGCGAACTTCGGGCGCGAACAGCGCGTCGTCGCGCCAGCGCTCCGGCTTGTAGACGTCGAGGTCGGTGGGCATCACGTTGTAGTCCCCCGCCAACACAACCGGCATGTCCGCATCGAGCAGCTCGCGCGCATGACGGGCGAATGCGTCGAACCAGCGCAATTTGTAGTCGAACTTGGGGCCCGGCCGCGGATTGCC
Source organism: Sphingomonas panacisoli (assembly GCF_007859635.1). Lineage (NCBI taxonomy): Bacteria > Pseudomonadati > Pseudomonadota > Alphaproteobacteria > Sphingomonadales > Sphingomonadaceae > Sphingomonas > Sphingomonas panacisoli. Next base: position 2,409,414 of record NZ_CP042306.1, on the reverse strand, counting down.
ATTGGGAAGATAGAGCCCTCCGATCAGCACCCCGCCGACCGCCGCCTCGATGTAGCGGCTCTGCGCTTCGTCGGGATCGCCTGGCAGGGCGCGACGGGTTTCGACGGGTGTCCCGATCCGGCTGAGGATCGCCACGCCGTTCCAGCTTTTCTGCCCGTGCCAGATCGCTTCGTATCCAGCCTCTGCGATCGCGGCTTCGGGGAACTTGTCCTGCGGCGCTTTCAACTCCTGCAGACAAACCACGTCCGGTTGCCGTTCGGCGAGCCACCGTAGCAGCACGGGGAGCCGGCCATTCACGCCGTTGACGTTATAGGTGGCGATGATCACGGCGGTACGGCTCGCTTGGACCGCCAGATCAGCGCGTCAGGCGGCGGCGATTGGCCGCGACCTTTCGCCGCAAGTGATTGATCGTGCCGCGCGCGCCGGCAACCGGCGTCGACCCGAGCTTGCCGGTCGCGAGTGCGGCGGCGAGATCGATGCCGGATTGCATCTTCTCGGTGACCATCAGCGACATCTCGTTCGCGGCGGGCGCGCCGCCCCGCGACATCTTGGCGAGCCTGAGCCCAATCACCATCGAGGATTCGAGCCCGAGGAACCAGGCATCCATCCCCGCATTCATCCAGGCGCTCATTGCATTCGTCGTCATGCCGGTTTCCTTCATTACCGACTGACAACGCGACCCGGCGTCAAATGGGGACAAGGCTTTTTTCGATAGTGGTTCAGCGGACCCGCGTGACCTCGAAGCTGCCGGCGGGAAGCGCGCGCAGCACGTCGCCGGCGGGAACGGCGGGATCGAGCCAGCGCGTCCAGTCGTCGGGCGGCAGCACCACGATCTGGCGACCGTGATAGGGCGCCACATCGGGACCGGGCTCGGTGGTGAGCATCGTAAATGCCTCACCGACCTCGGGGTGCGCGCGGTAGATACCGGCGATGCAGAACCAGCGCTGTCCGCGCATGGTGAAGAGCCATTTGTCCTTGAGCTTCTTCTTGGGCGCACCAGCTTCCGGTTCGGGCGTGGTGAACTCGTAGAAGCCGTCGGCGACGATCAGGCAGCGATGTTCGCCGAACGCCCGGCCTTCCGACCGGAAATTATAGACAGGCTTGCCCGTCGGGCCCGGCCAGCTCCATCGTCGCTGCACAAGTTCGGCGGTCCCCGGCGCGTGACCGGCGCGAACGATCGGCGCGACGTCGGTGATCTTGATATCGTCGCGCGGCTGCACGTTCGGCACGCCTTCCGGAAAATCTATCTTGACCTTGAGATCGCTGAAGTCGCTCGCGATCGTGTCGAGATCGACATTGAGGCGATAGTCGTTGCACATTCCCGCATCCCCAGTCCTGGCCTTTGCGACGCGGCGTGTTCCTGCTATGTTCTAAAGTCCGAGTCGCGTCGTGGAAACGTTGCCGCGGTCCGGGCGTAGTGGCGAGATGGCGGAAGGCCTAGAGGTGGCGAACAAGACGACCCATGCCGATCGGATCGGACAGCCCGGCGCGGTGATCCGTTATGGGCGGGACGGCAAAGCCGAGATGGTCAATCTCGTTTGGGGTCTCGAACCGGCGTGGCCGGATGAGCGCCCGTTCGAGGTCGTGCGCGCCGAGGGACGGACCTTTCCGAACAATCGGTGCCTCGTGCCCGCCTCCGAGTTCTTCCATAATCGCCGTGGCCGTCGCTATCGGTTCACGCGCATCGACGGCGATCATTTCTATCTCGCCGGAATCTGGCGGCCGGCGACCCCGCGCTGGCCGGCGGCCTATGCCGCCTTGACCGTCGAGGCGAACGACGACGTCCGCCCCTATGCCGAGCGGCAGATGGTCGTGATCCCGCGCGGTCGGCAGATGGAATGGCTCGATCGGCTCAGCCCCGAAGCCAATATCCTCCGGGCGCTGCCCCCCTACACCTTCAAGGCCGAGCTCTGGGACGGGGACGATGTTCCGCGTCAGGCCGAGCTGGCGATCTAACCTCGAGGTTTTCATACATGGCGACGATGGAACGGCTCCCGCTGCGCGGAGGAAGAGAAGCTGTCGGCTCCCGCGGTCGACCTGGCCGCGCTCAACGGCGTCGCGTTGACGGTCGCGCAGCTGACGGCGGCGCGGCAGATCCTGGGCTACCTCGCCGAGGAATTCCGCTGGGATTCGGTGGCGCGGCGCGTTGCGCTACGCGCCAACCTCGATGAATCAGACATCGCCATCGACGCGATCGACGCACGGCTTCTCGCCGTGCGGAAGTGGGAGGATTTGCACGATCCGGATCGCGTGTTGAGCCAGATGCACTTGATGGAAGCAGCGACGCTCACGCCGCTCGTTGAGACCGATCATGGGATCGGCTTTCGCGACACGACATTTCGCGAACTTGTCGATTTTATCGCCGAGCTGCCCTGGTGACCATGATCGTCGGCGATCTGTTCCGGACGGCGGTCGTGCCGGGTTTCGAGAGCGCGCCGGACATTGTCTCGGTCGAAGAAGAGCGTGACCTCATCGCACGGATCGATGCCAGTCCGCTCGAGCCGTTCAAGTTTCAGGGCTGGCTGGGCAAGCGGCTCACGGCGTCGTTCGGCATGCGCTACGATTTCGAGCGCGGTCGGATCGAAGTGGCCGATCCGATGCCCGACTGGTTGCTGCCGATCCGCGATCGGGCCGCTGCCTTTGCCGGGCTGGTGCCCGACGACATCGTCCAGGCGCTGTTGATCCGCTATGATCCGGGGGCGGGGATCGGTTGGCATCGCGACCGTCCGATCTACGCGCATGTCGTCGGCATTTCGCTCGGCGAGCCGGCGGTGCTCCGCTTGCGCCGTCGGCAGGGAACATCCTTTCAGCGTGCATCGGCACCGCTCGCGCCACGCTCGATCTACCATCTCGCGGGTGAAGTGCGGCACGACTGGGAGCACAGCATCGTCGAGATGGCGAGGGCGCGCTGGTCGATCACGTTCCGGACACTCGTACGATCGTCACGCGAAGCCGCTTGACGAATTGTCGCGGCAGGCGGAACATAAAGGGAACAAGTGATTCTATGATTCCCGATGGAAGATTGTGCCCGCCTCGACCCTCTCACCGAATTGCGCAGCCAGATCGCCGCGCTCGATGCGCCCACGCGCGCGGGCGGCGTGCTGCCGTTCGGGATCGATGCGGTCGACCGGCGCCTCGCTGACGGGGGCCTCGCGCTCGGCGCCTTGCATGAAATGGCGGCCAGCGCGCCGACTTTCGCCGAAGACGCGGCGGCCACGTTGTTCGTGACCGGTCTGGCGGCGCGGGCGAGCACGACGGCACCGGTTCTGTGGGCGCTGACACGGTTCGATCTCTATGCGCCCGGGATCGAACAGGCCGGGCTTCCCTCAAAACAGGTGCTGTTCGCGCAGGCGCGCGACGACCGCGAATTGCTGGCGATCATGGAGGATGCGCTTCGACACGGCGGCGTCGGCGCGGTCGTCGGGGAAGTGCGCCGCGCCGACATGACCGCAACCCGGCGCCTCCAGCTAGCGGCGGCCGACAGCAACGTCCCGGTCTTCCTGCTGCGCCGCTGGCGCAAGCTGGGAACCTGCCCCTTGGGCGAACCCTCGGCGGCGAGCACCAGATGGCGGATCGGGTGTGCCCCGTCCGCGCCGCTCGGTGTGCCCGGGGTTGGGCGCGCGCAATGGACGGTCGATCTCGTGCGCCAGCGCAACGGCAATCCCTTCACTCTGACGTTGGAGGGCTGCGATGCGCAGGGTCGCCTCAGTCTTCCTGCCGCAGCTGCCGATCGAGCGGCTGGGGCGGGACACCGCGCACAAGCCGCCTGAGCCGGCGCGGCCTGTAGCGCCGCCGGTCGACGACGATCCCGGAGAATGCTCGGTCCCGCGTAGCGGACATTGGCGGCCGGGCGGGCGCTGGGCGCAGGACGGCCGCGCGGCCGGCGCTCAGCCGGCGCATCGTCAGCCGGCGCCGCGCGAGCTCGGGCGACGATCCGAAGCGGCGCAGCATCCGTTTCGCGCCCTACGTGGCGACGACGGAACTGCCGTCAACGCGCTACCCGCGCATCACGCTGCGCCGGCGGTCGCGCCTTTCGTGCTGGCCATTCGGCAGGGCCAGCGCGACGTGATCCATGCCGCCAACGCGGATGCGCAGGCGCTTGGACTCGCGCCGGGCATGCCGGTGACGCAGGCCAAGGCGCTCTATGCCGAGCTCGAGGTGGCGCCCGCCGACGTCGCCGCGGATCGCCGGGCGCTCGACCGGCTCGCGATCCATGCGCTCAGACACTGGACGCCGGTCGCGACAGCCGCGCCACCCGATGGGCTGTTGCTCGATGTGACGGGCACCGCGCATCTGTTCGGCGGCGAGGCTACGTTTGCCCGTCGGCTGCGCCGGTTTCTGCATCGGCTCGGCCTGACCGCGACGATCGCGATCGCGGACACGCCGGGCGCGGCACACGCGCTGGCGCGCTTTTCGGCGCGCGCGATCACGATCGCGCCCGAAGGCAAGACGATCGATGCGATCGCGCCATTACCGCTGGCAGCGCTCCGGCTCGACGACGGCGCGCTGATCGCGGCGCGGCGGTTCGGCCTCGAGCGGATCGCGGACCTGCTGCCGATGCCGCGAGGGCCGCTGGCGCGGCGGCTCGGTCGTGCCGCGATCGAGCGGCTCGATCAGGCGATCGGTCGCGTCGCCGAGCCGATCGAGCGCATCGAACCGTTCGAGCCGCCGGTGGCCGAACGTCGCTTGCTGGAGCCGATCGGCACTCCCGAGGCGATCGGGCAGGTGATGCACGATCTGGCGCATGACCTCGCGGCCGCGCTCCGGCACCAAGGCCTGGGCGCGCGCGAGATGGTGCTGCGATTATCGCGCGTCGACGGCACCGATCAGGTGCTGACGCTGGGGCTTGCGCGCGCTAACCGCGACGCCGTGCATCTCGCCCGTTTGCTCCACCTGCGGCTCGAAAAGGTCGAGCCCGGCATGGGGATCGAGATCGGGCGATTGATCGCGACACGCGCCGAGCCGCTCGGTGCGCAGGCGCTAGGCAATGTGCTGTACGACCAAGGTATCGACCTTGCGACGCTGGTCGATCAGTTGGCGGGTCGCGTCGGGCATCGCGCGCTTTTTCGGGCCGCGCCGGTCGAAAGCGACGTTCCCGAGCGCGCGGTGATGGCGGTGCCCGCGCTCGACGAGCCGCTCGCCTGGCCAGCTTGGAAACGGCCGGCGCGATTGCTCGCGCGGCCCGAGCCTTTGTCGAGCGTCATCGCCCTGCTGCCCGACCAGCCGCCGCGGCGGTTCGCCTGGCGCGGCGAGACGCACGACGTCGTCGCCGGCGATGGTCCCGAGCGCATCCATGGCGAATGGTGGCGGCGCGACGGCGAGGTGTGGGCGGTGCGAGACTATTACCGGGTCGAAGATCGCGACGGCCGGCGGTTCTGGCTGTTCCGGCGCGGCGACGGGGTCGAGCCCGCCACCGGCGACCTCAGCTGGTGGATGCACGGAGCGTTCGGATGACGTATGTCGAGCTATACGTCACCAGCCATTTTTCGTTCCTGCGCGGCGCGTCGGCGCCCGAGGAGCTGTTCGCCGCCGCCGCGTTGCTCGGCCATTCGGCGCTCGGCCTGACCGATCTCGGCAGCGTCGCCGGCATGGTGCGCGGCTGGGACGGGCAAAAGGCAACCGGCGTCCGCCTGATCCCGGGCGCGCGGGTGGTGCTCGACGATGGCCGGCAGCTGTTGCTCTATCCGACCGACCGCGCCGCGTGGTCGCGGCTGACGCGGCTGTTGACGGTCGGGAAGGCACGCGCGGGCAAGGGGGGCTGCGATCTCGGCTGGCGCGACGTTGTGGCGCATGCCGACGGTTTGATCGCCATCCTTGTGCCTGACTTTCCGGGTGCGACGCTAGACGATGATCTGGCTGCTTTGCGCGCGGCGTTTGGCCAGCGCGGCTATTGCGCGTTGACGCTGCGGCGGCGCCCCGACGACATGGTGCGTGTGCACGCGCTGGCCAATCAGGCGCGGAAAGCGAACGTCCGCGCGGTGGTGACCGGCGATGTGCTGTATCATGCGCCTGAGGGCCGGCTGTTGCAGGACGTGATGACCGCGATCCGCGAGGGCACGACGGTCGACCGGCTCGGGTTCCGGCGCGAGCGGCACGGGGACCGTCATTTAAAATCGCCCGAAGAAATGGAGCGGCGGTTCGCGGCGTTTCCCGACGCGATCCGGGCGAGTGCCGACATTGCTGCTATTTGCTGCTTCGATCTTGGCGAACTCAGCTACCAATATCCGCACGAACGCGTGCTCGAAGGTCTGAGCGCGCAAGAGGCGCTCGAGCAGCTGTCGCGCGAGGCGGCCGAGCGAATGTTTCCCGACGGCGTGCCCCAGGCGCACGCCGACCAGATCAGCCATGAGCTCACGCTGATCGGGAAACTTAAGTATGCGCCTTACTTTCTGACCGTGAACGCAATCGTGCAGGAAGCGCGGCGGCGCGGCATATTGTGTCAGGGCAGGGGATCGGCCGCCAACAGCTGTGTCTGTTTCGTACTCGGCATCACCTCGATCGATCCCATCAAGCACGAACTGCTGTTCGAGCGATTCGTGTCTGGCGAACGCCCCGAGCCGCCCGATATCGACGTCGATTTCGAGCATGAGCGGCGCGAGGAAATCATCCAGTGGATCTATGAGACCTATGGCCGCGACCGCTCCGCGCTTACTGCCGTCGTCACGCGGTTCCGCGCGCGCGGCGCGATCCGCGAGGTCGGGAAGGCGATGGGATTGCCCGAGGATCTGACCGCGTCGCTGTCGGGGCTAGTCTGGGGCTGGTCGGTCGAAGGCGTCGGCGAGAAACAGGCCAAGGAGCTCAACCTCAATCTCGGCGACCGGCGTCTCCGGCTAGCGCTCGATCTCGCCAGCAAGCTGATCGGCACGCCGCGCCATCTGTCGCAGCATCCCGGAGGGTTCGTGCTCACCCACGACCGGCTTGACGACCTCGTCCCGATCGAGCCGGCGGCGATGGCCGACCGTCAGGTGATTGAGTGGGACAAGGACGATATCGACGCGCTCAAGTTCATGAAGGTTGATGTCCTCGGGCTGGGCATGCTGGGGTGTATGAACCGGGCGTTCAACCTGCTCGAACAGGAGAAGGGCATCCGGGTCACAATGGCTGATCTGCAGGACGATGATCCGGACGTCTATGCGATGATCCAGAAGGCCGACACGCTCGGCACCTTCCAGATCGAGAGCCGCGCGCAGATGTCGATGCTACCGCGCATGAAGCCCAAGCAATTCTACGACCTCGTTATCGAGGTCGCGATCGTCCGGCCCGGCCCGATCCAGGGCGACATGGTGCATCCTTATCTCAGACGACGCGAGGGCAAGGATCGCCCCGAATATCCGCGGCCCGAGCTTCGCGCTGTTCTGGAAAAGACGCTCGGCGTGCCGCTGTTCCAGGAGCAGGCGATGAAGGTCGCGATCGTCGGGGCGGGGTTCACGCCGGCCGAGGCCGACCAGCTGCGTCGCGCCATGTCGACGTTCAAGCTTACCGGCGGCGTCGGACATTTCTACGACAAGTTGGTCGGCGGGATGGTCGCGCGCGGCTACCCGCAGCATTTCGCCGAGCGTACCTTCAAGCAGATCGAGGGTTTTGGCAGCTACGGTTTTCCGGAAAGCCACGCCGCCTCGTTCGCCAAGATCGCCTATGCCTCGTGCTGGGTGAAGCACCACCATCCCGACGTGTTCTGCGCAGCCTTGCTCAACGCGCAGCCGATGGGATTCTACGCGCCCGCGCAGATCGTTCAGGACGCGCAGGCACATGGTGTCGAGGTTCGGCCGGTGTGCATCAATGCCAGCCGTTGGGACTGCACGCTGGAGCCCGCCGGCAACCGGCTCGCGGTTCGGCTGGGGTTCCGGCAGGTTCGCAGCCTTGCCAACGTGCATGGCGCGGCGATCGTGTCGGCGCGGGGAGACCGACCGTTCGGCTCGGTTGAAGAAGTGTGGCGCCGCGCGGGCGTTCCGCGCGCGGCGATCGAACGGCTGGCCGAAGCAGATGCGTTTCACGGTTTGAGCGAGGACCGGCGTCAGGGCCTTTGGAAGGTGAGAGGGCTCGGCGAGGCACCGCTGCCTTTGTTCGCCGCCGCCGACGAGCGCGAGGCCGGTTTCAGCCCCGAAGGATTGGAGCCGGGCGTCGCATTGGTCCCGATGACCGACGGTCGCGAAGTGGTCGAGGATTACCGCACCACGCAGCTGTCGCTCCGCGCCCACCCCGTGTCGTTCCTGCGCGACGAACTCGCGCGCACCGGGATCAAACGTTGCGGCGATCTCCCGTCGATCAAGGACGGCCGGCACGTCGAGGTCGCGGGCGTCATTCTCGTTCGCCAGAAGCCCGGGAGCGCCAAGGGCGTACTGTTCATCACGATCGAGGACGAGAGCGGCGTTGCCCAGGGTATCATCTGGCCGGATCGCTTCGAGAAATATCGTCGCGTCGTGATGTCGGCTTCGATGGTCAGTCTGAGGGGCCGGCTGCAAAAGGAGGGGCTGGTGATCCACGTCATCGTCGATCACATCGCCGACCTGACGCCGATGCTCCGCCATGTCGGTGAAATGCAGTTCCCGCATCGGCCTGGGCGGGGTGATGGTGCCACCCATGCGGGATCGCCTGACCGTGGAGATCCGGGCTGGGTGCCCAAGGCCGCGGCTCACTATCATCCGCCATTTGCTGGGGGCGTCGATCCCGAGGATTTGGTCCGCATCCGCAGCCACGATTTCCATTGATATGATGCGTGAGATCTCGCGACATCAACGTATCGTAATCGACCTAGCACTACGAATTCTCCGGTCAGCGATGGATCGGTCAGCAGTTCGCAAGGTCAATTCGATCGAGGTTAGGCTAGCGTTGCGTTGCCTGTTGCACCATTGTCCCGACCGTTGGCCGCTGGAAATGTTTTGGGACGCGGCCGGTGTCGATAACGACATTGGGCGCGCTCAGGGTTGTACCGCTGGATTCAACGGCATCCTCCGACAACTCAGGCTGGCGGGCATATCTTTCGATCAATAGTATCGGCAGTATTTGGGCCGTCTGCCGACTGTCAGGTTCCGGGCAGCGAACCGCAGATAGCTGCGGTCACTCGCGGCGCCGCTCCTGTGACAGCGGTCGACCCAATTTCAGAAGTTTGAGTTGGAAAGCTACGGCCTCAAAGCAGCCGTCCTGATGCGCACAATGCACTTATCCAAATCTAAGCGCCGCGACGCCGCAACGGTTGGTATCGCTGATCCAGATTAGGTAAATAAAGACAATTTGTTACGCGTCCGCACAACACCGGCACTCGTATCTGTCCCGATGGCGCGCTCCGAACAGGGTGGCTCGCGCCGGGCGGCGCTGCAGCGCGCGACTTCTCCCTGTCACTTACAACGAACGAGGATTGCCTGACCGCACTTTCCAGAGAGGAATGACATATGGCCGACGACGTCCAGTTGATCGAAGCGTTTGATACTCGGATCAAACGGCGTGCCGAAAGGCGCGATTTCTTCAAGAAGGCACTGGGCGGCGCCGCTGCGGTAGCGGGGGCATCCGGCTTCTTCTACACCGATGCAGCGCTGGCGCAGACCGCGCCGACCGACGCGGACGTCCTCAATTTTGCGCTCAACCTCGAATATCTCGAAGCGCAATTTTATCTCTTCGCCGCCAAGGGTACCGGTCTCGCCGCCGGCCAGCAGACCGGTACCGGCACGCAAGGCGGCCTCGCCGCGCCGGCCGGATCGCTGCCGGCCCGGAAGGTCGTTTTCACCGACCCCGTCGTCTCGGCATATGCGCAGGAGATTGCAGCTGACGAGGCGGCGCACGTCGCCTTCCTGCGCACCGCCCTCGGCACCGCAGCCGTCGCCCAGCCACAGCTCAATATTTCGGGCGGACCGGGTAGTGCGTTCGCCGCGGCGGCGACGGCGGCCGGCCTTCCCAACGGCGCGAATTTCGACCCCTATGCTGATGACAACAGCTTCCTGCTCGGCGCGTTCATCTTCGAGGATGTCGGGGTCACCGCCTATAAGGGCGCGTCGCCGCTGATCTCCAACAAAACGTTTTTGGAGGCAGCGGCCGGGATCCTGGCGGTCGAAGCCTATCACGCCAGCATCGTGCGAACGACGCTGTATGGAAAAGGTGTCGCGACGCCGAGCCTGCGCACTGCGGCCGACGCGATCTCCGATGCCCGCGACAGCCTCGACGGCACCACCGATCTCGACCAGGGCATCTCGGCGGTCAATGCGTCCAACGGCGTGCAATCGAACATCGTGCCGCTCGACGGCAACGGCCTCGCGTTCAGCCGATCGACCGGCCAGGTGCTCAACATCGTCTACCTCAACAAGAACGCCGTCACGATGGGCGGGTTCTTCCCCGCCGGCGTGAACGGCACGATCAAAACCAGCGCAGCCAACTGAATCCGAGCGAAAGGAGATTAGACATGATCGATAACGATACCGCGCTCGCCATTCTTGAGGCCAGCGAAGCACGTCGTGCCGAACGACGCCGGTTCCTGCGTATGGCCGGAGCCGGTGCGGCTGGGCTCGGCAGTCTCGCCATGCTCAGCGCGTGCAACGACGACAATAATGGCGGCACCCCGACCCCGACGCCCGCACCCGCTCCAACGCCGACCCCTACGCCAGCGGCGATCACCGACGCAGACGTGCTCAACTTTGCGCTGAATCTCGAGTATCTCGAGGCCCAGTTCTATACCTATGCGACAATAGGAATGGGATTGCCTGCGGTGGCGACGCAAGGTGTAGGAACGCAAGGCAGTGTGACCGGTGGCCGGGCGGTGACGTTTACCGATCCCGTTGTTGCCCAGTACGCCCGCGAAATCGCGCAGGATGAAGCGGCGCACGTCCAATTCCTCCGCGGTGCTCTAGGCGGCGCGGCTGTGGCCATGCCGAACATAAACATCGATGGCGGTGCCAACGGCGCCTTCACCGCAGCGGCGCGTGCCGCAGGCGTGATCACCGCTGCACAAACTTTCGATCCGTATGCCAGCGATGAGAACTTCCTGCTCGCCGCCTACATCTTCGAAGATGTCGGGGTGACCGCTTACAAAGGCGCGGCGCCGTTGATCAGCAACAAGACCTATCTTGAGGCGGCAGCCGGTATCCTCGCGGCGGAAGCTTATCATGCAGGCCTGGTCCGCACGGTGCTCTACCGCAAGGGTCTGACGACACCGAGCCTGATGCTGATCGAAAGCGCTGGTAAGATCAGCGACGCGCGCGACAGCCTCGACGGCGCGAGCGACGACGATCAGGGCATCGCCAGCCCCGACGGCGGCGTCACGTCCAATATCGTGCCGGCCGACAGCAACGCGGTCGCATTCAGCCGGACGACGGGCGCGGTGCTCAACATCGTCTATCTGTCGAAATCGGCACTCGTTGGCGGAGGTTTCTTCCCCAACGGTGTCAACGGCACCATCCGAACGAGCACCGCACAACCGTAAAGCGTCTATTTCATACCCTGCTGTGATGGTCGGCGCGCTGATCCCCGCGCCGGCCGTCTCTTCTGATTAGCTCATTACTCGCCTGAAAGCGGACCCTCCGCTTTCCACCCAATAGCGGACATTCGCCGTCGGCCTCGGAACCTTCCGCCTCGGTAACGCTTGTGCAGCGATCGGTGGTTTGATCCCAATTCGCGTACCGATGTGGGCCGGGGTTGCATGTAACACTGCGCCGGCCCGCACTTTCTCCCTTAGTCCACGGCAGCCAATTAACGGCGGCAGCTTTTTCTATGAGGGCCGCGCTAGCCAATGACCTAAATTGGGGCGCGTTGCGGACAATTATTTGCCCGTCACTCTCCAGACGACGTTGCCGCCATCGTCCGCGATCAACAGAGCCCCGCGGCGGTCAATCGCGACGCCAACCGGCCGTCCTTGCGCCTTGCCGTCCTTGATAAAGCCAGTGACGACGTCGACCGGTTTGCCAGCGGGCCGGCCATTGACGAACGGAATATAAATCACCTTGTACCCGTTCAGATTGCCGCGGTTCCAGCTGCCATGCTCGCCGACGAACGCGCCGCTACGAAATTGCGGCGGGAGCGCCGCCGCATTGGCGCTGAAGGCCATACCAAGTGGCGCGACGTGCGAGCTTAGCGCATAATCGGGCGGGATCGCCCGCGCGACCAGATCAGGGCGTTGCGGCTGGACGCGCGGATCAACGTTCTGTCCATAGTAGCTGTACGGCCACCCGTAGAAGGAGCCATCACGCACCGAGGTCATATAGTCCGGCACGAGGTCGGGCCCGAGCTCGTCGCGTTCGTTGACGACGGTCCAGAGCTGGTTGCTCGTCGGTTCGAAGGACAGGCCGGTGGGATTGCGCAAGCCCGTCGCGAAATCGCGGTGCGCGCCGGTGGAGCGGTCAACCTCCCAAATGCGGGCGCGATCCTTCTCCGCTTCGATCCCGTTTTCGGTGATGTTGCTGTTGGAGCCGATCCCGACGTACAGCTTGCTGCCGTCCGGACTGGCGACCAGGCTCTTGGTCCAGTGGTGATCGATCGGGCCGCCAGGCAATTCGGTCAGGACTGTCGGCTTGGCTGTGATCTGGGTCTGGCCCGGCACGTAGGGATAGCGCAGGATCGCATCGGTGTTCGCGACGTACAGATCGCCACCGACCAGGGCGACGCCGAACGGGGCGTTGAGGTGATCGATCAGCACGGTGCGCACTTCGGGCTTGCCGTCGCCATCGGCATCGCGGAGCAATATGATGCGGCTCTCGCCCCTCACCTTGGAATGGCCGAACCCCTGGATGAAGCCGACGAGGATGTCCTTGGGCCGAGCGACGGGTTCCTCGGGCGCCTTGGCCTCGACCGCCAGCACGTCGCCGTTGGGCAGCGTGTAGACCGAGCGGACATTGTGGAAATCGCTCGCGAATGCTGTGATCCTCAGCCCTGCCGCGACCGTCGGCGTCGCGCCATTTGCCCAGGGCTCGACGCTCGCTACATGCATCGGCGGCATCAGATACTGGTTGATTGCGGGCAGTTTCGGATTGGGACCGATCTGGTCGTCGGCATTGCCGCCCCCACCGCTGCACGCGGCCAGCATGATCAGGGGCGAAGACGACAATAGCGCGCGGATGGTCATGCCACACCCTCCCGGCGGGCGGCATACCCCAGCCAGCTCGCCACCAGCACGACCACCGCGGTGAGCGCAGAAAGGATGATCCCGGCCGGCACCACCGACGTCCAGCCATCGCGGCTATGGATGAAGGCGTTGATGACAGCGAGCACCAGCATGACGACGGTCAGGATCGCATGCAGCGACGACCGGCGGCGCGTCGTATCGCCGACGACCAGCGCATCGACGATACCCGCGATACCGGCAACGATCGCCATGATCACGCCGCCCGTTATCAACCAAACGGAGAAGTTTGCCCATTGCATGTTGGCGCTGTCCGCATAAGCCCAGTCGCTAAAGAAGGCGGCGACAAAGAAGGCGAGCGGGAACGCCGCCAGGACGCCGTGCAACGGCACGAACAGTTTGGCGGCGCGAGGATGAGGTCTGGCCAAATAGCGTCTCCGGAAGCGGTCACGGCACTCAACGCGCCATGACGCTTTCAGGTTCGTCGCAAATTGGGAGAATTGGCGGCGCGTCGCACGCCCTAGCGCTGCATCCGATTGAGCGCGTCCATCGGCAACATGTTCTGGTTGAGATGCGCCATGATCCAGATCGACCCGACCAGCACCAGTCCGACGATCAATAATCCGAACGCCAGCGCCAGGATGTTATTCGTATTGTCCGGACCGGTGGTGATGTGCAGGAAGAAGGCTAGGTGCACGCCCATCTGCCCCACCGCCAGCGCGACCAACGCGACTGGGATTGCGGGTGCCCAGACAAGATCGGTCGTCGGCAGGAGAAACGCCGCCGCCGTCAACAGCGCCGCGAGCGACAGGCCGATGAAATATCCGATCACCGCGCGCTGCGGCAAGCGTTGCTCATCCTTTGACCCCGGGGCCTTGTCGCCGCTCATGCATAGACTCCCAACAGATAGACCATCGTGAACAGCGCGACCCAGATAATGTCTAGCGCATGCCAGAACAGCATGAAGCACGCCGTCCGCCGTTCGATATCGTCGCGGAAGCCCTTGGCGCGGACCTGCGCTATCATCGTCGTCAGCCACAGCAAACCGATCGCGACATGGATGCCGTGACAGCCGACCAAGGCGAAGAAGGCAGACAGGAACGCGCTGCGCTGCGGCCCGTTGCCATTGGCGATCAGCCGCGCAAACTCGGTCAGCTCGATCGCCAGGAAGCCGAGGCCGAGCAGCGCCGTGACGGCCATCGCCACCTGGAACCAGCCCTCTTTGCGCGCCATCATCGCTACCCCGGCTAGGCCGCAGGTGAACGACGACAGCAGCAACATGCTCGTTTCCAGCGCGACCAGCGGCAAGTCGAAGAGGTCGCGCCCGTGCGGCCCACCCGCCGTTGCCGGCGTCAGCACCGCATAACTGGCGAACAGCCCCGAAAAGAGCACGAAGTCCGACAGCAGGAAGATCCAGAAGCCATAGGCGACCACGATATGCTTGGGCGCCGGGCCGCGTTCGCTGATCGGTACGGCGTCACCATGGCCGAGCTGGTGCGGATCGTCGGCGGTGCGCGCGGTCATGCGGCGCGGTCCGACGAGAGACGGGTCTTGAAATAGGCAAGACGCGCGGCATCGTCGCGGGCGAGGTCGGACAACGAAATCCGCCGTTCACCTTCGTCGCGCCAGGCGAACACGACGAACGTCGCCCATGCGCCCAGGATGCCGACCACTGCCAGCCACCAGATATTCCAGATCAGCGCGAATCCGATCGCGCTGGCGAAGAACGCGCATACCACGCCCGTCGCCGAACTACGCGGCAGGTCGATGTCTTCATAATCGGGCGCGTCGTCGGACGATTGCTCGTCCTTCGCTCGCTGCTTCATGCCCCAATAGGCGTCCTCGCCCTCTACGTTGGGCAGCACCGCGAAGTTATATTCCGGCGGCGGCGACAGCGTCGACCATTCGAGTGTGCGGCCGTCCCACGGATCGCCGCTATCCTCGCACAATGCTGCGCGATTGCGGATGCTGACGTAGAGCTGCATGATCTGACACGCGATCCCGCCCGCGATCAACACTGCGCCCGCCGCCGCGACGAGCAACCAGGGATGCCAGCCCGGCACGTCGTAACGCGCCAGCCGCCGCGTCATTCCCATCAGGCCGAGCAGGTAGAGCGGCATGAAGGCGACGTAGAAGCCGGTGATCCACAGCCAGAAGGCGCGCTTGCCCCACTTTTCATCGAGCCGGAACCCGAACGCCTTGGGCCACCAATAGGTCAGCCCGGCAAATGCCCCGAACAACACCCCGCCGATCACGACGTTATGGAAATGTGCGACTAGGAACAGCGAGTTGTGCAGCTGGAAATCGGCGGGCGGCACTGCCAGCAGCACCCCGGTCATCCCACCGATCACGAACGTCACCATGAAACCGATCGCCCAGAGCATCGGCGAGGTGAAGCGGATGCGACCGCCGTACATCGTGAACAGCCAGTTGAAGACCTTCACCCCGGTCGGCACCGCGATGATCATCGTCATGATCCCAAAGAAGCCGTTGACGTCGCCGCCCGCGCCCATCGTGAAGAAATGGTGCAGCCACACCATGAACGACAACAGGCAGATCGCCATCGTCGCAATCACCATCGATCGATAGCCGAACAGCGGCTTGGCGGAGAAGGTCGCGACGACTTCGCTGAATACGCCGAACGCGGGCAGGATCAGGATGTAGACCTCGGGATGACCCCATGCCCAGATCAGGTTTATGAACATCATCGCGTTGCCGCCGGCTTCGTTGGTGAAGAAGTGGAAGCCGAGATAGCGGTCGAGGCTGAGCATCCCGAGCGTCGCGGTCAGGATCGGGAAGGCGGCGACGATCAGCAGGCTGGTCGCGAGCGCGGTCCAGCAGAACATCGGCATCCGTGTATAGCTCATGCCCGGCGCACGCGTCTTCAGGATGGTGGTGACGAAGTTGACCCCGGTCAGCAGTGTGCCGACGCCCGATATTTGGATCGCCCAGATATAATAATCGACCCCGACGCCGGGCGAAAAGCGCAACTCGCTCAACGGCGGATAGATCACCCAGCCGGTCTTGGCGAATTCGCCAATGAACAGGCTGATGTTGACCAGCAGAGCACCGCTCGCGGTCAGCCAGAAGCTCACCGAATTGAGCGTCGGGAAGGCCACGTCGCGCACTCCTAGCTGAAGCGGGACGGCGAAGTTGATCAGCCCGATCATGAACGTCATCGCGACGAAGAAGATCATGATCGTCCCGTGCGCGGAGAACACTTGGGCAAAGTGATCGGTCGCGAGATAGCCGTCGTTGCCGTACGCCACCGCTTGCTGCCCGCGCATTAGCAGAGCGTCGGAAAAACCGCGCAGCAGCATCACGCCGGCGAGCAGGCAATACATCACGCCGATCCGCTTATGGTCGACCGACGTGATCCATTCGCGCCACAGGTACGGGAAGTGCCCCGCCCGCCATACCCAGACCAGCACGGTGCAGATCGCCAGCGCGACGATCAGCGACGACGTCATCGGCAGCGGTTCGTCGAACGGAATGGCGTTCCAGCCGAGCTTGCCGAACATCCTAGTTCCCCCGTCCGTCGACCGCGGTCTGCGCGGTACGGGTACCCGCATCGCGCACGATCGCGTCGAACAGCCCCGGCGCGACGGCGCGATACGTGTAGGGCGCCACGTTGCGGCTGGGGCGCAACAGCCCGGCATAGGCGGCACCGTCGAGGATCTGCGCGCCGGCTTTCGCGCCTTGAATCCAGCGGGCGAACTGGTCGGGCGTCACCGCATCGACCGCCAACGCCATGCCGGGAAACCCGCTGCCGCTATAGTTTGCCGACAGTCCGCGATAGCGTCCCGTGCGATCGGCGCGCCAGTTGAGCCGGGTCGTCATCCCCGCCATCGTGTAGATCTGGCTGCCAAGCTGCGGCACGAAGAAACTGTTCATCACCGTTGCCGACGTCAGACGCAGGCTGACCGCGCGACCGGCGGGCACGACCAGATGATTCACACTGGCCACGCCCTGGTCCGGGTAGATGAACAGCCATTTCCAATCGAGCGAGACGACCTCGACACGCAAGGGCGGATCGCTGCCGATCGGCGTTGCGGGATCGGCGGCGTGGCTGCCGATCCAGGCGATACCGCCAAGGAAGATTACGGCCAGCGTCGGCACCGACCAGACCAGTAGTTCGAGCTGTCCCGAATAGGCCCAGTCGGGTCGATATTTCGCGCGCGAATTGCCTGCGCGAAACCACCAGGCGAACGCCAACGTCGCCGCGATTACCGGCACGACGATCGCTAGCATGATCGCAAACGCGTCGAGCATGATGTGTCGATCGCTCGCGGCGACCGGTCCGGCGGAATCGAGTATAGCGGGTTCGCACCCGGAAAGCGCCCCCAACAGGACAACTGCCGACAACAGTCTAATCAACGATCGTTTCGTTTGCACAACGCATGAACAATGCGCGCTCGCAGCCGTTCCCTGAACTCCCCCGGGCTATTCCGGATAGAATTTCACTTCAGCACCTCGAGAGATGGTCGCATGCGCCGGTGAAAAATGCGGTATCACTCATCGATCATCAATCTCGGCGTAATGTCGAGGCGCTGAATGACGGTGCGTCGAGGCTGCGTGAGGACGTAATGGATGCCAACCGCGATATCTTCAGCTCTCAACATTTCGTGGGCCTCGATCATGTCTCGCTGCTTTTTGGGAGAGATGTCCGGGAGCTGCATGTCCGAGCCAGTTCTCGAGGGCTCTACCAGCGACACTCGGATACCCTTCGGCCCAAGTTCGCGGCGCAACGCCACGGCAAAGCCCTGGATGCCGTATTTTATGCCTGCGTAAACGGTCGAGTGGGGCCCCAGCGCATAGGTGCTCATCGACCCGATCATGCAGATATCGCCGTAATTTCCCATGCGGACCGCCGCTTCTCGACAGCTGTCTAGATAAGCGGTGAAGTCGGTCGCGATAATCGCGTGAAGGTCGACTTTACCCTCTTCCGTCAGGCCCGACGCGGCGACGGCTGCATTGACGATCGCCGCATCGATCCCGCCCAATGACTTCTCGGCCGCGTCGAAGAAGCGCGCGACCGAATTTTTGTTCGCTAGATCGAGCGCGACGCCATCGGCCTCACCGAGAGGGGCAATGGCTTGAAGTGCTTCAATCAGATGCTGCTTGCTGCGACCGCAGACGAATACCCGCGCACCCTCGCTGGCCAGCAAGCGGGCAATCGCCCGCCCCACGGGTTCAGCGAGATTCTGTACGCCTTCGCCTCGGCCACCGCGAACAACGGCTCCGCCTTCGCCGGTCTTACCGCAGGAACGCCTTGGTATAACGGCCTGCTGGCGGTTGCGATGTGGGTCGGGCGGTTCTTCGTGATCGTCCCCGTGCTCGCCATCGCGGGTAGCCTCGCCGCGAAGAAACATACGCCGGCCGGCGCAGGGTCGTTTCCAACGACGGGTGGCCTGTGGATCGGGCTGCTGGTCGGGATCATCCTGATCCTCGGCGGTCTGACTTTCCTTCCCAGCCTCGCGCTCGGTCCGATCGCCGATCATCTGGCGATGATCAACGGCCAGCTGTTCTGAGGACATCGACATGACCACGACCTCCATGTTCTCGGGCGAGTTGATCGTCCCGGCGATAGGCGACGCCTTCAAGAAGCTCGACCCACGCCAGCTCATCAAGAATCCAGTGCTGTTCACGACGGCGGTGATTGCCTCGCTGCTCACGGTGCTGCTGGTGATCGGCGGCGAGAAGCTCGGCGTCGGGTTCCAACTCCAGCTCATCGTCTGGCTGTGGCTGACCGTCCTGTTTGGCACGTTCGCCGAAGCGCTCGCCGAAGGTCGCGGCCGGGCACAGGCGGCGAGCCTGCGCGCGACTAAGTCCCAGCTTCAGGCCAAGCGACTGACCGGCGTGGGCGACACCTGGGGCATGATCGAGGCGTGGCGGCTTGCGAAGGGCGAGATGGTGCTGGTCGAGACCGGCGACCTGATCCCCGCCGATGGTGAAGTCGTCGAGGGCGTTGCCAGTGTCAACGAAGCCGCGATCACGGGCGAGAGCGCACCCGTGATCCGCGAGGCTGGTGGCGACCGCTCAGCTGTGACGGCCGGCACGCGCGTCATCTCCGATCGGATCAAGGTCCGTGTCACGCAGGAGCCAGGCCAAGGCTTTCTCGATCGCATGATCGCGTTGGTCGAGGGGGCGGAGCGCCAGAAGACACCGAACGAGATCGCGCTGACCATTCTGCTGGTCGGCCTGACGATCATCTTCCTGATCGCGGTCGGGACGATCCCCGGCTTCGCGAGCTATGCCGGCGGGAGCGTGCCTGTCGCGATCCTCGCTGCACTGCTGATCACGCTCATCCCAACGACCATCGCGGCGCTGCTGTCGGCGATCGGCATTGCGGGCATGGACCGCCTGATCCGCTTCAACGTGCTCGCCAAGTCGGGCCGCGCAGTCGAGGCGGCGGGCGATGTCGATACCTTGCTGCTCGACAAGACCGGCACAATCACGATCGGCGACCGTCAGGCGAGTGAGTTCCGTCCCATTGCGGGGATGGAGGTCAAGGCGCTGGCCGAAGCGGCGATGCTCGCCAGCCTGGCAGATGAAACGCCCGAAGGCCGATCGATCGTCGTGCTCGCGCGCGAAAAGTTCGCCGCCGCGGCGACCTTGGCCAGCGACGCCGAGATCATCCTGTTCACCGCGCAGACGCGGGCGTCGGGTGTCAAGGTCGCCGGTGTGACGGTGCTGAAGGGCGCGGTGGATTCGATCCTGAAGACGCTGGCGGCCGACGCGCCGGGTGCCGTCGAACTCAAGCGAATCACCGACGAAATCGCCCGCGGCGGCATGACCCCGTTGGCGGTCCTCCGCGACGGCCGGCTGGTCGGCGCGGTCGCGCTAAAGGATGTCGTCAAGGCCGGGGTGCGCGAGCGCTTCGCCGAGCTGCGCCGGATGGGCATTCGTACCGTGATGATCACTGGCGACAACCCGCTGACCGCCGCCGCCATCGCCGCCGAGGCCGGGGTCGACGACTTCCTCGCCGAGGCCACGCCCGAGGACAAGCTGGCGCTGATCCGCAAGGAGCAGCAGGGCGGCAAGCTCGTCGCGATGTGCGGCGACGGCACCAACGACGCGCCCGCGCTGGCGCAGGCTGATGTCGGCGTAGCGATGAACACCGGCACGCAGGCCGCGCGCGAGGCCGGCAACATGGTCGATCTCGACAGCGACCCGACCAAGCTGATCGAGGTCGTCGGCCTCGGCAAGCAGCTGCTGATGACGCGCGGCGCGCTCACCACCTTCTCGGTGGCGAACGACGTCGCCAAGTATTTCGCGATCATCCCGGCGATGTTCGTCGCGCTTTATCCGGGCCTAGCGGTGCTTAACGTCATGGGGCTCGCCAGCCCGCAAAGCGCGATCCTGTCGGCGATCATCTTCAACGCGCTGATCATCCCGTGCTTGGTGCCGCTCGCGCTTAAGGGCGTAAAATATCGCGCGATCGGCGCGGGACCGCTGCTCGCGCGCAACCTCGCCGTCTACGGCCTCGGCGGCCTGATCGCACCGTTCGTCGGCATCAAGCTGATCGACCTCGCCGTCGCCGGCCTCCACCTCGCCTGAGGACAACCGATATGCTCAAGGATTTCATCACTTCGCTGCGCCCGGCCATCGTGCTGACCCTGCTGTTCGCGCTGCTGCTCGGGTTCGTTTACCCCGCCGCGATCACCGGCATCGGCCAGATCATCGCGCCGGCGGCCGCCAACGGGAGCATGATCAAGAACGCCAAGGGAAACGTCATCGGCTCGGCGCTGGTCGGCCAGTCCTTCGCGAGCGACGCCTATTTCCACGGTCGCCCCTCCGCTGCCGGCAAGAACGGTTACGACGCCACCGCCTCGTCAGGGTCGAACCTCGGCCCGACCAGCAAGGCGCTGTTCGATCGCGTCAAGACTGACCTGGCCGCCGCCAAAGCCTCCGCCCCAGGTATCAATGTTCCCGCCGACCTGGTGACGGCCTCCGCCTCGGGGCTCGATCCCGATATCAGCCCCGAGGCGGCTTTGTTCCAAGTCGCGCGCGTGGCGAAAGCGCGCGGGGTTGCGGCGGACAAGGTCAAAGCATTGGTCGCCGACAACACGGCATATCCCCTGTTGGGTTTTGTCGGCGAGCCGCGCGTAAACGTGCTCGCCCTCAACCTTGCGCTCGACCGGATTACGCCGCGGCCGTAACAGGAGACATGGCCGCACAGCCCAAGATCCTGATTGTCGAGGATGACGCGCACATCCGCCGTCTGCTCCGCGTCGCAATCGAGCGAGCAGGCTATGCAGCGGGTGAAGCGGCGACGGCGCGTGAAGCACTGTCGTTGGCAGACATTGATAAGCCAGCGGTGGTGCTCCTAGACTTGGGTCTACCCGATCGGGATGGGTTGGAGCTGATCCAGTTATTGCGGGGTAAAGCGTCCGTCATCGTTGTGTCGGCACGCGAAGACACGGCAGAAAAAGTTGCCGCGCTAGACCTGGGCGCGGACGATTATTTGACCAAGCCATTTGACACCGAAGAACTCTTGGCTCGCGTTCGCGCGGCGCTTCGCCATCACGTGACGGGTGACTCGGCAGCTGTCGTTACGACGGGCGACGTGGAAATCGACTTGGAGCGTCGCCGTGTCCGCCGGGGCGACGAGGACGTCCACCTCACCCCCAAAGAATACGATGTCTTGGCCGAACTGGCGAAGCGTCCCGACCGCGTGATCGGCCATCGTCAATTGCTCCGCACCGTCTGGGGCCCGGCGCATGAGGAGCATATCGACTATCTGCGCATCGTCGTGCGCAACCTGCGTCATAAACTCGAGACCGATCCAGCGCGCCCGCGAATGCTGATCAACGAGTTAGGAGTGGGGTACAGGCTAGTTGCCGGAGAAGGTCTCTAAGTCGGTTTTGCGCCCTAATTGCTGTCGTTCGACGATAGTCGCGACAATCCCGAAAGACGCCATTCGCTCGGCTATGGGCCGGCGTGCAATATTGAGTGGAAACCGACGTCTGGATTTCGCAAAAAAGCCGCCGGTCACGCGACCAGCGGCTCTTCTGGACCATAGGTCGGGCTAGACGTATCGAATGCGCGTCGAGACGGTTTGGCGACGACGGAGCGATTGCCCAACCACCCCAAAGCCAATCAGCATCATAGCCCAAGTGGCCGGCTCTGGCACGGCTGCGACTGCGGGCGTGACGGCGAATGTGCCGCCAACGTTCGAAGTTGCTGTACCGCCTGTGCGGGTAAAGATTGTACCGTAGCCGCCCAACCCAAAGTAGAAATCAGCCATGCCGGCGGTGGTGCTGAACGCTACACCACGCAGGTCCAGATTACCGCTGCCTGCGGGAGGTGACGTGTAAAAGATATTGTCGTTAGCGAAGTATGTTCCCGCCGTCAGAAGGCCGGTGATGTCGGCGCCACGATAGGTGCCGGTTAGGTTCGTAATCAATGCGCTGGGCGTAAAAAAACTGCCAGCTGGGTTTGCAGCACCGGTGGTAAAGGTGCCTGTTCCCAGCACATTCCCGTTCTGCGCCGTGTATGAGAAATTATACGTCGATTGTGCGCTGGATACGCCCGGCACGGCCATGGCGAGAGCTGCCATGCCCGCGAGCAATTTTGTCGAAAACATTTTGATAGCCCCTTTAAGCAGGGCGAGATCCGCCCCTTGTCGGTTAACGAACTGGTAACCAATCAAAGAAGCAACGGTGTAGCGGCCATTAAGATGCGTGAATAATTTAGTTTTTTTGTGTCAGGACGGGATGCCAAGCACGAGGCTGCTTCGCGCCATAATTTCGGCCGCCTTTACGTTCCCAAAAGCAGCCATTCCTACAGCGTTCCCAAGCGCGATTTCAATTGGGCGTAAAACTACCTCACCGTTTGACGCGGCATCTGCGGGCATCATCGATACTTGGTGGCGGTGAAAAAGGTAATTCAGATCCATGTTGGCCTCGCGTAGCCCCGCCGCTTACAAGTGCGCGCTGCCGTGGATCAAGGCCACGAACAAGACAGGTTCAGCTGCGACGACGAAGTTGTTGCCCGGGAATGGCTTGCGGTCGCTGCCGAAACTAATCAGTTCCGGACACCAGCCATCTTGCCATCAATCGGTGAAACTTCGGGAAAATCTTCGTTGCTCCATAGGCGATTATGATAATTGCGCTCGGCGTGACCCACAGAAATACCGCTATGCAAACGAGACGAATCATCCCGAGAGACGATCAGGGTTCTCACTGGGGCCGTCGGCGATCAAGGTGCAGTTCGCGTCGAGCTCCAGTGCCGACCTAAGCTCTTCCGGCTTCGCGAATCGGGAAAATGTCGTTCCATCCAGGTTGACGATGAGTTCGGCACTGATCGCAATGTGGATCGGGTCGAAGACGCCTTGATACACGTCTTCGTGCGTGTGCACGGTGTACGTGCCTGGCGGAAATTCGCGAGAGTCTCGGCCCAGTCGAAACGGATGATTGAACACAACCGTGGACTTCGTCGAGCGGCTACCGGCGATTTCAAGCGTCATAGTTAAATCCCGACCCGGGAAGTCGGGCAGTTCTCAGACGAACGTCATCGAAAACATAAACGGTTCGAAATTGGCTCGAGGCGGACCTGCCTTCCAGAAAAGGTCGCTGGCTCATTTGTTCTGAGTTGTTTGCGACGGCGCTGTACCCTTCAACGTGGGATTAGAAGCGTTCTGTTTAGGAGGCTCCGGCTTCTTCGGTTTGCGCGCTTCGCGGTTACCGCGTTGCTGTCCCTTTGCCATGGTGTGATCCTTACCGACCGGAGAGTGGGGAGCATGTCGAGTCTCTCAGTCGCGATGCACTCGGGAGGCATTCAGCACGATCACCTTAATATGGACATCGTTTGGGATAGCGCCATGGGTGCCGGCTTTTTTATCTTCGGACGCGAAATTGGCCACCGACGGGTTGTCTTGCGCGGCATCTACCACACAGCAGTTTTGGTCGCTGCGCGCGGCGGAGCAATCGACGGTGATTTGCGGCCATTTGAACGGCTGCGGGTCTTAATTGCGCCCCGAAACCGGACGTTTTCTAGTGTAGCCCAGAATGGATGAAACGAAGCCACAGCAGTCCGAACCCGTATTGCGATAATCCTGTTGCCGGCTGAACTTCGATCGTTCGTTCGCATTCGACGCTGCTCTCCCCATATCGTGTCATGGAGGCAGCAAACTTGGACCGATCAATACCGTCCGACGTCGTCGAGCAATGGATGACGCACCTCAGGTTGCAGCGGACCCGCGCGCGCGATGCCGTCTTTCTGATCGAGGGAGGCGCGACGCTGCACGACGGTCGCAATGGCGAGGCGATGCACGATGCGACCCAGCGCTGGCTGAGCGAACAGCGCGAGGTCATCGCCGAGGTCGACCGGCTCGTCGCTTTGTATGATGGGCTTAACGCTCAACACTGACATGAGCGCGACTCCTTGCGCTGTACACGATCGGCCCCATCATTCGCATTCCACGTTTCCTCAGCACGACTTCCAACGACATGGCGATCGACCTCGGGACGGTGAACACCATCGTCTATCTGCGGGGCCAGGGGATCGTTCTCAATGAACCCTCGGTCGTCGCGATAGAGTTTCTCGACGGCGCACCGCGGCTGCGAGCATTCGGCATGGAAGCGAAGCTCATGATCGGCCGCACTCCGCGTGGCACCAGCACCGTTCGGCCCATGCGCGACGGTGTGATCGCCGACGTCGATATCGCCGAGCAGATGATCAAGGCATTCATCGACAAGGCACACGGAGGACCATCAAGACTGCCGCGCCGTCCGAATGTAGCGATCTGCATTCCGTCGGGAGCGACCGAGGTCGAGCGGCGCGCCATCCGGCAGGCGGCGACGAACGCCGGCGCACGCAGCGTCAGCCTGATCGAGGAACCGATGGCGGCAGCGATCGGTGCCGGGCTGCCGGTTAACGACCCTGTCGGTACGATGGTCGTCGATATCGGCGGCGGTACTACTGACATTGCCGTCATTTCTCTCGGCAGTGTGGTTCGCCATGCCTCCGCCCGGGTTGGCGGCGACCGGATGGACGAAGCGATCACGTCGAGCATCCGTCGCAATCACAACCTCGTCATCGGCGAGACGACGGCAGAGCGGATCAAGATAGCAATCGGCATCGCGCGAATGCCGACGAATGGCCCCGGCCTGGCCATGGCGGTTCGTGGCCGCGACCTTGTGAACGGCGTGCCGCGCGAGATCGAGGTCGCTCAAGCTGATTTCGCTGGACCGCTCAGCGACCTGGTCGATCAAGTCGTCGAGACCGTCATGTTGACGCTCGCCGCGACCGAGCCGGAACTCGCGGTCGATATTCATAGTCACGGCATCGTCATGACCGGTGGCGGCTCGATGCTTCCCGGCATTGACGAAGCACTCACCAAGGCAACCGGTGTTTCGGTCGTCGTCGCCGAGACGGCGCTCACCGCCGTGGCAATTGGTGCAGGGCGCGCGCTGGAAGATAACGCATACGCCAATGTGCTGATGAGCACTTAGTCGGCGATCAGTCGCATTGCCGAGCGCAGAAGCGCCGAAGTTTGCGGAAAACGCCTCGATAGCAAGGGATCAAACACTGCCATCGAAGCGCCAACCCCAGAACCCGAAGCAAGGTCGGATTCTCGACCCGCCACCTAGATCATTGCAGATTAATATTTGCGAGGGCGGCGTACGTCGCTCGCTCTTTCTTGTCGCGGCGGCTACATCCGCAGCCGAACATTTGAGCGGGATGAAACGATGGCGCCACGCGGGCAGACGTTGAGTGCCGATCCTACAACTCCGCCGGCGCAAATCGTTGCGGAAGATCCAGGCGTGCGGATGCGGCAGCTCTATCTCACGCTGGCGATCGTGCTGCTCGCGGTCTGGATGGCCTGGGAATTCCTGATCCCCATTGCCTGGGCGGCGGTTCTGGCGATCGCGGAATGGCCGCTCTACGCGCGGGCCACCAAGCGTTTTCCCAATCATCCGGGTTTCCTCGCGCTTGGGTTCACGCTCGCGACCGCGTTGTTCGTCATCGGGCCGCTGTCGCTGGCGGCGGTGTCGCTGGCGCAGGAAAGCCAGGGCGCGCTGGAGTGGTTCCAGCATGTTCAGCAGATCGGCCTCCCGATGCCCGCATGGCTCCCCGCGATACCCCTGGCTGGCGACAAGATCGCCGGATGGTGGCAGCAGCATCTGGCTGATCCAAAGGGTGCAATCGCGCTGCTCGGAACGGTGAGTGCCGGATCGATCCTCGGCTGGATGCGATCGATCGGCGGCGAAGTAGCGCGCGATACTAGTCAGTTCGCCATTACGCTCGTCATCACAGGCACCATGCTAGCCAGCGGCGGCAACATTAACGGTAAGGCGCGCCTCGTTGCCCAGCGCATGTTCGGCACGTTCGGCGAGCACTTCCTCGAACGAATGATCGGTGCGGTGCGGGGAACCGTCAACGGCACCGTGCTCGTTTCGGTCCTCGAGGGAACGATCATCGGCGTCGGCTACTGGGTGGCCGGTGTGCCGCAGCCGTTACTGTTCGCGACGTTCACGATCTTGCTGGCACTGATACCGTTCGGCGCTTGGGCAGCGTTCGGGTTGGCGAGCATTGTGCTGCTGTTGCAGGGCCACGTTGGTGCCGCCGCAGGTCTGTTCGCATTTGGCACCGTGGTGATGGCGGTCGGCGACAATTTCATCCAGCCATCGGTGATCGGCAGTGCGGTTGAGTTGCCTTTCCTATTCGCGATGGTCGGCGCCTTGGGAGGACTCGCCGAACTCGGACTGGTCGGGCTGTTTGTCGGCCCCGTTATCATGGCGGCGTTGCTGATCGTGACCCGCGAATGGATGGGCCCGGATGTTGCCCCCGCTCCTACGCGTCGGAGGCGACGCGGGCCGATTGCTGTGAAGCGCCGGAGTACAGGTTGATCACTAAGCATCGAATACGCGATTGAGGCGTTGTCGGCGATATAGGCAGAGGATCGCTGGCGATGGGAATTCTGTTTGACGCGGAGCGGCGGCTTCGCTGTGCGGCCTACGCTGCCTATGATGCGGCCACCACATCACATGACCCGGCTAAACGTGCCAGCCACATCGCCAGTGCGCGTGCGCTCATCGCGCAATTACCGCAGAGCCGTGCAGAGCGCCTTCTTTTGAGAGAAACGTAGTCGGCTTACGACGTTTTATTTGATCTTCGCCGTATCGGCCTTTCGGCAGCGATCAGAGCAGAATTTCACGTTTTCCCAATCGCGCTGCCACTTTTTTCGCCAAGCGAACGGCAGGCCGCATGCGGCGCAGTCTTTGGAGGGAAGTGTGAGCTTTTTGTGAGTCATTCCGGCCTAACGTTTCGAGGGCGGGTTTGCGCCCCAACTTCGGACATTAGCGCCGACGTCGAACGGCTCCGAAAGCCGCCGTTCGCATCAGGTCGCCGCGGCGCCTATCTTCGGTGAATTCTCCGACAGCATGCTCGACTAACGATCGTCGGATTAAGACTGTTTCGAACCTGAAAGCTCAATTTCGAATTGCGGACAATTCGGCCGCTACCTCGCTTGGACATATCGTTGCGCGCGCTCTACGTTCGGCTAGCACGGCCAGTACGGCGGCACTTGCGACATCAATCGTTACTTCCGTTTTCTGCCGGACGTCCTGAGATCTGGCTTTGGTGGCGGCTTCCATCCTGGCGGGGTGATCGGCCTCTGCCGACTAGTGCCAAGCCCCATGGCACCCGGCTGCTGGCGTTCCAAACCCGACGTGTCGGCTTGTGCGACCTCTACAGCATCCGCTCCACCTCTCATTAAATTGATCCGGTCGCGAATGCGCCGCGCCTCCTCGAAGTCGAGGGCGCCCGCTGCGGCTTCCATCTCGCGTCGCAGAATCTCGATGGTGTCGGCCATCACCAATGAACGTCCGGCGGCGAGTTTGGCAGGGAAGATCAGGCCACTTCTTCCGATTCCCTTACGGCGTCGGTCGCGACCGCGTCGCTGACGAACTGGAGGATGTCGCGGGTTAGCCTATCGCCAGCCGTGACGTTCAACCCGTGCGGCTCGCCATCGTATTCGATCAGCTGCGCGCTCGCGATCCCGCGCGCCGCCGCGCGACCTGCCGCGTCGATCGGCACCGTCTTGTCGGCGGTGCCGTGGATGATAAGCGTCGGCACGCGAAACGCTGACAGGTCGGGACGGAAATCCGTGTGCGAGAACGCCTCGGCGCACGCCAGCGTCGGATGAAGACCGGCATGGAGCGCGGTTCCCGTCACAAAGTCCAGCACGTCGTCGCTCACCGGACTGGTGATGAAGCCGGCACCGAAGAATTGCGGGAAGAATGTATGGCGGAAGAAGTGTGCGCGATCGGCCTCAATGCCTTGTGCGATCTGGTCGAAGGTCGATTGCGGCGTTCCGTCGGGATTGTCGTCCGTCTTCAGCATATAGGGCACGACCGAGGATATCAGTCCTGCGGACACCACGCCCATGCCGTCATAGCGGCTCATGTAGCGGGCGATCTCGCCACCACCCATCGAAAAGCCAATGATCGTGGCATCGGTCTCGGCGCCCATTTCCTTCATCACATCGGCCAAGTCGTCGGCCAGCGTGTCATAATCGTAACCTGCCCAAGGCTGCGCGGAGCGGCCGAACCCGCGGCGGTCGTAAGCGATTGCGCGGAAGCCGGCCTTTGCCAAGGCCATCGCCTGCGCGTCCCACATGTCGGCGGCCAGCGGCCAGCCATGCGTTAGCACGACGGGGCGGCCTTCGCCCCAGCTTTTGACGTAGATGTCGGTGCCGTCCCGGGTTTTCACATAGGTCATGTCATACCTTTCGAGGTTGTCCCGTCACTCAATACTTCCCCTAGGTCAGGCATCTGCGCCGACGTAGCGCGACCATTCTTCCTGATACTTCTGCGTGATCATCGCCTGATCAGCCGCCGGCGCCTTTTCCGACAGCTCGATGAACCAAGTCCCCTCTTCCTCGTACATGTGATGCGCGACAGCGCCACGGATGTGCTCTAGCTTGTCGTCGAAATCCTGGCTCATCGGGTCGAGTTTCCCGAGCATGGCCATCTGCATCTTGACCATCACCTGCTCGTTATAGCCCATCTCCGCATGGCCCTTTTCACCCGCCTCGCCGAGCCCGGGATAGACTACCGCTTCTTCGGCGATGGCGTGGCCCATCAGGACCACACCGAGATGCTTGAGCGCCGCAGTCCGCGACGCACTATCGCCAGCCGCCTTGGTCGCGGCGAACGCGTCTTCGAGCAGCAAGTGGTGATCCAGGATCATCGCGAACCATCCGCCCGGTACCGCGGCGGCCTGCGCTTTGGCGCGCGCTTCCTGCCGTTCCCCGTCGCTCTCAGGGGGCGTAACGGCGGCGATCACTTGGTCGAGGACGGACATGGGGTTCTCCTGCCGGCGAAAACTGCCGATCTTTCAAGCAGTAGAACCAGCCCCAGACATGCAAGGTTCCTCTCGGCGGACCGCTTCGGCAGGTATATTTCGCTAACTTACAGCAAGGCCGTTACCTCGCAGCCGTTAGATCTGTAGGCGACAATGCGCCCCAATCCCAGTCGTTTAGGGCGCAGCGCTCAACTCTCAAAAGCGGTCATTCAATCGCTTGCTGGTAAAGCATCTCAGTTGGGAAGTTAGCATGGGTCAAGTGTCGAGCACTTATTGGTCAAGCCGCTAAGCCTGAACATGAGTGAAGGGCCAAGCTGCGCGCAGTTCTGCCTCCGTACCGCGGAACAGATTTCGATCGCAGGAGATTCCATTCACCTTATTTTGGGGCCCACCGTAGTTCGCCCCGTCTGTATATTGCCAAAGCGTGTAGTTGTCCCAGATCTGGGTGGGGATACCTATTGGACGCGGAGCGTAACGTCGATACCAAAGAGGGCATTGCGCGAAGATCGCGTCGGGCTTGGTGCCAGTCTGCATACGAAGCCAGTGGCCTCCGTAAAGCATGGGATATCGGCGGGTCGCTTCGCGCACCCCCTCGATGAAAGTGTGGGCATCTGCCTTCGACATCTCGTGGCCATGATGGTCTTCAAAGTCTAGGCACATTATTTCGTCAGCTTCCGGAGCGGTGAAGTCGAGATAGTTCTTGAGCTGCGTCGAAACCGGCGCGTCGTTTGCGAAATGGAATGATCCCCATAGAAGGCCAAGCGCCTTCGCGCTTTTCTTTCGGTCTTGGTACCGGCCATCGGTGAAATCGCCGCCCTCTGTCGACTTGTGGATTATCGCTGATACTCCTGAGCGCTGCGCCTCGCCCGGCTCGACCCTACTGTCATGATGCAAGTCGATAATTGAATTGATGCTCGAAGTTGCACTCCCGACAGCGAAGGCTCTGGGCGCTATTGCCACTGCCGTGGTCGCGCCTAGAATGGTTCTGCGGTTCCACATATGTTCCTACTCTCCAAACGTTGAGATCGAACTCTACCAGCTTTTCACCCTTGAGATTTCTCGGAACGACGAGGTCGCAATCTTCGTCGGTCACATTTGCGAGAAACCGTGCGGATACTTTGGCATAGCATTGGTTGCGCTGTCCAACGTCACCGGCTGATCGAAGTCCGTCTGCAAGGCGCCCCCATTCGGTCGTTCGACGACAATCGCGTCGATACCAGAAGCGGCCGCTCCGATGCGTTCTGTTGCTACACTCCCAGACCGATGCGATAAATCGGCTTAAGTCGTTCGGGAGGATTGAATGTATCGTTGCGTAATTGGCGTATCGCTTTGCGTCCTCAGCAATACGGTACCGGCGACGGCGCAAACGGCGGTTGATCGTTCGACGGTTGCCAGTCTGCCAGCCTCATTCTCAGCCGCCTGGTCGACCCATCAGGGTGATGAGCTTGCGAAGCTCGTGTCCGAGGATGTCGACTTTGTAAACGTCGGCGCGATCTGGCTTCGTGGAAAAGCAAACTTCGCCAAATATCATTCCCGAATTCTTACGGCGCGTCTGGCTGCTTCGACGATCACGCCGCTCGCGACGGACGTCAGGTTTGTTCGCGCTGATCTTGCACTCATCCGGTGGAGTTGGCGGATAGACGGAGAGCGCGATAGCAACGGTGCGGCGATGCCGGCCCGCTATGGATTGATGACGCTGGTGGCCGAACGGCGGCGCGGAAAATGGCAGGTGATTGCAGGTCAAAACACCAACTCCGGGCCGCTACGTCCCGAAGCCGCAGATATCCAAGGGCCGATAATTGTGCCGCGAGCGCCGTAGGATCACGCCGCAATAGGCCGCTGCGCGCCCAATTAGGCGCCGTTCGGCGTCCCCGAGGAAGGTCCCAAGAGCAGACCTTCCTTATGACGGGCCGCGAATTTCCGTAGTTGGGTCGGAAACTGACGTCTCCATCGTCAGCCCGCACAAACAGATTCTTCACACTCTAAATTAGTATCAGCGCACTATCGGTGGTGAGGAACCATGCGCGCGTTGTTGGCCTTTGTTATCCTGATTCCGCTCACGCTGGTCGGCTGCCACTTCGTGCCGGCGGTGATGCAGACCGATCAGGTGCGCTACCGAATAACAATCAGCGTCGGTACGCCAAAGGGCGTGCGGACGTCGTCCGGGGTCTGGGGATATTCAGAAGCTCCGATCCCTCGAATTCCATTCGAAGGAGGGCCGGTGTGGTATTTTTCAGGGCGCACAGAGGCCGAGGCGATCCCGGTCGACATCGGCGACGGGCGGCTCGTCTATGCCGTGATCGGAAAGCGGGTCATGCCGCAAGACAATGGCGCGGGCATGCATCCGGCCGGCTTTCGACCGGGATTCAGTCCGCTCTTCATATTGGAGATGGCGCGAGGCCCGATGCGATCCAACACCACGATCGGTAGCAGCGCCTACGCGAATGCGCACATCGCGTGGATGACGTCGCAGACCGGGCAGCCGGTGAGGCTCGATTGCACCCCCATGCTCCACAGGAACGACGTGAGCGACTGCCCGGCGCTCGTCACCCTGAGCGACCTGACGGCGCGCACCGTCACGTTGCTGGATCCAGACGACCTCTCCGCCGATCTCGGAAAAGGATACTATCTGATCGGCATGACTCTGGAAGTGGTGAACGCGCCCATCACGCATGGCATCACGACAACGCTACCGTGGGCCAAGCCTGGATCGACGACGGACTCGAACGGCTTCGCGCCGCTCGCGGACCGGATCAAGAGCTTGGGCTTCAACCGGGCCGAACCCGCGATCGAGTAGGGTGACATCCACGGCCTTACTGAACCATCGTGACGATCCCGTTGCCACCATCGGTTCGGTCGGGCGGAGCATCATGTCGACGAGGCTTCGTCTGCAGTTGGGTCGATACAGATTGGGCTGCAAAACGCCCTAGAAATGGTCGTGGCCGCCCAACACGCTCATCCCCGAAAGCTGCCCATCCCGTCACGCCTCAAACTCGATGCGTTACGGTAGCTGCAACTAACAATCCGAATGATACCGGGACGAGCATCGCGTGAATCATGCGCACTCGCGTCACCGACAGCACTGCGAGCATGAACAGCATCACCGCTAGGCCGCCGAGACCCCAAGGGGTTGCATTATCACCCATGGCTTCGCCCGTAAGTCTGCGGGCCACGACACCGAGCAAGCTTATCCCGGCACTGGCCAGGAGCGCCCGCCAAATCCACACTCCATGCCGACTGTACCGCTCGGCCAGATCAAGACCGCCTTCCGGTACACTGCTCGGTAGGGAGGCGCGCGCCGCAAGGGCGAGGCATGTCACGCTGAGCATTGGCATTAAGAACCGCCAGAACGGGAGCGCGCCCGAGTGTGGAATCCGGCCCAAGTTACCCACCAACCGTAGAGGACGAGGTAGGCGGTGTAGCCGGCGGCAAGCACAGCGAGCCAAGATAGGCGGACTCGCTCTTTGTTTGATAGCAGCTCGTACAGGCTCGCAATCATATGGGTGATTGCGAGCCCCGACACGATCGCCAGCAGACTCAGGACATAATCGTTCTCGGTCATTTCACCCCCAACGCACTTCGCATGATGATACGGTCGGCTGCGAAGATCGATGCCTATGTGCGAGTGTTGACCGAATTGCGTCTTTGCGCCCCAATATCGGTCGTTTAGCGACGATTGCGCATCTCCTATAACGGTTGTTGGCAGCGAGCGCTCAATGCCCGCATAGAGTGCTCTAGCGATGTAATTCCTCAGCCATTGCATCAATAGCGGCCTTGAGCGATGCCAGATCGACCGCGGCATAACCGATGACAAACCCCGATCGTTCGGCCGGCCCCAAATGGTAACGCTCGAGCGAGTGGATCATCACGCCTCGTGTCGCCAACGCGTCGCTAACCGCGT
Organism: Sphingomonas panacisoli; assembly: GCF_007859635.1. Taxonomy (NCBI): domain Bacteria; kingdom Pseudomonadati; phylum Pseudomonadota; class Alphaproteobacteria; order Sphingomonadales; family Sphingomonadaceae; genus Sphingomonas; species Sphingomonas panacisoli. The sequence continues at coordinate 2,376,160 of NZ_CP042306.1, read as the reverse complement.
CGCAGTCGATACCGCTTTCGACGATCGCGCTCATATGCATTCCGTAGAAGGACGGGACGAGTTTGAGCGAGTCCCCGAGCTTTCTTTCGACGAGTGCGACGAGATGGTCGCGACGATCGAGATAGGTGCGCCGAACACGACGAATATGACGTGTAAGATGGCCATCGCGTATGAACTCCCCGACCGCCATCTGGATGGGCGAAGAACAGTGCCAATCACTCGCGTTTTTCGCCGCGACCAACGCCGGCAACGCCCGCTGTGGTGCGACCAGGAAGCCTAGCCGCACCGCCGGTAGCATACATTTGGAAAAGGAGCCGACGTAGAAGACGTGATCGGCAGAGGCTTCGTTGCGCAACGCCTCCAGCGGGCTACCACCATAGCGGAATTCGCCGTCGTAATCGTCCTCGATGATCGCCGCTCCAGTCTGCCGCGCGAGCGCAAGCAGGGCTTGGCGGCGGCGCGGCGAGAGCGGCATGCCGAGCGGGAATTGATGCGATGGGCACACGCAGATGATCGTCGCGTCGGTCGGGATTTCATCGACGACGATACCCTCGGCATCGACTCGCACCGGCACGATCCGCGCGCCGGCGGCAGCGAAGGGCACGCGCATCGGCGGGTAGCCCGGGTCTTCGACCGCGACGACCGTCTCGTCCGGTACGACGAGCGTGCGGGCGATCAAGTCGAACGCTTGCTGCGCACCGGCGGTGACAAGCACATCGTCAGCCTGACTCGGGACAGCGCGGGTCAGGCCGATATGCTCGGCGATCGCGCGACGAAGGTGATAATTCCCTTGATTACGCTGCGGGCTGCGCGAGGGCGCGGGGGCGGTTTCGAGCCTGCGTAGCTGACGCGCCATGACTCGCCGGAATATCGAATGCGGGAACAAGTGTTGGTCGACCAGCGCCGGGCGGAGGTCGGCGACCACGCGCGGCGACGCGGCAGGGTCGCTGCGTTCATGCCAGAAGCCGATCCACGACTTGATATCGGCTCGATCCCAGAATGTGTTGCCGGGCTGAGTTGCCGAAGCGTACGACGACGGCGGCGTGGCTGTCACGTCCGATGGCGTGGCGCGCACATAGGTGCCGGAGCCGTGGCGGGCCGACGTCAGGCCCTCCTGCAACAGTCTGTCGTACACGTCCTGCGCGGTATTGCGCGACACGCCGAACATACGACCGGCGGCGCGTGTCGACGGGAGCCGCGCGCCGGGCGGTAAACGGTTGTTGATGATCGCTTGCTTGAGCTGGCGAAACAGATGGCTGGCGACGTCGCGCGACCCCTTGGGCGCGGTCGTGATCTTCAGCTCGAAAAGTGGGTCCATGTTTTCATTGGGCCACTTTCCCGGCGCACGACAAGGCTTTTGTCGGAACTGGCGCTCAACTTCCGCGCGGTCGGTTTTTATGCTGCGCGGGCGTAACCGAGGAAATCTCTCCATGCGTTTGAACTGTTTTGTCGCTTGCCTTGCCCTGTGCGTTGATACCGCCGCGTTTGCTCAACCGGCCGCGCCCGTCCGCGACGGCTCGCACGATTTCGACTTTTCCCGCGGGAGTTGGACGACCGAAATCACCATCATCAGGGACCCGTTCAACAAGCCGGGCGACGAAATCCACATGCGGGGGACGAAGGTCGCGCGGCCGATCTGGAACGGCAAAGGCTGGATCGAGGAGATCGAGGCGGACGGCCCTAACGGTCATTGGCAGGCCGCGAACGTCTTTTTGTATGACCCGGCCGCCGGCCAATGGAGCGAGAATTACGTCGATAGTTCGGACGGCAAAATGGATTCCCCAAACGTCGGCGGATATCGGGATGGCAAGCTTGAATTCTACTCGATGCAAGTGGTCGGCGGGCGGTCGGCGCTGGTGCGTGGCACGTGGACCATTTCGAGCCCGGACCTGCATAGCTATGAGGTAGCGCGATCGATCGACGGCGGGCGGACGTGGCGCACGTCGTTCATCGCCCGCGTGAGCCGTGCTCGATGACCCGGTGGCGTGCGGCGACCGCCAGCGCGATCAGCGTGCTGGCGCTGGCGCCCGCCCATGCTGTCGACGACGCCGGCGCGCGTGGTTTCGATTGGGAAATCGGTACGTGGGCGACGACGGTTCGGGTTCGGACCAACCCGCTGTCTGGCAAGTCCGTTTCGTGGTCCGATTATGCCGGTACGTCAGTCGTAAAGCCGCTCCTTGGGGGTCGGGCGAATTTCGTCGAGCTGTCCGTCGCGGGTCCGGCAGGCAAGATCGAAGGCGGGTCGCTGCGGCTCTACAGCCCGCAATCGATGCAATGGAGCCTCAATTTTGCGAACCTGCGCAACGGCCTTTTGACCTCGCCCGTGTTCGGTGGGTTCGATGCCAGTGGTCGCGGGGCGTTTTTCGGCAGGACGTAATCAACGGCCGGACGATATCGGTCCGCTTTATCATTATGCGGTCGTCGATGAACGAGGCGCGCTTTGAACAGTCTTATTCGACCGATGGCGGCGTCACTTGGGAAGACAATTGGATCGCGGTCGATAGGCGGGACTAAAACTAGCCCAAATCGCTTTATCGAGAGAGCTGCTGCGACGGCTGTGCGCCCCAATATCGGTCATTCGGTCTGTGGGCTCGCAACCCGAACAGCAGCCGCCGTTCACCAGCCTGCGGCGTTGACGCTTCTAGCTTTTGGCAGACTGTGGGCCGCTATTGAGCGCAAATTTCCTACAGTGTTCGAGATAGCCAATCTCATGGGCGCCAGCCAACTCGACAATGCTTTGCCAAAGCCAATTGGGTGCGTCGAGGTTAGCGGCGGGTCGCGCGGCGACTTTCGCCGCCCAGCTTCTCCGTGCTGCGTCGGTAAGCTGGCGAGCATGAGCAACGCCGACGACGAATGCCAGATACGCCGCTGCTGCGACGGCCTCCTGTCTGGAAAACTGCTCGATTTCGATCTTCAAGTCCTGGGGCGCGAGTTCGCGAAGCACCACCGGTTTGTCGAGCAGGCGCGCCGCGATCATGCGATCTCCCAGGTTAGGGGAGAGTGCCCGCGCGCCGGCGACCACGCGCGCTGCAAAGTCGCGCGGCATCGACGCCGTCGAAGCACTCGGCGCCACGGATCGCACCGCTTCCTTGATGTCGACCAGAGCATGGCGTTCGCGTTTGCCGTTGGCTTGCGAGAAGCCGAGCAGGACGGCGTACCGCAACCGGCCGAGCGAGCTGCATCCCTTGCGCCAGAAGGCGGCATCAACGACGCGTACGGCATCTGTCGGTTTCAGGCTGGCAAGCGATAGGCAACGATCTCGCACCTCCTTTTCAGCAAACAGAGTATCGATCGCGCGGCGCTCGTCCTTGGTCGGCTTCCAGAACCGCTTGGTCAGCGGGATTTCCGGCTCGACGTCACCGATTCGGTCCTCGGCCAGATGGCGCCAACGCCGGCCTTTGGCTTTGCGCCTGACGGTGCGCACGACGTCGGGCTCGATCGGATCGTCATCGACTTCCGGCGTCAGGGCTCGGACGTAACCGTCGATCAGCGCCTCGACCATTCTTGCCGTCGTAACCCCAGGCAAGTCCGAACTGCGCGCAGCCGATTCCAGCGACAGGCCGAGACGAATGAGATCGAGCGCCGGGTTGCCGATGACCGTCTGGTCGAGATCGCGAATCTGAATTTCGACACGATGGTCGGCATCCGCAAGCGGCCCAAGGTTGCCGAGATGGCAATCGCCACAAATCCAGACCGGCGGACCTTTGGGGATGGACGCAGCGACCGGGCTGTCCTCCAACCATCGGTAGAATTGTGCGGTGTTGCCGCGCACGTAGGCGTGGACCGACCGCGCCATCTTCAACTCGCGCGATTGCGACAGCACCTTTTCGCGGTCGCTCATCCTGACCGCGCGATCCGACGTCACTGGCTCATGCTTTCGCCTTCGTGCCGATCGGCTTGTATTCGCACGTAAAGCGAAGAGGCCGTTGCTCGTCCCTTCGCGCCAAATGAATATAGAGCCGCTGTTCGCCGATATGCTCGTCGAGCGCGAAGGCCTGCTCAGCCTCGTACATGTCGTCGCGGTGCGGCATGTCCCAGCCGCTCGCCGCTGCCAACGCCCGCTGCTTGGCTTCCCCTATTGAGCGCGCGACGACGAACATATTCTTGTGCTGTTCGGTGAAGTGGGAACGATCATAACCCCCGAGATTGACGTAATAGAGCCGCTCCGGGCCACCGTAGGGCTGCGGCCGGAGTGCGACATCGTAGCCATCGGCATGATCGATCTGCGCCCAGCAGTCGATATGCAGGCTTGCTGGTGCGCCCCACCATTGCCGACGCAGGGTGTCATGCGTCTTGGTCATGGATGGAGCCGCTACGAAGCGCATGTCGTGCAGCTCGATATTGGCGCCCGGCAGCTCGCCTCCGACATAGATCGCAAACAGCTTCATACGGGTTCCTCATCTGCCTGCTGTGCTGTCCCCGAACGAAAGAGGGCGGCCGCAAGCTCCTTTCCGACAATCTCGCCCATTTCGTGCGAGCTGGTGATTCCTTGGATGAAGGGGTGTCGGCCGAGCAGGAAAGGCAGGCTGAGGCAGAACAGCCGATCGGCGGGGCCATCGTCGGCCAGTGGGTGGAATTCGTCATCGATCACGATCCCACGCACCGCCTTGCCCGACGATGCCGGTTCGGCGTCGCGCACGATCCCCTGCCGGCGTAGTGATGGAAAGGGAAAGTCCTTTGCCGCCAGCGGCCGTTCGCCCGTGGCCTCGATAAACACCGGAAAGTGCCGGCGCTCGCCGTCGAGCATCAGCACGGCGCCGCTCTCATCGCCGCGACTGTCGATGCGATAGCCGTCACCGATTGCCGCGATGGCGAGTTTGCCGGCCCCATGGAGGGCGAGCAGACGTTTGATCGATTCATGCGGAACGGTTGCATAGTCGTCGACGAAGATCGGTTTGAACTGTCGCGTGAAGCGCTGGAAATCGACTTCGTTCAGGTGCGGGACGAGTAGCGCCATGACCTCGTGCATGCGCAGGATCGCGTAGCGCCACGGCACCGTGAAGCGCTTCGCCTGGTTGGCCTGCGCTTCCTTCAGATTGGTGCGGGCCCATTCGAACGGGTCGGTTTCCGTCCGATCGGCAAAATACCGTTCGCAAAAGTCCTCGAGCGCGAGATCGGGCAAGCCGGTCTTACGCGCATAGGCCGGATCAGCGTTGGCGAGTTCCTCTTTGAATAAAGCAAATGAAGGATCGAGCAGATCGTCTTCACCGCTGGCGATCAATCGCTCGACGGCTTCCGGCGTGCAGGCGGACAGCGGTTCATAAGGGAGGGGGTGGAAAAAGTCGGCCTCGGGCAGAAGGCCCTTGCGCGACATCATCGTGATGTCGAGCGCGTCGGTATCGGCCGCCGGCGCATAGCGCAGCCCGTCCTCGCCATCCTCAATGAACTCACCGTGCGCAACAGCGAGGGCGACCACGGCATCGATCGCGGTGAGCGATGAGCCGCGAATACCGACCGAGCTCGGCGGGATGCGGGCGAGTGCGGAGGCGGGCCAGGGACTGAGAAAATAGCCGGGGCGAACTTCGGGATCATCGGGCCATTGATGGCCGGTTGCCAGAACGGCATAATCGAACCGCTCTTCGCTGACGGCACCGTGACGGGGACGGATCGTCAGCAGCATGCCGTCGGTTTCGCTGGCGATATCCGTGACGCGACATCGTGTCCGCACATCAACACACGCGCCGCGCTGCCTCGCCGCAGCGACCATCGCGTTGAACCGATCATAGAAATAGTCGCCCAGCATCAGCCGTGGATAAAAGGCGCGCTCGTCGATCGCATCGGGATCGACCCCGCGCGCCACCAACCGATCGTGCGGCTGGCGACGAAGCCAGTCGACCAGCGTCTCACCAAGCGGCGGGATTTCCAGACTGGCGATGTTGGACAACATCGCGGGGTCGTTCCACCCCGGCCGGTAAGGAGTGCCGAGCCCCGCCTTTGACTGCTCTTCGAAGATCGTCACAGCAAACGCCCCCGATGCCTCGTTCAGCAGCGCGTGCAAGGTGTAGATCGTGGTGGGCCCGGCGCCGACGAAGGCGACCGATGGTATGTCTTGCCGACTCAAGCCAGCGTCCGCAGCTTGGGTTCGCGATCGTAGTACCGCTTCGCGGCAGCTGTGACGAACGCGCCATCGAGCCCCGTCACGCCGGCGTCGGGTTCGATCCCGGCCTTGTCGAGCAACGGCCCAGCTTCCTCAGTCGCGCCGATCGCCTTCAGGTGACCGAACGCGTCCATCGCCCATTGCACCGCGGCTCCTTCCTTGAGCAGCGCTGTGCAGCCGTCTTCCGACAGCACTACCGCTACCGCATCGAAAATCTGCGATGGTGCCCCTGCAAGCTGAGCGTCCGCCTTCTGCGTCGTTCCGTCGGAGAGCTTCGCACCGCCGACCTTGGGCGCGACGATCACCGCCTTGCCCTTCGCTTTGGTCACCGCCGCGACAAGCGACTTCAGCGCGCCCGCGTCAGTGCCGTCAGCGATCAAAATGCCAACGGCGCGACCTTCCAGCGTCTCCTTCATCTTCTTGTGGATCGACAGCGCGTCGGATGGCGCCATATCAACCGGCTCGCGTGCGGCCGTCGTTTTTTTGGGCAAGGCAATGCCGAGGCCATCGGCGACGCGCTTGGCGAAATCCTCGTCGACGTTGCGCAGGTTCGCGACCATCCGCGGCGGCACCTGATCGAGCTGGCCGACCTTCGACAATTCGAACACGAACGACGACGCGATGTGCGCCTGTTCGCTTTCGGTCTGCGATTTGAGGAACAGCCGCGCCTGGCTGTAATGGTCGGCGAACAATTCGGCGCGGACGCGCAGCTTTTCGCCGGTTTCCTCAGGCTCAGTGGTCGCGTTGGTCGTCGCGAAGCCTTTCTCGGCGCTCTCACGCGGTCCGCCATCCTCGCCATGATCGGCGAGGCTGTTGGGTTCGTAATTGGCGCGGCCTTTCGGAACCAACGTCTGCATCATCCCGTCGCGCTGGAAATTGCCGAACGGGCAGCGCGGTGCGTTGACCGGGATCTGGTGAAAATTGGTCGTGCCGAGCCGCGACTTCTGCGTGTCCAGGTAGCTGAACAGGCGACCCTGGAGCAGCGGGTCGTTCGAGAAGTCGATGCCGGGCACAATGTTGGTCGGCAGGAACGCTACCTGCTCGGTCTCGGCAAAGAAATTGTCGACGTTGCGGTTGAGCGTCAGATTGCCGATCACGCGCAGCGGCACGTCTTCCTCGGGGATCAGTTTGGTCGCATCGAGCACGTCATAGGGCTGCGCGTCGGCGAACTCCTGGTCGAACACCTGAATCGCCAGTTCCCATTCCGGAAACGCGCCGGTGTCGATCGCCTCGAACAGATCGCGGCGGTGATAGTCGTTGTCGGCAGCCTGGAGCTTCAGCGCCTCGTCCCAGATCGTCGACTGGATGCCGAGCTTGGGCCGCCAGTGGAACTTGACGAAACTTGCCTTGCCGCCGTCGTTGACCAGCTTGAAGGTGTGGACTCCGAACCCTTCCATCATGCGCAGCGACCGCGGCAGCGTGCGATCGGACATCGCCCAGAACAGCATGTGGGTCGTCTCGGGCGTCAGGGAGGCGAAATCCCAGAACGTGTCGTGTGCCGATCCTGCCTGCGGATAGCCGCTGTTCGCCTCCATCTTCACCGAATGGACTAGATCCGGAAACTTGATCGCGTCCTGAATGAAGAACACTGGGATGTTGTTGCCGACCAGATCCCAATTGCCTTCGCGCGTGTAAAATTTGACCGCGAACCCGCGCACGTCCCGCGGGGTATCGACCGATCCTGCACCGCCCGCGACGGTCGAGAAGCGGACGAAGACCTCGGTCTTTTCACCCTTGGTGAACAGGGCCGCCTTCGACAGGTCGGATATGTCGTCGGTAGCCTCGAATACGCCGTGCGCGCCCGATCCACGGGCATGCACGATCCGCTCGGGAATACGCTCGTGATCGAAATGGAAGATCTTCTCGCGAAGAACGAAATCCTCGAGCAGCGTCGGTCCGCGCGCGCCGCTCTTCAGACTGTTCTGGTTGTCGGAAATTGCGACGCCATGATTGGTCGTTAGTACGGGCGTTTCGCCAGCGGCCTGCTGGTGCGTTTCACCACCGTCGCCGGTGCTCTTCACGGTATTGGACATGGAGTTCCTTCGCTGCCGAGAGTTCGGCTCTCCCGCTCAACGCCGCCGATGCCCACAGTTTCCGACAATCCGGCCCTTCCGAGCGAAAATCGTCTTGATGCTGATCAGTGATTTTAGGTCCCGATCGTTTCGGGTTGGATGCTACAGCCCGATCCGGCCGATCGCTGAAACAAGGTCTGCGCTTATCTCCGCAGGCGCTCTAGGGTTAGACGGTTCAATACGGTCTGGATCCGGCTCTGCGCCACCTGCAACGCCTTGTGCCTCACCTTTCTGATGGCGTTCGTGCGAGACGAGCGACTCTCGCCAAGCAAGGCCGACCATTTGGCCTCTTCCGACGCGAAAATTGCTAGCGCCAGCCGCAAACCGTCGCGACGTCCATGGTGATAGTCATCGGTCATTACACTTCTCGGTTCGGCGCGGGCGTGGTTCCTAGCGGATAGTTTCCGTCCAAATCGGAACCGACCTTACTGATCTATGTTATGTCGCCCGAGGAGAATTCGATAAATGAGCTCGCCAATAGGAACTAAACTGCGGGCGTTTGGGCAGGTGCCATCTTCGGACGTCGATGACCTGGAAGTGTTGTTCGATCAGTTTCGTTCCTTCCGACCAGCCAGTAGGCTCGTTAGTGAAGGCGACCGACCCGACTTCGTACTCGCAATCGGTGAAGGCTGGGCCGCGCGCTGCAAATTTATGCGCGACGGCGGTCGTCAGATTACAGACATCTTACTCCCTGGAGACATCTTGACTCTCAGTGCGGGGACGAAGTCACCTCTAGATTTCGGCATTTACTCTTTGTCAGAGATGAAATGTGCTTTCGTACCGTACGAAGCTTATCGCGCTTTTCTGCACGGCCGGCCTGAAATTGAGAATGCAGTTCAGCGCTCCGCGCTTGCCGATGAAGGTCTAATGCGCGCGGCGGTCATTCGTCTCGGTAGACAAGACGCCTTTCAGCGTGTGGGTCACTTTTTTTGCGAGACTTGGTGTCGCGCTGCCAATGTCGACCTGATTGTGGCCGGCAGTCTTCCTCTACCTCTCACGCAAAGTGATGTCGGAGACATTGTCGGTCTCACCGCGGTCCACGTGAATAGAACGCTTCGGGTTTTGCGCGAGCAAGGTTTGCTCGAATGGCAGGGCCGAGAATTGCGTATTCCAGATTTACAGCGTCTGGCGGGGCAAGTTGGATATAGGGCTTCGATGCCCTGCGAGCCAATGGAGAAGGTCGCCGCCTGAACTTACTGCCGTGATCATCGTTTTGCTCTGATCGCGGAGCAATCGGGAATCCGCAATTTGAAAACAGAACCGCTCGCATCAGGCTAGGAATATCAGTGCCCCACTATTTCTTCGACTTGCACAACCACGTTAGCGCGGTCGACAATGAAGGGGCGGATCATGCTGACCACAATGCCGCAATCGCGCACGCAACATTGAGCGCGCGGAGGATAATGGCTGACGACATCGTTCGTCTGGGCGAGCTGGATCGCCGACATTGGATCGAGATAAGACATGGCACGGACGACTGGCGGTACCGCGTGCTATTCGGCGACTGCATACGAGTTCTGCCCTAGACCAGCGGGCGACCTGTCAGTCGGCAACGCGCCCGAGACCTGAAGCTCCATGTTGATCTCTTGCGCAGGACAAACGGACGGCGAGATCAATGCTCGCTTAATCCTTGTTTCCGGCGGCAAGGTCTGACTAAGGTCGCGCGACGGTTGTCGATCTTGCCACCGTACTCCTCCGACACAACAGGATATATCGATGGGCCAACTTCGCACCGCAAATAACCGGCGCAATCGCGCGCTGCGCGCACCAACGACCCGCAAGGAATTGCCGAAGGTTGTTGCCAAGTCCGAAAAGGTGACCCCGAAGAAGCCCGCTTAAGTTCGCATTATTCACGACCACGATTGGAGCAACCGACATGTCGCGCAAACCCAATTATGGCCTGGAGCGCCGAGAGCGGGAACGGAGCAAAGCAGCCGACGCGGCTCAAAAGGCGCAAGCCAAGGCAGATAAGCGTGCGTCCGGAGAAGGCACGCCGGAGGTCACTGCGGCTGCTGACCAATAAATGAACGCCGGCAATGCGAAGATTTCTGCTGGGGTATGCGCCCCACTTTTGCCATTCATGGCTTGCCATGCGCACGCCGAAAGCGGTCGCATGTTCAGGCTTAGGCGGGCCGTTTTAGCGAATCTTCGACGAGCCACATTTCCGCTGCCAGCTGTGAATTAAAGGCGGCGACATCTGCCAGACCGAGAGCCGCACGAGCATGCTGCTTATCGTCAAGGTCTCTTACCAGCAGGGCGACACGGTCACCCGACTTGTAAGTTTGGCTATGCTGTCTCTTGATGTGCGCCTCAAGCTCCGGCAACTGTCGCTCTGCTAATGTTACGTCGGATAATATACGGATCGGTCGAGCAGCGTTACGCATGTCTTGGATCACGCGTCTCAACTCGCGGAAATGTTCGTCCACCTCGGCACGTGTCCACGCGCCCGAGCCCCTGACGAAGATGATGTTGTCGCGTTCTTCCACTTCGCGCGTGATCATGCGTCTAAGATAAGCATAGTTTGATCCTACGATCAGCACTCAAGTTCGCTTTGAAGGTTTTCCCTTCTGGCAGCAGCGCCTTTACGCCCCAAAGTCGGTCGTTTGCGGCGGGCGCGACCCTTCCCGAAAGCGGTCATTCGTTCAGCGTCGCCGGAAAAGGCTCCGATCAGGTGGAACGTGTCCTCGCACTTTGAGCCCAAGATTATTTCTGGCGGTAATACCATAACGCGCGAACAACCTAGTTCTCGACATTTCAGCTGAGATCAGGAGACTAAACCTATTCTGAAGAAATCCGTCTCCCTCGGCTTTTCATCAGCCAATCATCGGCGCTTCATCGTTTCCTCATCCTCTCGCGATCCCCTATGTCGTGCCATTCCAATCACGTCGTCGCCCACCCGGATCGACACCGCGCAATTGGAGAATGGACATGATCAAGATCGCCCTCGTCGCCGTTTCGTTGACCTTTATTGCGGCTCCGGCCATTGCAAAGGATGGCAACTGGCAGGTTGGCAACGATCAAATTCACATCGTTTACAGCGGCATCGACACCAACACTGTCGCTGGCCGCGCGGCGCTACTAGCGCGCGTCGAGAGTTCAGCTGCCAAGCTCTGCGACTTCAAGACCGTCCGCATTGAACAACGCGAATGCATCCGTTCAGTCGTGGCCGACGCCGCGGTAAATGCGCGCAACAATGTTCTGACCCTCGCGATGAGCGAACGCCAGGCGACCACGCTCGCTTTGCGCTGAACCGGCACCACGGGGCGCAACTGATTACCCTTAGAGGCGCCCGATGCCTAACCTGCCGCCGCTCTGTAGTATAGCAGAGCGGCGCCTTTTTGGGTGTCAGTTCTTTCCGACCAACCGCGCGACCTCGGCTTTGCAGTTGTAAGGAAGGCCGGGATCCGAACAATAGTCCGGCCACTTGCCCGACGTTCGCCAAAAGCCAGCGAGGCCAAGCTTCACCATCAGCGGCATAAAGCGCGGATCTCGTCGCATTGCCGCGGTCCGCCCATCGAACAGGAACACCGTATGCCCGGTCATCGGATAACCGGGTCGATAGTTCGAGGCCACGTCGAACGCGTCATCGAGGAAACCGAGAAGCGCGAGCGCTTGGATCGCGTCGCCCATCCGGTAAGGTCCCGGCTGCGCCGCTAGCGCTAGCGCATCACGCCGCGCCGCGTCACGGTCGCCCGCTGACTTGGAGATCATCGCGGCGATCAGCCGATCCATAAGGCTGCTGGCGGTCACGTACGGCTTCGGCGGTAGGGGAGTTGCAAAAACTGCTTTCGCCTCCTCAAACCGGCCGGAATCCACTAAGCATTCGCGTAACGACCATTGAAGGCGAGTATCGCCAGGCGCGGCAGCGAGCCGTCCCCTAAGATCGTCAATCGTATCGCCCGTTGAGCCCGCACTGCACATCATCCAGGCGGCAGCTGGTCGCCAGTCGATCTGCAAATCCGCAGCAGCGGCGTGCGCACTATAGGTTGTCGACTCGCGCAGACGCCCTGTTTCGAGCAACAGTTGAGCGAGAAATCCATTAGTGTGCGGCCAGTCGGGATCGATCGCAATCCCCCTGCGGAGCAACTCCTCGCGCTTCGCCCATTGAGTCGGCGGCAACGCCATCTCCTGAGCGAGATAAGCATCGGGAGAATTGGGCTCGAGTTCTAGCGCGCGCGCAGCCTCGGCACCACTTTCCTTACGCATCATGGCGGCTTGATCAGATGGGAAGAGGGGGGCGAGATAGGCCTCGAACTTGGCAAGATCGCTGTGCGCTGCCACGAAGCCGGGCGCATTGCGGGTCAGGACGCGCAAGTCGTCGAGCAATTCGAACGTTGCCCCAGGGTTCGCGGCATCGCCTTCGTTTACAAACAGGTCGCATACGCGAAGATAACGGCCCAGAAGCGCGGCGTCGGTCAGTCCATTCTTTTTCAGCGCGCGGTTCGAACAGGCAAGGACGCTTACTACGGTGCGGGTCACTCGAGTCCGTAATGCGTCAAGAGATGCGACATCGCCTTGGTCACTGCGGCTCCAGATCGAGACATGCTGAACGGGATCGTTGACGTGTACCTGAATGCTGATCGTCTTGCCGTCGTTCCGCACGCTGCCGTCAAACGTCAAGGCGACGCCTAGCGCCTCGATGCGATCCGCGGCACCCGGCCCTCGCAGAGCGGCTGCGTCGGACGACGAAACTGCCGGAATCTCACTGCTATTTAGCCCGGTAACGATCTGCTCGTTGAGCGCCTTGGCAAAGCCCTGCGCGGTCGGATCGTTACTGATAACGTCGAACGGCAGGACTGCGATCCGCGTGGGTCGGGAAGTAGCGGTGATGCGGATTGCGAGCAGTGCAATGCCAACACTCGTCGCGACGATAAGCGCAGCGGCCGCGATCCACGCCCATAGAGGGCGTTGTCGCTTCGGCGTTGTCGAACTGTTGATCGGGAGCGCCGTAACGACTTCCGCCGCGATCGGTGCTGACAAGGTCTTGATGGTGTTTACCTCATCCGGTCGCAGTAGCCGATAGCCAATTTTGGTGATCGTCTCGATCCGGAAAGCGCCGCGACCAACCCCGTCTTGAATCCGCCGCAAGCGCGACAAAACGCGATTGATCGCGTCATCTCCGACAATCCGGTTTTCCCAGCAAGAAGCTGATAAATCGGAGCGGCTGACAATCGCGCCCTCGGCGCGTGCAAGCGCCACGAGCACTTGCATCACGCGAGGCTCGACGATCTCCTCCTCGCCGCTTTCGAGCATCATCTGCCGAAGCGAGGGCTTGACCATCAGGGGTCCCAGCCTGAAGTCGGCAATACGCGCCAGTTCGATGATTGAAATGTCGGTCACCGCCCCTCACGCTCGCGCGATAGAAATCGTTTATCCAGTAAAAGTGAGGTGAGAATCCAGCTTAATCTTTCCAGTGCCAGCTGTCAGAGCGTGGATCTGACTTGGCTTTGAAAAAGTTGGCTAAGGTCCAATTAAAGCGGCGGGGATCGTCACAAACTTGCGGGTAACCGGCAGTCCGCTTCGCGCCCTAATTTCGGCCATTCAACGCGAGCCGCCGCATTCCCGAAAGCTGCCAATCATCTCGAATACTGAGCCGCTCATCAACGGGTTTTCGCGGGGAGTTTGAAACAGCAGTCCGCCTTACCTCTATCGCTCGTCCTCTGCGAGCGTGCCGACTGTTTCCGACAGTCTGTTGGCCTCCGCAGAAAATCGTCCTGATGTTGATCAATATCGTCGGGTCCGCGCCTACAAATCGCGTGATCCGCATATTCAAACGAGCGTCCAGCTGATAGCGGAGGGTTCGAGCGCAAGCGTTGTATGCTTGCTCGATCGGGCTTGGAGGCCAAGATATAATGCCTGCGATGTCCACCTTGGACGACGCTGCAAGCGCGTCTGGAAACGCGGCGATTATCGCCCGACTGAATGCGCGCGTCAGCGGCGATGGCCTGCGGACGATGGTTTTTGCGCACGGCTTTGGCTGCGACCAAAATATGTGGCGATATGTCATGCCGGCGTTCGAGGACCGGTTCCGGACGGTCGTGTTCGACTACGTGGGCGCCGGAGGGTCCGACATCTCGTCCTATGACGTTGCGAAATATGCGTCACTCGACGGCTATGCCGATGACCTTATCGCACTTGCCCGCGCTCTCGGCGTTCGCGGCGGCGTCTTCGTCGGCCATTCGGTCAGCGCGATGATCGGCGTTATCGCTGCTCGGCGGGCGCCCGAACTCTTTGCGGATCTCGTGCTGGTCGGGCCTTCGCCGCGGTATATCGACGACGGGGATTATGTCGGCGGTTTCAGTCAGGATCAGATCCTGGAACTGCTGGAATTTCTCGACAGCAATCACATGGGCTGGTCGCAAACGATGGCGCCCGTGATCATGGCAAATCCGGATCGCCCCGAATTGGCGGAAGAGTTGACGAACAGCTTTTGCCGGACCGACCCGGAAATCGCCAAGCGCTTCGCGAGGACGACGTTCCTGTCAGACAATCGGGCCGATCTCGGACCGATCGATGCGCGCGTTCTCATCCTCCAGTGTCGCGATGACTCGATCGCGCCGGTTGCGGTCGGACAATTCGTGCATGACGCGATACCGGGCAGCGAGTTGGTCATGCTCAACGCGACCGGTCATTGTCCAAACCTGAGCGCACCAGACGAGACGACTGCTGCGATCGCAGCCTTTGTCTGACAGCGGCGCATCATCGGATGAGTCCGTCGAAGCGGCAGTCGACTTCGAGGATTTGTTCGAAAGCGCCCCCTGCGGATACCTCTCAACCGACAAAGACGGCCGAATTATTCGGGCGAACAAAACGTTCGCTTCCTGGACGGGCTTCACAACCGAGACGCTCGCGAGAAAACGACTGTCCGATCTGCTCACAGTTGGTGGGCGCATCTTCTACGAAACCCACTTCGCGCCGATGCTTCACATTCAGGGGAGTTTCAGCGAGGTAGCACTCGACATTCTGACGTCCCAAGGGCGCAAAATCCCGGTTATCGTCAACGCAGTCGAACGACGGGACAGCGCCGGGCGCCCTGCGTTCATCCGCTTTACGTTGTTCATTGCGGCCGATCGCCGCACGTATGAGCTGGGCCTGCTGGAATCACGAGACGCCGCCCAGGCGACCGTTGTCGCCGAACGCGCGGATTCTGAACTTCGGGAGCAGTTCATCGCCGTATTGGGGCACGATCTGCGCAACCCGTTGGCCGCCATCGCTAGTGGGGTGCGCATTCTGGAGCGCGAGAAGTTAAGCGAACGGGCGCGCAGGGTGCTGTCGCTCATGGACGGCAGTGTGGTGCGTGCGGCCGGCCTAATTGACAATGTGCTCGACTTTGCCCGGGGGCGCCTCGGCGGTGGCATCACACTGCTCCGTGATGCGGATGAGCCACTGGAACCCATTCTCCGCCAGGTTGTCGCCGAACTCCGGGCAATCGCGCCTACCCAGGTCGTCGATGCCCAATACAATATCGACGAGCCAGTGAACTGCGATCGCGTCAGGATCGGTCAGCTATTGTCCAATCTCGTGGGCAATGCATTAACGCATGGCGCGAAAGACCAGCCTGTTCGGATCGAAGCGACAACGACGCCCGAGACGCTGGTCATCATGGTTGCGAACGGCGGTGCACCCATTCCCGCGGAAGCGCGGCCTCGCTTGTTTCATCCGTTTGAGCGAGGTGACGATCGGATCCAGCATCAAGGGTTGGGTCTGGGTCTGCATATCGCCTCTGAAATCGCGAAGGCGCATCATGGCACCTTGACCGTAACGTCTGACGAAACGGAGACGCGATTTACTTTCGCCATGCCGCTAAAGGTCTCGCCGATTTAATTTGCGTCAACGGTGAACTTCGCAGCTCGCCGAGCATTCTGAACTCTCCGGGCACATCCGGCTGGAGAGCCTGATGGAACCCACCGACGGCAAGACGACCGTGTTGGTCGTGGAGGACGAAACCCTCGTTCGCATGTACAGCGTTGGCATCCTCGAGGACGCCGGGTTTGCCGTGCTCGAAGCCGAGAGCGCCGATGAGGCACTGATAATTCTCGATCAGCATGGCGAAGTGCGCCTGCTTTTTTCAGATGTCGACATGCCGGGAAGTATGGACGGCCTGGCACTAGCGCGGCTGGTTCACCAACGATGGCCCCATATCCACTTGCTACTGACCTCTGGGCATCACCACTTGCAGAGCGCCGTTATCCCGGACGATGGACAGTTCGTGCGCAAACCGTGGTCTGACAAAATCTTGATCGATAAGATTGCGAGCGTTCTCAAACAGTAAGGGGCGCAATCGTTCGACCCCAATGCACCCCAATTTCGGTCACTCAGAAAGGGCGGCGCCGATCGCTAAATCAGCCGCTCACGGAATAGTTCGCAAACGTCGGATAGTATCAACAGTAAGATGACGAGGGTGGTGCACCGGCTCACCTCTCTGTAACGCGCGCAAATGCGTATCACCCTAGACCGACGGTGGCGGGTATTGTTGCGTCGGCATGGTCCGGGGTCGGCAATCTGGCGTCGACGCTTCGCGATGGGGCTCGGCGCGATTTCAATCGGGCTTGTCGCGCTGCTGTTTGCCTGGCTGGCAGACCAGGCCAGCCATTATTTCGATTTGTTCGCAAACAGGTTCCGCTGGGCACCTCTGCTGGGTACGCCGTCGGCATTTGCGGCCATCGCGTGGCTCACGCGGCGTATCGCGCCCGAAGCAACGGGTTCGGGAATCCCTCAGGTGATCGCCGCAGCAGGCAATCCGAAGCGGATCGCGCAACATCTCATCTCGCTCAAGGTCGCGCTCTGGAAATGTGTGTCGACCATCGCGGGCCTGCTCGTGGGGGCCTCCGTCGGGCGGGAGGGGCCGACGGTCCAGATTTCGGCGGCAATTCTTGGTTGGTATGCTCGCCTGTTCCGCACACCAATGCGTGCATCGATGCTGATCGCCGGCGGCGCTGCTGGCGTCGCCGCCGCGTTCAATACACCGCTTGCGGGCGTCACGTTCGCGATCGAGGAACTTGCGGACGCGTACGAGCAACGTGTTGCGCTCCTCGTCATGACGACGATCGTGATCGCGGGCATCGTCAGCCTGGGGCTCGCCGGCAACTACGTATATTTCGGCGAGGTATCCCAGACGTTGACGGTGAGCGCTGTGCTTCGCATCGCACCTGTGGCCGGTGTTGCGGGCGGGCTTGCCGGCGGACTTTTTGCGCGCGCGATGCTGGGGCTAAGTGCATCGCGGGACCGCTGGCTCCCCGTCTTCCGCGACCGTCCCGTCTGGTGGGCTCTGTTCTGCGGTATCATCGTGGCGGGCCTCGGCGTTGCGACAGGTCTGACCTGGGGCACCGGCTATTCCTCCGCTCGCGCGATCATCGATGGCACCAACGCGCCCTACTGGTTCGGGCCTGCCAAGTTTCTCACGACGCTGGCAACCGCATTGTCAGGACTACCGGGCGGTATCTTCGCGCCATCGCTCGCGACCGGCGCAGGTCTTGGAACTCTGCTTCGATGTATTTTCCCCAGCGATCCGGGCAGTGCGATCGTGTTGCTCGGGCTGGTCGCCTATTTTACCGGCGTCGTTCGCGCGCCTCTCACGGCCGTCATCATCGTGGTGGAAGCGACCGCGAGCCGCGGGCTGATCCTGCCATTGTTCCTCTCGGCGATCATTGCCCACATGGTTTCGTCGTTTGTGTGCAAGGAACGACTGTATCACGGCCTTGCCCAGCGATGGCGAACTGAGGCGCCGTCCTGAACTCGCTCCAACGGCGCCGCTATAACCTGCCCGTGGCGATCCCGAAAGCGGACGGCTCGTCGCAACCAAATCGCGAATGTCAGAGCTTACGGGCAGCGATGATCGGCCCGCCAGTCCCGGCTTGCATCAATACAGCGGTCGCGAGGCCCGATTGTAGTGCCGGCAGCGAATAGCGCGCCTGCGTGCCGTTCCATTGCCCCAAGCGCACAAGTCGCCGGACGATGTTGCGGTGGGGGATTGTCCGCCCGCCATTTTCGCCGGCGCGGATCGGGACGGCGACGGTGCGGGGATCGTAACTTACCAGCCATACAGTCGCCGAACCCTTGGCCGCGCTAATCGCGACGGTGCGGCGGTCGCTGTCGATGCTCGGGCCCGCCGTGCCACGGTCGAACCGGCGGATCGCGGTGTCGACGTCGGCGCGGCTGTTGCCGGTGACGACGCCGCGACCGTTGACGACCACTTGCGGCGTACCGACATTGCCGCGTCCGCCGGCCTTGGCATAGTCCCACTGGCGCTTCGTGAACGCCGGACTGGCGAAGGTGTCCTTCCACCCCAATTGATCCCAATAGGTAACCGCGAAGCTGAGCGCGAGGACGTCCGCCCGATCGGCAAGTGCGTTGACCACCGCGTCGGCCGGCGGGCACGACGAACAGCCCTGGCTTTGGTACAGCTCGACGACGACGGGATGCGCAGGGTCGGCGGCGAACGCGGGTGTCGCGGCGAGACCCAGGCCGATCAGGATTGCGGTGAGGCGCATGTTTCGTCTCCTTCGGTGATGTCGGTGATCAATCCGTCGGCCAGCCAGCGACCGAGCAGTGCGCCGGCCATTGCGACGCCGTCCGTTTCGCCATGGGCTGCGACGAGTGACGTACATAATTCGGCAAAGGACACGCCGGAGCGGGCAAGGAGGATCGCTTGCTGCTCGTCCCCGTCGATCATGCGGAAGCGCGAAACCAGGTCATGCCGCCAAACGAGCAGCGCGCCGGGTTCGGACAATAGTTCGACCGCTGGCGGCACCTCACCGGCGGCGAGCGCAGCCCAGATCGCAGCGGCATTGGTAGTCGCGTCGATAAGGTCAAGCGTCGGCCCGAAATGCAGAACGGCACGATCCCAATCGACCTCGCTCAAAACCGTCGTCGATAGCGGCTGCGCATCTGCGCCAACAAACGCGTCGCCCAGCGCGCGGTCGAGCCATGCCAGTTCGGCAATTTCCGGGTCGTGCGGATACATCGCGGCGAGCGTTTCGGGCACGTCGCGTGTGTAAGCATCAAGCGTCCAACTACTCGGCGGCACGCGGTCGATATGCGCGGCCATCGCCTGGTGAAATACGTCGTGACCGAGCCAGTCGCGCGTATGGGCGAAGCTCTCGTCCAGACAGGCGATGAGCTGCGCGCGATAATTGTTCTGATAGATGCGCAGCCCTGGTGCCGCGTCGGGACCGATGCGCTGCGCCGCCCACTGGTCTTCCTTGATCAGCCAGGCGCGAATATCGCGCTGCAATTCGATCAGGCTCATGCCGCCAACCGCCCGATTTGGCCGCCGATCCGGCGCGCCTGGGCGAGTTCGGCGAGCAATTCGTGGAGTTCGGGTATGTCGTCGTCGCGCTCGATCATCGTGGCGACTGGTCCGAGCCTCGGCAGCACGTAAGCGTATAGGTCCCACACGCTCGTGGGGACCGGCCGATCGTGGGTGTCGATCAGCATTTCCTTGCCTTGGCTGTGCCCCGCCAGATGGATTTGCCGGACGCGGTCATGGGGGACACCGTCGAGATAAGCGATCGGGTCGAACCCGTGATTGCAGGCGCTGACATAGACGTTGTTGACGTCGAGCAGCAGCCCGCACCCGGTCCGCGCGCACATCGCGTCGAGGAATGCCCATTCGGTCATGTCGGTGGGCGCGAAGTCGATATAGGTGGACGGATTCTCGATCAGCATCGTCCGGCCGAGCGCTTCCTGCGCGCGGCCGATGTTGGCGCAAACCACATCGAGCGCGTCGTTCGTGTAGGGAAGCGGCAGCAGATCGTGCGAGCTGAACCCTTCGATCCGGGTCCAGCTCAGATGGTCGGAAACGAACAGCGGATCGATCTCATCGACCAGCGCGCGCAGTCGCGCGAGATAAGCTCCGTCCACGCCATCGGCCGACCCGATCGACATCGACACGCCGTGCAGCGCGACCGGATACATCGCGCGGACGTCGCGCAGGATCTGGCGTGGCTTGCCGCCATCGACCATGAAATTCTCTGAGATGACCTCGACGAAATCGACCGCGACCCGGTGCTCCAGGAAATCGCGATAATGCGGTTTGCGCAAACCCAGGCCGTAGCCGGAAAAGGGGATCGTCATCGTGGCGTCTCTCGAAAAAAAGCCGGTCCGGCGGCCACGCGGCCGCCGAACCGGTGAAGGTCAATTCGGCGCGGTCAGGCTGCCGCCGGCCGACTTGCAGGCCTTGGCGGTCATCGCCTTGAAGCCTTGGCCCTTGCAGTCGTTCATGCCCTTGCAATCGTGATTGCCGGACTTGCAGTCCGACGTGCCCTTGCACGTGTTGACGCCGTAGCAGTGGACCTTGGCAGCGCCTTTGGCGACCGCGGCGGTCGGTGCGGCGGCGGTGATGGCGACGACGGCGGCGGCGGCGGCGAAGCTGACGCCGGTGCGAAGGATGGTCATGGATAATCTCCCGAAACTTGTTGAGCCTGATTGGCTCCTCCAGTTCGGGGCAGGTCGAGGGGCGGTTACACCTTCTCGAAAAATTACCATTGCATCAGGCGCGGCCCGATCAACGCGCCGACCGACGTCGCCAGCAAGATGCCGAGCGAATACCACGTCAGCACGAAGATCGCCGATACTTCGGGGCAATGCACGCAATAGACCGTGGCGGCGAACGCGCCGGCGGTGAGTCCGGCCGCCGCGCCGGCGGCGCGCAACCGCGTCGGGGCGAGCCGGCGGAACGACCAGAGCAATCCGACGAAGATCGGCATCGCCAGCGCGAGCACGCGCCACGGACATACTGTCCAGCTGTCTCCCAGCCACATCGCCAGCCATTCGCTTTGCGGGGTACGGATTAGCTCCATCCCGCCCACGCTGGCGAGCAACAACACGGGGATCGCCATCAGCCACAGCCAGCGCAAATGGCGAGTGTCGGGTCGCGCGAGTTGCGCCGTCATGATCGTCGCCGCGACAGCAAGCGAGATTGTGTATCCCCATTTCATCCAGAACGGGAAACCATGCATTGCCACCATGATGTCGGGCCTCACGCCCATCATCACGACGACATAGAACAGCGAGACCAACGCTCCGAGCGCCAGTCCGATGGTCAATCGGCGACCCACAGCATTGCGGCGCACCGGAGGAACGTTGCTCGACAAGGATGCGATTAGATCATCGGTTTTCATCGATCGCCTCCCTGAATGCGTGCAATCAGCGATTTCAAGCCACGATGGACCGATATCTTCACGTCGGATTCCCCAAGTCCGTCAGCGGCGGCGGCTTCGGCGATGCTCAGCCCGTCGATCCGCGTCGCGCGGATCATCCGCGCCTGCTTGGCTGGGAGGGTTTCGAGTAATTCGTCGATATCCATTCGCGCGCTCGACGCCTCTTCGAAATCGTCCGCGACCAACGTGTCTTCCAGATCCTCGATCGGCTGGAGCCGGCGAACCCGGCGGAAATGGTCGATCATCTTGTAGCGCGCGATGGCGAACAGCCAGGCGGTGAAAATGCGGTCGCGGTCATAGGTCGATCGCCGCGTATGCACCGCGATCAGCGTTTCCTGGACAAGGTCCTCGATATCGTCGGCCGAACCGTTGGCGCGGCGGCGATAGAAGCCGCGCAACAAGGGGACGAGCAAGCGCAACAGCGCGGCGTGATCGACGGCGTTGCCGTCGAGCCCGCTTATCATCAATCCGCGCAATTCGTCCTCGCTCGCTCGCATTCGCGCTCCCTGCAAGCTGGTTCGTGGCAGACAGCATAAAGGTTACACGTCACGCCGTCTCCCGCCGTGAATCTTTTGCGCGGCTGCGTGTAACCGGCCGCAAACGAGCGGCGAACTGGCATCGTGACCGGGCTTTTCCGCCTCCTTCCCGGTCACTGCGCGGCCCGGCTGTCCCTTGACGGGCCGCGCGCCTCGGGAGGCGTTACCTATCGAAGGATGACCTTATGCGTTCGACTCACGCCACGCTGGCTGCCACCCTCGCTCTTGCCGTCGCCGGCGCAGCGATCGCCGCGCCAGCTTCCGCCCAGACCAAGCCCGCGATGGAAAAATGCTACGGTGTCGCGCTAGCCGGCAAAAATGATTGCAAGGCCGGCGCCGGCACGAGCTGCGCGGGCACGTCCAAGGTCAACTACCAGGGCAACGCGTGGAAGCTGGTCAAGGCCGGCACGTGCACGTCGACCAAGACGCCCAAGGGCAACGGGTCGCTGACGCCCAAGGCGTGATGCCTACTACGGCCGGGCCGCAAGATGCGCTCGGCCGCTTTATTCGGAGCTTTATGCCATGACCTCGATCATTCGGGCGTATGACCGCGCGACCGGTTCGTTTTCGTCTCTCATTCCCGACGCATTGCTTTTGCTGGTTGCCCGTCTCGGGATCGCGGCGGTGTTCCTCATGTCGGGCCGGACGAAGGTCGACGGCGTGCTGCATATCACCGACGGCACCTACGAACTGTTCCGCACCGAGTACGCGCTGCCGCTTATCCCGTCGGACGTCGCCGCGGTCGCTGCGACCTATTCGGAACACATCTTCTCTACCTTACTCGTGCTGGGCCTCGCGACGCGGGTGTCGGCGGCCGCTTTATTCATGATGACGCTGACAATCGAGATATTCGTCTATCCCGACGCATGGCCGACGCATTTGAGTTGGGCAGCGATCCTATTGCCGCTGATCGCGCGTGGCGGTGGTGCGTGGTCGCTCGACTCCATTATTCGCAGACGGGCTCCCATGCATATTTGACCGGCGCGTCCATGTTGCGCCCCACTATCGTCGTTCAGCGTTGATGGCATCGATCGCAAAAGCTGCCGTTCGAAACTCTAGTTCTTCGGGTGAAAAACCAGGCTGAACCTGGCCCCTTTTCCGATCGCGTTAGAAGCGGCAATTGAAACGTCCATCGCATCGGCAAAGCCCTTTGCGATGGCGAGTCCTAACCCGCTGCCGCCGAGGCGATCGCTGCCGGCTCCTTGCGCGAAAGTCTCGAACACGCGTCGCTCGGCTCCGGGCTCTAAACCTGGCCCGTCGTCGCAGATCGATAGTGTCACGGTTTCGGGCGTGCGCTCCCCGACAATCTCGATTGGCCCGGCACCGCCATGTATCGCTGCGTTGGCCAGCAGGTTAATCAGGATGTGATGCAGGAGCACCGGATCCGCTTGCACAAGCGGCAGGTTAGCCGGCACGCGCAGATCGATGTCATTGCCGCGCAGTAGATCTTTGAGGTCGTGAACCGCGCTCGCGACAGCGTCAGTAAGATCGACGGGCTCGGGCGAGACGCGAAGCGCGCCGGTGTCGATGCGCACCATATCGAGCAGATTGTCGAGGAACCGTCGCAGCCGCGCGATATCAGCGCGCGCCATTGGTATCGCTTCGGCGTCAGGATGCCGTTGAGCTAAGGCGTCGATCGAAGCAGCCACCGAGGTCAGCGGCGTCCGCAAATCATGGCCGATCGATGACAGCAGTGCGGCGCGTAATCGGTCGCGCTCGCGCAATACCGACACGTCGCGGAGTTGGTCCTCGAGTTTCAGCCGTTCCTGCGCCAAGGCAGCTTGGCCGAGGATCGTTGTGAGCAGCACCGCTCGTCCCGCGCCGACCGGATCGCCGCCATCGTCAGCCAGCAGACCAACAACTCCCAACGTGCCGAGCGATGTCACTAACGGCTGAAACTGCCAGTCGGCAGAGATCAGCGTCGCAGTGCCAACACCGGCAGGTTCGGCCTTGCTCCATGCCCAGTCGGCGGCAGCGCGATCAACGGTACCGAGTATCGGTGCCTCGCCCGGCGCCGCGGCGATCGGCACCAACTCTCCGTCCTGCTGATCGAGCACGACTGTGGTCACGCCGAGCAGCCGGGAAAACTCGGTCGCGATGGTCTGGCTGGTCGCCTGCCAATGCGACGCGCGCGCAAGTGCCTGGCCGAAACCGGCTACTGCTGCGTTCTCCTGTGCACTGCGGGCGCCGATCGTCGCGCGAATCTTGAGTCGACCGGTCAGGTTGGCAGTCAGCACCGCGATGCCGATCAGGACGAACATCGTTAGCACGCTTTCGGGCTCGGCGATCGTGAACGTGTAGATGGGGGGCAGGAAGAAGAAGTTATAGGCTAAGCCCGAAAGCACGCCGGTCGCGACGCCCGGCCACAGTCCCAACCGCCCAGACGCCACGATCACCGGCAGGAGGTAGATAAGGTCAATGCCGCCGACCCCGATCCATGGCTCGGCTAGATGCGCCAGCCCGGTCGTCGCACCGACCAAAGCGATCACGGCGAGACCATACAACGCCAAACTCCAGTCGCTTTGCGATACTGCGGTGCGGACGCGAGGCGGCGCCTCGCCCGCCGGAATGACGTGAACCGCCAAGCCTTCGCTCACCGCGAGCATCGCTTCGACCACCGAACCGTGACGTAACGCGAACCACCAATTGCGGCTCGATTTGCCGATGACGAGTTGCGTGATTCTGGCCTCGGTGATCTGCTCGCGCAGACCGGCGGTGACGTTCTCGGCGGGAACAGTCGCGATTGTCGCGCCCAAACTCGCCGCGAGGCCGAGCGTATCGGCGACTTGCCGTCGTTGCTCCTCTCCGAACCCGGCCGCGCGCGGGGTTTCGATGAAGACCGCTTGCCATGGCGCGCGCAGCGCGTCGGCGAGGCGTTTGGCCGTGCGAACGAGGTTGTCAGCGCCGGGTAATTCGCTCACGGCGACCAGGACGCGTTCGCCCCCCGCGTAGGTGCCGGTTACGGCCTGCGCATCGAGGTGATCGGTCAGCGCTCTATCAACGCTCATCGCCGCATGACGCAACGCCATCTCACGTAGCGCTGTCAGGTTTGCCTTGGAGAAAAAACGATCGAGTGCCCGCGTTGCTTCCGCGGGGATATAGACTTTTCCTGCCTTTAGGCGCTCGATCAGCTCGTCGGGGGGTAGATCGACAACTTCGACTTCTGCGCCATCGAACACGCTGTCGGGCACCGTCTCCCGCACGCGGACGCGAGTGAAACTCGCCACGACGTCATTGAGGCTCTCGACGTGCTGAACGTTGAGCGTGGTGTAGACGTCGATCCCGGCGTCGAGCAGTTCCATGACGTCCTGCCATCGCTTTGGATGGCGACTGCCCGGCGCGTTCGTATGCGCGAACTCGTCGACCAGCGCGAGTTGCGGCCGCCGGTCGAGGACCGCGTCGATATCCATCTCTTCGAGCGTATGCCCCTGATAGTCGATCGTCCGGCGCGTCATCACCTCGAGCGGCGCAAGTAGCGTCTCGGTCTCTGTACGACCGTGCGTCTCGACCACCGCGATGACAACTTCGGTGCCCGCGCGCCGCCGCTCGGCGCCCTCCTGCAGCATCTCGAACGTCTTGCCGACGCCGGGGGCGGCGCCGAGAAAGATCTTGAGCCGCCCGCGCGACTCCGCCTTCGCGGCGCGAAGCAGCGCATCGGGGGAGGGCCGGGTATCCGTCATGGCCGTTACCTAGGCACTGCCGCGCGCGCGTGAAAAGCCCTGCGGCGGCGTTCCTTATGGCTTCTTAATGCGAATGCCCCGGATTCGCCCGCGAACCTTAATGCCCATCGCGCCTATCTCGCCTGCCGACCCATTCGGAGGCTTCCCATGCCCGACATCACCTGGCTTGCCATTCTTGGCGGCCTGTTCCTCGCGACGCTCGCCTTCGTGCGGCTGTGCGACAACGCATGACGCTTCACCTCGCACTAGCGGGCGTCACCGCGTTCGGCCTCCTCCTCTACCTCATTGCCGTGCTCGTGCGGCCGGAGAAGTTCTGATGACCTGGCAAGGCTGGGCGTTGATCGCTCTCTTCATCGCCTTTCTGGCGGCGCTCGCAAAGCCCGTTGGGTTATGGCTGTTCTCGCTCTACGAGGGACGCCAGACGCCGCTCCATGTCGTGCTCGGGCCGGTCGAGCGCGGGTTCTACAAGCTGTCCGGAATCGATCCGGAGGCCGATCAGAGCTGGCGGCGTTACGCGGTGCACATGCTGGTGTTCCAACTCGTCACCGCGATCTTTACTTATATCATCCTGCGCGCGCAGGGCTGGCTACCGCTCAATCAGCGAAGTCTGCCGGGCCTTGGCGCCGATGGCGCGATGAACACCGCGATCAGCTTCGTCACCAACACCAACTGGCAGTGGTATGTTGGTGAGGCGACGGTCTCGAACCTCGGTCAGATGCTCGCGCTGACGATCCACAATTTCCTGAGTGCCGCAACGGGCATTGCGATCGCCTTTGCGCTGTTTCGTGGTTTCTCGCGACACGAGGCGAAGGGCGTCGGCAATTTCTGGGCCGACATGACTCGAGTCACGCTCTACGTCCTGCTGCCGATCTGCGTCGTCTACGCGCTGTATTTCGTGATCAGCGGCGTGCCGCAGACCTTCGCCATGTCGGTCGACGCGACCACGCTCGAAGGCGCGAAACAGACGATCGCGCTGGGTCCCGTCGCGAGCCAGGAGGCGATCAAGATGCTCGGCACCAACGGCGGCGGCTTCTTCAACGCCAACTCGGCGCATCCGTTCGAGAACCCGACCGCGCTGACCAATCTGGTCCAGATGCTGTCGATCTTCGCGATCGGTGTCGGGCTGACCTACACGTTCGGCAAGGCGGTCGGGGATACGCGCCAGGGTTGGGCAATTCTCGGCGCGATGACGATCCTGTTCCTCGCCGGCACGACGGTCGCCTATTGGCAGGAAGCTGCTGGCAACCCGGTGCTCCACAATATAGGCCTCGCCGGCGCGAACATGGAGGGCAAGGAAGTTCGCTTCGGCACGGCTGCCAGCGCCTTGTTTGCCGCGGTCACAACGGCTGCGTCGTGCGGCGCGGTCAACGCGATGCACGACAGCATGACCGCGCTCGGCGGGCTGGTTCCGCTGTTCAACATGCAGCTTGGCGAAGTGGTGATCGGCGGTGTCGGTGCGGGTATCTACGGCTTCCTGCTGTTCGCGATCCTCGCGGTGTTCGTCGCCGGGCTGATGGTCGGCCGCACGCCCGAATATGTCGGCAAGAAGATCGAGGCGCGCGAGGTCAAGCTCGCGGTGCTGGCGATCGCGGTGCTGCCGCTATCGATCCTAGGCTTCACAGCATTGAGCGCCGTGATGCCGGACGGGCTCGCCGGGCCGCTCAACAAGGGGCCGCATGGGTTCAGCGAAATGCTCTATGCCTTCGCGTCTGCCACCGCGAACAACGGGTCCGCTTTCGCTGGCCTGACTGCCGGAACACCCTGGTATAACGGCCTGCTAGCGGTTGCGATGTGGGTCGGGCGGTTCTTCGTGATCGTCCCCGTGCTCGCCATCGCCGGCAGCCTAGCGGCCAAGAAACACACGCCAGCCGGTGCGGGATCGTTCCCGACCACGGGCGGTCTTTGGATCGGTCTGCTGGTCGGGATCATCCTGATCCTCGGCGGTCTGACTTTCCTTCCCAGCCTCGCGCTCGGTCCGATCGCCGATCATCTCGCGATGATCAACGGCCAGCTTTTCTGAGGACATCGACATGACCACGACCTCAATGTTCTCGGGCGAGTTGATCGTCCCGGCGATCGGCGACGCCTTCAAGAAACTCGACCCGCGTCAGCTGATCAAGAACCCGGTGCTGTTCACGACGGCGGTGATCGCCTTGCTGCTGACCGTGCTGCTGGCGATCGGCGGCGAGAAGCTTGGGATCGGGTTCCAGTTCCAGCTCATCGTCTGGCTGTGGCTGACGGTGCTGTTCGGCACGTTCGCCGAGGCGCTGGCCGAGGGGCGCGGGCGGGCGCAGGCGGCAAGCCTGCGGGCGACCAAGTCGGAACTCCAGGCCAAGCGCTTGACCGGCGTCGGCGATACCTGGGGCATGATCGAGGCGTGGCGGCTTGCGAAGGGCGAGATTTTGCTGGTCGAGACCGGCGACTTGATCCCGGCCGACGGCGAAGTCGTCGAGGGTGTCGCGTCGGTCAACGAAGCCGCGATCACCGGCGAAAGCGCTCCGGTGATCCGCGAGGCGGGTGGCGACCGCTCCGCCGTGACGGCGGGCACCCGCGTCATTTCCGACCGCATCAAGGTTCGCGTCACGCAGGAGCCGGGGCAGGGCTTCCTCGACCGCATGATTGCGTTGGTCGAAGGGGCTGAGCGGCAGAAGACGCCGAACGAAATCGCGCTGACCATCCTGCTGGTCGGCCTGACGATCATTTTCCTTATTGCGGTCGGCACGATCCCCGGGTTCGCGAGCTATGCTGGCGGCAG
Source organism: Sphingomonas panacisoli (assembly GCF_007859635.1). Classification (NCBI taxonomy): domain Bacteria; kingdom Pseudomonadati; phylum Pseudomonadota; class Alphaproteobacteria; order Sphingomonadales; family Sphingomonadaceae; genus Sphingomonas; species Sphingomonas panacisoli. The sequence goes on along the minus strand of NZ_CP042306.1, from coordinate 2,347,860 downwards.
CGTGCCGGTCGCGATTCTAGCGGCGCTGCTGATCACGCTCATCCCGACCACGATCGCGGCGCTGCTGTCGGCGATCGGCATTGCGGGCATGGATCGCCTGATCCGTTTCAACGTGCTCGCCAAGTCGGGCCGCGCTGTCGAGGCGGCGGGCGATGTCGATACCTTGCTGCTAGACAAGACCGGCACGATCACGATCGGCGACCGCCAGGCGAGCGAGTTCCGCCCGGTTACGGGTATCGAGGTCAAGGCGTTGGCCGACGCGGCGATGCTTGCCAGTCTGGCCGACGAGACGCCCGAGGGCCGATCGATCGTTGTGCTGGCGCGCGACAAGTTCGCCGCCGCTGCGACCTTGCCCAGCGATGCCGAGGTCATTCCGTTCACAGCCCAGACGCGCGCGTCAGGCGTCAAGGTCGGCGGCGTGGCGGTGTTGAAGGGTGCAGTGGACTCGATCCTGAAGTCGCTGGCCACCGACGCCCCCGGTGCCGCTGAACTCAAGAAGATCACCGACGACATCGCACGAGGTGGCAAGACTCCGCTCGCGGTCGTCCGAGACGACCGGTTGCTCGGCGCGGTGGCGCTCAAGGACGTGGTCAAGGCTGGCGTCCGCGAACGGTTCGCCGAACTGCGCCGGATGGGCATCCGCACGGTGATGATTACCGGCGACAACCCCCTGACCGCCGCCGCCATCGCTGCCGAAGCCGGGGTCGATGACTTCCTTGCCGAGGCGACGCCGGAGGACAAGCTGGAGCTGATCCGCAAGGAACAGCAGGGCGGCAAGCTGGTCGCGATGTGTGGCGACGGCACCAACGATGCGCCCGCACTCGCGCAGGCGGATGTCGGCGTCGCGATGAACACCGGCACGCAGGCTGCGCGCGAAGCCGGCAACATGGTCGATCTCGACAGCGACCCGACCAAGCTAATCGAGGTGGTCGGACTCGGCAAGCAACTGCTGATGACGCGGGGCGCGCTCACGACATTCTCGATCGCCAACGACGTGGCGAAATATTTCGCGATCATCCCTGCGATGTTCGTCGCGCTCTACCCGGGTCTCGGCGTGCTCAACATCATGGGCCTCGCCAGCCCGCAAAGCGCGATCCTGTCGGCGATCATCTTCAACGCGCTGATCATCCCGTGCCTCGTCCCGCTCGCGCTGAAGGGCGTGAAGTATCGCGCGATCGGTGCGGGCCCGCTGCTCGCACGGAACCTCGCCGTTTACGGGCTTGGCGGCCTGATCGCGCCGTTCGTCGGCATCAAGCTGATCGACCTCGCCGTCGTCAGCCTTCACCTCGCCTGAGGACAATCGATATGTTCAAGGACCTCACTTCATCGTTGCGCCCAGCTCTCGTGCTGACGCTGCTGTTCGCCGCGCTGCTCGGGCTCGTTTATCCCGCTGCTATTACCGGTATCGGCCAGATCATTGCGCCGGCCGCCGCAAATGGTAGCCTAATCAAGGAAGCCAAGGGCAACGTCATCGGCTCGGCGCTGATCGGTCAGGCCTTCGCAAGCGACGCCTATTTCCACGGCCGCCCCTCCGCCGCCGGCAAGAACGGTTACGACGCCACCGCCTCGTCAGGGTCAAACCTCGGCCCGACCAGCCAGGCGCTGGTAGATCGCGTCAAGACCGACCTCGCCGCAGCCAAAGCCTCCGCCCCAGGTAATAACGTTCCCGCCGACCTGGTGACGGCCTCCGCCTCGGGGCTCGATCCCGATCTCAGCCCCGAGGCGGCTTTGTTCCAGGCGGCGCGCGTCGCGAAGGCGCGCGGGGTCGCGTCGGACAAGGTGAAGGCACTAGTGGCGGACAACACCGCCTATCCGCTGTTGGGCTTCATCGGCGAGCCACGCGTGAACGTGCTCGCTCTCAACCTTGCGCTCGACCGGATCGCGCCCCGGCCGTAACAGGAGGCATGGCCGCACAGCCCAAAATCCTGATCGTCGAGGACGACGCGCACATCCGCCGTCTGCTCCGCGTGGCGATCGAGCGAGCGGGCTATGCAGCGGGCGAAGCGGCGACGGCGCGTGAAGCGCTGTCGATCGCAGACATTGATAAGCCGGCGGTTGTGCTCCTCGACTTGGGTCTGCCGGATCGGGATGGTTTGGAACTGATCCAGTTATTTCGTGGAAAGGCGTCCGTCATCGTCGTGTCAGCCCGCGAGGATACTGGCGAAAAGGTAGCCGCGCTCGATCTTGGCGCCGACGACTATTTGACCAAGCCATTTGATACCGAGGAACTCCTGGCTCGCGTTCGCGCTGCGCTTCGCCATCATGCGGCCGGCGCCTCCGGGCAAACGCAAATCACCGCTGGCGACGTTGAAATCGATCTCGACCGCCGCCGCGTCCGTCGCGCAGGCGAAGAGGTTCACCTGTCACCGAAGGAGTACGATGTCCTTGCCGAATTGGCGAAACGCCCCGATCGTGTAATTGGGCACCGCCAGTTGCTCCGCACCGTCTGGGGTCCGGCACACGAAGATCACATCGACTACCTCCGCATCGTAGTGCGCAACCTACGGCAGAAGTTGGAAGCCGACCCCGCTCGCCCCCATTTACTGATCAACGAACCAGGTGTCGGCTATCGACTGATGGATCGAGACTAAGTTCATCTTCATGGAGCGCCCGATTCACTTCTCCTTGGCCATAAAGGCCGTGGAGAATGACGATGGGATATTCACGATATGACCCGGCAATGCAGGGACGCCCTGCGTGGAACGCCGGACGAATGGTCGGCACCAAACGTCCGCTGACCCAAAAGCAAATTTGGGCTGTTCGCTTTTTCCTCGAACGCGAAGGACGGCTTCGCGATCGCGCGCTGTTCGACCTCGCAATCGACAGCAAACTGCGAGGCTGCGACTTGGTCAAGGTTAAGATCGGCGACCTGGTTTCGGGTGCCGAGATCAGAACTCGGGCCATCGTCATCCAGCAAAAGACCGGACGCCCCGTCCAATTCGAGCTGACTGCAGACGTCCGATCCAGCCTCCTGGCATGGCTGGAACGACGCGGTGGTTCGATTGACGACTATGTCTTTCCAAGCCGGGTCAATAATCTCGGACATCTCAGCACTAGGCAATACGCTCGCTTAGTCGATGAGTGGGTGACCGCAATCGGGCTTAGACGCGAAGAGTACGGCACGCATTCGATGCGTCGAACGAAGGCATCAATGATCTACAAGGCCACCGGCAATCTTCGAGCGATCCAGATTCTGCTCGGGCACACCAAAATCGAAAACACGGTCAGGTATCTCGGCGTCGATATTGAAGACGCGCTGCTTCTCGCTGAGCGCACGGAGATATAATTGATGCGGCCCTTCAGACTGAAGGGCCGCTTTGTCGGCCTTCCAGTCGGAGAGCCGTCAGTCTGCAACCGGCCCAATTGCCGACGTCACTTTTCGGCCCATAGCGGAGTCTGATCACACGGCGTGATGGGACTTAAGCGCCGCCCTTCAACATCGCAGTCCAATCCACGCTGCTCATGCCTGCAGCCATCGCGCTCCAGTCGATGCAGGAATAGTCGATCCGGTGCAGCTCGCGGTGGAGCGTGCGGATGCGCGGGGCGAGACCATAGCGGCCGCCGGTGGTGAGCGGCGCGTGGCCGCAGATCTGGTCGAGCGTGCGGTCGGTGATGCCGGCGTCGTTGCCCTTGGCCTTGAACGTGTGGCGGAGCGAATAGAACACCAGCCGGCGGTCACGCGCGACATGTCGGTCGATGATGCGGTTGATCCGCTGACTGGCCTCCTTGGTCCGCTTGCCGACCTTGTTCTCCTTGAGGTCCGGGAACAGCTGGCTGTGGCCGGCGGCCCTGAGCGCGTCGAGATACGTCTCGAACCCCAGCTCGATCAGCTTGGCGTGTACCGGGATCAGCCGGATCGAATCCTCGTTCTTCACGCTCTTGGCGGCGAAGGCGTCGTCCTCATCCTCGGCATCGCCTTCAAGCGAGTACCTATCGATGTCGAGGTAGATGATCCTGCCGTCGCGCTTGACGTCCGCCAGCGCGACCTGTCCGACCTCCTCGAGCCGAGCGCCGGTGGTGGCTGCCAGCAGAAACAGCCAGAAAATCGTGACATCGCTGATCCGTGAACGCGAGTTCCAGCTCGCGTGGTGGGTGAACAGGGGTGCGGCGAACAGCGTAGTGAGTTCATGGTCCTCGAACGAGCGCCGCTTGCGATTGCTCTTCGAATACCCCTCGATCTTGATGCGCACGCCGGCATTGGCCGCGATCCAGCGCTGGTCGGCGGCGTAGGTGAGAAGCGCTTGGAGCGCGCCGACCCGCTTCTTGAGCGTCGACGGCGAGCATTTGGGCTTGGCGCCGCCGTGCTTGGCCACCCGTGCCCGGAACGGCAGCAGGCGGTCGGCGCGCGGCATCGTGGCCGGAAGCTTCGCCGCCTCGTCGCGATAATCGTAGAGCAGGTCGGCATCGATCATCGCGACGGGCAGGTCGCCCGCATAGTCGATGAAGTCATCCACCGCTGCCTCGAACTCGATCGCGGTCTGCGGCCGGGGATCGCGGCCGTCCTTCCATTCGGCGAACAGCTGCTTGAGGCGCAGGTTGGCCCGCAGCCGCGGGCGGATGGTCGATGGGCGCCGCGGGGCGAGACGGGCGCGGTTGACGTCCTCGTCGCCTGAGCGATGCGTATCGACAATCTCGAGCAGGGCGGAAGTGAGCTCGTCGTTGGAGAATCGTTCGGCGCCGTCGTGAAACGCGCGCAGCCGCGCGACGGGGCCGTCGAGGCAGTGGCGCCATCTCGACGGCGCGTCGTGCCAGCGCAACCGAATCCAGTTCGAGCCCGCGCGCTCGGCGTCACCTTCGTAGCTGGTCGCGAGGATCGCCTCGAATCGCTCGCGATCGGCGAGCACGGCCGACCAGTCGGTATTGGCGGCCGGCCCCAGCAGGGCCGGCGGGAAGACGTCGTCGGCGCTCGCCGACATGCGCCCGCCGGCCGCGGCGTCGAGTTCCATGAAGGTCATGACCAGCCGCTGCGCGCCGGTCAGCCCGGTGTCGCCGGCGGGACCCTCGCACCACCTTCGCACCAGCGCGGCGGGGGTGGGGACCAGCGTGCCCTCCGCCATCTGGCGCCGGGCGTCGGCCAACTTCTCCTCGAAGCTCGCATTCTCGCGCGCGAACGCGACTTTCGCGACCGCAGGGTCCTTGGTGCCGAGCGTCACCTTGACCTGGAGGCGCCCGCCGAACGCCGCGCGCAGCGCCTCCGGCACCGCGCGGCGGAAGTAGAGCTGACCGGTCCTGGGGTCCGCGAACGGGGTCGCCATGCTGAATCTCTTCACGTCTCTCTGTACCCATATTCTGTACACACAGCGGGTGAAAGAGGCGTAAATCCGGCACTTTCAGGCAGTTGCGCCTGACTGGTGACCCCTACGGGGCTCGAACCCGTGTTTCAGCCGTGAAAGGGCCGCGTCCTAACCACTAGACGAAGGGGCCGTCCTGAGTGCGGATTGCCGGTTAGGGAAAGCCGGGCGCGGGGTCAAGCGAATCGACGGCGCTATTTCGTCGCGATCGGTCGCGGATTGAAGGTGCTGATGTTCAGGCGATCGAGATCGGCGGCCATCAGGCCGCTAAGGTCCTTGCCACCCGGCGTGTTTAAATGGACGAGATCGATGAAGCCGTCCGCTGATACGCGATCCGAATAGTTCAGGATCGTCAGGTTGGGGCTGCCGCTTTCCTGCCTCAGCCGTGCGGCGATCAGGTCGCTGACCCCCGCCGGCAACGTGTCACGGAGCCAGGGGTGCAGCGGCATTTCGACCAGGACGACGCGCGTTCCCCGCGCCTGCAGGCGGCGGATCAAGTCGCCGGCGACCTTCGCCGCGCCGCTCTGGCTGTAGGTTTCGATCTTGTCGCCACCCGACAGTCGCAGGCGGTTCAGCGACTTGCGCAGGAAATCCGCGGGATAATGTTCCACGCCCAGCGTTCGCATCAGCGGACGCCACGGATTGTCGGCCGGCGCCTTCGCATCGGCGCCGCCCAGCGCCTTTTGCAGTTGCCCGTGGACGCCGAGCAGGGTGGTATCGAACCAGCCGCTGATGTCGGCCCGGCGTCGCACGATCCAGGCGCCGTCACGCACCGTGTCGCGGACGCGATCCTTGACCGATTGCGTTTCGGCGACCGCGGCGTCGCCCTGGCGCAATTTGCTAACGTCGATGAAGTCGAGTGGGGTGAACCCGATGATCGCGACGTCGGGCCGCAAGTCGCTGTCGGTCAGGATCGCTGCTTGTTCGGCCACGGCGGGCATGCCTGCACCGGCGCCCGCGACGCCCAGGAAGCGCCAGCGTTCGCCCATGTCTTTCGACAGGACTTCCAGCCGCACGCCTTCGCGCACATCAGAAATGCCGATGACCGCGGCCAGCGGGCGATCGGCCGCGACGTTGCCGTCGCGATAGGCGGTGACCGCACCTGACACGCGATCACGGCTTTCCAGGATATAGCCGATCCCCGCCGATCGATCGGGCAACCACGCCAGCGCCGACGACCGGTCGAGCGCAAGCAGACCGAAGTTGAATACGACGACCCAAATGACGATCGCGGCGCCGATCAGCAGGAACGGCCGGAAGCGGGAGAGGATGCCGGCGACCATGTCAGAACTGCTGATAGAAGAAGGCGGCGTCCTTCATGGACAGCGCATAGACGCAGATCAGCTGGAACGCGACGATCGCCGTGCGGACCGGCATGCTGCGGACGAGGCGAAGCGTGGTCTTGATCATCGGCTATCGTCCTATCAGCGCGACGGCGAGGAAGGCGAACGCGACATAGACGTACGTCACGACCGTCGCGACCACACGGATCGCCATGTTCTTGCGATACGCCACCATCTGTTGCGGCGTCAGCGCCTTTTGCAGGAAGTGGGTATACACCCGAACGCCGACCAGCCCCAGCGCGTGCAGCGCGCCCCAGGTCAGCCATTTCAGCGCGATGCCGTGCCACAGCCCGACCAGCAGGAACGACACGGTCGTCGCGAACGATGCATACAGCAACGGGCGCGGCCGCATCCTGCTGCGCATCAGCGCGATCTGGATCGGCATGAACACGTTGCGCTTGACGAAGTGCGACAGCGAAATGTGCCAGCGATCCCAGAAATCGATAACATTGCGAGAGATCAGCGGGTTGCGGAAGTTAACCGGCGTGGTGACGCCCGCGAGCTTGCCGATGCCGAGCGCGATGTTGCTGTACGAACTGAAATCCAGATACGACCACAGGGTGAACATCAGCGTTTCGAGCACGAATGCCGCGCCGTCCGACCTGAACCCGCTCAGGAAGATCTTGTCGATGAAATAGCAGAGCACGAATTTGTTGAACAAACCGCGCGCGATCACCTCGACCGCCTGCATGACGTCTTCGTTGGTGAGCCGCGCGTCGTCGAACGGCTTGCGCGCGAAATCGTCATAGGCGGCGATCGGGCCGGCGGCGAGCATGTGGAACGGGACCAGATAGTTGGTCAGCATCACCAGCGACGGCGCGGCGTGCTGGCCCGAAAAGACGCCCCGGATGACCTCGACGCAGCGCAGCGTGATGAACGAAAAGCCGACGATGGCCAGGATCGATCCGACCGCAGTGAACGAGGCGACGCTGGCCTGTAACTTGTTCACCATGAACATGAAAAACAGGATGGTCGACGATATCGTCAGCGTCGCGAGCTTGGCCGATTTGATTGAAAACGATTGCAGGACGACGAACACCGCGCCGACGAACAGCGGCACGAAGACCACGCTCTTCCCGAGCAGCAGGAAGAGGAACGCGAGATTGACCCCGGCGAAGAGATAGGACTTCGCCCGCACGCCCGATGCCATGTTGAGCAGAGCGATCGCCGCGAAGGCGACCGCCCAGAACATGACGCTGTTGATGGCGATTTCGTTCTGGTTGAACACTAACGCGTTCCACCCGCGGTTCGGCGCAGGAACGCGTAGCTGCCGCCCGCCGCGACCTCTTCGAAGCCGTGCTTATCGTAGAAAGACCGCGCGCGGCCGTTGTCGATCCGCACGGTCAGGGACAGCGGATCGGTACCCGCTTCGGCGATCGCTTCCTGCAACACGGTTTCGGCGAGACCGGAGCCGCGCGCGGCTTCGGCGATCGTGATGAAGGCGAGGTAAGTGCCGTCGCCGGCGATCTCCGGAAACCCACCGCGCAACTGGCGCAAGTTCATCGCGAAACCCGCAAACTGCTCGCGCTCCAGCGTGCGGCCGACGAGCTGGAAGCTGTTATACTGCCGCTCGGCAAGCTCGCCCATCGGATAGGTGCACAGGATCGCCGCGACCCGATCGCCGTCGACGATCGCGCGGCAATGCTCCAGCTCGGTTCCCGGTGCGCCGAACTCGTTCGCGATCAGTCGATCGGCCGCCGCGTCGGACAGGCTCTGATAATAAGGCGGCACCGCCTGGCGAACGAGCGCTGCCGCCTGCAACTGCTGCTCGGGCGTCAGGGTTTGCACGGGTACCATCGATCGCGCGGTCATGACGGCGATGTCAGCCGATTTCCGCCATCAGCGGGTGGCGTTTCAACGCCTGATAGTCGACCTTGCCGTTCACGTTGAACGGAATGTCGTCGACGATGAACACGCGTTCCGGCACCATATATTCGGGCAGCTGTTCCTTGGTTCGCGCGATGATGTCGCTTTCCGCTGCCGTGGCGCGGAGCGCGAACGCGACGCAGCCCATCGTCATCCCGCCTTCTTCCGGCGTCCAGGGCAGTACTGCGACCAGATCGCTGCCCGAAATCGTGCGCACCGCGTGCTCGATTTCCTGCAGTTCGACGCGGTAGCCGCGGATTTTCACCTGATGGTCGGCACGGCCGGCATAGTGATAGCCGTCGGCCGGATTATAGCGGCCGAGGTCGCCGGTACGATACCAGCGCCGGCCCTCAGCTTCGAAGAACCGCTCGGCGGTCAGATGCGGGGCGTTCCAATATCCTTGGGTTACCTGCGAGCCCGACAGACAAATTTCGCCTTGCTCGTGGGTGACGCGCACGCCGTCGGTGAACAGGCCGATATGCTGGTCGGGCAGCGGCTCGCCCAGCGATACCACCGCGGGCGGGACCTCCTGGCCGGTATGATAGTGGAACCAGCTGAACGCCACGGTGGCTTCGGTCGGGCCGTAGATGTTGTAGATCACCGAATTGGGTGCGGCGACGGCCCAACTCTCCGCGACCGCGCCGACCAACGCCTCGCCGCAGAAGAACGAATAGCGCAGCGAGGGCAAAGCGTTCGGCGTCAGCTGCCCGGCCTGCTTCAGCCACGCCGCGGTCGATGGAACAGACAGCCAGCCCGTGATCCCGAACTCCTGCACGATCCGGGTCGATAGCAGCACCGAATTCTCCGGTACCGAATACAGGCATGCACCCGCGAGCCAGGTCAGGAACATGTCGTGGACCGACAGGTCGAACGACAGATCGACGATCTGCATCACCCGGTCGTCCGGGCCGAAGCGGCAGAACGACTGGATACCGCTGAGATACGCGAACACGTTGGCGTTGGTGATCGGAACGCCCTTCGGCTTGCCCGTGCTGCCGGAGGTGAAGAACAGATAGGCGAGATCGCCATCGCGGCGCTCGGCGGTGAATTCGGCGTCGAGCGCGAATGCGGTGAGATCGCCCTTGACGCGTTGCGGCAGATCCAGGTCGCCTGCAGCCTCGGCGCTTTCGGGAAGGATGATCAATTCGGGCGTATCGACGCCCTCGATCAGTTCCTTGAGCTGACTGCGATGGCTTTCGTCGCAGATGATCACGCGCGCGCCCGAGTCACCCAGGATTTCGCGATTGCGGAGCAGCGGGAAACGCGGGTTGAGCGGGACGTAGCCAGCGCTCGCCAGCAACGTCGCGAGAATGCCGGCATAAGCCGTCTCGGTACGGTCGGCCAGGATCGCAACGCGGTCGCCAGGCACAAGATCGACGGCATCCGCGATCAGCGTCGCCATCGCGGCGGCTTGGCCGAACAGCTCGGCATAGGTCAGAGTCTTGCCCTTGCACCACAATGCTTGTGCGTCCGCATGTCGGCGCGCCGATGCGATCAGCGCCGCGCCAAGGCTCTTTTGCCCGACCAGGGCGCCTTCTGCAGAGTTCGACATTTCCCCGCCCCCGCGATCGTCAGCCGCCGGTGTGGCGCAGCACGGCGTCGATCAGCGACCCGGCATTTTCGAGCTGAGCCACCTCGGAGAAGCTGAAGCGGATGTTATAATGCTGTTCGATCGCGACGATGATCTGGACATGGGTCAGCGAGTCCCAGCCGTCGACATCCTGCGCGGTCGTATCCTCGGTCATTGCTACGCCGGGGACCCCCAGGACGCTTTCCACGATCCCCTGGATGGTCTCGAGGATTGCCGCACGACTCTGTTCCATGATGTGCCCCAGTTTTAAGCCGACAAACGCCACGTATTCGCCGGCGAAGGCCTTAGCGAAATGCGATCTGTAGTAAACCCGCCCTAAACCGCGTTAACTTCGATTACGTTACTAGTCGGCCCAGGCGGCGTCATCGAGGTGGAGTTCGGCGGCCGGGCGCGACGCCCAATCATCGACCTTCGGGCGGCCCGCGAGCCATAATTTGCGGTGCGCTGGGGCCTGCAGCAGCGCCTGGCCGAGCGCGGTATCCGCACTGCGGAACGCCATCGCCTTCAGGCTGCGGCCGTCGTCGCCCGCCATGATCGCGCGAACGTGACCGTTGCCCACGACATCGACTTTGATCGCGCGGAACGGGCCGGCGACCACGCGCGGGGCCGGCCAGCCCATGCCATAGGGGCCGCCGCCGTCGATCGTCTCGCACAGCATCGGCGTCACGCCGCCGGGCGCGAGCAGGGCATCGACCAGCAGTGCACGGTCGGCGTTGCTGCGCGCGACGGCTGCGGCGAGACGGTCTTCTAGGAAGGCCGCGAACGCGGCGAGCTTGTCCTCGGCGATGGTCAGCCCCGCCGCCATGGCGTGTCCGCCACCCGCGACGAGCAAGCCGGCTTCCTTCGCCGCCAGCACGGCGTTGCCCAGATCGACGCCGGGGATCGACCGACCCGATCCCTTGCCGATCCCGGCGTCGTCGATCGCGATGACGATGACCGGCACGCCCAGCCGTTCCTTGAGCCGCCCCGCGACGATGCCGATCACGCCGGGGTGCCAGCCCTTGCCGGAAACGACGGTGACGGTCGCGCCGTGCGGCTGGTTCTCCGCCTCTTGCTGCACCAGCGCTTCGATCGCGCGGCGTTCTTCGTTGAGTCGGTCGAGTTCGGTGGCGATGGTACGCGCCTCGACCGGGTCGTCGGTGGTGAGCAGCCGCACGCCCAGATCGGCGCGCCCGACGCGCCCGCCAGCGTTGATCCGTGGACCGAGCGCGAAGCCGAGGTCGCTACAGGTCGGCGCGCGCGTTAGCCGGGCGGCTTCGGCCAGCGCGGTGAGGCCGATATTGCGGCGCTGCGCCATGACCTTGAGGCCTTGCGCGACGAACGCGCGGTTGAGGCCCTTCAACTGCGCGACGTCGGCGACGGTGCCGAGCGCGACGAGGTCGAGCACGTCGAGCAGCTTGGGCTCGGCGCGATCGGCGAAGAAATCACGGCGGCGCAACTCGCGCAGCAACGCCGCACCGAGCAGAAACGCGACGCCGACCGCCGCCAAATGCCCGTGCTGCTTGCCGTCACGCTCGTCGAGGCGGTTGGGGTTCACCAGCGCCAGCGCGTGGGGCAGGGCGGTCGCACACTGGTGGTGATCGACCACGATCACATCGACCCCGGCATCGCGCGCCATATCGAGCGCCTCGAAAGCCTGCGCGCCGCAATCGACCGTGACGATAAGCGACGCGCCGCCCGCCGCGATCCGCACCAGTGCTTCGCCCGAGGGTCCGTATCCTTCCATCAACCGGTCGGGGATGTATGCCTGCGGATCGAGCCCGAGCCCGCGCAGCAACCGGATCATCAGCGCCGCCGACGTCGCGCCGTCGACGTCATAATCGCCGAACACGGTAACGGCCTCGCCCGCCTGGACCGCATCGGCCAGCCTGGCCGCCGCCTTGTCCATGTCGTTGAAGATCGAGGGGTCGGGCATGAAGCCGCGGATGCTCGGCGATCGATTGGCGTCGAGATCGTCGCGCGACACCCCGCGCGACAGCAGCAATTGCGTCACCAGATCGTCCGGCTGGAACCCCGGATCGCGCGCGTCGGCGGCGAGCGCGCGCCAGCGCCACGGCTGGCCCAGGATCGACCGCGTGATGTTGAGGATCGTGTCGGTCACGGCCCGCTATCTATCGCAGCCAGGTGCCTTCGCGGAACCACTTGGTGATGATGTACTTGACGCCCTGCACCACCGGCATGCCCTCGTGCAGCGTCAGCGTGTTGGGGCTACCGTCGGCGCTCATGTTGTTCCACGCGAGCAGAAGGCCGCGTCGCGGCGCGACGCGCAGGCCGGCTTCGGGGAACCAGGTCGCGCCGCCTTCCTCCACGTCGTTCAGATAAATCATCGCGGTCCAGGTCCGCTGCCCGCCGCTGCGCCTCATCTCCGGCCAGTATTTCTGGTTTTCGTGGAAGAAATCGTGGTGCGCGCGGAATTGCTGGCCGGGGGCGTAGCGCTGCCCCTGCATCGTCTCGCCGCTGACCGCAGGCAGGCCGAGCAGGTCGGCGATCGAATCGTCGATCGGCTGCACGTCCGGCGACCAGCGATCCATGTCGCAGCTCTCGCTGGTGCGGAAACCGTAATCCTCGCGCTCGGGCCGATCGGACAGCAGGGTCGAAGGACGGCGGTTGCCGTCGATGATCCGGATCAGCGTGTCGCACTGCGTCGGATTGAGGAAATCGAGATGGTAATAAGCTTGTGCCGCGCCGACCAAAGCGGGCTGCATCCGCGGATTGGCGTCGAGCCGCGCGGCTACGGTCTGGCCAATACGGGCGCGGTCCTTCGACGGGCCGCCGGCGGTGATCTTCTTCGTGCCTAGCATGGCCGGGACTCTTCGCCGCTGGCCCCGAAAGGCAAGAGCCCGGGAACGAATTCCCGGGCTCAAGCTTCTACGCGACGATCTCAGTAAAAGATGTCGTAGACGGTATCGACGACTTCGCCGGTGTAGATGTCGACCAGCAACGCGTCGTTGTAGTAGCGCACCCAGCGATACTCGCCATACGCCTCCGGTAAGCGATAATCGTAGGGGTCGTCGATCCAGTAATTCTGGCCGAACAGAACCTGATCGAGCACAAAGCCGATTGAGAACCGGCGATAGCCGTAGCTCCAGCCATACGGCGCATAGTAACGCGGCAGGCGGAAGGCGTTGCGGTTCGACGTGCGGTAACGCTGCCAATCATACTGATTGTTGCCGCGCCAGCCGCGGTTCCAATTGCCGCCGCGATTGCCGTCATTGCCGCGCCAGCGATTGTCGCCGTTCCAGTTGCGATTGTTGCCGTTCCAGCCGTTATTGCGGTCGCCGCGCCAGCCGTTGTTGGTGCGGTTGCCGTCGAAGCGGTTGCGATCGGCGCGCGCCCGCGCCTCGGCCTGTGCCCGTGCCTGGTCGTTCGCGTCGGGGTTTCCGCCGCCGTTGCGGCCGGCCCAGCCACCGGAGCGGTTGCCGTCGTTGTTGCCGCCATTGCCGTTCCAACGATTGCGGTCGGGACGCGCACGGTTCTGGTCCTCGCCGCGATTGACGAAGCCGCCGCCGTTGCTGCCGCCATTGTTGCGACCGGCCCAACCGCCGAAGCGGTTGCCACCGTCGCCACGCGCCTGGGGCGCCGGGGCGGGAGCGGGGGTCGGCGTCGAAGCGCCGTCGCCACGGCCACGCCAGCCGCCACCGTTGCCACGATTTCCGCCATTGTTGCCCTGCGGTTGGCTCGCACTCGAGTCGCCGCCGCCACGACGACCACGCCAGCCATCACGATCCTGTGCCGACGCCATCGCCGGCACGATCGCCGCCGCCGCCATCAGCCCGAGAAGAAAAGTCTTACGCATCCACGTAACTCCATCCGCCGGCGCACAAGCCGGCCCTACGATGACGCCTCTTTGCCCGAGTCGCGCTGACGCGATCCTGAATTGGCCCGTCAGCTAACAGAAAGAATTCTAGGGCGCAGGCGTCAATGCGGGGACAACGCGCGCGGCGTCCGAAGGATCAACGCCGGGCCGCGGACTCGCGACTGTGTCCTCGCCGCGCTGGATACGCCCGGCTCGTTGGATCGCCTCGACCAATCGAGGGTAGATGCCGCAGCGGCAGATATTGGTGATCCCGGTGCGGATCTGGTCCTCGCTGGGGCGCGGGTTGTTCCGCAGCAGCACCGACGCCGCCATCACCATGCCGGGGATGCAGAAGCCGCACTGGCTGACATTCTCCGCCAGGAACGCGGCCTGGATCGGGTGGCTGCGGTCGTGCGACAACCCCTCGATCGTGGTGACGAAGCTGCCCTCGATCGATCCGATCGGGACTTGGCACGCTTTCTTGGCCGCGCCGTCCACGTCGACGATGCACGCGCCGCAATGCCCGGTGCCGCAGCCATATTTGGTGCCGGTCAGGTTCGACGCGTCGCGCAACGCGAACAGCAAGGGTGTCGCCGGGTCCACGCGATATTCGACCGGCTGATTGTTCACGGTGAATTTGGTCACCGCGCACCGATAGTCGGAAACGCGCCGTTTCCGCCAGCGACATTGTCGAAGGGGAAGGGCAGGGCGATATCTGGCGCATGACACTTCCCACTCTGTTCGTGCCGCATGGCGGCGGCCCCTGTTTCTTCGTAGACCCCGATGGCGGTCCGTCCGACGCAATGTGGCAGCCGATGGAGGATTACCTCGCCGGCCTGATCGCCAGCCTGCCCGAGCGGCCCAAGGCGATCCTGTTGGTGTCGGGCCATTGGGAGGAATCGGCGATCACGCTGCACACGGGCACGCGCCCCGGCTTGCTCTACGATTATTACGGCTTTCCCGAGCACACCTATCACCTGCGCTGGGACGCGTCTGGTGCGCCCGACCTCGCGCGCCGCGCCGCCGCGTTACTGAATCGCGCCGGTTTCGAAACGCGCGAGGAGCATGAGCGCGGTTGGGATCATGGCGTCTTCATTCCGATGAAGGTTGCCGTGCCGAACGCCGACATTCCGCTCGTCCAGATGTCGCTCCGCGCCGATCTCGATCCGGCCGACCATATCGCCATCGGTCGCGCACTGGCGCCGTTGCGCGACGACGGCGTGCTGATCGTCGGGTCGGGCATGAGCTTCCATAATCTGCGCGTCCGCGGTGAGGCCGCGGTCGAGCGGTCGCGTCAGTGGGACGAAGCGCTGACTGCTGCCGTTACAGACGATGATCCGACCCGCCGCGCCGAACGCGTCGCCAATTGGGCTAGTCTGCCCCACGCCAAGTTTGCCCACCCGCGTGAGGAGCATCTGCTACCGCTCATGGTGGCGCTCGGCGCGGGCGGTGACGGGTCCGCGGTGCGCGATCACGCCAGCAACGTGCTGGGCTGGGACATCTCGGGCTATCGCTTCGATTGATAACGTTCACAACTGCCAACTCGCGACGGGTTGCGGCGTAACCCAAGCTGGTCCATCAAGGCGCCCGGAACCGGTTCCAGACCGGTCGCAGGGAGAGCGAGTTCATGGCCATCAATCCGGGCGTTGCGGCGTCGACCAATCCAGACACGGTGGGCGCAACGCACGAGGGTGTGAACGCCCCAGGCTTGCAGGTCTTCGTCTTTGCGCTGTTCTTCATCTTCGGCGGCATCACCAGCCTGAACGACGTCATCATTCCGAAGCTGAAAGAGCTGTTCACGCTCAACTACACGCAGGCGATGCTGGTGCAGTTCTGTTTCTTCACCGCCTATGCGGTTATCGGCATTCCCGGCGCGATGCTGGTCAAGAAGATAGGCTATATGCGCGGCGCGGCGGCGGGGCTGCTGACGATGATGGTCGGCTGTCTGCTGTTCATCCCGGCATCGAGCACGGCGACCTACGAATTGTTCCTGTTCGCGCTGTTCGTGCTGGCGACCGGCGTCGTGCTGGTCCAGATCGTTGCCAATCCGCTCATCACCTTGCTCGGTCCACCCAAAACTGCCTCCAGCCGGTTGACGTTTGCCCAAGCGTTCAACTCGCTCGGCACGACGCTTTTCCCGATCGCGGGAGCCGCGCTTATACTCGGTAGTCTGGCCAAAGTTCAGGCGAAGGACCTGAGCGGACCGGCGCTCGATTCCTATCGCACCGCCGAGAGTCAGGCGATCGTGCACGGCTATCTCGGCCTCGCGGTAGCGCTAGCGATCGTCGCGGCGGTCGTCTGGTCGTTTCGCAACCGATTGAAGGGGGAGGCGCATCAGGCCGGTACCGGTCTCGCCGGACTCGATTTGCTCGGGCGGCCGCGCTTCGCGTTCGGCGCGTTGTGCATCTTCCTGTATGTCGGCGCCGAGGTCTCGATCGGCTCGCTGATCGTCAACTACCTCAAGCAATCGAACGTCATGGGGCTGACGACCGAAGCGGCGGGCGGCCTGATCTTCGTCTATTGGGGCTGCGCCATGATTGGGCGCTTCATCGGTTCGCTGGTGCTGCGCCTGATGAGCCCGGGCAAGGTGCTGGCGGGCGTCGCGATCGGTGCGATCGCGCTGATCGCTGTTTCGACCCACACGACCGGCACGACGTCGGGCTACAGTCTTCTGTTGATCGGTCTGATGAACTCGATCATGTTCCCGACGATCTTCACGCTGGCGTGCGAAAAACTCGGTGCGCGGGCGGCCGATGGGTCCGGGATCATCAACGTCGCGATCTTCGGCGGCGCAGTGCTGCCGCTGGCGACCGGCGCGCTGGCCGATACGACCGGCAGCCTGGCGCTGGCGCTGCTGCTACCGGCGGCGTGCTATGCGATCATCGCGGCGTTCGGTGTGTACGCCCGTCGTCCCGCCGAGGACTATGCCGACGCCTAATGGGGCTGGCGCTCGCCGAGCCGTGGGGCGAACCGGCCGAGCGCGAGGTCGGCGTCGGAGAAGCGGATCGGGGTGCGCAGGCCGTCGAGCCGCTCGCCAGGGACGACCATGCCGCGCGCAGTGACTTGCGCGTCGGTGAGCGCCTGTTCGACGGTGTTGATCGGCCCGACCGGCACGCCGACCGCCTCCAGCTTGGCCAGCAGATCGTCGCGTTCGAAGCGTGACGTCGCGTCGCGGATCGCGGCAAACAGCGGCTCGCGGTGGACGATCCGCCCGGCATTGGTCGCCCAGCGTTCGTCGGGCGCGATCCCGACGACGCCGCAGAACCGCTGGAACTGACCGTCATTGCCGACCGCCAGGATGAACCAGCCGTCGCTCGTCGGAAAAACCGCATAGGGCGACACGTTCATGTGCGCGTTGCCGACGCGTGGCGGCGTGATGCCGCTCGCGAAGTAATTGGCCGCCTGATTGGCGAGCACGCCGGTCATCGTGTCGAGCAAGCTCATGTCGATATGCTGGCCGCACCCGGTCCTCTCTCGCTGGATCAGTGCCGCTTGGATGCCGATCACCGAATAGAGCCCCGTCGCGATATCGGCCATCGCGACCCCGATCTTCTGCGGCGCGCCGTCGGGCTCGCCGGTCAGGTCCATGATTCCGCCCATGCCCTGGATGATGAAGTCGTAGCCGGGGCGTGACGCGTACGGGCCGTCCTGACCGAAGCCGGTGATCGAGCAATAGATCAGCCGTGGATTGATTCCGGCGAGGCTGGCATAATCGAGTCCGTATTTGGCGAGGCCGCCGACCTTAAAATTCTCGATCAGCACATCGCTGTCGGCGGCGAGACGGCGGACCGCGGCTTGGCCTTCAGGCGTGGTGAAGTCGAGCACGACCGACGACTTCCCTCGATTGCAGGCGTGGTAATAGGCGGCGTCCTTGGTCCCGTCGGGGTTCTCGATGAACGGCGGCCCCCAGGTCCGTGTATCGTCGCCTGCCGGACTTTCGACCTTGGTCACCTCCGCGCCGAGATCGGCGAGTACCTGGCCCGCCCACGGCCCCGCGAGGATGCGCGCGAGTTCGAGCACCTTTAAGCCTTCAAGCGGAGCCTTCTTTGTCACGTCATTCCCGCGAAAGCGGGAACCCATCTCCCGCAGCCTGCCAAGAACATCCCGTCGGTGATGGGCCCCCGCGTTCGCGGGGGTGACGGTTGAAATCTAGAACGCGGCGATCCCGGTGATTGCACGGCCGAGGATCAAAGCGTGGACGTCGTGGGCGCCTTCGTACGTGTTGACGGTCTCCAGGTTCATCAGGTGGCGCATCACCTGATACTCGCCCGAAATCCCGTTGCCGCCATGCATGTCGCGGGCGGCGCGGGCTATATCGAGTGCCTTGCCGACATTGTTGCGCTTGATGATCGAGATCATCTCCGGCGCGAACTTGCCCTCGTCCATCAGGCGACCGACGCGGAGAGACGCCTGCAGTCCAAGCGCGATCTCGGTTTCCATGTCGGCGAGTTTCTTCTGGTAGAGTTGCTTGCTGGCGAGCGGCACGCTGAATTGCTTGCGGTCGAGCCCGTATTGCCGCGCGGCATGCATGCAGAACTCCGCCGCGCCCATGCTGCCCCAGCTGATCCCGTAGCGCGCGCGGTTGAGACAGCCGAACGGCCCCTTCAACCCCTGCACCTCGGGCAGCAGCGCGTCCTCGCCGACCTCGACCTCGTCCATCAGCACCATGCCGGTGATCGATGCGCGCAAGCTCAGCTTGCCTTCAATCTTCGGCGTCTCGAGCCCCTTCATGCCTTTTTCGAGCACGAACCCGCGAATGCCGCCGCCATGCGCGTCGGACTTCGCCCAGATCACGAATACGTCGGCGATCGGAGAGTTGCTGATCCACGTCTTCGCGCCCGAAATCGAATAGCCGGTCGCGGTCTTGGTCGCGCGCGTCGTCATGCTGCCGGGGTCGGAGCCGGCGTCCGGCTCGGTCAGTCCGAACGCGCCGATATATTCACCGGTCGCGAGCTTAGGCAGGTATTTGC
The DNA here is from genome assembly GCF_007859635.1 of Sphingomonas panacisoli. Lineage (NCBI taxonomy): Bacteria > Pseudomonadati > Pseudomonadota > Alphaproteobacteria > Sphingomonadales > Sphingomonadaceae > Sphingomonas > Sphingomonas panacisoli. The sequence continues at coordinate 2,329,003 of NZ_CP042306.1, read as the reverse complement.
GGCGCTGCTCCTCGGATCCGTATTCGTAGATCGGGAACATCACGAGGCTCGATTGCACCGACATCATCGAGCGATAGCCGCTGTCGATCCGCTCGACCTCCCGCGCGACCAGGCCGTAGGCGACGTAGCTCGCGCCGACCCCGCCATATTCCTCCGGGATCGTCGGGCCAAGCAGCCCGAGCTGCCCCATCTCGCGGAAAATCGCCGGATCGCTGGTCTCGTTGGCGAACGCGTCAATCACGCGCGGCGCGAGTTTGTCCTGCGCATAGGCACGCGCGGTGTCGCGCACCATCCGCTCGTCCTCGGTCAGCTGATCCTCGAGCAGGAACGGGTCCGCCCAGTCGAAATGCCCCATGCCGGCCATCATTGTCTCCTTGATGGCCCTGCATTGCCGCGCCGCGCGGCTTGCGGCAAGGAAAAGCGATGAGCGATTTCCGCCCCCGCCGCAGCGTGCTGTTCCTGCCCGCGAGCAATGCGCGCGCAATGGAGAAGGCGCGCGGGCTGGCGGCGGACGTGGTGATCCTCGATCTGGAAGACGCGGTTGCGCCCGATGCGAAGGCCGCCGCGCGGGATGCCGCCGTGGCAGCGGCGCGTGAAGGATTTGGTGCGCGCGAATGCGTGATCCGGATCAATGCGGACGACGGCGACGACGTGGCGGCAGTCGCGTCGAGCGAGGCGGATGCGGTACTCGTGCCGAAGGTGCGTAGCGCCAGCGACGTCGCGCGATACCGCGCAGCGCTGGGCGACAAGCCCTTGTGGCTGATGATCGAAACCTGCGAGGCGCTCGGGCGACTACAGGATATCGCGGACACCGGCGCGCATGGGTTCGTCCTCGGCGTCAACGACCTTGCGCTCGAACTCGGCGCACGACCGGGGGCGGAGCGCGCGTGGCTGGCGCCGGTGCAGGCGATGGTGCTGGCCGCCGCGCGGTCGCGCGGAATGATCGCGCTCGACGGCGTCTGCAACGATTTCAACGACGACGATCGGCTGCGCGCGGAATGCGATGCGGCTGCGGCGATGGGCTATGACGGCAAATCGCTGATCCATCCGCGCCAGATCGATATCTGCAATGCGGCGTTCAGCCCCGGCGCCGATGAAATCGCCTGGGCGGCCAAAGTGCGCGATGCGTTCGCCAGTGGCGACGGCGGCGTAACCCAGGTCGAGGGCAAGATGGTCGAGGCGCTCCATCTGACGCAGGCCGAACGGATTTTGGGGATGGCACGATGACGACGATCGCCGGGGTCGAACTGGGCGGCACCAAATGCGTGTGTGTCCTGTCGCACGACGGCGCGACGATCGCCGAAGAGCGGCGGATTCCCACGACCGACCCCGAAACGACGATGGCCGCGATCGAGGATGTGCTCGACGGCTGGCAGGGGTTCGAGGCGATCGGGATCGCGAGCTTCGGACCGATCGGGATCGATCCGGGCGCGGCGAGCTTCGGGTTCGTCACCTCGACCACCAAGCCGGGCTGGGCGAATACCGACGTCGCCGGGCGCTTGCTCGACCGCTACCGCGTGCCGGTCGGCTTTCACAGCGACGTGGTCGGGGCCGGGCTGGCCGAGGGGCAATGGGGTGCGGCGAAGGGCCTGCGCGACCACGCGTACGTCACCGTCGGCACCGGGATCGGCATCGGCCTGATCAGCGGCGACAAGCCGGTCGTCGGGCTGACGCATCAGGAACTCGGCCATATCCGCCCCGTCCGCATGGCGGGGGACGACTGGCCGGGCATGTGCAGCTTTCACGGCGATTGCGTCGAGGGGCTAGCGTCGGGTCCCGCGATCAAGGCCCGCGCCGGCGTCAGCGCCGACCAAATCGCCGAGGATTCGCCGATCTGGCCGTTGATCGCGCATCCGCTCGCCCAACTCTGCCACACCCTCGTTCTGACCGGCGTGCCGCGCCGCATCGTGTTCGGCGGCGGCGTGGCGCTCGGCGTGCCGTGGCTGCTGCCGATGGTGCGCCGGATGCTGGATGCGAGCATCGGCGATTATGGCGACCGCTCGCTGCTCGGCGAGCTCGACGACTATATCGTTCCTGCCGCGCTGGGCGGAGAGGCGGGGCCGCTTGGCGCGATCCTGCTTGGACAACAAGCACTTGGCGACTGATATCGCGTCATTCCGGACCTGATCGGTCCGCCCCCTTTTACGCCTCGTTAACCCTACCTGCTTACGCCTCGGCAACATCATTGGGGGCTCGTGTAGGCGATGCCCGAACGAGGGGTAGGACAGTTGCGCATTCTGATCGTCGACGACGAACCGGCCGTCCATGACTCCTACCGGCGCTGCTTCGCGCGCGCGGATACGGCGAGCGCGACCGCGCTTCATGACATGGCGACGGAGCTGTTCGGCGAGGACGCACCGATCCTGCCGAGCGATGATGCCGACGCGATCCAGTTCGATGCCATACATTGCAGCCAGGGGCTCGACGCCGTGGCCGAAGTCGAGGCGGCGATCGCCGCGGGCAATCCGTTCGCGGTCGCGTTCATCGACGTGCGCATGCCGCCCGGCATCGACGGCAAGGAAACCGCGACGCGCATCCGCGCGCTCGACCCCGACATCAACCTAGTTATCGTTACCGGCTTCTCCGATTTCTCGCCGATCGAGATTTCGAAGGCGGCGGGGCCGGCCGACAAGATCTTCTACATCGCCAAGCCGTTCGAAATCGCCGAGATCGTCCAGACCGCAACGGCACTCGGGCATCGCTGGCAGGTCGATCGCGAACTCGCCGATGCGATGGCGAAACTGAACCAGCAGGCGATCGAACTCGCCGCCAATGAATCGAAGGCGCTGCACCTCGCGACGCATGACTCGCTGACCGAAGCGCCCAACCGGCTGGCCTTCGTTCGCGCGCTGGCCGAAAAGGTGCGGAGCGGCGGGATGTTCGCCGCCGCGATGGTCGATCTCGATCGCTTCAAGCTGGTCAACGACACGCTGGGCCATCTGGCAGGCGACGAACTGATCCGCGCGATCTGTACGGTCTTGCAGCAGAACGTGCCGGAAGGCGCGGTCGTCGCGCGCCTGGGCGGCGACGAGTTCGGCGTGCTGTTCGACACCGCCGGCGAAGAGGCGGCGGTGATGGCGTGCGATCGCATCGTCGCGGCGTGCGCGGCGAGCTTCCGCATCTTCGGCCATTCGGTCCAGGGTGCGGCGTCGGTCGGCCTGGTCGTCGTGTCGGGCGACGAGGTACGCGATCCGGTCGATACCATGCGCCGCGCCGATCTCGCGCTCAACGACGCCAAGAAATCGGGACGCAGCGTCGTGCGTTTGTACAACGATTCGATGGACGAAAGCGTCCGCTTCCGTCGCCGTATCGAGGGCGGGTTGAGTCAGGCGATCGCGCAGGGCGAACTGAGTCTCGCCTATCAACCGATCGTCGCGGGCGACGCGATGGAAGTGGTCGGCTTCGAAGCGCTGCTGCGCTGGCGGACCGAGGAATTCGGCCCGATCAGCCCGGCGTTGTTCATCCCGATCGCCGAGGAATCGAATCTGATCCACGAACTCGGCGACTGGGTGCTCGACGAAGCGCTGACGGTTCTCGTGGACTGGCCGGGCCAGTACGTGTCGATCAACTTCTCGCCGCGCCAGTTCCGCCGCCAGAACTTCGTCGGCTATGTGATGGAACGCGTACAACGCGCTGGAATTTCACCCAATCGCGTGCAGATCGAGATCACGGAAACCGCGATCTTCGACAATGCCGAACGCGCGGCGGAAACGCTCTACAAGCTGCGCCAGATGGGCTTCCGCATCGCGCTCGACGATTTCGGGACCGGCTATTCGTCGCTCTACAACATCCGCAAGTTCGCGCTCGACTGCCTAAAGATCGACAAGAGCTTCATCGACGGCATGGGCCGCGAACGCGAAAGCGCCGCCATCGTCCAATCGATCGTCCATCTCGGCAAGGCGCTGGGGCTCGGCGTCGTGGCGGAGGGGGTCGAGACCGAAGCGCAAGTCCAAGCGCTCCGCGTCGCCGGCGCAAGCCATTTGCAGGGCTATTATTTTTCCCGTCCGGTGCCAGCAGAAGAAGCCAAGGCCTTGGCGAACGAGCGCTTCATCGGTGGTGAGGACGATCTCGACGGCGACGAATTCGCGGTCCTGCCGGGCGACGGAACCAACGGCTGATGGCGAGCATTCGCGCCATCGTCGCGCGAACGCGAAAGGCTTCGCTGGCCGGCAAGCTGCTCATCATCCTGGCCGGGGTCGGGGTGATCGGATCGATCGCGCTGACTTTGCTGCTCGCTGCGGTCATCACGCCCAGCTTCAACGCGCTCGAACGCCAATCGATCGACGGCCATATCGAACGCACGCGCGCAACGCTCAACGATTTCGCCGCCAAGGTCGAAAGCTCGGTGCGCGACTATGGCGACTGGAACTCAAGCTACGACTATATCGTGAAGCCGACCAAAGCATTTGAGGAAGAAAGCTTTTCCCGGCTCGCGATGGCCAACCTCGAAGTCGATGGCATGGCATATCTGCGCCCCGACAAGAGCCCGGTGATTGCCCGTTGGGTCGATGCCAAGTCGGGCGAGGAACGCAACGACCTGCGCGATGCGATGCTTGCCGCGATCCGCGCTATCCCGTTCGAGGGAGTGATGCGATCGGGCAGTTCCGGGCATTTCTACTTGCGGCTCGGGCAAGTGGTTGCCGCGGTCGGGGTGGCGCAAGTACGTCGCAGCGATGGCAGCGGCGCTCCGCGCGGCTATGTCGTCATGGCGCGGCGGATCACGTCGGCGCAACTCGGCCAATTGCTCCAAGTGCCGGCGCAGCTGGAATTCGCCGCGACCGGCCAAGCGATGATTGTGACGGGTGCCGATACGATGCGGATCGCGGTTCCCGTACCGGGCGCCGATGGTGGCCCGGTCGCCGCCGCGAGTTTCGCCGTCCCGCGCGACGTGTCGTTGCTCGGTCGGCACATGCTGTGGTTGGCGGTATTGGGATCGACGATCCTGCTCGCGATCGTGCTCACCGTGCTCAGCCGGATGACCAAGCAACTCGTGCTGGATCCACTCGGGCGGGTAGAGGAGCACATGCAGCGCGTTCGCGATTCCGGTTCGCTGAGCGCGCTCGAAGTCGACACGACACGCAGCGACGAGATCGCGTCGTTGGGACGCAATTTCAATTCGATGCTCGCCCAACTTAAGGATCTACGCGAACAGGTCGAAGTGCAGAGCTTCGAGCTCGGCCGCTCCGAAAGCGCGGTGGCGGTGATGCACAACGTTCGTAATGCGCTCAACCCGGTCACGACGATCCTGAGCGCCGAGATCGGTCTGCCGCTGGTCGATCGCGCGATGCTCGATAAGGTTATGACGGAACTCGCCAGCGGTGATCTGGCCGTGGATCGGCGCGCCAAGCTCGTCGCCTTCACCAATGCCGCGCTCGATGCCGAGGACCGCCAGCGCACCGATCGGCGCGATCAGCTCGAGATCGCGCGCGATGCGATGCGTCAGGCGCTAGAGATAATCGGCGCCCAACAGCAACTCGCGCACGAACGCCCCGGCCTTGAAACTTGCGACGCGACCCAGATCATCGCCCAGAACGCGACGATCGCGCGGCATTCGGGCGGCGGCGCATCGATCATGTTCGGCTTCCCGGCGAAGAGCCATCCGGTGCTCGCCAACCGCGTGCTGCTGAGCCAAGTGATCGGCAACCTGTTCTCCAACGCGGCGGAGGCGATCGCCGCGGTCAGCGGGTCGGGCAACATCACCGTGACGATCGACGACACACGCGACGGTCGCGTCGAAATCGCGATCCGCGATACGGGGGGAGGGGTTCGACCCCGCCGACGCGCCCAATCTGTTCCAACGCGGTTTTTCGACGCGCGATCACAAATCGGGCGGATTGGGCCTCCACTGGTGCGCCAATTCGATGGTCGCGATGGACGGCTCGTTGCGGCTCGAAAGCGCCGGTGTCGGATTCGGCGCGGTAGCGCGTCTGACGTTACGTGCGTCGCCGGCCGAGACTGTCGAAACCGACGTTGCAGCATAAAAATGGGGCGGCAAGCGTGTCCGCTGCCGCCCCGCTTACCTTCAGACGCAACGCGTCAGGCGTAGCGCACGCGGGTCGTCACCGAACGGCGGCGAAGCGTTCCGCCGATCGCGCCGAACCCGAGCAGCATCATCGCCCACGTCGCAGGCTCCGGCACAGCACCGCCGGTGGTCTGATTGTTGGAAGTCAGGCGGAAATCCTGGAATGTCCATGCCTGACTCGCGGTCAGGCTGTTGGCCTGCAGCCGGATGCCGAGCGAATTCCAGTTATTGGCGATCGCCTGGTTGAACACGCTCGTAATGTCGAAGCTGAAGATGCTGCCGACGGGCGTCGAACCGGGGCTGACGTTGAATGTACCGATCGTGGCGACGGCCGCCGCCTGGAAGTCGCTGATGTCTTCGAGATTGTTGCCCTGATAGGCGTAGATCGTGATCGGCCCGGTGAACGGCGTGTCGTTGACGCCTGAGAACAAGCCGCCCGCTTTGTAGACGTCGAACGTGACGAACGCCGTCGGCGACGACGTCAGGCCGGTCAGATTATACTCCGACAGTCCGCGCACGACTTCGGTCGAATACATGCCGACCTCGGCCTTGCCCGCCGGGTTGCCGAACGAGCCACCGGTGTTGGAGTGATAATGGTTACCGTTGGGCGACCCGGCGCCATCGTTGGCGACCGCGAAGGTGAAGCCGTTGGTGATGGTTTGGGCGGATGCCGGCATCGCGACGAGCGCCAGACCGCCGGCAGCGATCATCGCAAGTGATTTGTATACGGTCATGGTAATCCCCTATTGCACAATAGAAAGGCTGATGTTCGCCGTGCAACCCGGGCGGGACTCGGAGTTCCCTTAACGCCACGGTAAGATATTGGATTGTTTCGTCAAGGTAATCGAGCAACGGTCCGTCTCATCGAGAGACTGGCGGGCGTCCTAGGCGGCCCTTTCATTGGCGATGTCGTCCGTCCGCCGCAGATACGGTGGTACGAGGTTTTCTGCCCGAAACCACTCCTGCCGTTCAGCGCTGAGAGTGGCGAAGTTGCCGATCACGCGACGGCAATCGGGCGCGCGGCACTGGCAGATCATGTGCCAGTTCGACTGCGCGAGCGTCGTGGAATAATCCCAGGTGATTTCCTCGCCCGCAGCGATCTCGCGGATCGCGACGAGGAACACGCCGTTATCGGCGAAGCGTAGTCCCGCGTTGGGCGCACAGCTGTGATTGACGAGGTCGTCGATCCGCCCTGACGGTCCCATGAAATGATCCGGCGTGACTTGAACGAAGCGATCCGACGCTCCGCGCATCAAGGTGGGTACGCGATCAGCGCGAAAGCGGCGGCCCGTGAATTCGATCAGGCGCTCGCCCTCGGCAAAGCGTTGCGCCGCGACTACTGCCTTGCCGAGGTGCGTTTCGGTCACCTTGAACAGATTGGCGGGCGTACGGACCGCGTCGAGCAGGTAGAAGCGTCCGTTTCGCCGCCCGAGCGAACGCAGGGGGTTGATCGTTACCAGCCCGACCATGAACCACATGCTGGCGTGGCACAGCAGTTCGACGAGGATATAGGCATATTCGCCGACCGGGCTGCCGGGGGTGCGCGCCGCCAGCATCAGCGTCGCAAGATCGCCGAGGGTCCACAGTGCCCAGGCCGGCGACCATTCGCGGCGGCGGTCGGCGGCGACGCTCGCCCATGTCGGCCAGAAGCTGACGGGGACCGCGGCGACCACCAGCATGTGCGCCCAGAAGGCGTCGCGGAACAGCGCCCAGATGATCAGCGCGGCCAGGCTGGCCGCGATGCAGAAGCCCTCGATCCGGGACGGCGCGCTCCACGCCGATCGGCGCCACAGAGCGACCGTGATCGCGACGCAGGCGAAGGCGGCGAACAGGAATACCCAGCGCTGGATGCCGTCGGGATTGACCGCGGCATAGGTCGATGCTTCCACCGCAGTGGCGGCGGACCAGATCAGCCAGGATGCGCGGTTGGGCTCCACCAGGTTGCGCCGCAGCCCCGCAAGGTACGTCGCATAGCCCGCGAACGTCGCGGCCAACGCCACCAGAAACAATGTCTGGACCATTCACCCTCGCCCGATGCGCAATGCGTGCGCAACGGTTCATTTACCATGATCGGCGGAATCCGTCCATTCGAAAGCCTTGGAATCGTGGGGCTTAGCTAAGTGATTGAGTTTCGATTCTAATCTTCGCACCAAAACAAAAGGGCGGCCGCGTCGAAACGCAGCCGCCCTTTGTCAAGGTCGTATAGCCCGTCAGGGTTTGACTGGAATATCGGCCAAGGTGGTGGTCGTCGTAGCGTCGTACCCAGCCAGCATCTTGAGCTGCTGACCGTTGCCGAGGTCACCGCCCGAACAGCTCAGCATCTTGTTGATGCAATTCGCGGTCCAGAGATCGATCACGCTGTCTTCCCAGGCACCGAACCAATCGGCGTGAATGGTCGAACCCGGTTCCATGTCGGCCATACCGGCCATGCGATCCGAGGCGAGGTACCAGTTCTTCGTGGTCGCGTCGGTCGAATACCAAACGCCGAGCTGGAATTCGGGGATGATGTAGGGGTGGGTTTTCGGGCAGACGGCGTGTCCCTGGCCGTCCTGTACGCGGTACGCCATGTGGCTGCGATGGTCCGGGCTGTCGAGTTGCGTACCGTTCCAGCAATCGGGCGCCACCAGAACGGCACCGATGCGATCGCCGGTCGGGCAGCCGCGCAACGCCTCCGCGATCGTCGCGAAGTGACCGGTCGTGGCGCCGGCGCCATCGCAGTTCCACCAACGCTTGGTAGTGTCGGTCGGCGTGCTGGCCGGATCGAGCATATTGTACCCGAAGATGTAGCGCAGGCCGCGGGGCAGCGGCAGGCATGCCGTCGCATAGGTGGTGCAGCGCACGTCGGTCACCGGATAGCGCTTGTAGTAGACCGCCAGGCCGTCGGGCATCACGACCTTGCCAGCGCCGTTCATCATCGCCGGGACCCAATAGGCCGAACGGTTGAGCATGTCGTTGCAAGTGCTGTCACCGGACGTCCGCAACGAGTCATAGGTAGAATTGGCGTCGGCCTTGGTATTGCCGAAGAAGGTATGGAGGTGCGATTTTCCCGGTTGCCCCGGATATACAATCGGATCGTTATAGGCGTTGTGCGACGGTGCGCAGTTGAAGCGGAATGCTCCCACATCGTCGGGTGCCATCGATCCCGGAAGATCGCCGGTGCCCCAAGATGCTTGTAGATAGTCCTGCAGCTGAATGCCGGACGACACTTTTGCCAGCCCCTGCAGCGATGGCGCGGCAATGCCGGCGGTAGTCGGCGTAGGCGTGGGCGTTGCCGTTGCCCCTGGGGTCGGGGTCGGAGTTGGCGTAGGGGTCGGATCGTTCGCAACTGCGGTCACACCCGGCGATCCACCTGCGCCGCCGCATGCCGATAAGGCAAAGGCTGCAAGCAAAAAGGCGCAATGGCCTGACGAACGGAGGGCGCGCGATAGCATGCCCAAAAACATGGACGAGATGACGTAAAAACCCAGTTAAACGGAGTGTTTGTAATTGTTTACCACGTTTAGCGGCGATCGCGTCGAAGCCAATTCCAAGTCCCGAAACTCGTCTTGTGCAACGCACAACTCGGCTTAATCCGGCCCTTTCGATGGTTATTTGCGCATTAGGATTTGGGACCGGCGCACAACAAAGTGTGCCCAAGGCTGTTCGCCCGAGCGGTTACTTCGCCGATATCAGCGAGCGCGCCGACTGGGTCGCGGCAACGTCGTGTGAAATGAAACGTCGGGAATCGACGAAAGTTCCGTGCGAGCCTCAAGCTCGATTCGGCGCTCCGTCGATTTCTTTGAGCAGGCCGTCGAAATAGGCGATCGTCTTTGCCAGTCCGTCCTTCAACGGTACGCGTGGCTCCCACGACAATTTGGCTTTCGCCTGGGAGATGTCCGGCTGACGTTGACGGGGATCGTCTTGCGGCAGCGGATGATGGACGAGCTCGACGCTCGACCCGATCAACTCGCGTACCAGTTCAGCCAGCTCCCGCATCGTGAATTCGACCGGGTTGCCGATATTGATCGGCCCCGTCACGTCCGCCGGCGTATCCATCAGCGCCATCATGCCGGCGACGAGATCGTCGACGTAACAGAACGAGCGCGTCTGTTGGCCGTCGCCGTACAGCGTGATCGGCGTGCCGGTCAGCGCCTGGACGATGAAGTTTGACACCACGCGCCCGTCATTGGGGTGCATGCGCGGGCCATAGGTGTTGAAAATCCGCATGACCTTGATCTCGGTGCCATGCTGGCGGTGATAGTCGAAGAACAAAGTCTCGGCGCAGCGCTTGCCTTCGTCGTAGCAGGAGCGCGGACCGATCGGGTTGACGTTGCCCCAATATTCTTCGCGCTGCGGATGCATCGTCGGATCGCCATAGACTTCGCTGGTCGATGCCTGCAGCACCTTGACCTTCAGCCGCTTGGCAAGGCCGAGCATGTTGATCGCGCCCATAACGCTTGTCTTGGTCGTCTGGACGGGATCGAACTGGTAATGGACCGGCGAGGCGGGGCAGGCGAGGTTGTAGATCTGATCGACCTCGACCGACAGCGGGAAGGTCACGTCGTGGCGTAGGATCTCGAACGACGGGTTGTTGCGCAGATGCGCGACGTTGCGCAGCCGGCCGGTATAGAAATTGTCGACGCACAGCACCTCGGCACCGCGCTCGATCAACCGATCGCACAGATGCGATCCGATGAAACCCGCCCCGCCGGTCACCAGCACACGTTGTTCGAACGCCGTCATACATCCCCCTGGGTTGGGGTCGGGCTATCGTGTGGCGCAGACCCGCGCAAGGCATTCCACCCTGATCGACGGTGTCGAATAACGTTCGCTCGGCGGATTTCGTAACCGCTCCGGCGCATTGTCCCGATTCCGTACGGCGACGGCGCTTATACACTCGTCGCGTCATAATGTTGTGCCAATTTCGTCGTTAACGGCTTCGTGACGTTTGCGAACATACCTGAGTTGGGGCATGGCCGAAGCGGACATTCAGGGTTCATAGCGGGGCAGGCACTTCCTTTGGATATGGCCGTATCACAGACAATACTGACAGCTGATCGCGGCTCGATGGAGCGGCGGCGGATGCGGCTGTATGCGCTGTGTCTCTCGCTCGACGTGCTGGCGATCGTTACCGGCTTCTGGCTCGCCAGTCTGATCCGCGGCGGTCAGGGTCTTGCTCTAAACGGTATTCCGCTCGCACTCGGCGCGTTGCCGTTCTTTGTCTCGTTCGGGCTGGCGTACGGGGCGTACAGCGTCAAATGCCTCAGCGACTATGTCGAGTCCGCGCGCGCCGCGTTGGGTGCTTTCGGTGCGACGTCGCTGATCATCGTGACCTTTGCTTTCCTTGCGCAGGTCGGTGCGGTGATGTCGCGGCTGGCCTTCGTCTATTCGGTCATGATCACCGCGATACTTATCCTGGTCGGCCGCGCCATCATCGCCGGGTTGATCCGGTGGGCGCTCGACAGTGTTGCCGAGCGGTGTTTGCTGATCGTCGATGGCGCGCCCGTAGAAGGCGCGACGATTTGCGAAGTACTCGACGTCAAGGACCTCGGGCTGCGGCCCGATCTGGCCAATCCTGATCGTGTGGCGCGGGTAGGTGAGCTCGTCGATCCCTACGACAAGATTTACCTCAGCGTCGCAGAAGAACATCGCGAGGCCTGGATCACCGCGCTCAAGGCGACGGGGGCTAGCGTCGAACTATTGGTCTCGACGGGCGATATCCATGGCGCCGTCGGTCTGGGTAGGCTGGGCGATGCCGATACGCTGATCCTGTCGCTCGGGCCGCTCAGTCTTTCGAGCCGTGTTCAGAAGCGGTTGCTCGACCTGGCGCTGACGATCCCCGCGTTGATCCTGCTCGCCCCGCTGCTGATCGTCGTGGCGATCGCGATCCGGCTCGATTCCAAAGGGCCGGCGTTGTTCGCACAAACCCGCATCGGCCGCAGCAGCCGCCCGTTCAAGATCTACAAGTTCCGATCGATGAATCTTGCGCAGACCGACGCGACGGGTTCGGTGTCGGCGAGCCGTAACGATCAGCGCGTCACGCGCGTCGGCAAGTTCATTCGCGCGACGAGCATCGACGAGCTGCCGCAGCTCTTCAACGTGCTGCTTGGCAATATGAGCCTGGTCGGGCCGCGCCCGCACGCCACCGCATCGACCGCCGGCGACCAGTTGTTCTGGGAAGTGTCGCAGCATTACTGGATGCGGCACGCATCGAAGCCCGGTATCACCGGCCTTGCGCAGATCCGCGGCTATCGCGGATCGACCGAAAAGCGCGAGGATCTGGAAGGCCGGTTGCGGTGCGACCTCGAATATCTGCAGAATTGGACGTTTTTCGGCGACCTCGCGATCCTGGCCGCGACGGTAAAGGTGATCAAGCATGACAATGCGTATTGAGGCGCAGCCGACCCCGTCGCGCGGCCGCTGATGTTCAAGGCTCTCACCCGACGGCTGATCCCTTCTGTTTATGCGCGACTCGATACCGATGCGCGGTTGGGCGTCGCCGATCTCGTCAGTCGCAATTTCGAGGAAACGACCTATCGGCGCCTCGCCGGACTGGGGTTCGCGCCCGACGGCTATATCGATGTCGGTGCGTATCACGGCAATTGGACGCGGCTCGCGAACAAGGTGTTGGGCCAAAAACCGAGCCTGATGGTCGAAGGGCAGGCGGCGTTGCTGCCGGCACTCGAGAGCTATGCGGCGACGCGGTCCGATCTGTCGGTCTATGGCGGCGTTTTGTCCGCAACGTCTGGCGAGGAAGTCTCGTTCTACGAAATGGGCACCGGGTCCTCGATCTTCGCGGAGGCCAGCAACGCCCCGCGTGAACGCAAGACGGTAACGACGCATACGCTCGACGAAGTGGCCGCCGATTTCCTCACGACCGTCGCCGCGCCGTTTCTCAAGATCGACGTGCAGGGTGCCGAGTTAAAAATCCTCGCGGGTGGGGCCAAGGTGCTGGAGCGCGCGTCGCTGGTGCAACTCGAAGTCGCGATGCTGCCCTATAACAAGGGCGCGCCGCTAATGCCCGAGGTCGTCGCGTGGATGGCCGAGCGCGGCTGGTTGCCGACCGAGATATCGGGTTTCAGCCGTCCCTCGGGGCCGCTGGTTCAGATCGACTTGCTGTTCGCGCGCGCCGACTCGCCGCTTCGTCCCAGCGAGTTCCGTTTTTGACGATGACGTCGCGCGATGCCGATCAGATCGCAACGGTGAGCGATGGCGGCCCAGAGCGAGTTCCGACGGCCGGACCCGCGGCAAACGAACGGATGCTCGACATCGATCGCTCGAAGGGTTTGGGCATCCTGTTCGTCGTCTGGGGCCATCTGGCCGGGGGGGGCGCTGATGAACGCACCCTTGTGGTTCTACGTGTCGGTCGCCGTCGTCTACGAATTCCATATGCCGTTCTTCATGTATCTGAGCGGCTTCGTGTTCTTCTCGATCGGTGCGGTGGATCGCTTCTACAAAGCGCCGGCCACGTACGTTTGGAAACGCTTTGATCGATTGATGATCCCGTTCATCGTGTTCGGACTGCTCGTGGTCATCGGCAAGTACGTCGCCGCCAGCCTTGGCCCGGTGGACGATGGTGTGAACGGCATCGGCAGCGGTATCGCGAAGGTCGTCGCGAACACTCCCGACAACCCCAGTCTGTCGATCTGGTACCTGCTTGTCCTGTTCATCTACAGTGTCGTGACCCCGATCCTCTGGCGGATCGGCGGGCGACACATCGCGATTCTGCTGATTATCGGCGCCGTGGGTTGGTGCTTTGCTCTGCCCGAAGCCTATTACGCGGCCCGGATCGCGACATATTTCCTCTTCTTCGCGGTCGGCGGGTTTATCGCCTTATATCGCGAGCGCACGTTGCCCGCGATGAAGATGCTCTATCTCCCGGCGCTCGCGCTGATGGGTGTGCTTTGCTACTTCTTCCTCGGCAATCCGTTCGCACTGCTGGTGTGCGGATTGGCGTCCATCCCGGCGCTCCACGGCCTATTCCTCCAGGATTTCTGGGAGGGCGACCGCTTCTTCCTGACGATCGGCCGTTATTCGATGGCGATCTACCTGCTGAACACGATCTTCATCGGCATCGGCAAGATCGCGATCCTCCGCGTCGTGCCGCACGAAGGCGCGATGTTCGTGGTCGTGGTAGCGATATTGTTCGTGATCGGGGCGGCCGGCCCGATCATCGCGCGGACGGTGCTTGCGGCTATTCACCCCTTCCGCCCACTTCTGCGCTATGTCGATTAGCGGCGAATCGGTGTAGTCGGTGATCGCCGTGTTTTTTGTATCGAGAGATTCGACCCAGGCATGACCCTCGTCATCTTTTTTCTGGTGCTGTTGAGCTTCCCGCTGATCCTGGGACTGCTCAAGTCGTATCCGCACCGTCGAGTCTGGGCGTTTACAGTGCTTGGCGCGCTGCTGTTTCTCGGTGACGAGATTAGGCTGGAAGGGTTCATCATCGGCTGGCCGGGCTGGTTCGGTACGGTACGCGGTATCGCAATTTCACCGGCCGACGCGCTGGCGCTCGCTTTGGTCATGACGCGCCGCCCGGTGCGCGGTAACCTGCCGTTCTGGGGCGTGTTCGCCGTTTACGCCGTAGCATTGACGGTTTCGATGATGCCGGCATCCGTGCCGATGGCGAGTGTGTTCGCGGTCTGGCAGTTCGCGCGCATGCTGTTGCTATTTTCGGCGATTGGCGGCGAATGTTTTCGGCCCGATCTGCGGCAGGGGCTGCTCAACGGTTGCGGGCTGGGTCTGATGGTGCAGGCCGGCTTCGTGATCTGGCAGAAGCTGCACGGCGTCGTTCAGGCGCCGGGTACGATGGCGCACCAGAACATTCTGGGCATGTTGACCGAAGTGTCGTTGTTGCTGCTGCTGGCATCGTTGTTGTCGGGTAGCCGAAGCAAGTTGCAGATGGCGGGGATCGTTGCCGCGTTGATCATCATCGCCGGCGGCGGATCGCGCGGTGCCTTGGTGCTGGCAGGTAGCGGAGTCGTCATCCTGATGATCCTGTCGCTCGCGCGTCGGGTTACCCCGACCAAGATGACGATCATCGGCGCAGGCGTGTTGGCGTTAGCGGTAGCGGCGCCGTTTTCGCTGATGACGTTGAACCACCGTTTCGGAGGTAAATCGGTCATCACGCAGGAAGACGAACGCAATTCGTTCGAAAAGGCGGCGAAGGCGATGGCGGCGAACCATCCGTTCGGCGTCGGCGCAAACCAGTTCGTGCTGGTGTCCAATCGCGATGGCTACGCCGCGCGGGCGGGTGTGCCATGGCAGGTCAACGATCGGTCGATGCCGGTGCATAACGCCTATCTCCTCGCGCGCGCGGAAACGGGATTGTTCGGGGAACTGGCCTTCATCCTTATGCTCGTCCTGCCAGCGGTCAGGGGGTTATGGTTTGCGTTCACCAATAAACGCAGCCCTGGGGGCGAGATCGTGCTCGGCGCTGGCGTGGCGATGGCGCTGAACGTCGTGCACAACAATTTCGAATTCGCGGCATTCACCTATAACGTGCTCGCGCTGCTAATGGTGTGCATGGCGCTGATCGGTGGCGAGATAAGGGCCGCGCGAAACGCCGGGCGTCCGGCGCCCAAGCCTAAGGCTCCCGTTAGGCCGATCAATACGATGAGTCGGCCCGCCGTTTCCTGAGGACAGCTGTCCAGAACGCGACGCGTCGCATGCCAGTGCCGTGCTGCCGGATGTCATTCCGCAGTTCCGGCATGACCTCCAACGTGGCACAGGCGCTTCGTCGCAACACAAAATTGAATCTTTGGGACGATAAGAAGAGATCGATCGGGGACGCATGGTGACGGAATTCTGCATGAAGGCCGGCGGTGTGCTACGATCCGGCCGCATCTCCACAATCGGGCGGCGTTCCGCGTAGGCGAGTACATGAACGGAACGGCTACCCCCAATAGACTGATTTCGTCCGCCATGGGATTGTGGCGTGGACGTCTTGCGCGCCAGGCGATCTGGCTGACCGTACCGTTTGGCCTGCAACAGGGCGTTCGGTTGGTCACCAACGTCATCCTCGCTCGTTTGCTGGCGCCCGAAATGTTCGGGATCATGCTGCTGATCAACACGATGAGGACGGGCATGGAGCTGTTGTCCGACATCGGCATCGGCCAGAGCGTCGTTCGTAGCCAGCATTCGGCCGATCCGGTATTCCTGGACACCGCCTGGACCGTGCAATTGATGCGCGGCGTCCTGCTGGCGTTGGTCGCGCTGGCGGCCGCGGCGCCGATCGCGCACGCTTATAACAACGCTTCGCTGTTGCCGATCTTCTCGCTGGTCAGCCTGGGTTTCCTGCTGACCGGCCTGCAATCGCCGGACATCTTCCTGATGCAGCGTGACATGCGTCTGGGGCAGCGCGGCGTGTACGACGTCGTCTGCGCGATCGTGGTCAGCGCGATCACCGTCGTCCTGGCGATCATGTGGGGGAATATCTGGGCGTTGGTCTGGGGACTCGTGCTCGGAATGCTGTTCTCGACCGCAATGACGTTCGCGTTCGCGCCGTTCCGGATCCCGAAACCGACGCTGCATCGGAAATACCTCGCCGAGATCCTGCATTTCGGAAAATGGATATTCCTCGCAACCGCCGTTTATTTCGCGTCGATGAGCACCGACCGCATCTATTTTGCCGCGGTGTTGCCGCTGTCGTTGGTCGGCGTGTACGGCGTCGCGCGAACTTTTGCCGATCTGCTCGTGGCGCTGGCGCAGCGCCTGGGCGGCTTCCTCGTCTTTCCCAAGGTTGTCGAGCTCCGCAACAGTTCGAGCGATATCGCTGCCAGCTTCCGGCACAATCGGCGCTTGGCGCTCGGCGGAATCGCGTTGGCGATGACGGTTGCGCTGGTCGGCTCCGACCGCCTCGTCCTGACGCTGTACGACGCGCGGTATCACGCCGCGGCATTCATGTTGCCGGTGCTGCTTGTCAGCGTGTGGTTCTCGGTGCTGGCATCGTTCGGCGAGTCCGCGTTGCTCGGGCTTGACCGGCCCAAGGCTGGAGCATTCGGCAACGTCGCGAAGTTCGGCGTATTGATCGTCGGGCTGCCGTTCTTCGTGCCGCAATACGGGATCTTCGCCGGTCTGATCGTATTGCTCGTCGCCGAGGCAAGCCGGTGGCTCGCGATCTCGATCGCGTTGCGCAGCGAACGGATGGGGTCGCTGGGTGACGATCTGGGCATGACCGTCGCGATCGCCGCGGGTGCCGTCGTGCTGAAGTGGCTGCTCGGCTTTGCAGGCCTGGTTCCGACGTTCCAGCAATGGTGGGCATTGGGCGCGACGGTGCATGGCTGACACGGCGCAGATCGGCATCGTCGCGATCGGCCGTAACGAAGGTGAGCGGCTGATCCGTTGTCTTGCGTCGATGCCGCTGGGCATGCCGGTCGTCTATGTCGACAGCGCCTCGACCGATGGCAGCCAGGCGGCGGCGGAATCGGCCGGGGCGATCGTGCTCGCGCTCGACATGGCCAGGCCGTTCACCGCGGCGCGGGCGCGGGCGGAAGGCGTCGCGATGCTGTTCGATCGCTTTCCGGATACCGACTTCGTGATGTTCATCGACGGCGATTGCGAGATGGAGCCGGGCTGGCTCGATGCCGGGGCCGATTTCCTCTCGACGCATCCTGACTTCGCGGCGGTGTGCGGCCGCCGGCGCGAACGTCACCCGGAAGCGTCGTTCTACAACGCGCTCGCCGATCTCGAATGGGATACGCCGGTGGGTGAGGCCGAAGCGTGCGGTGGCGATTCGATGATGCGGGCCGACGCCTATCGCCAGGCCGGCGGGTTCGACCCCAGGATCATCGCGGGCGAGGAGCCCGAATTGTGCAGCCGGTTGCGCAAGGCCAACTGGCGCGTGATGCGGCTCGACGCGCCGATGACGATCCACGATGCAGCGACCTTCCACTTCAGCCAATGGTGGAATCGCGGCGTACGTAGCGGTTTCGGCTATGCGCAGACGTGGCGCGCGACGCGGTCCGGAGGGAGTGGGCTCTACGCCCGCGAACTCGCGCGCGCCGTCGTTTGGGCGGGCGTGCTGCCGCTGGTCAGCATCGTGGCGGCGGTGGTCGTTCATCCGGCGGCGATCCTGCTCTGGCCGGTGCTGAGCTTGCTCCAACTGATACGGCTCGGCGCGAAGTGGGGCATGCGCCGGGCCGTGCTGACCGTGACGATGCGCTATGCCGAGCTGCTCGGGGCGTTGCGCTATGGGGGGCGCTTGGCTAGCGGATCGCCCGGCGGCACCATCACCTACAAATAGGATATCGGCCGGGGCGATATGATCATTGGCTATCTGGTCAGCGAATATCCTGGGATATCGCACACGTTCATCCGCAGGGAGGTCGCGACGTTGCGTGACGCCGGCCTGGACATCCGTACCTATAGCGTACGCAAGACCGGCGTGTCGGCGGACGACAGCGATGCTCAGGCCGAGCGCGATCA
Organism: Sphingomonas panacisoli; assembly: GCF_007859635.1. NCBI lineage: Bacteria > Pseudomonadati > Pseudomonadota > Alphaproteobacteria > Sphingomonadales > Sphingomonadaceae > Sphingomonas > Sphingomonas panacisoli. The sequence goes on along the minus strand of NZ_CP042306.1, from coordinate 2,310,576 downwards.
CACCTTCGTCATCCAGCAAGCATCGGCGTCTTCCTTCGTCGGGACCAATATCAAGGCGCTCGCCAAGCATCCTGTCCGCTATTTCAGCACGCTGAAGCTCGCCTTCGGTCACCGCGTGCCGGGACTACGCGCGTTGCTGCTGTGCGTTTTCCATTTTCTCGAAGCGATCGTGCTGGCCGATCGGCTCGAACGCGATGGCGTGACGCGGCTGCATGCGCATTTCGCCAATGCCGGTGCGACGGTCGGCATGTTGGCTGCGCATTTCCGCGGGCTGCCATGGAGCCTGACGCTGCATGGTATTTCGGAATTCGACTATCCCGCCGGATGGCTGCTCCCGGCGAAGCTCGAGCGCGCGGATTTCGCCGCGTGCGTTTCCTATTTCGGCATGGCGCAGGCGATGCGGCTGACGTTGCCGGAAATCTGGAAGAAGCTCGCCGTGGTGCGATGCGCGATCGATCCCGCGAGCCTGCCGGTCGCCGATCGTCATTCGCGAAGCGGTGCGTTGAAGCTCATCTGCGTCGGCCGGCTGTCGGCCGAAAAGGGTCACGCCGGACTGATCGGGGTGGTTCAGCGTTTGACTCGGGCCGGCGCCGACATGCATCTGACGTTGGTCGGCGATGGACCGCAACGCGTTACGCTCGAAGCGCTAGTCACCGAACTCGACGTGCGCGATCGCGTGACATTCGCCGGCGCCGCGACCGAACGGGATACGCTGGAGGCGATCGCCAAGGCGGATATCCTGGTGCTGGCAAGCTTCATGGAAGGCCTGCCGATCGTGCTGATCGAAGCGCTGGCGATGGGCATTCCGGTCGTCGCAAGCCGCGTCGCGGGGATCCCCGAAGTCGTCGAGGAAGGGCGCACCGGCCTGCTGTTCGAGCCCGGCAATTGGCGACAGCTCGAAGACGCCTTGGGCCGGCTGTCGCGCGAGCCGTCGCTGCGCGACGATCTCGCCCGGCAAACACCGTCGCAGCAATTCGGCCAGTTCTTCTATCCCGATGCGGCACGTCCGCTGATCGGGTTGTTCAACGACGCGCCGACCGGCTGAGCACCGCCCTTAGTTCTTCAGTGGTTTTTGCGCCACGAGCACGAACAGCGGGTTCTGCTTGAACAGCAATTTGTTCACCGCATGGATGCCGACATTGTTCGCCAACCGGAACGGGAACTTGCGATAGAGGTGCTGCAGGCTGACCTTGAACCCAGCGTCGCGCAGGCCTTTCTGCATCGCGAACGGATCGAGCAGGCGCTCGGCATATTCGCCGGTTTCCGGATTGCGGCACCATGACAGTTCGGGGCGCACGGGCAGCTTGCCGTTGGCCTTGAAGTCGTGCGCCGCCTGTTCGATTTCCGGGCGGATCAAGCCGGCGGTCGCGTGGACCAGCTTGGCGACGGCATCGTCGCCCATTCCGGGTTCGACGGCGCGGATCATGCGCTCGCGCATTGCGCCATAGGGTTCGGCGTTGGCGTGCTCGATCGGTCGCACTTCTTCCTTCAGCCAGGTGGCATGCTCCCACGACGAGTCGCGTTCGGCCCACATCGTGAAATTCCGCTCGCGAAACGCCGCGTTGTACGCGTTGCTGTCGTTGACGATCACGAGACGCCCGCCGGGTTTGAGCAGCGCGAAGCAGCGCGCGTACATCGCTTCCAGACTGTGGACGTGCTCGACAGCCTCGCTGCTGAAGATGCCGTCGAACGATTGGGCGGGCAGATCGACCTCGCAGACGTCGCCGACCATCGCCTCGACCTTCGCGACGCCGCCCTTGACACGCAGTTGCGTCAGGCACTGCTGCACGCCGTCGATCATCGAGGGCAGGATATCCATCGCGACGACGGTCGAGTCGGTCTCCTTGGAGAGAGCGAGCGCGTCCCAGCCGAACCCGCAGCCGACCTCCAGGATGCGCTTTCCGCCATAGAAGTGGCCGAGTTCGGCGACGTGGCCGATCCACCAGCTGAACCGGTCCCAATCTTTGTCGTCGATGTCGCGCCGATAGACTTGCAGATCGGGATGATCCGATCCGTGCGCATATTCCTCGATCGTCGATTTCAGCGTTTCCGCCGACACGTTACTCATGACAATTCCCCCGTTTGCCGACGCCGGCCGATATCTATTTGCCCAAGCCCTTGTTCCTATCGACGACGAGGACGCCGCGATCCTCGTCGGCGCGCAACGCCGGCTTCGGCGAGACGGCGACCGGATCCGGGCGTGCCGGGGCGCCGAGCAAGTCGTCCTTCACGATCGTGCGGTTGGGTGACAGCAACCCGGCGGGGTCGGTCGTCTCGCCGCCGCGATTGACACCGACCAGCTCCGCGGCAGGATCCGCATTGGGATCGACGATCGGCAGCACGACCGGCGGTGCCTCAGCGCTCGCATTGTAGCGTTCCCCGAATCCCGGCGGCCGACCGAGGCCGCCACGCATCGTGTAGAAGATGTGTGCGCCGATCGTCGCCACCTTGTCGAGCGATCCGGCCCAATAGGGCACGACGTAGTTGGCGTGGTAGTGCGTCGACAGGCCGACCGATCGCTCGACGCTGCCCGACAGCGCCGCGAGCGCGATCCTCCGCGCCTGCGCCCAGCCGCCGATGCTCGGGCGTCGCGCCAGGCTGCCGTCGCACGTGAAGCTGAACTGGCACCCGGTGCGCTGCTGCGATCCCTGGTACACGACGCCGCAGACCGTGTGCGGGAAGATCGGGCTGCGCATGCGGTTCAGCACCACTTGCGCCACCGCGCGCTGGCCGGTTTCGCTCTCGCTGGCAGCCTCGTAATAGATCGCCTGGGTCAGGCAATCGAGCGCAGCCGCCGCACCATTATTGGGTCCGACCATCGACGCCGTCGGGATGAAGAACGGCCGCGCGAAACTGGTCGGCATACCATCGAGCGGGCGGGCGGCGTTGATCGCCAGCGCATCGCTCGGCGCGATCGCAAGCGGCGTATTGGTCAGCAGCGTTCGGACCTCCTCGGCGGAGGGCGGCACCGCAATGGTGGCGGTCGACGATCGTTTCGACGCGACCGCGCCCGGCCGCACGTCACCGTGAACGAGTAGTGAGGCTGCGATGACGAACAGCATCGCCGTGGCCAGCCACGCGTAACGCGCCGCACCGCGAGTGGTCGCGCCATTGTTCGTTTTAGCGCTACCTCGTCGTCCGCCGTCGAATGACGAAACGAGCAGCATCTCGTCACCCGTTTTGGGCATGCGCGGACGATGCCTGGCGGCGGGCCGGGGCCTCACCGGCATCGGTTCGCGAACCCGGGATGTCGTTGCTGCCAAAACGTCACGCTCCACCAACGCGCGACTCCGCGTCTCGGCCAAAGCGGCTATCGGTGTCGGATCGACGAGTCCAGAATTACGATCGCGCCATTAACCCTGAAATGGGACGCCGGCGGTCGAAACGACCCGTTACGGCCGGTCGGGGCCGTCCATCTTATTGGGGCCGATCGGCGGGAATTTCAGCACCTTGAACACGTAGACGGCGACCAGCACCAGCACCGCGGCCGCGCCGATATCGGAATAATGGTTACCCAGATAATTGGCGACGGCACAGCCGAGCGCTGGGAACAGATATTCCATCAAATGATCGCGCGTACGCTCTTCGACGGACCGCTGCAGCATTAGGACGACCAGGCCGCCAAAGCAGATGATCGTCACCCAATCCCAGACAGTTTCCATCGCTTCACTTGCTCCCCAGCGGGCCGATGATCGGTTCGTCGCGCCGACCGGCGACCCCTCTATTTCGCTAACGCACCGCCGGGCGAAGTCAATGCCACTGCGTTGTCACGAATCGACACAGCACACTTTGCCATATTGCCTGCAACAACAATTGAATGGCATTGAGCGATCGAGTTTCGCGGGCGCAAGCGACGCGTAGGGGGTATCAATCGCGCATGCGCATCCTGTTTGCCTTGCCGGGCTTTCATGCCCAGGATCGTGGCGCCGAAGTGGCGCTGTTGGCCGTCGCGCGCGAACTGGCGCGGGGCGGGGACGACGTGACGGTGATGGGCGGTGGGCCGGAGCGGCCGGACGAACCCTATCGCTATGTCCACGTGCCGATCGTCGATCGCAAGCGCTTCGAAAAAGCGCCGCAATTCCCACCGTTCCGGTCCGACACAGCGTGGGAAGACGCGACCTTCGGAACGACGCTGCTGACCAAGTATCGCCCGAAGGATTACGACGTCGCGATCACGTGCAACTTTCCGTTCTCGCACCTCGCCCTGCGGCGGCCGACGTTCGGGAAATCGCCGCTGCAGATTTATGTCACGCAGAACGGCGACTGGCCGGCGCGGAGCGGCAAATCCGAATATCGCCTGTTTCGTTGTGACGGACTGGTCTGCACGAATCCGGATTACGAAGCCGAGAACAAGGATCGCTGGCCGACCGCGCTGATCCCCAACGGCATCGTGCTGGAGCGTTACAAGGCGGTCGAGCCGGATCGCGCCGGGCTCGGTCTGCCGGAGGGCGTGCCAATCGTTCTGATGGTCAGCGCGTTCATCGACACCAAGCGCGTGGCGGACGGCATTCGTGCGGTCGCGAAGCTGCCCGATGCATATCTGGTGGTCGCCGGTGACGGGCCGTTGCGGGCGGAGGTCGATGCGCTGGCGGCGCAATTGTTGCCGGGCCGGTTCAAGCGGCTGACGCTGACCGCTCCGGACATGCCGCGGCTTTATGCCTCGGCCGACGCGTTCCTGCACATGTCGCTGCTCGAATCGTTCGGTAACGTCTTCGTCGAAGCGATGGCGAGCGGGTTGCCGATCGTCGGCCATGATACGCCGCGGTTGCGGTGGATCGTCGGCGATCGCGACACGTTGTGCGATACCGAGAATCTAGACGCCGTGGCGGACGCGCTGCGCCGCGCGCTGGCGACCGGGCGCGGTCCGCAGGATCCGCGATCGGCCGAGTTCGGCTGGCCGTCAATCGCCGCGCGCTATCGGTCGTTCATCGTCGGACTGCTCGAGCGGCGGAAGGCTGCGTAGTGATCCTGTCGATCGTCGCTTGGATGCTGGCATTGGCGGCCGGCGTGCCGCTGGCGATCTTTTCGCTGGAGGTGGCGGTCGGGCTGGCCAATTCCCGGCGGTCTGTCGCTGGGACGACGACGGGCCGAGTGGTGGTGCTGATTCCGGCGCATGACGAGGCGGCTGGTATCGCGCCGACGATCGAAGCGTTGAAAGCCGTCGCCAGCGATGCTCGCATCCTGGTGGTCGCCGACAATTGCTCCGACGATACCGCAGCGGTGGCGCGAGCGGCCGGCGCCGAGGTGATCGAACGCCATGACGCCATTGCGCGTGGCAAGGGCTACGCGCTGGCGTTCGGCCGCGACCATATCGCCGCGACGGGGGCGTGCGACGTCGTGATCGTGCTCGACGCCGATTGCCGCCTGGCGCCGGGCAGCGTCGCGGCGCTGACCGCGCGCGCGATGCGCGGTCAGCCCGCTCAGGCGATCAACCTGATCGCGCCCGATCGTACCGCGCCGCCGATGACGCAGATCTCCGGCTTCGCGATGGTGGTGAAGAACCTCTATCGCTCGCGCGGCATGACGCGGATGGGCGGGTCGGCGCTGCTGACCGGGACCGGCATGGCGTTCCCCTGGACGTTGTTTGCCGACGCCGATCTCGGTTCGGGGTCGCTGGTCGAGGATCTCGGGCTTGGCATCACGCTGGTGCGGGCCGGGCATGCGACGTTGCTGGTCGAGGGTGCTTCGGTATCCAGCGCCCCGCCGCCCGAGGATGCGGCACTGGCGCAGCGCACACGGTGGGAGCATGGCTTCCTCGATACGGCGCGGAACGCCGCCTTGCCGCTGCTGGGGTCGGGGTTGCGGCGTTTGTCGGCGAAGGAAATTCTGTTGGCGAGCCATTTACTCGTACCTCCGCTTGCGTTGCTGTTGGCGGTCGCGACGGCGTCGTTGGGCGTGGCCATCGTGCTGGCGCTGGTCGGCGCGAGTCTGGTGCCGGCGATCACCCTCGCGGCGATATTCGCGGCAGCACTATGCGTGACTTTCGCGGCATGGCTGCACGGCGGGCAGCGCTGGTTGAGCGGGGCGGCCTTGCTCAAGGCGCCGCTCTATATCCTGTGGAAGCTGCCCATCTATCTCGGATTTCTGCGCGGGCGCGAGACCGAATGGCGGCGCACCTCGCGATCGGATTCTTAGGAAGGCAGCCGCGCCTGGGCGAAAGTTTGTCTTAAGGACTTCGCCGCTATCGTCTGTCCTCTGCGGCAAGGGGGCCGCGACCGGAGATCGAGCCGATGAGCGCACAACGCAAGCTGGTTGACCCAGCGCCGACCACGCCGGTGGAAGACGCCGTGCAAGCCGATTACCAGTCGCCGCGGACGGCCGATGGCGAGTTGCCCATGTCGCCGGCGGTGTTGCTGCAGGAGCAACTAGCCGCACGCATCGCCGACGCGAATGTCAATCCGGTTGAGGCGCAGGCCGCGGCGGAGGATCGCAGGTGGCCGATGCCGCTGCGCATCGCGACGATCGTGGGGCTCAGCCTTGCGCTATGGGGCGGCATCGTTCTGACGGCTGTCAAGATTATAACCTAATAGGTTATATTATGCTTTCCTACACGATACCTGCGCATTTATTTATACGCCTTTAGGGCGTAGCGCTGCATCGTGCGACACGCCCTTTTCGGAAGGGTGACACTATGACAAATACTCTGAGAGACAAGGCTCCCGCCACCGTCGGGGCCTTCCTCTGATGTCGGGCATGGGCCTCTCGATCCCCGATCTGGCGACACGCCGCTCGGGTACCGCCGCCGTGCCGTTCGTGATCACCAATATGGTGATCGAGGGCGATAGTCAAACCAGCACGACCCCCGACCAATCGACCAATCGCGACGCTTTCTACAGCTACACCTATGCCGACGATCCGGCCAATGCGGCGGTGACGATCCATGTCCGCGCGCAGGCGAGCCGGACGGTCGGCGGGGCGGCATATAGCGGTCCGCCGCTCGAGGGGGCGGACACGGGCTCGCCGACCGGCAACACCTTGCTCGATCATCGCAGCGACGACGTCGCGTTCGGCCCGCAGCTGCTGACGGCGATGCTGGGCAGCAACGACCTCGGCACCTTCTCGGTCGACAACACGATCGCGAAATGGTTGGCCTATGCGCCTACCGTACGAGGAGCGGGGATCAAGCTCGGGGTGGTCGCCCCGCCGCCCTATCATCCGGGGCATCCCAGCTATGGCGCCTTCATGCCGTTATGGTCGGACTATGTTTCGCGGCTGCGTACTCCGTCGGTGCGCTCGACCTTCGCCGACTATTATATTCCCCTCGGCGAGCATCCCGACTTCCGTGATCCGGCGCTGGTCGATGCGATGATCAACGCGAGCGACAAGTTGCACCTGACGCCTGGTGCGAGCGTCATCACGTCAGGCCAGTATCGCGCCTATCAAGTTTACAAAGCGGCGATCGACACGATCCGCGACCAGAGCCGCACCAACAGCAGTTCCATGTACGGATCGTCCTGGCCAACCAGCGAAACCAATCTGACCCCTGGGGCGACGATCACGCGGCGTGTGATAATCAAGGGTATCGCGCATGCCGGCCTGACATCGGGTGCCAGCGTGAGTGGCCCGACCGGGACAACCATCGCGCTGAACGGCGGCATCGCAAGCTCGGTCGTCGGCACTAACAGCGGGGATGGCCGAGCGATCTACAATGGCGACGTGCTCGATATCGCGATTCCGCTCAGCGCACTGAACAGCACGGCGGTCAGCATCGACCTGACGATCGGCGGCGAAACGCGGACGATCACCTATACAACCACTGCCAACGTGACGCCGGCGACCTATGCGCATCAAGACGTGATGAACGTCCAGCCGGCCGATTCCGTGCATACCTATACCGGGCTCGCATTCGACAATGTCGGCATCGGTCTGCTCGCGATCTACAGCCCCGCCGCGGCGCCGACCGGCATCAGCGTTGGCGGCGTGAGCGCCACGCGGCTGGTGAAACAGACCACCGATTTCAGCGGTCAGTTGTCGATCTGGACCGTCCCGATCACTGCGACCGGTGTGCGGAACGTCGTGGTCACCTTGCCGACATGGGCGGGACAATCGACCCTGTCGTGGGGCGTGGTGAAGAATGCCGACGCGACGATGCAGCAACTAAGCCCGGCGAGCGACGGATCGGCGCCGACCAGCGAAGCGAGTCCACACGCGACCGGCGGTCTGACCGTGCCGGCAAACGGTATCGCCGTCGCGTTCTTCGGCGAATATGGCGGCACGTCGATCACCCCGGCGACCGCCGGCAGCGGCACGACGCTGATCGACGAAGGCAGCGGTGCGTATCAGGGCGAAAGCTACGGCATCGCGGTCGGCACGCGGACGACGACCGGCGCGGCGAGCTTCGCCTTCGCGTTCGGCACCTATCCTCGCGCAGCCGCGGTGTTCAAGGCGGCGGGGACGTGACCCCCCGTCGCGCGCCGCGCCACCGCCACCAAATCGCGAAGATCGGCGGACCTTCTATCAAGTAGCGGCGCCACAAGCGGCGCGGCTCGCTGAGCAGGCGGAACGCCCATTCGAGCCCCATCCGCTGCATAACGCGCGGCGCGCGGCGCTTGGCGCCGGTCAGGAACTCGATCGACGCGCCGATGCACAATGCGACACCGCGCGCCTTGCCGCGTTCCCGAATCTGGTGCGCGACGATCTCGCTTTGCGGTGCGCCGATCGCGAAGAGCGTCAGGTTGGGTTGCTCGGCTTCGACGAAATCGACGATCGACTGCTGAGCGTCGGGATCGTGCAATACGCCGAACGGCGGTTCGAAATGCAGCACCTCGGCGGTGGTGAGTTGGGATTGCAGCCACGCTGCGTCGGTGTCGCGACCGCCGATCAGCGCGACCTTCGTACCCGATGAAACACCAGCTTCGATCAGGATGCGCGTCAGGTCGCTGCCTGGCACCACCGGCAGCGAGAGGCCCGACAGGCCAGCGAGCTTCGCCAGGATGCGGCTATCGTTGATGCAGAGATCGGCATCGCGCTCGGCCGCGACGAACGCTGCGTGCCAGGGCGCGCCGGCATTGTTGTGCAGACGGACGACGTGGTCGACGTTCGGCGTAACGACGTATTTGAAGCGCGGCGCGGCCAACGCAGCGAGCACCCATCGCGCTGCCTGATCGAGTTCCATCCGCGCGAAATGCAGGTCCAGGAATTCCACGCTGTCGGGCGGTGGCGCGCCGCCCGCATTCACCGCCAGCTGCTGCCCAACAACGGACTGGGCCGGCGCTCGCCCGGGGGCAGATCGATCGAGAACGTCTTGCGCGCGGTCGCTTCGCCGGCCTTCGCATCCTCGACGCATAGCGGCTGCGTCGTGCGCCCGCAGGCGGCCGCCAGCAGCAGCCAGCCGCTCACCTTGGCGGGTGCGCGCTGGGTCAGCCGGCGGGCGACGTCGGCCGCGCCGTCGGCGTCGCCGGTGCTGACCAGCCACGTCACGTAATGCGCGACGGGCGCGGTATCGAGCGGCCGGGCGCGCGTGCCGTCGAGGAAGGCGCGGCGAACCCCGGCATTGTCGCCCTTGCTGCGGTAGGCCTGCGCGAGCAGATCGAACCCGTCGCGATCCGGGCATTGGCTGGCGATTTCCTGCGCGGCGACGACCGCCGTCGATGGCTGGCCGCGGCGGATCGCGTCGGACGCGCGAACCGCCAGCGCGTCGCAATTGTTCTTGTCGGTCGCCAGCACGGCCTCGGCCGCCGAGGCATCGGATCCGCCGCTTTCCTTGTACGTGATCTTGGCGCGCAGCCCGTCTGCCTCGCCGCCGGGCAACGATCCGACCAACGCGCGGGCCGTCTTGGAATCGTTCGCAGCGAGATAGAACCGCGCCACCATCAGCCGTGCGACCGGCGCGCCATCGCTGGCGAGGGTGGAAATCTGATTGGCATCGAGCGGCGACGAATCATATTCCGCCCACAAATCCTTCAGGCGATCCATCGCGTCGTGATCTCCGCCATGCTTGGCCAGCAATGCCCATACTCGCCCGTTCGCGTCGTCTTTCCGGCCGAGCTTGTAGTCGAGGTTGGCCTCGTCGATCGTCAGGTCGATATTGTCCGGTACGATCTCGCTAAGCGCTTTGAATTGCTGCAGCATGACCTCAGGAATCGCCCTGATCGCGGGCGCATTCGAGCAGCGCCGACACGATCATCTGGGTTGGGCCGATCTGCTTCAGCCCGTCGCGCAGCAAGGCCAGCGCTTCCGGTTGCTGGTTGTTGAGGAACATCGCGCGGGCCTTCAGCACCATGCCGGCTTCGTTCTTAGGATCGACCTTCAGCATCTGTTCGCCGACTGCCTGCGCCCCGTCGATATCCTTGCGGCCGAGCAACTGGACACCCTTGACCAGCAAGGCCGGAAGATTGTTCGGATCGTTCGACAGGATGCGATTGGTGGCCGCGGTCGATTCCGCCTCCCGGCCCATCGACGCGCCGATCTGCGATACCGCTTGCAACGCTTCGGGGTTCATCGGGTCGATCGACAGCGCCAGGCTATAGGCCTCAAACGCGCCCTGATAATCCTTGCGCTGATAGTTGATCCGCCCGTTGAGCAACTGGAATTCGATCTGGTCGCCGCGTAGCGAAATGGCCCGCGCGATCGCGATTTGCGCGCCTTGCAGGTCACCCGCGTCAAGCAACGCCTGCGCTTGCGCGGCCTCCGCATAGGCGCGTTTGGTCCTGTCGCCACAGCCACTTATTAATACCGTCGCAGATAATGCCACAATGACACACCGGTGTCGTAACCATGTTGCGGAGCGGGTTTTGGACTGGAAGGCAGACATTCGCACTGCTATAGCGCCGCCATTACCTCAGTCGAGCGGAATGGAGTTCAAGTATTGCGTTTTTGCCTGACAGGGGAGGGGCGGCAACTGCCGGCCATGGTTAAAACGATCGGTTGCGCCATGGCAATGATGGCAATCCCGCTTTCGGCACCGGCCACCGCACAAGCGACGGCCGACACCAGTGCAACCCAAGCCACCTATACGATCAATGCCGGCGACGAGCTGGAGATCTACGTCTGGGGCGAAGAGCGGCTCCAGCGTGTTCTCCACGTATTGCCCGACGGCACGATCGCGTTCCCGCTGGTCGGTCAGTTGCGGGTGCAGGGGCTCCTGCCGCAAGCGGTCGAGCGCCTCGTGAGCGAGCGTCTGAAAAGCCAGTATAAGGGCGACGTGCCCAACGTTACGGTGTCGGTCCGCTCGCCGGTCGGCCTGTCGTTCTCGGTGGTCGGTAAGGTGCGGTCGCCCGGGTCGTTCAACCCAGGTCGCTACATCAACGTGCTCGACGCGGTCAGCCTAGCCGGCGGCCCGGCGGACTTCGCCAATCTCGACGGCGTATCGATCATCCGCCACCAGGGCAGTCAGTTGATCACGCTGAAGGTGAAGCTGGGGTCGGTGTTCAAGGGCAGCGCGAGCGGCAGCACACTCGACAAGACTAACATTGTCCCGCTGGTGGCGGGCGATATCGTCGTCGTACCGTAAATTTCACGGGACGCGGCAAGGGGGTTTGGGAAAATGCGCAGTCGAGCAGTTCGGCACGCCGGACGCTGTATCGGGCTGGTCGCCATCGTCGGCGTACCGGGCGCCGCATACGCGCAGGACGTGCAGACGAGCGTGGTCGCGTCGGTCGGCGGTTCCGCGGAAAGCAATCCCTATAACGACACCAATTCGCACGGCGCGGCCGTCGCGGCGACGGCGGACGTGCGGGGTACGGTCGTTGCGCGCGACGACCGTACGACGGTCGACGTCACTGGCTGGGCGTCGTTCCGCCAGTTCCTCCGCCGCTACGGACTTGAGGACAGCTATGGCGTCAACACCGATATCTCCAGTCGGCAGTCGGATCGACTGACGCTGCGCGGTTCGGGATCTTTCTCGTACAGCGTAGGCGGCTTCAGCGGTTATGGTCGGCCCAGCCTGTCGCCGGTCGATCCGACGAGCATCATTCCGGATCCGACGCAGCCCGATCCGCTGGCGGGTCTCAATCCGCTGACCGGACTGAGCGACGCGAACATCCTGGGCCAACGGACGCGCTTCACCTCGTACGGATCGGGCGTTGGCGCGGATATGCAGCTCGGCGCGCGGTCGAGCGCGTCGCTCGATCTGTCGGCGCGCGCGCTTCGCTTCGCGCTGACGTCGTACGACGATTACAATACGTATAGCGGCCAATTGCAGCTCAACCACCGGCTCGACGAACTGTTCTCGGTCGGTTTGATCGGCACGCTGACCAAGACCAACTATCTCAGCCTGCGCCAGGGTGACGCGCGGACGGCCGAGTTGCTGGCGTCGGTCGATCGCCGGCTCGGGTCGCACTGGTCGCTGAACCTCGGTCTCGGCGCGTCTTTCACCAAGATCGACGGCCGTGGCGGCTTACCGGATACGAATTTCACCGCGCTCTCGGCTCGCCTGCGCTTCTGCTGGCAGGACGAATCGTCGAACTTGTGCCTGGGCGCTCTCAGGAGTCCGCAGCCCGCGGCCGACGGCAATGTCCGCGTGTCGGATACGCTCACCGCGGACTATTCGCTGCGGCTGTCGGCGCGCGAGAATCTGTCGGTGTCGGGCGCCTATTCGCGGACCGGGCGCGGCCGTACGGCGGCGATCGGTGGCGGAGCGCCGGCGATCGACTTCGTCAACGCGTCGGTGCGCTACGATAACCAAATCAGCAAGAAATTGACCGCATTCGTAGCGAGCAATTTTTCGAAGAGCATCACATCGGGGCTGCGGCGCCGGCCGAACGTGGGAATTTCGATGGGCCTGCAGGTTCGCATTGGGACGGGACAGTGAACGACTATTACAACGGTGATGATGCAACTGTCGTAGCGGCCGGCGATGGCGGCTTTATAGCGCAATTGCCGTCGATCATTTGGCAGCGCCGCTGGTTCCTGATCATCCCGTTGGTGATCGGGCTGGTCGCGGCGGCGGCGGCGGCGTTGCTGTTACCGCGCCAGTACGAGATCGAGCGCTACCCTGCTGGTGCAATCGCCCAGTCTGCCGAACGATGTCATCGGTACCGCCAGCGACGCCGACCTGATCAACCGCAGGATCGAAGCGCTTCGCCAGCAGATCATCACGCGGCCGAAGCTGCTCGCGCTGATCGAAACGAACGACCTCTACACGTCCGACCGCGCGCGCAAGCCGTTGTCGTCGATCATCGACACGATGCGCGGTGAAATCGCGCTGACGTCGATGGATGCCGATCTCAACGCCGCGAAGCCGGAAGACCGGACGATCGCGTTCAGGCTGAGCTACCGCTATTCGGATCCGGTCAAGGCCCAGGCGATCGCGCAGGACCTGATGGAGCAGATCGTCGAGCTGAACTCGACCGTCGACGTCGCCAACGCCAACCAGGCGGTGCAGTTCCTGACCGAACAGGGCAACAACCTGAAGCGCCAAATCGGCGCGCTGGAAGAGCAGATCGCGAAGCTCAACCTGCAATATGGCGGCGTGCTGGCACGGTCCAACACGCCGGTCACCGGCGGCAGCGTCGGCTACGACATGCAGATCGCCGATCTGATGCGTCAGAACCAGTCGCTGCAGTTGCAGAAGTCGGATGTCGCCACGTCTGATCAGCGCGATCCGGCGGTCGCCAGCGCCGAAACTGCCTTGGCCGCGGCGCGCGCGCAATTTTCGGAAGACCATCCCGACGTTCGGCTCGCGAAGGCGCGACTGGAAGAAGCGAAGCGCCTCGCCGCGCAGAACATCAAGAAGGTGCCGGTCAACAACATCGACGAGCAGATCAAGTTCAACAATGAACAGATCGGCAAGCTGCGCGCGGCCAAGGCCCAGGAAATGGGTGCGGTGTCCGCGACGATCAGTTCGCAGTCGAAGGCCCCTGCGGTACAGCAGCTAACGACCCAGCTGCAAGCCAAGCTGGACGGGCTGTACAAGCAGTTCGACGCCATCTCGGCGCGGCTGATGACCGCGCAGGCCGGATCGCGCGCCGCCAACGAGCAGTTGGGCGAGCGGCTGGTCGTGGTCGACCCCCCGGTCGTGCCGGACAAGCCCGCATCGCCCAATCGCCTGCTGATCTTTGCTGGCGGCGTGATCGGCGGCGGCGGCCTGGGCGTCCTGCTGGCGTTGTTGGTCGAGATGCTGCTGCGGCCGATCCGCACGCCGGGCCGCGTCGCGCAGATCACGGGCAGCCCGACGCTCGCTCTCATCCCGATCATTGCCGGCGACGGCAAGGCCGACGACCGCCCCTCATTCTGGCAGCGCGTCTTTCGCAATCCGTTCCGCCGCCGACCCAAGGAAGAAGACGCCGCATGACCGACAGCCCGATCGCACCGGACATGGGGGCGGCGAATGCATCCGGCGTGCTGACGACGGCGCGCCCGTTGTTCCAGCCGGCCGACCCGCTCGCGAAGCTCAACCTGTCGCGTGAGATGCTCGACGACCAGCGGATCGTCGGTTTCAACAACCGCGACCGCCGGTCGCGCGCCTACCATCTGCTGCGCGCGCAGGTCACGAAGATCATGAAGCGCAATAATTGGCGCATGATCGGCGTCACCAGCGCGACGCCGGACGCCGGCAAGACCTTCACGTCGATCAATCTCGCGGCCGCCCTCGCGGCGACCGCCGGGACAACGGTGGTGCTGGCCGATCTCGATCTCCGCCGCGGGTCGATCTGGGATACGTTCGGGAACCCGACGGACAAGGGTCTGAGCGACTATCTCGAAGGCAAGATCGACAATCCCCGCGACATCGCCTGCCGGATCAACGAATCGAAGCTGGTGATCGTGCCGACGATCCGCAGCGAGGCGCCGTCGAGCGAACTTCTGGCGTCGGACCGGTTCCGCTCGTTCATCGAACAGTTGCGCGCGATGCCGCAGGACGTCCTCATGATCTTCGACTTGCCGCCGGTGTTCGCCGACGACGATGCGATCATGTGCATGGAGTATCTCGATGCGTATCTGCTGGTCGTCGACCACGGCGTGTCGACCGCGCGCCAGATCGAGGAAACGGTCCGCTTGCTGCACCCCGCGCCGTGCCTGGGCACGGTGCTGAACCGCTACAAGGGCGGGTTCGCCGATCCCTACGGCTACGGTTACGGCGATCGCTACGGGATGAAGAGTTACGACTGAGCGTTAGAGGCTGACAGGTAAGTTCAGAACGACATGACAAAGTGCCACGCCCGATGACCGACGATGTCCATAATGCGCCAGAGCGTGCGGCGGTGATCGTCGATTCCGTGGACGGCACCGTGACCAGCGCACCGGGCGGATCGACGGTCGCCATCGCGCCGCGAGGTCCCGGTTTGTGGTCGGGGCCGACGCTGTTGGCCGCACTGGTGCTGGCGGCCGGCGCCGTGGCGATCGCGTTGCCGACGATGTTGATGGTCGCGCGCGAAAGCTGGTCGACCGAACAGGGCGCGCACGGCCCGATCGTCCTGCTGACCGGCGTCTGGCTGCTCTATCACGCGTGGAAGGATGTCGGGCCGATCGCACCGCCGCCTTGGTGGCGGCCGGTCGTGCTGATGGTGCCGTTGCTTGCGCTGTACGTCGTCGCCCGCATCTCGCAGATCGTCGAGATCGAAGGCTATGTGATGTACGCGGTATTGCTCACCGGCGCCTATGCCATCGTGGGCGGCGCGGTGCTTCGGCGGTTGGCGTTTCCGTTGTTCTATATGGCGTTCGTCTTTCCGCCGCCCGATACGGTGGTCTACGCGCTGACGCTACCGATGAAGATCGCGATCACGGAAACGGCGGTGTGGTTGCTGTCGCTGTTCGGCTATCCGATCGGCTATACCGGCGTGTCGATCCAGATCGGCCAATATCAGTTGCTCGTGGCGGCCGCCTGCGCGGGGCTCAACTCGATTATCTCGCTATCGGTGCTTGCGACATTCTACATCTATGTCCGCCATGCCGGTAATCTGGCGCGCGCGGCGGTGCTGGCGCTGTTCATCATTCCGGTCGCGATGGCGGCGAATTTCGTCCGCGTGCTGATCCTGATCCTGCTGACCTATTATGCCGGTGAAGCGGCGGCGCAGGGCTTCCTGCACAATTTCGCCGGGCTGACGATGTTCGCAGCGGCGCTGCTGATCCTGTTCGGGATCGACTCCGCGGTCGGCCCTATCCTTGGGCGGATCAAGTCGGAGAACAACCCGGCACCGGTCGATGCAGGAGGAGCGGCGGTATGACCGACGACGGCAAGCCGGGGTTCGGCCCCCGCGTCAATCGGCGGGCATTCATTGCGGGTGGTGCGATGCTCGCGGCGTCCGGCGCGGCGATGTCGCGCATCCCGCAGCCGATCGCGCCGGCGATCGCGAGCGACAAGTTCAACGCGCTGGTCCCCGATACGATCGGGTCGTGGCATTTCCAGCAGACCAGCGGGCTGGTCCTGCCGCCCGAGGACGCATTGTCCGCGCGACTGTACGACAATTTGGTCACCCGGACGTACTCCGACCCGGCGGGGCAGGTGATCATGCTGCTGATCGCCTACAAGAATTTCCAGGACGGCGTGTTGCAGATCCATCGGCCGGAAATCTGCTATCCGGCGGGCGGCTATACCCTGTCCCCGACCGTCGCCACCGAGATTCCGTTGGCCTCCGATCGGGTCCTGCCTGCCAACGCCTTTTCGGCGATCGGCAACAGCCGGAGCGAGCAAGTCCTATACTGGACCCGAATCGGCGAAGCATTCCCGGTGCGCTGGTCGGAACAGCGGCTCGCCGTGCTGCGTGCCAACCTGGCACGGATCAACCCCGATGGAATGCTTGCGCGCGTGTCGATGCCGAACGACGATATGGCATCGAGCCGACCACTAATGATCAAGTTTATCGAAGACTTGCGGAATGCGGCGGCGCCTCAGTTGCGCCGGATACTGTTCGGACCGCTGGCCTAGAAGAGTTTGGGATCGACGTTTTTTTTCGAAATTCACATGAAGGACTGATGGACATGACCAAGTTTTCTTCGCGCCGTCGCGGCTGGCTGTTGCTGGCGGTGGGCGCTGCTTCGCTCGTCGCGGGCTGTCATTCGAAGCCGACCGGTCAGGTCGTGGCGACGATCGACGGCGACGAAATCACGCTGACCGAGCTGAACGCCGAACTCGCGTCGATGCAGATCCCCGCGGGCGCCGACAAGAAGCTGGTGCAGAATGCCGCGCTTGAGCGGATCGTCGAGCGCAAGGTGCTGGCGAAGGCCGCGCGCACCGATGGTCTAGACCAGAACCCCGAATTCATCGTCCGCCGCCAGCAGCTCGAGGACGCGCTGCTCGTCCAGATGCTGGCGAAGAAGGTCGCCGGCAGCATGAAGGCGCCTGCCGCCGGTCAGGTCGACAAGTACATGACGGACAATTCGAACATGTTCGCGGCGCGGACGATCTACACGGTCGATCAGCTGCAGTTCGATACGCCGAAGCGCCAGGACTACGTCAAGGGTCTCGCCGCCGCGAAGACCATGGATGACGTCACCAAGGTCCTGGACAGCAACGGCATCAAGTATCAGCGCGGGAATGCCCAGATGGACTCGGCGATGGTGCCGGCGCCGATGATGGCCCAGATCCTGAAGGTGCCGTCGGGCGAGCCGTTCGTCGTGCCGATGGGCGCGAAGGTCGCGGTCAGCGTCATCACCGGCAACAAGCCGGCGCCGATGACGGGCGATCAGGTGCGTCCGTTCGCGACCAACGCCGTGCGCAACGCCGAACTCGGCAAGATGCTGCAGCAGCGCCTCGCGGCCGAAAAGGCGAAGGTGAAGATCCAGTATCAACCGGGCTTCTCGGCCCCGCCGGCGGGCACGCCGGGTGCGCCGGGCGCGTTGCCCGCGCCGGGCGGAGCGACGCCGAGTAATTGAGATAGCGCCGACGACGGGGCGCTAGTCGCAAAAAGAGGCGAGCCGTGGCGATAGTGACCGACGGTGCGACGCGACATCAAGCGGAGATTCCCGCATTGGATGGTCTGCGCGCGCTGGCGATCACGATCGTCATGTGCTCGCACGTCGGCTTGCAGAACGTGATGCCGGGTCAGTTCGGCGTCACCCTGTTCTTCTTTCTCAGCGGCTATCTGATCACCACGTTGCTGCGGCGTGAGTTCGAGCAGCATGGGCGGATTAGTTTTCGCCAATTCTACTTGCGCCGCGCGGTTCGCATCCTGCCGCCGATGTACATCACCATCGCGTTCCTGGCGGTGCTGTCGCTGATCGGCGTCATCCACCCGCTGTCGTGGATCGGCGTGCCGTTCGATCTCGCATTTCTAACCAACTATTTCTCGGTCAGCGGCGTGCCGATCGGCCTGTGGTCGCTCGCGGTCGAAGAGCATTTCTACGTCGCTTTCCCGCTGCTCCTGTGGATGCTGGCGCGGCGGTTCAGCATGGCCCAGTGCGCGATCGTGCTGGTGGGGCTCTGCGCGATCGTGCTGGGGGTTCGGCTGTCGGAAGCGCAGCGGGTGGTCGATCTCAAGGACATCAACTTCTGGACCCATACGCGGATCGATTCGATCCTGTTCGGCTCGATCCTCGCTTTGTGGAACAACCCGGTGATCGACCGGAAGGACGTCCTGCCCAAAGGGGTGGCCGGCTACCTGCTGGCCACGGCCCTGTTGCTGCCCACGTTCACGATCCGTGACGAAGCGTTCCGGCAGACATACCGCTACACCATCCAGGGATGCGGACTACTGGTCCTGTTCAACGTCGCGATCCGCGATACGGGAGTGGTGGCGGCGGCGCTGAACAACCAGCTGACGCGGCAGATCGCGACGCTCTCCTACACGTTGTACCTCGTCCATACCGGTATGATCATGGCCTTCTCGCCAGCGGACGGCACGCATCCTGTCGCCGCGACGCTGGGCGCCTTCGCCGCGTCGATCGCTTACGCCCTGGCGATGCACCGCTGGATCGAACGTCCGCTCAACAATCGTCGCCGTCAGATCGAACAATCCTGGCGGCACGACCAAACGTCGGTCGTGTCCGATGCCCCCCAGCCGGAAAACGGTGCCTAGTTCCAATCAGCAGGTAAGAAATGGTCGGGAAGAGAGGATTCGAACCTCCGGCCCCTGCCTCCCGAAGGCAGTGCTCTACCAGGCTGAGCTACTCCCCGACGGAGTGACGGACGGGCGATATGTCGCGACCGGCCGCTGCTTGGAAGCGGGGCCTATACCGAGGCAAATCCTAACGTGCAAGCAGATGAATCACCCACCGCGCGCCGCCAGCATCGCGTCGATGCTGGTGAACTTTTCGCGGGGTGATCCGTCGCGCGCGGCGGCGGTTTCGGCGGCTTCGATCTTTTGCCAATCGCGGAAAGTGACGACGTCGGTGTCGCGTTCGACGAGCAACGCGTCGAGCCCGGGGCGGCCGGCCTTGCCGCTGTCGTCGATCGTGTCCTCGGCGATATGCTCTGCCATCAGGAAGCCATCGGGGCGGTTGGTGCCGATCGTTCCTGTCGGCCCGCGCCGCGCCCAGCCGACGGCGTACAGCCCGGGGCCGATCCGTCCCTCGACATTGGCGAAGCGCCCGAGCTTGGCGTCGTAGGGGACGCCTTCGATCGGTGGCGTGCGATAGCCGATGCAGCTCACGACCAGCGCCGCCGGCACTGCATAGGTTTCGCCCGTGCCGTGCGCGCCGCCATCCGCACCGATCGCGGTGCGTTCGACGATAACGCGCTCGACCTTGCCGTTGCCTTCGATCGCGACCGGCATCGCGTAGAAATCGAAGTCGATCGTGATCGGCTTGGCCGCAACGTCGACCGTCGCGAAGTTGCGCAGATGGGTGACCGACTTGCGCAGGCCCGGCTCAAGCGGCGCGTCGTCGGCTTCCGGCGGCAGATCGTCGGCGGCGACGTGCGGCGCGGCGCGCGACAAATGGCCGAGCTCGCCCAGTTCCTTCGGCGTCATCGCGATTTGATGCGGGCCCCGCCGCGCGAGGATCGTGATCGTTTCGTGCGCGGCGGTGCCGAGATGATCGAGCGCGTGGCCGACAATGTCCGACCCGGCAAACTCCTCACCGGTCTTGGCCAGGATACGCGCAACGTCGAGCGCGACATTGCCCGCACCGACGACGACCGCGCCGGGGCCGCTCAGCACGGGCGCGAGGTCGGCGAAGTCGGGGTGGCCGTTATACCAGCCGACGAACGCGGCCGACCCCACGACGCCGGGCAGATCGTCGCCGGGAATGCCGAGCGGCCGGTCGGCGGGTGCGCCGGTCGCCATGACGACAGCATCGTACAGGTCGAGCAATTCCGGGATCGTCACGTCCTTGCCGACCGTGACGTTGCCGACGAAGCGCACATTGTCCGACAGCGCGGTCGCTTCGTAGCGGCGGCTGACGCCCTTGATCGATTGATGGTCGGGCGCGACGCCGGTGCGGATCAGACCGTAGGGGACGGGGAGGCGGTCGATGATATCGACCCGCACCGCGTCGCCGAACTGCTTCTGGCACGCTTCGGCGGTGTAATAGCCCGCCGGCCCCGAACCGATGATTGCGACGTGGCGCATTTCCCCTCCCGACATTGGTCAGGAGGGGGATGCTAGCGTTTGGGGTCGCCGTGGCAACCCAGCCCGCGAGCGATCACGCTCGCGTCGTACGATTATTGCGTCGGCGCGAGGCCGGTGTTGAGCACCCAGCCGACATTGTCGTTCTCGTCGGCGACTTCCCACCACAGGCCGTTCTTGTTGCCGGTCGGATAGACGATCGCGCCGGGCGGCAGGGTACGGATGACCTTGGCCGTGCCCAGCGACGCGACGCGCATCGCCACCGGCCGCTGCGCCTGGAAGGTCTTGGCCGGCGCCGCTTCGGCGGTTCCGGTGTCACCAGGCCGAACCAGGCCGAGCGAGGTGACCATCTTCGAATAGGCCTGGATGAACGAGATCGTGATGATCTTGCCGATGTCGGTGTTGTCGTAACCGCCGCCGACCGCCGCCGCGCCGCCCGATCCCCAGAAACCGCCGCCGCCGGCCGCAAAGCCGAGGCTGTTCTTGGCGGCATAGCCTTCTTCGGTGGCGATCGTCTCGGTCGTGCGGACGTTGGTCAGCGACAGGACGGTGTTGGCTTCCATCTTTTTGCTGCGGATCCCGCCGATCAGCCCGCCGATTCCGCCGCCGATGATGCCGCCGACCGCGGCACCCGCGCCACCGCCGCTGACGTTGCTGTTGGCGCCGGAGATTTCAGCGATGAGGACATAGTCCGCCGCCTTGATTTGACCGTTGCCGACGTTCGAACCGCGCTGCAGACCGAGGCCGCCACCGATGTTACGCTCGCGCTCGGCTGCCTGCAGACCCGATCCGCGATCGACGAGATTGAAGCAGCCCGAGCGCTGGACGAGGACCTTGAGCAGCTTTTGCGGCGGGGCCAGCGAATATTGCGTCCAGGCGCGCGGATCGTCGCCATCGACGATCGACAGCGTGCCGAGCTTGCGCGTGCACCGCGGCACGTCGTTCATCGTCGCTTCCTGCAGCTTCTGGCCGCTGCTCGGCTTGGCCATCTTGCTCTGGGCCAGCGCCTCCCCGCTCGACAGGCACATTGCGAGAGCGACAACCGTCGCCGTCGAACTTCTGAACATCATGATCTCCCTCGTTCACTGTCCATTCGTGGTTGCCGTATCGGGCGTCGGGCATGCCGACGCGACCCTCCACGATCCCCCAGACCGGTGGAATCTATCAGACGACAGACGGCAGCAATAGGTTATTTCCGTCATCGACAAACCGGTCGACCGCAGGCGGCAAGTGTTGCTATCGCCACACCATGACGTCGTTCGACATCGCCCGCGAGTTTTTGGCCGAAATGTCGCCGATCGAGGGCGTCGCTGCGGTGCTGGTGCTGATTAACGTCTGGCTGGTCGCGCGACGCAGCATCTGGAATTACGCGTTCGGCATCGCCGGCGTTGTGATCTACGGCTGGGTATTCTTTCACGCCAAGCTCTACAGCGACATGCTGCTCCAGGTCTTCTTTCTGGTGCTCAACATCTACGGCCTCGTGCAGTGGCGCCGCTCGCAGGCCGAGACGGGCGAAGTCGTGGTCGAGCGGCTGGGTATCGGCAGGCGCTTCGTCTGGGCGGCAGGGATCATCGTTGCCGTCGCCATGTGGGGCTGGCTTATGGACACCTACACCGACGCCGCGCTGCCCTATTGGGACGCAAGTGTCGCGATGACGAGCGTCGCCGCGCAGATGCTGATGGCGTGGCGCAAGCTGGAGAATTGGTGGCTGTGGATCGCCGCCAATATTCTCTCGATCGGACTGTACGCCGCCAAGAGCTTGTGGATCACGATGGGTCTATACGTATTATTGCTCGGTCTGGCGATTTGGGGGCTGGCGCGTTGGCGGGCGGCGCGGCAAGTACGTCCGGCATGAAACTCCGCTCGATCTGTCTTCACGGCCCCGAAAGCACGGGCAAGTCCACGATGGCGCCCGAACTGGCGCGGCATTTCGGATCGGCCTGCGTGGTCGAATATGGCCGCACCTATACGGAGGCGTTCGGCACCGGCTGGACGATGGGCGATCTGGTCGCGATCGCGCAGGCACACGACGCGCAGACCCGATCTGCTATCGCCAGCGGCCGCACGCCGGTGATCCTCGATACCGATCCGCTGATGACCGAAGTCTGGGCGGAAATGCTGTACGGCAAGCACGATCCGTGGTTCGATAGCTGGAACGGATGCGCCGATCTGTATCTGCTTTTCGACATCGACCTGCCCTGGGTCGAGGACGGTACGCGAATGTTCGGCACGCCCGAAAAGCGCCAGCGTTTCTTTGAGCTATCGAAGGAAGTGCTCGAACGGCGCGGCGTACGCTGGGCGATGATCAGCGGACAGGGCGAGGATCGCTACCTCAATGCATTGAAGGCGATCCTGGGCACTGAAAAGGCGATGGGCGGCGCCTGAGCCTTTTGCGTTTGGCGCCGCGCCTGCTATCCGCGCGCGCACAATGACCACCCCGCTCGACAAAATCCGCAATTTCTCGATCATCGCGCACATCGACCACGGCAAGTCGACGCTGGCCGATCGCTTGATCCAGCGCACCGGCGGCCTCTCCGACCGTGAGATGTCGGCCCAGGTGCTCGACAATATGGATATCGAGAAGGAGCGCGGCATCACCATCAAGGCGCAGACCGTGCGCCTGGAATGG
Organism: Sphingomonas panacisoli; assembly: GCF_007859635.1. Taxonomy (NCBI): domain Bacteria; kingdom Pseudomonadati; phylum Pseudomonadota; class Alphaproteobacteria; order Sphingomonadales; family Sphingomonadaceae; genus Sphingomonas; species Sphingomonas panacisoli. The sequence goes on along the minus strand of NZ_CP042306.1, from coordinate 2,287,566 downwards.
AAGGGCTACGAGCTCAACCTGATGGACACGCCAGGGCACGTCGATTTCGCGTACGAGGTGTCGCGCAGTCTCGCGGCGTGCGAGGGCGCACTGCTGGTGGTGGACGCAGCGCAAGGCGTCGAGGCGCAGACGCTCGCCAACGTTTATCAGTCGATCGAGCATGACCATGAGATCGTGCCGGTCATCAACAAGATCGACCTGCCCGCGGCCGAGCCCGAAAAGGTGCGGCACGAAATCGAGGAAGTGATCGGGCTCGACGCGTCGCATGCGATCCTTGCGAGCGCCAAGTCGGGGATCGGGATCGAGGAAATCCTCGACGCCGTGGTCGAACGGATCCCAGCACCGAAGGGCGACGCGACCGCGCCGCTCAAGGCGATGCTGGTCGATAGCTGGTACGACCCGTATCTCGGCGTCGTCATCCTGGTCCGCGTGATCGACGGCATGCTGAAGAAGGGTCAGCAGGTCAGCTTCATGCAGGCCGGGACGCAGCATCTCGTCGATCGCGTCGGCTGTTTCCGGCCGAAAATCGAGCAGCTCACTGAACTCGCGCCCGGTGAGATCGGCTTTATCACCGCGCAGATCAAGGACGTGGCGCAGGCCCGCGTCGGCGACACGCTGACCGACACCAAGCGGCCCGCGGCCGAGGCGCTGCCGGGGTTCAAGGAAGTCCAGCCGGTCGTGTTCTGCGGGCTGTTTCCGGTCGATGCCAACGACTTCGAGAAGCTTCGTGAGAGTATTTCCAAACTGCGGCTCAACGACGCGAGCTTCTCGTTCGAGATGGAAACCTCGGCCGCGCTGGGGTTCGGGTTCCGGTGCGGGTTCCTGGGACTGCTGCACCTCGAGATCATCCAGGAGCGGCTGACCCGCGAATACGACCTCGACCTGATCACCACCGCGCCGAGCGTCGTCTATCAGATCGAGCTGACGCATGGCGGCGGGCATATCGAGTTGCACAACCCGGCCGACATGCCCGAGGCGAACAAGATCGAAAGCATCGCCGAACCGTGGATCGAGGCGACGATGTACACGCCCGACGAATATCTCGGCAGCATCCTCAAGCTGTGCCAGGACCGACGCGGCATCCAAAAGAACCTGACCTATGTCGGCGGCCGCGCGCAGGCGACGTACGAACTGCCGCTCAACGAAGTGGTGTTCGATTTCTACGATCGGCTGAAGTCGCTGTCGAAGGGCTATGCCAGCTTCGACTATCACCAGATCGGCTATCGCGAGGGCGATCTCGTCAAAATGGGCATCCTGGTCAACGAAGAGCCGGTCGATGCGCTGAGCATGATCGTTCACCGCGCGACCGCCGAGGTGCGCGGGCGCGGCATGGTCGAGCGGCTGAAGGAGCTGATCCCGCGCCACTTGTTCAAGATCCCGATCCAGGCGGCGATCGGCGGCAAGGTGATCGCGCGCGAGACGATCAGCGCGATGCGCAAGGACGTGACCGCGAAATGCTATGGCGGCGACGCCACCCGCAAGCGCAAGCTGCTGGACAAACAGAAGAAGGGCAAGGCGAAGATGCGCGAGTACGGCTCGGTCAGCATTCCGCAGGAAGCGTTCATCGCGGCGCTCCGGATGGGTGACGACGGCTGACGCCCCGGGAACTCCTCGACGTCGCCAAGATTCCCGGCACCAACGACGAACTGCGGCTGTTCCGGCGCGGCGGCGATTTCATGATCGTGCTCGACCGCAACGAATTGATGAACAGCCGGATGAGCGGATCGGAAGAAGCGCTCGCGACGATGACCGCGGAGCGGCTGACCGGGCGCGCGGCGTCGCACTGGCTGATCGGCGGATACGGCATGGGCTTTACGTTGCGCGCAGCGCTGGCGGTCGTGGGCGACAAGGCGCAGGTGACGGTAGCCGAACTGGTGCCGGAGATCATCGACTGGGCGCGCGGGCCGATGACCGAGCTCGCGGCCGGGTGTCTCGATGATCCGCGCGTGACGGTCGTGCGCGACGACGTGGCTGCGCTGATCGATGACGCGCATGGCGACTACGATGCGATCCTGCTGGACGTCGATAATGGTCCGGACGGGCTGACGCGCGCCAGCAATGGTCGGCTCTATTCCGGCCGGGGTCTCGACGCGGCGCGCGCCGCACTCAAGCCCGGCGGCGTGCTGGCGATCTGGTCGGCGGCGCCCGATCCGCGTTTCGCGCGCCGGTTGAAGGACGCCGGCTTCGCGGTCGACGAGGTGGTCGTCCGTGCGCGCAGCAATGGCAAGGGGCCACGCCACGTCATCTGGTTGGCGACCCGCATCTGACCGCGAAGGATAAGGCGCGCTCGAACGTTTACCCCATGGACGACGGAACAGGACAGGATTGCTTGCGTTTCTTGCCGGTCCGTTCGGACGACCCAGAGTAACCAGTATCGAGAGGTCTGCCATGAACAAGTTTATGACCGCCGCTTTGGCTGCCGGCACCGCCGTCGCTGCCTTTGCCGCCATTCCCGCCGAAGCGCGTCAGGGCTGCGGCCCGGGTTTCCATCGCGGCTATTACGGCCGCTGCGTCCCCAACCGCGGCGGGGCCCCCGTCGTCGTCCGTGAGCCCGGCGTGCGTCTGGTGATCGGCAATTATTACGGCGGCCGCGGCTATTGGGATGGCCGGCGCTACTATCAGCACCGCTATCGCTACAATAATGGCTGGCGCTATCGCTAAGCCGATCTTCGCCCTCACAGGCGAGTGACGCAAGGACGCGGCGGGTTCGATGAGCCCGCCGCGTTGTCGTATCCGATCCATAGTGCTTGAAGGTCGTCGCGCGCGGTGCCACGACAACCGGCGATGTCGTCCCCCGGCGCCCCCGTCTTCTACGACCCCTCCGGACGCCGGCGCCGCCGCTTCGCGCTCGGCGTCGCGTCGTTCGTCGCGTTGTTGCTCATCGCCGCGATCGTCTTCGTCGTGTCGATCGGCGTTGTACCGGCGCAACCGTTGCTGCCGTTCAACTCGGAGCGGCCGGGTCACAAACTCGAGCCGCCCCGCGATACTGTGCTCAAGCGCACCAAGCGGACGATCGACTGGTATACGCGCCGGCTGACCGGCGAGACGCGCGCCAAGGTCGCGAAGGACGCGGGCAATGTGCCGCTGGCGATCGCGTTTCACGTGCCGTGGGACGCGCAATCGGCGGAGTCGCTGCGCCGGCATATCGACGAGCTCGACTGGGTGATCCCCGGCTGGGTGTCGATCACCGGGCCGAACCATCGGATCACGACGTTTCCCGACCCTGCCGGTCGCGCGGTGCTGAACGCGGCGACCCGACGGCCGCTGATCCTGCCGATGATCCAGAACGCGATCGAGGGGAAATGGGACGGCGCCGGGATGGCGGCGTTGCTCCACGATCCGAAGCAGCGCGCGGCGCTGCTCGACAAGATCGAACCCTGGCTGGCGGCGAACCGCGCGGGCGGGGCGTTCTTCGACTTCGAGGAACTGCCGCCGAGCGCGCAGGCCGACTACCGCGCCTTCCTGAACGAGGTGAACACGCGGTTCGACAAGCATGGCTGGGTGATCGCGATGGCGGCACCGGTCGGCGACCGGTCGTGGGACCTGCCGGCCTATGCAAAAATCGTCGATCGCGTGTTCCTGATGAGTTACGACGAACACGAACTATCCGGACCGCCCGGTCCGATCGCCTCGCAAGCGTGGTTCGCGAAGACCGTGGCCGACGCGGCACGCGGTATTCCGGCCTCCAAACTGGTCGTTGCGATCGGCAATTACGGGTACGACTGGTACGGCACGGGCGGCGACCCGATGACGGTCGAGGAAGCGTGGCAAGCCGCACGCGATTCGGGCGCGGTTCCGGTGTTCGACCGTGCCAGCGGCAATTCGGGTTTCGCCTATGAGGATGACGACACCGGCAAGCATGTCGTCTGGCTGCTCGATGCGGCGTCGGCCTATAACGAGATCGCGTTTCTGCGCCGCGCGGGCATCGGCGGTGTCGCGTTGTGGCGGTTGGGTGCCGAAGATCCCGGTCTATGGTCGCTGTTCGGGCGATCGCATCCCACGTTGCCCCCAGCATCGGCGATCAGCGACATCCCGCCCGGCACCGATGTCGATATCGAAGGCAAGGGCGAGATCCTGAAGATCGGCGCGGTACCGAGCGCTGGGAAACGCAAGGTCATCACCTTGCCGAACGGCGACGTCGCCGACGCGCAGTTCCTGGCGCTGCCGAGCCAATATATGGTGCAGCGCACCGGCTATCGCGACCGCGAAGTGGCGCTGACCTTCGACGACGGGCCCGACCCGCAATGGACACCGCAAATCCTCGATGTGCTCAAGCGCGAAGGCGTACCGGCGACCTTCTTCATCGTCGGCGAGAATGCGCTGACCGAGCGTGCATTGCTCAAGCGGATCGTCGATGAGGGGCATGAGGTGGGCAGCCACACCTATACGCACCCCAATCTCGCGGGCGCGTCCGACACCGAAACCGACGTCCAACTCAACGCGACGCAGCGGCTATTCCAGGCGTTCACCGGCCGCTCGCTCAAGTTGTTCCGCGCACCCTATTTCGGCGACGCCGAGCCGACCACCGCCGACGAAATCGGTCCGGCACTGCAAGCGCAGAATCGCGGCTATATCTCGGTCGGGCTGCACGTCGATGCCGAGGATTGGCAGCGGCCGGGCGTCCAGGCGATCGTCGATAACGTCGTCAATGGCGTGCTGAAGGGCGATACGGGCTGCGCGACCGGTAGCGACGACGAGTGCAGCCACAATATCGTCCTGCTTCACGACGCCGGCGGCGACCGCTCGCAGACCGTTGCCGCGCTGCCGATCATCATCAAGACGTTGCGCGATAGGGGCTTCACCTTCGTCCCCGTCTCGCGGCTCGCCGGCATTTCGCGCGACGTGGCGATGCCGCCGATTTCGGCGAGCGACCGCAGCGCAGCGCAGGTCGATCTCTTCCTGTTCGGCACGCTCGGTGCGATCGTCACGGCGCTGAGCTGGCTGTTCGTGTTCGCGATTTCGATCGGCATCCTGCGCGCTGTCGTGCTGTCGGCGCTGGCTTTGTTCCAGGCACGTCGCGAGGGGCGGACGGTGTTCCCCGCGATCGACGCCGACCGCTTCGTCACAGTGATAATACCCGCGTTCAACGAAGAGGCCGTGATCGAACGCTCGATCCGGACCGTGCTCGCCTCAACCGATGTACGGATCGAAGTGATCGTGATCGACGACGGGTCGAAGGACCGCACGAGCGCGATCGTCGCGGCGACATTCGGCGACGATCCGCGCGTGCGCCTGCTCACGCTGGAAAACGGCGGCAAGGCGCGCGCGCTCAACCGCGGGCTCGAACTGGCGCAGGGGGAGATCGTCATCGCGCTCGACGCCGATACGCAGTTCGAACCGACCACGATCGCCCGGCTCGCGCGTTGGTTCGTCGATCCGAAGCTCGGCGCGGTCGCGGGCAATGCCAAGGTCGGTAATCGCGTCAATCTCGTGACCCGCTGGCAGGCGCTCGAATATGTCACCGCTCAAAATCTCGAGCGCCGCGCGCTGTCGAGCCTGAACGCGATGATGGTGGTGCCGGGCGCGGTCGGGGCGTGGCGGCTGGCGGCGATCCGCGAGGTCGGCGGCTATCCGCATGACACGCTGGCCGAGGATCAGGATCTGACCATCGCGATCCAGCGCGCGGGCTGGCGCGTCACCTACGACCAATACGCCGTCGCCTGGACCGAGAGCCCGGAAAGCTTCGCCGGCCTCGCCAAGCAACGCTTCCGCTGGGCCTACGGCACGTTGCAATGTCTGTGGAAGCATGGGCGGATCATGCGCACCGGGCGCCCGCGCGGGCTCGCGTGGATCGGCGTGCCGCAGGCGATCGTGTTCCAAGTGCTGCTGGCGGCGATCAGCCCGATCATCGACCTTGCGCTGATCGTCAGCATGATCACGACATGGTTTGCGATCGAGGCGCATGGTTGGGCGCAGACGCAGACGAGCCTCGACAAGATGCTGGCGTATTGGCTGGTCTTCACGGCGATCGATCTACTGTCCGCGATCGTCGCCTTTGCGCTTGAGCGGCGCGAGAAATGGCGCTTGCTGTGGCTGCTGATCCCGCAGCGCATCGGCTATCGCCAGATCATGTATTACGTCGTGCTGAAGGCGATCACCCAGGCGTTGCGTGGACCCAGCGTCGGATGGGGCAAGTTGCAACGCACCGGCCGCGTGCAGGCGGGGTAGGCCATGTTCGACAGACTTACGCGTCGTCTTTTTGTCGCCGGCCTCGCCCTTCTCGCGATTGGTGCAGTTCCGGCGCCGACCGCGCCACTGGTGCTGGCGGCGGCAAGTCTTCAGGAATCGCTCGACGCGGCTGCGGATCAATGGGCGAAGGCGGGGCATCCGCGGCCGGTGATCTCGTTCGCCGCCTCGTCCGCGCTGGCGCGGCAGATCGAAGCGGGCGCCCCCGCCGATTTGTTCGTGTCGGCGGACGAGGAATGGATGGACGCCTTGGCGGCGAAGCGGTTGATCGTCGCGGGGACGCGGGCCGATCTGGTTGGCAACCGGCTGGTGGTGGTCGAGCCTGTAGGGCGCCACACCGCAGTGCCGCTCGACGGACGCCGTCTCGCGCGATTGCTCGGCGCGGGGCCGCTCGCGATGGCCGATCCCGACAGCGTGCCGGCGGGCAAATACGGCAAGGCGGCGCTGACCAAACTCGGGGCATGGGATGCGGTCGCACCGCGAGTCGTGCGCGCGGAGAATGTGCGTGCGGCGCTCGCGCTGGTCGAGCGTGGCGCGGCGCCGTTCGGGATCGTCTACCTGACCGATGCGCGGGCGTCGTCCAAGGTCCGGGTCGCCGGCGTGTTCCCAGCGGCAAGCCACCCGCCGATCGTCTATCCGATCGCGCGCGTGGCAACCGCGACCAATCCCGAAGCCGAGGGGTTTCGACGCTTCCTGCTGTCGCCGCGCGGCCGAGCGATATTCGCGCGGTTTGGCTTTACGGCGCCGGGGAGGCCGCGCTGACCCACGCCGAGTGGGGCATCGTCGCGTTGTCGCTCAAGGTCGGACTGGTCGCGACGCTCGCAACGCTGCCGCTGGCGTTCGCGATCGCCTGGTTCCTCGCGCGGGCTAAGGTGCGCGGCAAGATCCTGATCGAGGCGATCGTCTATTTGCCGCTCGTGGTGCCGCCGGTCGTGACCGGATGGATCCTGTTGCTCGCCTTCGCGCCCAAGGGGCCGCTTGGAGCGCTCAGCGGCGAGGTCCTGTTCAAATGGACCGGCGCGGCGATCGCGGCGGGGGTGATGGCGTTGCCGTTGATGGTGCGCGCGATGCGGCTGTCGATCGAGGCGGTCGATCGACGGCTGGAGGGCGCTGCGCGGACGCTGGGGGCAGGGCGCTGGCGCGTGTTCCGCACGATCACATTGCCGCTCAGCATGCCCGGCGTGCTGGCGGGGACCGTCCTCGGTTTTGCGCGGTCGCTGGGCGAGTTCGGCGCCACGATCACCTTCGTGTCGAACGTGCCGGGGCAGACGCAGACGCTGCCGTTGGCGATCTATGCGGCGCTCCAGCGACCGGACGGGGATGCCGTCGCGCTGCGGCTATCGGCGCTGTCGGTGCTGATCGCGCTGGCGGCTTTGGTCGCATCGGAGTTGCTGGCGCGGCGGATGCGGACGGCGATGATCCATGGCGTTTGATCTCGATATCGCCAAGCGGCTCGGCGAGACCGAGGTCGCGCTGCGGCTGGAGGCGGGGGAGGGGATCACCGTCCTGTTCGGTCCATCGGGTGTCGGCAAGACGAGCGTGCTCAACATGGTCGCGGGGCTGATCCGGCCCGATCGCGGCCACGTCCGCGTTGGCGGCACGACGTTGTTCGACGGTGCGACGGACGTGCCGGTCGAGCGCCGCCGCGCCGGCTACGTCTTCCAGGACTCGCGGCTATTCCCGCATATGCGCGTCGCCGCGAACCTCCACTACGCGAACGCCCGCGCGACGATGGTCGATGCGATCGCGCATCTGCTCGATATCGCGCAGTTGTTCGATCGCTGGCCGCGCACGCTGTCGGGCGGCGAAGCGAAGCGCGTCGCGATCGGTCGCGCGTTGCTCAGCGACCCCAAGTTCCTGCTGCTCGACGAGCCCACCGCTTCGCTCGATCGCGCCCGCGCCGCCGAGGTGGAACGCGCGATCGTCGATGTACGCGACGAGCTCGGCCTGCCGATTCTGATGGTCACCCACGACCGCGCCGAAGCCGACCGGCTCGCGACGCGGATCGTCGAAATGGCGCGCTAGATGCCGCCGAGATAGTCGCGCTTGCCGATCGGGACGCCCTTCATGCGCAGAATGTCGTAAGCGGTGGTGACGTGGAAATAGAAGTTGGGCAGCACGAACCCGAGCACGTAATCGCGCCCGGTGAAGGTGAACTCTCCATTGGGGAATTTGAGCACGACCGGCGCGTCCTCACGGCCGTTTATCGCCTCCGCGGGCACCGATTTCACGAAATCGATCGTCTTCGCGATGCGCGCCTGCAAGTCGTCGAAGCTGGCTTCGTTGTCCTCCATCACGACGTTTTCCTGCTCACCGAGCCGCACCATGCAGCCCTTGGCGCTGTCGCTGACGCGCTGCACCTGCGACACCAGATCACCCATGTCCTCGATCAGCCGCGCATCGAGCAATTCCTGTTCGGGCATACCGCTCTCGGCGGCGAAGGCGCGGCCCTTGTCGAGGATCTTCGAAAGCGCAGTGAGTGCGCGGATAAAGGTCGGTGCGGTGAGCGTGTGAAGGTCGGTAGCCACTGATATCCCCGTTGTTGCTGTGCGCGGCCTAGATGGGGGTCGTAGCGCAAAAAGAAACCGCCGCCCGGACATTCCCGGACGGCGGTCTCGTTTTCAGCAGTCGCCGATCTCAGCCGATCACTCGGCTTCGTTCAGATACTCGCCCGCATCGGCATCGGTGCCGGTGCCCGACACGGTCACCGCCGCCAACGCGTCGCTGCCCGTATCGTCCGCCACGTCGCGCAGCTTTTCGGCCGCACGCTCTTCCTCGGCCGAGTTCGGCGCGATCAGCGCTTCCTGCAGTGCACGCTGCTGGACGCGCAGCGCGGCGTCGCGGCTGGTGGCGGCGACTCGCAGACGGTTCATGCCCGCGCCGGTACCGGCGGGGATGAGACGACCGACGATCACGTTCTCCTTCAGGCCGATCAGCGTGTCCTGCTTGCCCTGGACCGCTGCCTCGGTGAGGACGCGAGTGGTCTCCTGGAACGACGCCGCCGAGATGAAGCTGCGGGTTTGCAGCGACGCCTTGGTGATGCCGAGCAGGACGGGTTTGCCCTCCGCCTTGCGCTGCTTCTTGTCGAGCTTGTCGTTGGTCTCGTCCATTTCGGCACGATCGACCTGCTCGCCCTTCAGCAGCGTGGTGTCGCCACCGTCGGTGATCTCGACCTTCTGCAGCATCTGGCGAACGATCACCTCGATGTGCTTGTCGTTGATCTTCACGCCTTGCAGTCGATAGACTTCCTGGATTTCCGACACGAGATATTCGGCCAGCGGCTCGATCCCCATCGTCTCCAGAATGTCGTGCGGATCGGGCGAGCCACCGATCAGGTTGTCGCCACGCTTGACGTAGTCGCCTTCCTGAACGTCGATCACCTTCGACTTCGGCACCAGATATTCCACGACCTCGCCGCCGTCGTCCGGCTGGATCCCGATCTTGCGCTTGGCCTTGTAATCCTTGCCGAACACGACGCGGCCCGAAACCTTGGCGATGATCGCCGCTTCCTTCGGGATGCGTGCTTCGAACAGCTCGGCGACGCGCGGCAGACCGCCGGTGATGTCGCGGGTCTTGGCGGACTCGCGAGCGACACGGGCAACGACGTCACCGGCCTGAACCGTGGCGTTGTCGTCGACCGACAGCACCGCGCCCGGCGCCAGCATGTAGCGCGCGGCCTCGCCGGCGTCGGACCCGGTCAGGGTCAGGCGCGGACGAAGGTCTTCCTTCGACTTGGCGCTGCCCGTCGTGCGGTTTTCGGTCACGACGCGCTGGGCGATGCCGGTGGCTTCGTCGGTCTGCTCGGTGAGCGTCTTGCCCTCGATCAGATCGACATACTTCACCGTACCGCCGGTTTCCGTGATCACCGGCATAGTGAACGGATCCCATTCGGCCATGCGGTCGCCCTTGGTCACGATATGACCGTCGTCGAACATCACGTACGCGCCGTAGGGGGATACGATCGACCGAGAGCTCACGGCCGTCCATGTCCTTGATCGCGATCTCGCCCGAGCGGGAGAGAACCACGCGGCGGCCGCGCTGATCGACGATCAAACGCAGGTCGCGGAACTCGACCGTACCATCGGCATGCGCTTCCAGGTTCGACGTTTCGTTGAGCTGCGCCGCACCACCGATGTGGAACGTACGCATCGTCAGCTGCGTGCCCGGCTCGCCGATCGACTGCGCCGCGATGACGCCGACCGCTTCGCCGATGTTCACCGGCGTACCGCGGGCAAGGTCACGTCCGTAGCACTTGCCGCAGACGCCGATCTTGGCTTCGCAGACCAGCGGCGAACGGATCTTCATGCCCTGGATGCCGATCGCTTCGATCTGCGCGATCATCGGCTCGTCGAGCAACGTGCCCGACGGGATGGCAACCTTGCCGGTCTTCGGATCAACCACGTCCTCGGCCGTGGTGCGGCCCAGGATGCGCTCGCCGAGCGACGCGATGACCGAACCACCCTGAACGATCGCGCGCATTTCGAGCATCCGCTCGGTGCCGCAATCCTCTTCCATCACGACGCAGTCCTGCGACACGTCGACCAGGCGGCGGGTCAGGTAACCCGAATTCGCCGTCTTCAACGCCGTGTCCGCGAGACCCTTGCGGGCGCCGTGGGTCGAGTTGAAGTATTCGAGGACGGTCAGGCCTTCCTTGAAGTTCGAGATGATCGGCGTTTCGATGATCTCGCCCGACGGCTTGGCCATCAGGCCGCGCATGCCGGCAAGCTGCTTGATCTGCGCCTGCGAACCGCGCGCACCCGAGTGCGCCATCATGTAGATCGAGTTGATCGGCTTCTCGCGACCCTTGTTCGGGCCGTCCTCGTACTTCTTGACCGCCTTGATCTCGTTCATCATCGAATTGGCGACCTGGTCACCGCAACGCGACCATGCGTCGATCACCTTGTTGTACTTCTCCTGCTGCGTGATCAGGCCGTCCTGATACTGCTGCTCGAAGTCCTTCACCTGCTCGCGCGTCTCGTCGACCAATTTGTCCTTGTCCGGCGCGATGATCATGTCGTCCTTGCCGAACGAGATGCCCGCACGGAACGCGTGACGGAAGCCGAGCGCCATGATCGCGTCGGCGAACAGCACGGTCTCCTTCTGGCCGGTGTGACGATAGACCTCGTCGATGACGTCGGTGACGTCCTTCTTGGTCAGCAGGCGGTTGACCGTTTCAAACGGTACCTTGTGCGACTTCGGCAGCGTCTCGCCGAGCAGCATGCGGCCGGGGGTGGTCTCGAACCGCTTCATCGACTCGACGCCATTCTCGTCGGTCTGCGGCACGCGGCTGGTGATCTTGGTGTGCAAGGTCACCGCACCGGCGTTGAGCGCCTGGTGCACCTCGGTCATGTCGGATAGCAGCATGCCCTCGCCGGGCTCGCCTTCCTTCATCATCGACAGGTAGTAGAGGCCCAGCACCATGTCCTGCGACGGCACGATGATCGGCTTGCCGTTCGCCGGCGACAGGATGTTGTTCGTCGACATCATCAGGACGCGCGCTTCCAGCTGCGCCTCGAGGCTCAGCGGAACGTGGACGGCCATCTGGTCGCCGTCGAAGTCGGCATTGAACGCCGAGCAGACCAGCGGGTGAAGCTGGATCGCCTTGCCCTCGATCAGCACCGGCTCGAACGCCTGGATGCCGAGACGGTGAAGCGTCGGCGCGCGGTTCAGCAGAACCGGATGCTCGCGGATCACTTCGTCCAGGATGTCCCAGACTTCCTTGCGTTCCTTCTCGACCCACTTCTTGGCCTGCTTCAAGGTCATCGAAAGACCCTTGGCGTCCAAACGGGCGTAGATGAACGGCTTGAACAGTTCGAGCGCCATTTTCTTCGGCAGGCCGCACTGGTGCAGCTTGAGCTCCGGACCGGTCACGATCACCGAACGGCCCGAATAGTCGACGCGCTTGCCGAGCAGGTTCTGACGGAAGCGGCCCTGCTTGCCCTTGAGCATGTCGGATAGCGACTTCAGCGGACGCTTGTTGGCGCCCGTGATCGTGCGGCCGCGGCGGCCGTTGTCGAACAGCGCATCGACGGCTTCCTGCAGCATGCGCTTTTCGTTGCGGACGATGATGTCCGGCGCGCGCAGTTCCATCAGCCGCTTCAGGCGGTTGTTGCGGTTGATCACGCGACGGTACAGGTCGTTCAGGTCCGACGTCGCGAAGCGGCCACCGTCGAGTGGCACCAGCGGACGCAGTTCGGGCGGGATAACCGGCACGACTTCGAGAATCATCCATTCGGGGCGGTTGCCCGAATCGATGAAGCTCTCGACGACCTTCAGGCGCTTGATGATCTTCTTGGGCTTCAGCTCCGACTTGGTCGTCGCCAGCTCTTCCAGAAGCTGCGTGCGTTCGCCCTCGAGGTCGAGGTCCTGCAGCATGATGCGCACGGCTTCGGCGCCGATGCCGGCGGTGAAGGCGTCCTCACCATATTCGTCCTGCGCTTCGAGGAGTTCGTCCTCGGTCATCAGCTGATACTTTTCGAGCGGGGTCACGCCCGGCTCGATCACGATATACGCCTCGAAATAGAGGACGCGCTCGAGCTGCTTGAGCTGCATGTCGAGCAGCAGGCCGATGCGCGACGGCAGCGACTTGAGGAACCAGATGTGCGCGACCGGCGCGGCGAGCTCGATATGGCCCATGCGCTCGCGGCGGACCTTCGAGACGGTGACCTCGACGCCGCACTTTTCGCAGACAATACCCTTGTACTTCATGCGCTTGTACTTGCCGCACAGGCACTCATAGTCCTTGATCGGACCGAAGATGCGCGCGCAGAACAGGCCGTCACGCTCGGGCTTGAACGTGCGATAGTTGATCGTCTCGGGCTTCTTGATCTCGCCAAACGACCACGAACGGATACGGTCCGGGGACGCAATGCCGATCTGGATCTGGTCGAAAGTCTCCGGCTTGGCCACCGGGTTCGCGAAGTTGGTCAGTTCGTTCATTTCTCAATTTCCTCTAGGGAAAAACCTCTGGGCGAAGGGGAGGGCGCCGCCGTTGAGCGACGCCCGTTTCCTCACTCCGCCGCGATCGCGATGCCGTCCTCGTCCACGCCAGGCTCGTCGTTCTTGAGCTCGACGTTGAGACCCAGCGAGCGCATTTCCTTGACGAGCACGTTGAAGCTCTCGGGAATGCCTGCCTCGAACGTGTCGTCGCCCTTGACGATCGCCTCGTAGACCTTGGTGCGGCCGACCACGTCGTCGGACTTCACCGTCAGCATTTCCTGCAAGGTGTAGGCTGCGCCGTAGGCCTGGAGCGCCCAGACCTCCATTTCGCCGAAGCGCTGGCCGCCGAACTGCGCCTTACCGCCCAGCGGCTGCTGGGTGACGAGGCTGTATGGCCCGATCGACCGTGCGTGGATCTTGTCGTCGACCAAGTGGTGGAGCTTCAGCATGTAGATGATGCCCACGGTCACCTTGCGGTCGAACTGATCGCCGGTGCGGCCGTCGAACAGGTCCGACTGGCCCGACGTATCGAGCCCCGCCAGCGTCAGCATGGCCGACACGTCCGCTTCGTGCGCGCCGTCGAACACCGGAGTGCCCATCGGAATGCCCGGCTTCAGGTTCTGCGCCAGCTCGACGATTTCGTCGCCCGAGCGTGCGTCGATCTCCGCGGCGTAGTGATCGCCGTAGATTTCCTTCAGCCGATCCTTGACCGCGGCCGGCATCGCGCCGCCCTTGGCATCGGGGTTCGCCTCACGCCATTCCTCGAGCGCCACGCCGACCTGCTGACCGAGCTGACGCGCGGCCCAGCCGAGATGGGTTTCGAAGATCTGCCCGACGTTCATGCGCGACGGCACGCCAAGCGGATTGAGCACCAGGTCGACCGGCGTCCCGTCGGCGAGGAACGGCATGTCCTCGACCGGCAGGATGCGGCTGATGACGCCCTTGTTGCCGTGACGGCCGGCCATCTTGTCGCCCGGCTGCAGCTTGCGCTTCACCGCGACGAAGACCTTGACCATCTTGAGCACGCCCGGCGGCAGTTCGTCGCCACGTTCCAGCTTCTCGCGACGGTCGTGGAACTTGTCGGTGATGACCTTGGCGGCATCATCGTACTGCACCTTGACCGCTTCGAGGTCACTCTGGACCTTGTCGTCGGCGACGGCGAACTTCCACCATTCGTGACGGTCGACGCTGTCGAGCAAGTCCTGATCGATCGCCGCGCCCTTCTTGAGGCCTTTCGGCGTCGCGGTGGCGGTCTGGCCGATCAGCATCTCGCGCAGACGCGACCAGGTCGCGCGGTTGAGGATGGTGCGCTCGTCGTCCGAGTCCTTCTTCAGGCGCTCGATCTCCTCGCGCTCGATCGCCATCGCGCGCTCGTCCTTGTCGATGCCGTGGCGATTGAACACGCGGACCTCGACCACCGTGCCGGCGACGCCCGGGGGCAGCCGCAGCGAAGTGTCGCGCACGTCCGACGCCTTCTCACCGAAGATCGCGCGGAGCAGCTTTTCTTCCGGCGTCATCGGGCTTTCGCCCTTCGGCGTGATCTTGCCGGCGAGGATGTCGCCCGGCTCGACCTCGGCACCGATATACACGATGCCCGCTTCGTCGAGGTTGCGCAGCGCTTCCTCGCCGACGTTCGGGATGTCGCGCGTGATGTCTTCCGGCCCGAGCTTGGTGTCGCGCGCCATGACCTCGAACTCCTCGATATGGATCGAGGTGAAGACGTCATCCTTCACGATACGCTCGGAAATGAGGATCGAATCCTCATAATTATAGCCGTTCCAGGGCATGAACGCGACGAGCGCGTTGCGGCCCAGCGCCAGCTCGCCGAACTCGGTCGACGGGCCGTCGGCGATCACGTCGCCGGTGTTGACCACGTCGCCCACCTTCACCAGCGGACGCTGGTTGATACAGGTGTTCTGGTTCGACCGCTGGAACTTCATCAGCGTGTAGATGTCGACGCCCGACTTGCCGGCCTCGACGTCGCCCGTCGCGCGGACCACGATGCGGCTGGCGTCGACCTGGTCGACGATCCCCGAACGCTTGGCCGAGATCGCGGCGCCCGAATCACGGGCAACGGTCTCTTCCATGCCGGTCCCGACGAACGGCGCTTCGGCGCGAACCAGCGGCACCGCCTGGCGCTGCATGTTCGAGCCCATCAGCGCGCGGTTGGCGTCGTCGTTTTCCAGGAACGGGATCAGCGACGCGGCGACCGAGACGAGCTGCTTCGGCGACACGTCCATCAGCGTGATGTTCTCGGGCAGCGCCATCAGGAATTCGCCTGCCTGACGCGAGGACACCAGTTCCTCGGTGAACTGGCGATCCTTGCTCAGCTCGGCATTGGCCTGCGCGATCGTGTGCTTGGCCTCTTCCATCGCCGACAGATAGACGACTTCGTCGGTCACCTTGTGATCGACCACGCGGCGGTACGGCGTTTCGATGAAGCCGTACTTGTTGACGCGGCTGAAGCTCGCGAGCGAGTTGATCAGACCGATGTTCGGGCCTTCCGGCGTTTCGATCGGGCAGATGCGGCCATAGTGGGTCGGGTGGACGTCGCGGACTTCGAAGCCCGCGCGCTCACGCGTCAGACCGCCTGGCCCAAGCGCCGAGACGCGACGCTTGTGCGTCACTTCGGACAGCGGGTTGGTCTGGTCCATGAACTGCGACAACTGCGACGAGCCGAAGAACTCGCGCACCGCGGCGACCGCGGGCTTCGCGTTGATCAGGTCGTTCGGCATGACGGTCGATACATCGACCGACGACATGCGCTCCTTCACGGCGCGCTCCATGCGGAGCAGGCCCACGCGATACTGGTTCTCGAGCAGCTCTCCCACCGAACGCACGCGGCGGTTGCCGAGATTGTCGATGTCGTCGATCTCGCCCTTGCCGTCCTTCAGGTCGACCAGGGTCTTGACCACCGCGAGGATATCCTCGGTGCGGAGCGTCGTGACGGTGTCCTCGGCGTCGAGGTCGAGGCGCATGTTGAGCTTGACGCGACCCACGGCCGACAGATCGTAGCGCTCCGGATCGAAGAATAGGCCGGCAAACAGCGATTCCGCGGTTTCGAGCGTCGGCGGTTCGCCGGGGCGCATCACGCGATAGATGTCGCTCAGCGCCTGCTCGCGTTCCTCGGCCTTGTCGGCCTTCAGCGTGTTGCGGATCCACGGACCCGTCGTGACGTGATCGATGTCGAGTAGTTCGATGCGGTCGATGCCCGCCTTGTCGAGCTTTTCGAGATTCTCGGCCGACACCTCGTCGCCCGCCTCGATATAGATCTCGCCGGTCTTTTCGTTGATCAGGTCATAGGCGCTGTAGCGGCCGAAGATTTCTTCGGTCGGGATCAGCAGCGTCTCGAGACCGTCCTTTGCCGCCTTGTTAGCGGCGCGCGGGCTGACCTTCTGGCCGGCCGGGAAGATCACTTCGCCCGACTTGGCGTCGACGATGTCGAACAGCGGCTTCTGGCCGCGCCAGTTCTCGACCGCGAACGGGATCTGCCAACCGCCCTGGCCGCGGACATAGGTCACGCGGTTGTAGAACTGATTGAGGATTTCTTCCGAGTTCAGGCCGAGCGCATAGAGCAAAGCCGTGACCGGCAGCTTGCGCTTGCGGTCGATACGGACGTTGACGATGTCCTTGGCGTCGAACTCGAAATCGAGCCACGAGCCGCGATACGGGATCACGCGCGCTGCGAAGAGATACTTGCCGCTGGCGTGGGTCTTGCCGCGATCATGGTCGAACAGCACACCCGGCGAACGGTGCATCTGCGACACGATGACGCGCTCGGTGCCGTTGATGATGAAGGTGCCGTTCTGCGTCATGAGCGGCATGTCGCCCATGTAGACGTCCTGCTCCTTGATATCGAGCACCGAGCGGGCTTCCGTATCCGGATCCACTTCGAACACGATCAGGCGCAAGGTAACGCGCATCGGGGCGGCGTAGGTGATGCCGCGCTGGCGGCATTCGTCGGTGTCGAACTTCGGCGGTTCGAGTTCGTAGTTCACGAAGTCGAGCTCGGCGGTTCCGGCGAAGTCGCGGATGGGGAACACGCTGCGCAGCGTCTTTTCGAGACCCGAGACGTAGCCGATCGACGGATCGGAACGCAGGAACTGTTCGTAGGATTCGCGCTGAACCTCGATCAGGTTCGGCATCTGCACCACTTCGTGGATGTTGCCGAATACCTTGCGGATGCGCCGCTTCGCGGTGCCGCCTTCGATCGCCTTGGTCGCCATGTGAGATTTCGCCCTTAAAAAACTGACTGGGTTAGCCTAGAATTCGTGCCCCGGAACCCCGGGACCAGGCACGCCACGACGCAAAAAAGCCGCTCATCCGAACTCTCGATTTCGAAAGTGGACGTGCAGCTTCTTGGCGTCGTGTGAACCGACAGTCTTCAATACGATCGACACGGTGCGCGACGCCGCGTCATTTCCCGAAGAGCTGTGGTGGAGGGCGGGATATAGGGGGCGTGTTGGAAAGTGTCAAACCCGGTCCAAGGCGAATCTGCAAAAAAGTCAACGAAAAATTGATGTGGTTTTTCCGTTATGAATCAATCGAGTGGCGTTTTTTGTCGGCGATCGTTGTGAAAATCGAGGTGAAGCGACGCGGAACCAGACTCGGGTTCCCATCATTATGGCAGCGTCATGAAAACGCAATTCGCCCCCCGCTTCGCCCACGCCGTCGCGCCGCTTCTGTGCGCCACCGCGTTCATCGCAACCCCTGCATTTGCTCAGGACACGCAGGCCGCACCGCCGGTCGTCGTGACCCCGCCGCAATCGGCCACCGTGCCGCCGCCGCCGGTCGTGCGCACCGTGCCGGATACGCCGCCCGAGGCGGCTGCTCCCGCAGCCGAACCGGCCGCTGCGCCGGCGCCGCGTGCCGTCACGCGCACGACGACCACGCGGACCGCGACACGTACGACGACGGCGCGTCCGGCGCCGGTCCGCGCTGCGCCGGCCCCCGAGCCAGCTCCCGCTCCTGTTGCCGCAGCACCTGAGCCGAAGTCCGTAACGCCCGCTCAGCCTGAAACGGCGGCTCCGGCGGCTGCGCCGGTCGCTAGCGCTCCGGCCGAATCGACGGCCGCGACGGATTCCGCGACGACGCGGACCAGCACCGGCGTGCCGCTCTGGGCGTGGATTGGTGGCGGCCTCGCCGCGCTCGCGATCCTGGCGATCGGAGTTTTCGCCCTGCGTCGCCGCCGCGTCGAAGAGGAATATTATGACGAGCCCTATGTCGAGGAGGCGTATGTCGAGCCGGCCTATGTCGAACCCGTCGCGGTCGCGCCGGTTGCCGAGCCGATGCCCGTCGCCAATGTCGCGCCGCGCAAGGAGCCGGAATTCCTCCGCCGCGCGGAGAGCGTCGGCGCGATCGAGCCGATCGCCGTGGCGCCCGACGAAGTCCATATCGTCGAGCCGGAAGCGGACGACGTCGCCGAACTGACCGCGGGTACCGCACCGGTCGCCGAGCGCCCTTGGCTCGAGTTCGCGATGCGCCCGGTCCGCGCCGGTACCAATGTCGATGAGGCGCTGGTCGAGATCGAACTGACCGTCGGTAACGCCGGGTCGGTGTCCGCCAAGGACGTCCGCATCTCGACCTTCCTGCTGTCGAGCGATCCGAACGGGTCGGAGATGGAGCGTCTGCTCGTCCAGCCGCCGGCCGACGCTACGACCGATCCGGTCACGATCGAGCCGGGTGAGGGCAAGCGCATCGACGCGACGCTCGCTTTGCTGAAGTCGGAGATGGGCGAAGATCTGCCCGCCTCGTTCCGCCCAATCGTCGTTGCCGATGCCCGCTACACGCTGGCTGACGGTACCGAAGGCCGCACCTCGGCCTCGTTCGAGATCGGCGTGACGCCGGAGGAAGGCGAGGGACTCGACCCGATCGAACTGAGCCGTGCGTCGATGTTCGACAATGTCGGGGCCGAACTCCACGGCGAACCCCAGCACGCCTGATATCGCTCCCATCAGGCACGCAAGCGCCCGTCCCGCACCTTGCGGGGCGGGCGTTTCGCATGCGGCGTTGATCGCATTGCCGTAGCGTCCTACGACGCCGCATCGCTTCCCCAAGGAGTCGCATCGGCATGATCAAGAAGCTGGCGTTGCTGCCACTCGTCGCCCTCGTCCTCACCCCCGCGATCGCGCAAGAAACGCAGGTGTGGCCGCCGAACGGCAACGACGTTCCCGCAAAGTTCAGCCCGCCGGTCGATCCCGCCGCCGACTACGTCACCCGCGAAGTCGAGATCCCGATGCGCGACGGGGTCAAGCTCCATACCGTCATTGTCATTCCTAAGGGCGCGACCAACGCGCCGATCGTGCTGACTCGCACGCCGTACCATGCCGACGCCCGCGCCAAGCGGGCCGACTCGCCGACGATGATCAATCGCCTGCCGCTCGCCGACGAAGGATTCGTCCGCAACGGCTACATCCGCGTCTATCAGGACATCCGCGGCAAGTATAAGTCTGAAGGTGGTTATGTCGTGACGCGGCCGGTGATCGGCCCGCTCAATGACACCAAGGTCGATCACACGACCGACGCCTACGACACGATCGACTGGCTGGTGAACAAGGCGAACCTGCCCGAATCGAACGGCAAGGTCGGGATGATCGGGTCGTCCTACGAGGGCTTCACCGTCGTCATGGCGCTGTTGAAACCGCACCCCGCGCTCAAGGTCGCGGCACCCCAGAGCCCGATGATCGACGGCTGGATGGGCGACGACTGGTTCCACTACGGCGCTTTCCGTCTCGCCAACATCGCCTGGCTCGGCGCGCAGACCGGCTACAAGGCCGAGGGCAAGGCGCCGCCGACCGGCGGCTATGACGATTACGACAATTTCCGCGACGTTGGATCGGCGGGCGATTGGGCGAAGAAGTCGGGCTACGACCAGTTGCCGTTCTGGAACCGCTTTTCGGCGCACCCCGCCTATGACGGCTTCTGGTCGGGCCAGGCGCTCGACGAGCTGATCAAGAAGAATCCGTCCAACGTTCCGACGATCTGGGAGCAGGGTCTGTGGGATCAGGAGGATATGTGGGGCGCGATCCACACCTATGAAGCGCTGAAGAGCGTCGGCAAGACCGGCAACAATTTCATCGTCATGGGTCCATGGCGGCACAGCCAGATCAACCGTGTCGGGTCCGAACTCGGCGTGTTCAAGTGGAACGGCGACACCGCGATGCAATATCGCGAGGACATGATCATTCCGTTCTTCAACCAATATCTGAAGGACGGCCCGGCGGTGACCCCGCCCGCGGCGACGATCTACAATACCGGCGAGAACCATTGGGACCGTTTCAGCGAATGGCCGCTGGCGTGCGACAAGGGGTGTCCGTCGCCGCTGACGCCGCTCTATCTCGGCGCTGATGGCGGGCTGGGCTTCGACGGCCAGTCGGCGGGCGGCGACAGCTATGTCTCCGACCCCGCCAAGCCAGTCCCGCATCTGCCGCGCCCGGTCAATTTCAACGACGGGCGCTGGGGCGACTGGCTGGTCCAGGATCAACGTTCCTACGATGGGCGTCCCGACGTGATGACCTATTCGACGCCGGTGCTAACCAAGGCCGTCCGCGTATCGGGCGCGCCGATCGCCGATCTGTTCGCCAAGACGACGGGCACGGACGGTGACTTCGTGGTCAAAGTGATCGACGTGTATCCCAGCGAATATGCGAGCGATCCGAAGATGGGCGGATATCAGCTCGCGATCAGCCTCGACATTTTCCGCGGCCGCTATCGCCAGAGCTTCAGCAACCCGTCGCCGATACCGGCCAACCAGGTGCAGGAATATAAGTTCCGCCTGCCGACGGTGAACCACGTGTTCCAGCCCGGCCACCGCATCATGATTCAGGTCCAGTCGAGTCTGTTCCCGCTCTACGACCGAAATCCGCAGAAGTACGTTCCGAACATCTTCTTCGCGAAGAAATCGGACTATCAGAAGGCGACGGTGACGATCATGCGTGGCGGAAAGACGCCGAGCCAGGTGCGGCTGCCGGTCGTGCCGCTCGCCCCGCCGCAACTGATGCGCTAGGGGAACGCGCCGCCCGCGTTTGGCGGCGGTTCAGGTAGAAGTGTCTAGCGTGGTCGGAATGACGGGGTTCGGGGTTTGGAAGCGTGCGAGCGCGTGGCTCGCGGGGGCGGCGATGCTGCCCGCGCTGGCCGTCGCGCAGACGACGCCGAGCGGACCGCAGACCGATCCGAGCCTCGACCGCTTCAGCCTGCCGCCCTCGACCCGTCCCAGCCCGCGCCCGACCCCGACATCGGGTCCGGTCATCGCACCGCTCAACCGCCCGAGCCCCACGCCGGCAGCGCCGATCGTCGTCGCGACTCCGACGCCGGCGCCCAGTGCTGCAGCGACGCAGCCCCCGGCTCGGACGCCAGCGCCAACCGCGACGCCGGCGCGTCGGCCTGCCGAAGCTACCGGTCAGCCGATGCGCACGCCGTCACCGACCCCGACCTCGGCACCGACGAGCGCGACGGCGGTCTCCGATACGACGCCTGCACCGATCCCGGTCGCGAGCCCCACGCCTGAGCCAACCGCCTCGGTACCGGCAACCGCCGACCAGCCCTCGGGCGGCATATCGACCGGTCTGCTTGTTGCGATCGGTGCAGCCGCACTGGCGCTCGTCGCTTTCGGCGGTTTCCTGCTCGGCCGGCGCCGCAGCGTCCGCGAAGAGGAAATCGCCGAGCCGATCGTGGCGCAGCCCGCCGTCGCGCCGCCTGCGCCGGCCGCGACGCCGGAAGGCGCTGCCGATATTCCCGTGCGGCGCCAGTTTACCGACGAGCCCCAGCCTCGACTGGAGATCAACCTGATCCCCAAACGCGCCGGCACCAATCTGATGGGCGCGGCGGTCGACTATCGCGTCGTCGTCCGCAACACAGGTACAGTGGCCGCGCGCGACATTCGCTTCGCCATGTACATGCTGAGCGCGAGTGCGCGCCAGGCGCAGGATCTGCAGATGATCTTCGCCACGCCGATCGAGCAACCGGTGGTGGCGCCATTCGACCTCGCGCCCGACCAGGAGATCGACCTGTCGGGCATGGCGATGCTGGCGCGCGAGCAGATCAACGTGATGACGATCGACGGCAAGCCGTGGTTCGTGCCCGTGCTGGCGATGAAGGCCGATTATCGCTGGGGCGAGAATGTCGGGGCGCCGGGTGTCGCCACCGCCGCGCACATGATCGGAATCGATCGCGGAGAGGGAGCCAAGATGACGCCCTTCCGCCTCGACGCCGGCCCGCACATGCATCCCGAAGTTGCCGAGCGGAAGGTCGCGTGACGGACAAGAGCTATGACGAGGTGGTGCTCGGTCGCCGGAGTATCCGCGGCTACAAGCCCGATCCCGTTCCCCGCGCACTGATCGAGGAGATCATCGGCCTCGCGATGCGCGCGCCGTCGTCGATGAACACGCAGCCGTGGAATTTCACCGTCGTGACCGGCGAGCCGCTTGATCGCATCCGTGCGGGCAATACCGAACGCATGGTCGCGGGCGTTCCGCAATCGCGCGAGTTCCGCACCGGCCAGCCGTTCGCCGACCAGCATCGCGACCGCCAGATCGGCGTTGCGAAACAACTCTTCGCAGCGATGGGTATCGCCCGCGAGGATGCCGAGCGGCGGCAGGACTGGGTGTTGCGCGGCTTTCGCCAGTTCGACGCACCGGTCTGCGTCATCGTGACCTACGATCGCGTGCTCGACGGCAGCGACGATACGCCGTTCGATTGCGGCGCCGTCGCGACGGCTTTGGTCAACGCGGCCTGGTCGCGCGGGCTGGGCGCGGTGATCAACAGCCAGGGGATCATGCAGTCGCCGGTGGTGCGCGAACATGCCGGGATCGCCGACGATCAGGTCATCATGAAGAGCATAGCGCTCGGCTGGCCCGACGACGATTTCCCGGCGAACGCGGTCGTCTCGACGCGCAAGTCGGTCGAGGAAGCGACGGTGTTCGTCGGGTTCCTGGACTAAAGTCGCGCGTTCAGGATCGCGTCGCGCATCGCGGGATAGACCATATCGTTGCCGTGCCCGCTCAAATGGTCCCCGTCGAAGAAGAGCGGGCGGCCCGTTGCGTCGATCGCGCGGCACGGGTCATCCGGGCACAAGATCGGGAAGGGATCCCACACGCTCAGGGCGGGATAGCGGCGTGCCAGCGCGGTCATGGCATCGACGACGTGGCGGCGCATGACCAAGGGACGATCGCGCGCGATCGTCAGGCCGCCGACGCAGATCGGGTTGGCGCGATCGTACCAATCGGAACAGCGGAACGGTGGCGCGGGAAAGATCGGCTTGGGCGCCTCGATCACGATCCTGAATCCCGCCGTCTGCAAGCGCGCGAGCGTATCCTGAGCCTCGGCGATCGCCACGTTGGACAAGGAATTGTCCACCGGCGAATCATGGACCTTCTCGTGGCCGAACTGATTGATCAGCCGCGTGATCCGCAGGCCAGGCAGGAACACCACATCACCGGGTCGGCCTTGAGTACGCAGATCATCGAAGAACGCGCGATAGAAGTCGGCGCAGCGGCGGCGGACATCCATCGGCTGGATCAGGCGGAGGAAGGGGCAGCCGGGGCGAAAATAGCTCGCGACGGGCACGCCAAGCTCGGCGGCGAGCTGGCGATAGTTCGGGGCATAGGCAGTGCTGTGCGAATCCCCGATCGCGAAGACGCGGAACCCCGCCGGACGCGTCGTGCAATCGCTCGGCGTCCAGCGATCCGTATCGCCGCCGCCGCGCCTGACTCGGTCGGTCGCGACGGCGCAATGCGAGAGCGCCGGATCCAGCGTATGGCGTGCGTCGGCATACCAGGTCGAATGATCGCGGGTGACGCCGATCGCTAACGCATCGGTGCGCGCCAGCATGACGAAACCTAGCAGCGCGCAGGCCAGCGTGCCGATTGTCATCCGCCCGACGACCCTGCGCGGCGGATATTTCGCAGCCTTTCCACGACGGCGGAACGGCTGCTCGACGAGGAAGTAAGACGCAGCCGCGAGCAATAATGCGAGCGCCGACGCGGCTAGTTGATGCGGCAGCGTGTCGAGTCCGACCGTCCAGCGAAACATCACGAACACCGGCCAATGCCAGAGGTATAACGAGTATGAGAGCCGCCCGATCGCGACCGGACCGGCGCTTGCAAACGCCCGGGTGATGGGCGCGTCGGGTGCCGCAACGACGCTGGCGATCAACCCGATCGTGCCGATCACCGGCAGGATCGCGAGCGGAAACGGGAAACCCCCGCGGTCGGGCAGGGCAAGCGCCGCCACGACCGCGACGACGCTCGCCGCCGCCAGCACGCGTCGCCGCGCCGCCGGCCATGCAGCCAGCACGGGTCGCCAGCGCGGCATCGTCAGGCACAGGATCATGCCAAGTCCGAGTTCCCAAAATCGCCCGACGATCAGGTAGAACGCATATTTCCGCTCGACCCAGGTCAGCACGCCGCACAGCACGAACGACGCCGCGCTCACCCAGCCGATCAGCCGAACCGCGCGGCCCGTATCGAGTTTCGCGCTGTCGAGTTTCTGATGCCAGAACAGCAGCAGCGGGAAGAAGAGGTAGAATTGCTCCTCCACGCCCAGCGACCAGGTGTGCGTGAACGGGTTGAACCCGGCCTGCACGCCGAAATAGCCGTCGGTGTCGGTCGCGAGGATGATATTGGACAGGCCGAAGAACGCGAAGCGCGCAGTCTGCGGCACCGCGCGGCTCAGCCACGCCTCCGGGACCAGCATCTGGTTCACCAGGATCGCAACGAGAAGCATCGCGAGCAGTGCCGGCATAATCCGGACGAGGCGGCGCGCATAGAAATAGGAGAGCATCGCGGGCAGGCGGTCGAAACTTTTGCCCATCATCGATCCGGTCACGACGAAGCCCGAGATCGCGAAGAAGATATCGACGCCGGAAAAGCCGCCCGGGAGCATGCCGGGGTGGAGGTGATAGGCGACCACCGACAGCACCGCGAGCGCACGCAGGCCGTCGATCGCGGGTATGTAGCCCAGCGGTTGCCGGACGGTTTCGCCTGTCATGTGAATTGTATCCCCAAGTCCGGGGCTTAGGGGCGGTTT
Source organism: Sphingomonas panacisoli (assembly GCF_007859635.1). NCBI lineage: Bacteria > Pseudomonadati > Pseudomonadota > Alphaproteobacteria > Sphingomonadales > Sphingomonadaceae > Sphingomonas > Sphingomonas panacisoli. The sequence goes on along the minus strand of NZ_CP042306.1, from coordinate 2,262,417 downwards.
GGGGATAAAAAAGGCAGCCCCGTTGCCGGGACTGCCCTTTATCTTGGCTTTGCCGTCATGGGCGTAAATCCCATGACGTCGGACGCTGGCGATACCAGCGCCGGCCGGCCTTGCGAGCGTGCGATCCAGCTTGCGCTAAATCGTCTCGCCCACTGCGGCTTACTTCAGCTCGACGGTCGCGCCGGCTTCTTCAAGCTGCTTCTTGATCTTCTCGGCTTCGTCCTTGTTGACGCCTTCCTTGACGGCCTTCGGAGCCGATTCAACGAGCGTCTTGGCTTCGGTCAGGCCGAGACCGGTGATCGCGCGGACTTCCTTGATGACGTTGATCTTCTTGCCACCGTCGCCGGTCAGGATCACGTCGAACTCGTCCTTGGCTTCTTCAGCGGCGGCGCCGCCGGCGCCACCGCCAGCGGCCGGGGCTGCAACCGCAACCGCAGCGGCGGCCGAAACGCCCCACTTCTCTTCGAGGAGCTTCGAAAGCTCAGCCGCCTCGAGGACGGTCAGTTCGCTCAGCTGATCAACCAGCTTGTTCAGGTCTGCCATGATATTCTCCGTTCTTCCAATTCGTCACCCCAGCGAAAGCTGGGGTCTCATGAGGTGATGCCCAGCGGCCCGAGATCCCCGCTTTCGCGGGGATGACGGCCGAGGGGCCGTCAAGCTGCTTCCTTGGCCCCATAGGCACCAAACACGCGAGCCAGCTGACCGGCCGGCGCCTGGGTGATGCTGGCGAGCTTCTGCGCCGGTGCCTGAATCAGGCCGACGATCTTCGCACGCAGTTCATCCAGCGACGGCATGGTGGCCAGAGCCTTCACGCCTTCGGGGTTGAGAGCCGTCGCGCCCATCGCGCCGCCGACGATTTCGAGCTTGTCGTTCGTCTTGGCGAAGTCGACCACCACCTTGGCGGCGGCGACCGGGTCGATGGAAGTGGCGAGACCGACCGGACCCGTGAGCATGTCGCCCAGCGAGAGATAGTCGGTGCCATCGAGCGCGATCTTGGCAAGCTTGTTCTTCGAGACCTTATAGGTCGCACCGGCCTCACGCATCTTCGTCCTGAGCTGCGTCGACTGTGCGACGGTCAGGCCGAGGTTGCGGGTGATGACCACCACGCCAACCTCGGAGAAGGTCTGCTTGAGATCGGCGACGGCCGCGGCCTTTTGAGCACGATCCATGCCATTCTCCACGTTTTGAACGCACGGCAACAGCGCCGTACGTCCGGTTCACAAGTCCAACGATGGGGAATGGGATGCCGCGCGAAAAAGCACGACGGGCCGGCGAACCGGCGAATATCCTGTCCCCGCCTCGGCAAGAAATTAAGCGCAGAAACTGCGCACTTGCTGTCTCGGACGGTGCCTGAGCGAACCCAGGCGAGCGGCGCCAATAGCGGGATAGCGTGCGAAGTCAAGCTTTCGCCCTGCATCGACCGTTGCTATCACCGATGTAAATAACGAGGAGAGGGCGATGACGCGGACGGGATTGCTGGCGGCGAGTGCCGTGTTGGCGCTGCTCGGCGGGTGCGGCGGGGCGAAGACCGATGCCAACGGCTTCACGATCGATCCCGACTTCGAGAAGAACCTGCAGCAAAAGCTCCTCGACGCGAAGCCCGGCGACGTCGTCACCATCCCGGCCGGCAAGTATAAGCTCACGCGCAGTCTCAGCCTGACCGCGGACGGCGTCACGGTGAAGGGCGCGGGGATGGACAAGACCATTCTATCGTTCGCCCGTCAGACCTCTGGCGCCGAGGGGATGCTGGTCACCGGTGACGACTTCACGCTGCAGGATCTGGCGCTCGAGGATACCAAGGGCGACGCGCTCAAGGTCAACGGCGTGAAGAACACCGTGATCCGCCGCGTCCGCGCCGAATGGACCGGGGGCGGCAAGACGTCGAACGGTGCCTATGGCCTGTACCCGGTGCAGGTCACCAACGTACTGATCGAAGGCAGCGTCGTGAAGGGAGCGTCGGATGCCGGCATCTATGTCGGGCAGTCGACCAACATCATCGTCCGCAACAATCGCGCCGAAGGGAACGTCGCGGGGATCGAGATCGAGAATTCGACCGGCGCTGATGTGTACGGCAACACCGCGACGGGCAATACCGGCGGCATCCTGGTGTTCAACATGCCCAATTTGCCGGTCCCGGGCAGCAAGACGCGCGTGTTCAAGAACAAGGTCACCGCCAACAACCACGCCAATTTCGGCGCGGCGGGCAGCGCCGTCAGTTCGGTGCCGCCGGGGTCGGGCGTGATCGTCAACTCCAACGACGAAGTCGAAATCTTCGACAACGACATCGCCGACAACCAGACCGCGAACGTCATCATCTCAAGCTATTACTCGACGGGGTTCGATACCAAGAAGGGTGTGGCCGCGGCGTACGATCCGTTCCCGCAGAATATCTACGTGACCGGTAATCGCTTCACCGGGGGCGGGACCGATCCGGGAACCAAATACGCGCCGCTGAAGGCGCTGGCCGGCGGCGCGTTGCCGGCAGTGCTGTGGGACGGGTTCGTCGATCCCAAGGTGCCGAACGCCGGGATTTGCGTCCAGAACGGCGATGCGAAGCTGCTCAACGCCGACGGACCGCATAAATTTGCCGGCGCCAAGATCGATACGTCGGTGGGTTGCGCCCCACCCACGCGACTGCCTGAAATCAAGCTGCCCGACGGCATGACCAAGGAAAAGTGACGAGTCGTCTCATCGGGCTGCTCGCGGCGATCCTGTTTGTCGCGGGATGCCTCCACCAGCGCGCGAGCGTGACGTTCATCGCCGACGGCAATCCGGAGAAGCTGTCCGATTGGGGGCTGTTCACCGTCGCCAACGGGCGGATCGCGCCGCATGCCGGCATGGTCACGTACGAGCTCAACAGCCCGCTGTTCAGCGACTATGCGCAGAAGTGGCGCACGGTGTGGATGCCGAAGGGCGTCGCGGCGACATACGATCCGGCAAAGTCGTTCGACTTCCCGGTCGGTACGATCGTTACGAAGACCTTCTATTACACGACGCCCGCCGACGCTGCGTCGCCGCAGACAAGCAAGGCGGTCGTGAAGATGACCCCGGCGAGCTACCAGAACGGCGTCGCTGGCCTCGACCTCAAGCATGTCCGGCTGATCGAGACGCGGTTGCTGGTCCGCCGCGCGGAAGGGTGGGTCGCGTTCCCCTATGTCTGGAACACGGAAGGAACCGACGCGACGCTCGAACGCACCGGCGCCGATGTTCCACTGACCTTCGTCGATGGCGCAGCGCGGACCGATTTCACCTATTCGGTCCCCAACCAGAATCAGTGCGCTGGGTGCCACGTCCAGGATTTCCGAGACCGCAAAGTCATGCCGATCGGGCTCAAGGCGCGACACCTCAACCGCGCGTTTCCGGGGGAGGGCGGGGAAATCAACCAGCTCCAGCGGCTGGTCGCGATGGGCTATCTCAAGGGCGCGCCGGGAAGTGGCGTCCCGCAGAATGCCAACTGGGAGGATGCCAAGGTCGATCCCGCCGCCCGAGCCCGCGCGTATCTCGATATCAATTGCAGCCATTGCCACAACGCCACCGGCGCGGCGCGGACGTCGGGTTTGTGGCTCGACGCGGCGACGATGGACCCGCGGCTGCTCGGCACGTGCAAACCGCCGGTTGCAGCCGGACGCGGGACGGGCAACCGGCCGTTCGACATCGTGCCGGGCCATCCCGAAACTTCGATCATCGCCTATCGTATGGCCAGCACCGATCCCGGCGAGATGATGCCCGAACTCGGCCGTTCGCTGACGCACAAGGAAGGCGTCGCGCTGATCACGCAATATATCCTGACGTTGGAGGGCGCATGCGAGCGGGAGGACGGGCCGCAATAACCGAACCGTCACCCCGGCTTTGTGCCGGGGTCTGCGCCTCGACAGGCGGTGTCGGGGAAAGAGGCGCGATCCGTCGCCGGTTGCTTGGCAGAACCCGGCACAGGGCCGGGGTGACGTCGAGATTTAGGCGAGCTTCACCAGCATGGTGTCGAGCGCCTGCAGGAAGCGAGAGCGATCGGTCTTCGAGAACGCGGCCGGCCCGCCGAGCTGGTCGCCACCCGCGCGTAGATCGGCCATGATCGCGCGGGTTGCGATGGCGGCACCGATCGAGCTCGTCGTGAACGGCTTGCCGGTGGGCGCCAACACCGCAGCACCCGCCTTCAGGCAGCGATCGGCGAGCAAGATGTCCGCCGTCACCACCACCGCGCCCGGCGCGGCGCGCTCGGCGATCCAGTCGTCGGCGGCGTCGAACCCGTCGCTCACCACGACGCGGTCGATCAGCGGGTGCGCGGGGATGCGGATCGGCGAGTTGCTCACGATGGTGACCGGCACCTCGAGCCGCCACGCGACCTTGTAGATCTCGTCCTTGACCGGGCAGGCGTCGGCATCGACCAGGATGCGGCGGCTAGCCATCGGCGGCTCCACCAGTCACCGTTCGCCCTGAGCTTGTCGAAGGGCGTGTTCCTGGCACGTGCTTCGACAAGCTCAGCACGAACGGATTTTTAGGCGCATCGAGATCACGGCCGGCGCGGTGCGCCCTTGCCGGCCGGGCCCTTGCGGAACGGCTTGCCCTTGTGACGGATAGGTGGCGGGCCATCGCGGCGCGGGGCGGGCGGGCGCTGGTCGTTGCCGGTCGGCGCGGCGCGGTGGAGCTTGGCGCGGGCGGGGGCGGCGGGCGCGGTGCCGGGGCCGTCGACCGGCTGGATGCGGATGCCGCTATCGTCCTCGCCGTCCTGCCCGGCGGTCTTGATAACCGAGGCCGCGAAGCGGTTGGCGATCGCGCGCGGGATTTGGAAACCGGTCTCGTTGGCCTGGATGCGGATCGCACCGACCTCGTTCTTGGTGATCCCGCCGCGGCGGCAGATCAGCGGCAGCAGCCAACGCGGGTCGGCATTCTGGCGCCGCCCGACGTTCATGACGAACCACACGGTGTCGTCGAAGCCGGGGCGATGATGCTGCTTATCGGGCGCGAGGTTCGGGTTCGGCGACGACGCCAGCAATTCCTCGGGTTGCGGCATCGACGCGCGGTGGGCGTGGACCAAAGCGGCGGCGATATCCTCGGGCGACTTCTTCGCCATCAGTTCGGCGGCGAGCGCGCGATCGTCGTCGTCGACCTCGATCTCGGCCAGCATCGCCTCCAGCATCCGCTCGCGGTCCTTGGCGCGAATGTCCTCAGGCGTCGGCACCGGCACCCAGCTGAAGTCGATCCGTGCGCCCTTCAGCATCATCTCGACCCGGCGGCGGCGCGGGAAGGGAACGATCAGGACGGCGGTGCCCTTCTTGCCCGCGCGGCCGGTACGGCCCGAACGGTGCTGCAACGTCTCCGCATCGCGCGGCAGCTCGACGTGCACGACCAGGCTCAGCGTCGGCAGGTCGATCCCGCGCGCGGCGACGTCGGTTGCGACGCAGACGCGCGCGCGGCGATCGCGCAGCGCCTGGAGCGCATGGTTGCGTTCGCTCTGCGAATGCTCGCCCGACAGCGCGACCGCGGCGAATCCGCGCTCGACCAGGCTGGCATGGAGGTGACGGACATTGTCGCGCGTCGCGCAGAACAGCATCGCCGTCTCCGCCTCGTGGAAGCGTAGCAGGTTGATGACGGCGTGTTCGATGTCCGAGGGGCTGACCGCGATAGCCTGATACGCGATGTCGCCATGGCCGCGATCCTCGCCGACGGTCGAGATGCGCAGCGCGTCGTTCTGATATTTCTTCGCCAGCGCGACGATCTGGCGCGGCATCGTCGCCGAGAACAGCAAGGTGCGGCGGTCGCGCGGCGTCGCGTCCAGCAACGCCTCGAGGTCTTCGCGAAAGCCCATGTCGAGCATCTCGTCGGCCTCGTCGAGCACCGCGACCTTGAGCGTCGACAGGTCGAGTGCGCCGCGCTCGCTATGATCCTTCAGGCGGCCCGGCGTGCCGACGACGATATGCGCGCCGTGGCTAAGCGCGCGGCGTTCGCGGCTGGCGTCCATCCCGCCGACGCAAGTCGCGATGCGGGCGCCGGCCTTGGCGTAGAGCCACGACAATTCCTTCGCGACCTGCAGCGCGAGTTCGCGGGTCGGCGCGATCACCAGCGCCATCGGCGCGCCGGCCTGGGGCAGGCGGCCGTCGTCGAACAGCTCGTTCGCCATGACGAGTCCGAAGGCGACGGTCTTGCCGGTACCGGTCTGGGCGGAGACGAGCAGGTCGCGGCCTCGCGCGGTCGGCTCGCTGACCTGCGCCTGCACGGGCGTGAGGGCGGTATAGCCCTTGGCGGTCAACGCCTCGGACAGGACGGGAAGAAGTTGCGAAAAGGGCAAAGAGTATCTCGAAATAGGAGGCCACGGCCCCGGCACGGCGACCGGAGCGCGTCAGGCGATGAAAATAGGGATTGCCGCGCCCCTACGCCAAATTCGTCAGTTTGGAAAGCTTGCCGCCTCGGAACGTTCTCCCCATCTCCCCGATGCAATCCCAACATAAAGGTGCCCGCATGACGATCCCCGCCGATTCCGTCTGGTTCATCACCGGTTGCTCGACCGGGTTCGGGCGCGAGCTTGCCAAGCTGGTGCTCGATCGCGGCTGGCGCGTGGTCGCGACCGCGCGCGGCAAGGACCGTGTCGCCGACATCGTCGAGCTGGCGCCCGATCGCGCGCTGGCGGTCGATCTCGATGTCGCCGATCAGGCGCAGATCGACGCGGCGGTAAAGGCCGCGACCGAGCGGTTCGGGCGGATCGACGTGCTCGTGAACAATGCCGGCTATGGCTACCAGACCTCGGTCGAAGAAGGCGAGGACAAGGAAATCCGCGACCAGTTCGAGGCCAACGTGTTCGGCCTGTTCGCGATGACGCGCGCGGTGCTGCCCGTCATGCGCGCGCAGAAGAGCGGTAATATCGTCAATATCACCTCGGTCGGCGGGCTGACCGGGTTTGCGTCGTCGGGCTATTATTCGGCGACCAAGCATGCGGTCGAAGGCTTCTCTGAATCGCTCCGGGCCGAAGTCCAGCCGCTCGGTATCTCCGTCACCTGCGTTGAGCCGGGGCCGTTCCGCACAGATTGGGCGGGGCGTTCACTCCACCAGACTCAGAGCAAGATCGCCGACTATGCCGAGACGGCGCAAGCGCGGATGGAAACGACCAGCGGCTATTCGGGGCAGCAGCCGGGCGACCCGGTGCGCGCAGGCGAGGCGATGATCGAGGCGGTCAGCCGCGAGCGCCCGCCGCGTCAGTTGGTGCTGGGCAAGTTCGCTTACGAAACCGCGACGGCGCTCTATCGCAAACGGCTGGAGGCGATCGAAGCCGATCGCGAGCTCAGCCTGAGCGCTGACTATCCGGCGTTGGCGGAAGCCTGAGCCGCGCGCTCAGGCATGGACCTTGATCGCGGCGTTCATCACCGTGACGAGAGCAAAGGTTAGCGCGACGGCGATCATCAGCCAGTAACCCGGCCCGAACGCGGTCGCGCGATCGGGGTCGGCGCTGTCGTACCAGATCCTGTGGACGCCGTCGGGCCGCCAGCCGGCGCGGACGTAGCGTTTGATCTCGGCGACGTGGCGCTCGCCATCCTCGTCCTGGTAATGGACGGTCTCCTCGATCAGCCGCTGATTGTCGCCGTCGGTGAGCCGCCAGCCGCGCAGCGTCCCCATCCCCCAGAAGTCGTCGCGCCGCTCGGCATCGGTATAGTCGGTTGCCCACACCACCGCCGCAGCCGGCTTCCACGCGGCGAACAACGTCGCCGCACGATAGAGGCAATAAAGCAAGCCCAGCATGAGCGCCGGCGCCGCAAAGGTTATGAAATCCCGCATCCCGGGACCTGATTAGTGGACAAATCTCACAAACCAGTAAAAGCAAAAGGGCCGGGAGTTTCCTCCCAGCCCCTCAATCCCGTCGTCCCAGCGAAAGCTGGGATCTCAGGCGTAACGCGATCCGCACGAGACCCCAGCTTGCGCTGGGGTGACGGCCAATTACGCGCCCGCGACTTCCGCGGTATCGACCTTGATGCCCGGGCCCATGGTCGAGCTGACGGCGACCTTGCGGACATACTTGCCCTTGGCGCCGGCGGGCTTGGCCTTGACCACCGCGTCGAGCAGCGCGTCGAAGTTGGCGCGCAGGTCTTCCGCGGGGAACGACGCCTTGCCGATGCCCGAATGGATGATCCCGGCCTTTTCGACGCGATATTCGATCTGGCCGCTCTTGGCCGCCTTCACGGCTGCCGCGACGTCCATCGTCACGGTGCCGAGCTTCGGGTTCGGCATCAGGCCCTTCGGACCCAGCACCTTACCGAGGCGACCGACGACGCCCATCATGTCGGGGGTCGCGATGCAGCGGTCGAAGTCGATCGTACCGCCCTGAACGATTTCCATCAGGTCTTCCGCACCGACCACGTCGGCCCCGGCGGCCTTGGCCTCGTCGGCCTTCGCGCCCTTGGCGAACACACCGACGCGAACGGTCTTGCCGGTGCCCTTGGGCAACGTGACGACGCCGCGGACCATCTGGTCGGCGTGGCGGGGATCGACGCCCAGGTTCAGCGCGACTTCGATGGTTTCGTCGAACTTGCTGGTCGCGTTCGACTTGGCGAGGGCGATCGCCTCGTCCACGCCGTGGAGCTTCTCGCGGTCGACGGTCAGCGCCTTATGCTTCTTGCTAACGAATGCCATCTTATCAGCCCTCCACCACTTCGAGGCCCATCGCGCGGGCGGAGCCTTCGATGATGCGGGTCGCCGCTTCCATGTCGTTGGCGTTCAGGTCCTTCATCTTCTGCTCGGCGATCGCGGTCAGCGCGCTGCGCTTGATCTTGCCCGCGGAAACCTTGCCCGGCTCCTTCGAGCCCGACTTCAGGTTCGCCGCCTTCTTGATCAGGAACGACGCCGGCGGGGTCTTCGTCTCGAACGAGAATGAGCGGTCCGCATAGACGGTGATGACGGTCGGGATCGGCGCGTTCTTCTCCATGTCGCCCGTCGCGGCGTTGAACGCCTTGCAGAACTCCATGATGTTCACGCCGCGCTGACCAAGCGCCGGGCCGATCGGCGGCGACGGATTGGCGGCGCCGGCCGGCACCTGTAGCTTGATATAGCCGGTAATTTTCTTAGCCATGTCTCACTCTTTTCCAAGTTTAGCGGTCCAAGCGGACGCAAGCGTCCTCCCGCAGATTTCCATTGCTGTAGCGTTGGAAGCGCGCGCCACTAACCGAAGTCGCGCCGCGTTGCAACGTAGGATTCGATTAGGAGCCGATGCACACCCGATCATGCGAAAGTAACAGCACTTAGGCATTGGCCGCGCCGCCAGGTAGACTGAAGGCGTTGGCTGACCGCACACGGGCGATGTAGCCGCCGATCGGCGGGCGGACGCAAGCGCATTACGAAAAATTTATGTCTTCCTTATGCGGTGAACGCTCGCCCGGCGTGTCAGGCAGCGGTCGCCGCCAGGAGGACGCGATGCTTTATCTTAAACGCCTGACCCTTAGTTCGCTGATCATCATTCCCGCCTTGCTGGCGATGCCCGCGCCGGCCGGGAGCGCCGCTGCGAAACGCGCGGCGTCGCCGCTGGCGCGCGCGTTGGCGGACCCGGCGCGTGGCACCGATCGGACCGCCGATGATCGGCGCCACCCCGCCGCGCTGATCGCGTTGGCCGGCGTGAAGCCGGGACAACGCGTGCTCGACCTGATTCCGGGCAGCGGCTATTGGACGCGGATCTTCAGCAGGATCGTCGGCCCGCGCGGCCGGGTCTATGCGGTGTGGCCGGAAGCTTACGGGAAGCTCGCGCAACCCAATGTCGCGACGTTGCGCGCTATGTCCGCCACCCCCGCCTTCGCCAATGTCGTGACCTCGGTGCAGCCGACCACCGACCTGACCGCGCCCGAACCGCTCGACATGGTGTGGACCTCGCAAAACTATCACGATTACGCCGACCCGTTCATGGGGTCGCCCGGCCCTGACAGCCTCGCCCGCGCCGTGTTCAAGATGCTAAAGCCGGGCGGGGTTTTCATGGTGATCGACCATATGAGCGCACCGGGCCGCGGCATGGCCGATACCGACAAGCTGCACCGGATCGATCCGGAAACGGTCAAAAAGCAGGCGAAGGCGGCAGGGTTCGAATTCGTCGGGGAAAGTCGTGTGCTGATCAACACGATCGACCCGTTGACGGTGCCGGTATTCAACGCGTCGATCCGCGGCCGCACGAGCCAGTTCGCCTTCAAGTTCCGCAAACCGATGCGGTAGACGTAGCCGAGCAATCCTAGTGCGCTCGCTTAACTCCGGTGGCGTGTTGTTGAGCGGCTTGGCCCTTCGCGCGCGCCGCTTCGGTCAACAGGCGAGCGCTGGTGCGGGTCGCGGCTTCCGGCGTCATCGCATAGGCGATACCGTCCGGGCCATCGACGATGACTTGGCCCTCAACGGCGTTCACCTCCGACGGCTTGTGCTGGACTTGTTTCATGACCGATCTCCTGCGCCCATAACGCGCGACAAGAGAAGATGGTCCGTTAGGATGATGACGCGGAGTAATCCGCCCCTTTGACGCAAAACAGCCGCCGGCCCCCCGACCGACGGCTGTTCGCCCCCGAACAACGACGCGGGATTTAGGCGTAGCGGATGCGCATCGCCGGCTTTGGCTTGCGGCGGATCGCAACGCCCAGGCTACCGAAACCGAGCAGCATCATCGCCCAGGTGGCCGGCTCCGGCACTGCCGAGCGGACCGCCAGATTGTCGACCTCGAACGAATTGCCGGTCGACGAGAAGGTCACGCTGGTGAACAACTCGCCCTCAGTACCGGTCACGGTGAAGCGGCCGTTGGTCGCGTCCGCACCCTGGTCGCCATTGGCCGGATTGATGAAGTTCGAGCCGGGGACGACGATCGCCTGGCTGGTGCCATTGATCGTCAGCGTGTTGTACGCGTCGATCGAGCCCCAATCGAACTGGAACGACGAGACTGGCGTTGCGAAGGTGTAGGTCGCCGAACCGCCGGCGAGAACCGACAGATAGGGCGTTCCCGACGGGATCGAATTGGCCGGCGGCGCGCCGTTGCCGTCGGCGGGCGGCACCTTGATCTGGAAGTTGGTGCCGGTCAGGCCGGTCGCGTCGTCGAACGTGTCGACGATGGTGTAGCCAGCCGCTGGTGTGGCGAGACCGCCGTCGAAGTGAATGTCGATCGCGGCCGAAGCGCCGGTCGCGGCCGTCGTGCCGGCAAGCAAGACGCCGACGGCGCCAATGATACGTTGTGCTTTCATCTCTATTACCCCTGTTGGATCGCGAAAAAGTAAAGCCAACTGCGATTCTCAGAGGGGGAGGTATTCGATTGTTTCCGTAATGAATAGTTTGTTAACTATGATGTGGGTTGGTTAATATTACTTGTATCATTTCGGGATGTATTGGCTCCGCGTACATCTTTGCCCGAAACGACGCCGAGAAGATCGCATTACGATTGTCGGTCAATGCCGGACGGACGAGAGGGTCGTCCGTCCGGCGGCCGGGACAAGCGGGATCAACCGCCCGGCAGACCCCGATGCTTGCCCAAGCCCCCAACGGGACGGCACCAAGGAAACCGTGTTCGACCGAGCAGGCGCTCGCGTCGCGGTGGATGCTATCCGCGACGCACGCGTAGGTCTTGCCGTTCAGCGCAGAATATTCGCCGATTTCGGCACATCGCGCGGTCGGCTCATTAATTCGTTGCAGCGATCGCGGTTTTCCGCCTAGCTCCGCTCATGATGCCACCGTCGGCAACCAGCCTTGCCTTGCTCGATCAGGTTTTCGGGCGATTGGCGAACTGTCCCTGTTTCGTGAAGGACAGGGATCTTCGTTACGTCCTGGCCAACCAGGCGATGCTCGATATGTGCGGCCTGCGCCATCGCAGGGAACTAATCGGGCATACCCCGCACGACATATATCCGCCGGCCCATGCCGCGCGATTCGAGGCGGAGGAACGCCGTGTCCTTGCGGGCGAGGCGATCACCGACTGGTTCGAGTTGATCGAGCCGTCGCGGCAAGCCCCGACATGGTTGCTGCTCGGCGAGTTTCCGTTGATCGACGAAGCGGGAGAGATCGTCGGCGTCGTCGGCGTGTCGCGCTTCCTGCGCCAGGCGTTCGCATCGCAGCGCGGTTACGACGGTTTCGCCATGGCGTTGCAGCATATGCGTGAACATTTCGACAAGCCGCTCGATTGCGGGACACTGGCCAAGCGCGCGGGGGTATCAGTCTCGCGGTTCGAACGCGAATTCGCGCGGCTGCTCAACACCAGCCCGCGAACCTACCAGCAGCGTATCCGCATCGACGAAGCGCGGCGGTTGCTCGCCGGCGACGCGACGATCGTCGAGATCGCGAATGCCTGCGGGTTCGCCGACCACAGCAGCTTCAGCCGGCGGTTCAAGCTGGTGACGGGGGAAACGCCCAGCGAATATCGCGCGCATTTGGTGGCGAGGCGGTAAAGCGACGCGGAAGTAAATTCCGCGTCGTTGTCGGTCGGCGAAGTCTTATTTGCTTCGCTCGACCTGCTCGAAGTCCAGTTCGACCGGCGTGGCGCGGCCGAAGATCGACACCGACACCTTGACCTTCGCCTTGTCGAAATCGAGTTCCTCGACGATGCCGTTGAAGCTCGCGAACGGGCCGTCGAGCACCTTTACGCTGTCGCCAATCTCGTAGTCGACCTTGATCTGCTGCTTCGGCGCGTTGGCCGCGGCCTCTTCCTTCGAATTCAGCATGCGCGCGGCTTCGGCGTCGCTGATCGCCTGGGGCTTGCCGTTGGGGCCGAGGAAGCCAGTCACCTTGGGCGTGTTCTTGACCAGGTGATAGACGTCGTCGTTCATTGCCAGCTTGGCCAGGACGTAGCCGGGCATGAACTTGCGTTCGACCGACACCTTCTTGCCGCGGCGCGCCTCGGTGACGGTTTCGGTCGGGACCTCGATCTGCTCGACCAGCTGTTCGAGACCCATGCGGGTCGCTTCCGACATGATCGCGTCGCGGACCTTGCCCTCGAAACCCGAATAAGCGTGGATGATGTACCAGCGTGCCACGTTAGGAACCCTTATTTGGTCGCGAGGCTGAGGAGGAACTTGACCAGCGCCTCGAACCCCGAATCGACCACGAAGAAGAAAATGCCGAGCAGCAGCGTCATGATCATCACCATGATACCGGTCATGATCGTCTCGCGCCGGGTCGGCCAGACGACCTTCTTGGTCTCCGCGCGCACCTGCTGGATGAATTCGACCGGGGATGTCTTCGCCACTGCTGGCCTCGCTATGAATGTTCGTCGCCGGACATAGGACCGCCGCCCGCTCCCGTGAAGGGTCGGACGAAGGATTTCCGATGTCGGATTGGGGCGGTGCTTAGCGTGGGGCGGGGGAAGGGGCAAGAGGTTGTCGGCCTTGCGCTCCTATCGCAGTGGCGATAGGGACCGCCGCGGCATAGGGGTGTAGCTCAGCTGGTTAGAGCGTCGGTCTCCAAAACCGAAGGCCCTCGGTTCGAATCCGAGCTCCCCTGCCACCTTCCGCCTTTACGCTGCCGCTGACGACTCGCCCCATTTTCGGCCGGCGAGCGCGCGCGCTTCGGCGACGGGCAGGGGGCGCCCGAAATAATAGCCCTGGACCTTGGTGCAGCCGAGCTCCTGGATCATCGCATGTTCCTGCTCGGTCTCGACGCCTTCGGCCGTGGTCGCCATGCCAAGCGACTGGGCGAGCGCGACGACGGCGCGGATGATCGCGATCGGCTCGGGCTGGCCCTTGGACGCGCCCTGAACGAAGCTGCGGTCGACCTTGATCGTCGAGAACCGCGTACGCGCAAGATAGCCGAGCGAAGAATAGCCCGTCCCGAAATCGTCCAGACTAAGGCGCACGCCGAGATCGAGGATGCGTTCGAGCACCTGCACCGCGCCGGTGCCTTCGCGCATGAATACGCCTTCGGTCACTTCGAGCTCGAGCCGCTCGGCGGGCAAACCGCTATTGGCGAGCGCCGAGGCGACCACCGAGACGAAGGCCGGGTTGTGCAGCTGTTCCGGCGAGACGTTGACCGCGACGCGGATCGGGTGGGGCCATTGCGCGGCTTCGGCGCAGGCCGATCGTAGCACCCATTCGCCCATCGGCACGATCAGCCGCGCATCCTCGGCCAGCGGCACGAACTTCGCGGGCGACACCACACCTAGCTCAGGATGCGTCCAGCGCAGTAGTGCTTCGAACCCGGTCAATCCGCCAGTGCCGGCCGCGACGACGGGTTGGTATTCGAGGTGCAGCTCGCCCTTTTCGAGCGCTTGGCGCAGCGCCATTTCGAGGACGCGCCGCTCCTCGGCCTTGACGTGCAGCTGCGGCTCGTACGTGTTGAACGCGCCGCCGCCGCCATCCTTCGAGCGGTAGAGCGCAAGGTCGGCGGAGCGGATCAAGTTTTCCGCGGTGCGCCCGTCGCGCGGGCCGATCGCAATGCCGATCGACGCGCCGATGAATAGCGTGTGCTCGTCCAAGTCGTACGGACGCGATAACGTATCGATGATCGCCTTGGCCAGCTGATCGAGCCGCTCGCTGTCGGAGGCGTCGCGCACCACGACCGCGAACTCGTCGCCGCCGAGGCGACCGATAATCTCGTTATCCGTGATCAGTTGCTGCAACCGCGCGGACACGCGGCCGAGCAAGCGGTCGCCGACCGGGTGGCCGAGCGAATCGTTAACCGCCTTGAACCGGTCGAGGTCGATCATCATGAACGCGCAACGCGTGCCCCATTTCTCCGCATCGGCCATGGCGTGGGCGAGCTGTTCATTGAGGAACAGGCGGTTGGGCAGGCCGGTCAGCGTGTCGAACCGCGCCATGCGGTTGATCTGGTCGGCGGATTCTCGCTGCGCGGTAACGTCCGATCCCACGCCGCGAAACCCGATGAACGCGCCGCGATCGTCGTGGCGTGGGCTGGCCGTCAGCGCGAACCAGCGTTGCTCGGCGCCGATCTGGACGGGCAGGAGCAAGTCGCGGAATGCTTCACGCTGTTTCAGCTTGTCGGCCAGGACACGCAGCCCCGGCGTGAATTCGCTTTTCTCCCAATGCGCGCCGGCCAGCACCTGGACCAGCGGCATGTCGTTGATCTTGACCGGGTCGAGGTTGAACGACCGGGCGAAACGCGGGGAGGCGCGGACGATGCGGCGCGCGCTGTCGGTCTCCCACAGCCAGTCGCCATCCTCCTCCTCGAACTCGCGCAGCAGCAGGCTCACGGTCTCGTCGCGTTCGGCAAGGCCGATCTCGCCGGCGCGGATCACGACGAGCGAGCGGGCGCGCTGCAGACAGCCGATCATCAGCAGCACGACGAACAGCGCCGTCGCCGCCGCCAGCAACGGGCTGCCGAAGCGGATCAGCATCGCGGTGATCGCGGTGCCGAGGATGCCGAGGAAGCTGAGCGTCGCCATCGGCAGCGCGGCCATCGACACGGCACTGGCGGTCATCATCACCGACAGCAGTATCCACAGCGCCATCGCGGTGCCGGCGCTGGCGTGCGAGCCCAATGCGATCGGCGGCACCGACCAGACGCAGGCGAGCCCGACGCCCTCGATCACCGTGTCGCGGACGTCGTGCAGCGTTGCGGTGGTGGCGTCGCGGTGGCGCGTTGCAAGGCGGCGAATCGCGACGGCGATGCCGACGATCCCGGTGCCGATGCCCCAACCGATCAACAGCGGCCGCGGCGCGATCCCGTCGAACAGCATCACGATCAGCGCGGCACCGACCAGATTGGCGGCGAGCAGGAAGAGCGCGAGTTGGCGTCCGGCGTGAAGCTGCGCCGCGCGGATCGGACCCCAGTCGGTCGTATCGGGGGGATCGTACAGCCCAAGCAACGCGCGGACATCGATCCGCGGCTTGGGGAATTGCGAGGAAGACTTCGTACTCACGCCAGCGCGAATAGCCCGGAGAGGGTTAGCGAACGGTTAGAAAATTGGGGAATTTCGGCGGATTTCTGTGGGTATGTATCCAGCCATTGGGCTCGAAATGTCTTTGTCGGGCATGAATTTTTTCGTGCGCCGCTGCATCCTTTCCAAATCGTTAACGTACCTGACCAGCCTTTCGTCCGCGATTTCCGCCGGCAAAAGGGGGAGACGCATGATGAAGAACAGAATGTTGGCGGCGGCCGTCGCTGTCGGAGCGATGGCAGTGGCCCTGCCTGCGCACGCAGGGAATTACATCATCAATTTCACGACCAATCAGCCACTTATCGGCGGGATCCAGACGGGCTCGGCGACCATCACGACCAGCGACGCGTTGACGATGAGCTCGCAGAATCGGTTGGGCTATGTGATCACCGGCATCAGCGGCATGCTAAACATGTCAGCGATTACCGGGCTCAGCGGGTTCCAAGGGTCGGACAACTACTTCTACACGACCGACAGCTTCGTCGATGGCAGCGGGCTGGGCTTCACCACGGCGGGCGGCACGAGCGCCAGCCTGTATTTCGCGAGCGCGGCGCAGAAATATCAGCTGACCTCGGTATCGCCATTCACCACCGGTTACGTTGCTGCGACCGCGACGCCAGCGGTGCCCGAGCCGGCCACCTGGGCGATGATGCTGATCGGTTTCGGCGCGGTCGGTGGCGCCCTACGCCGCCGCAAAGCGCAAGTCGCGGCCGTATCGTTCGCCTGACCGGGCGTGGCGCTGGCGGATTGCTGATCCCAACGGTTCGCCAGCGCCGAATTGCTCTCATCGATCGTGCTTCTTTCGAGATGATGTGGATCAGTTGCCTGCGATCACCGGCAGGCGTAGCCATGTCGCATGCCTGATCGCCTCGACGCCGACGCCGCGCGGGCGAACCTGATCGAAGCATTGCGACGCGCCGGCGACGAAGACCGCGCGGCGTTCCAGGATATCTACCGGCTGACCTCGGCGAAGCTTTTTGGCATTTGCTTGCGTATCTGCGGCGATCGCGCCGGTGCGGAGGATGTGTTGCACGAGGTGTACCTCACGATCTGGAAACGGGCGGGGGCGTTCGAGCCGGGACGCGCCAGCCCGATTTCGTGGCTCGCGACGATCGCCCGCAACCGCGCGATCGACTGGGTGCGCGCGAGGGGGATCCGCCCGACCCGGCCGATTTCCGAAGCCGGCATGGTCGCCGACGACGCGCCCGACCAGCTGACCGTGGCGCAACGCGACGAAATGTCGCGGCGGCTGCACGATTGCCTCGATGCTCTGGAGGAGCGGCAGCGGGACGCGATCCGCACCGCCTTTTTCGACGGCCTGACCTATGCCGAACTCGCCGAGGCGAAGGGCGTCCCGCTGGGGACGATGAAGAGTTGGGTGCGGCGCGGGTTGATGCAGCTTAAGGGGTGTGTCGGTGACGACTGACGATCCCGATATGACCGCCGCCGAACTGGCGATCGGGCTGCTCGAGGGCGAGGAGCGCGCCGCGGCGCTGCGCCGCGTGCTCGCCGATCCGGCGTTCGCTCGCGAGGTCGAGAGTTGGCGCAATAGGCTGGCCGGACTGTTCGACGACTATCGTGAGGTCGCGGCGCCCGATGCGGTTGCCGTGCGGCTTGCCGCTCCCGTGGAAACGTCACGACCGCGCAGTGCCTGGCCCATCCTGGCGCTCGCGACCGCGCTGGCCGCGGCGGTCGCCCTGTTCGTCGTTGTGCGGCCGGGTCCCGCGCCGCTACCGATCCCGGTCGTGCAGCCGCACCGGATGATGGTCGCGTCTCTGATGATGACCGACAAATCGACGTCGGTCGCCGCATTGGTCGATATGACGACGGGCGAGATGAGCATTCCCGACGCCGACATGGCGCCCGACGGCAAGAGCGCGGAACTGTGGATGATCGGCGACGACGGTGTGCCGAAGGCGATGGGCTTGCTCGCCGCCCAAGGCGCGTCGCGCATGACCCTAACGTCCGATCAGCGCCGTCAGCTTGCCGCCGGGGTTACGCTGGCGGTGTCGGTCGAACCGATCGGCGGCTCGCCCACCGGCAAACCGACCGGTCCGGTCGTCGCGGCCGGCAAACTTTCGGTCGCCTGACCGCATCTATCACCCGACCAAGGCCGTATCTCCGCGCGCAATCACCAACAGGGTGAAGCGAGGAGACAGGCACATGAAGGCAGTCCGAAACATCATGATCGCGGCGACGCTCGCGGCCGGCGCGACCGGCGGCATAGCGGCGATGTCGATGAAGAATCCAATGGTCGGCGGCGCGCCGATGTTCGCGACAAAGAACATCGTTCAGAACGCGATGAATTCGAAGGATCACACGACGCTGGTCGCCGCGGTCAAGGCGGCTGGGCTGGTGGATACGCTGTCGGGTCCCGGGCCGTTCACCGTCTTCGCGCCGACCAATGCGGCCTTCGCCAAGTTGCCGGCCGGCACGGTCGATACGTTGCTGAAGCCCGAGAACAAGGCGCAGCTGACCGGCGTGCTGACCTATCACGTCGTCCCCGGCCGCATCACCGCCGCGATGATCGCCGCCAAGGCGCAGGCCAATGGCGGCACCGCGACCTATACGACCGTCAACGGCGGCATGCTCAGCTTCAAGAAGATGGGCAAGGGCTGGGCGATCATGGACGGCAAGGGCGATACCGGCATGATCACCATCGCCAACGTGATGCAATCGAACGGCGTAATCCACGTCATCGACACCGTGATGCTCCCGTAACCGCGGGGGCGAGGGGCCGGCCGTCCTCCTGTGCCGGCCCCTCAACCATCGTCGTTTTCACTGCGCTGTCTGTAGTCGCCCGATCCCCAGTTTGCGGTCGCTGTCCGATGCCGCATCCAGCACGGCCCTGACTTTCTCCAGTCCCAGTTCGGTCAGTTGCACGATCGATCGCCGGCGGTCGCGGGTGTCGGGCGTGCGGTGGGCGAGACCACGCGTTTCCAGATTGCCGATCCAGCGCAACGCCGTCGTCTGCGGGACATGCGACGCCAGACAGAGTCCGCAAACAAAGGCGGGCTGGTCGCGCATCCCACTGATGAACAGGTCGAGCAGGATGTCCCAACCGGGATTGGCGACGAGTTCGGGATCGATGATCCGCGTGACGCAATTGCGCGCGCTCACCCAGGCCGTTGCCACGACGAGACGAAATTTGTCGCGGCTGTCCGGCGGCAGGTTGTCTGGCGCGAAAACGCCATACCCCATCGTTTGAACCGTCGTCATGGACGAACCCGTCGAATGAGCCTGACAGTTCCTGGGGAGGGACCTGAAAGGTCGGCGGTTCTGATTACCATGTAGTGCTATATCCCCCTTACGGCCCTCTCCCGTGAGCCAGTTCAGCATTCTTCCCTACATTTCGCTGTCTTTAGAACGGCCTGGACGAAATGTAATTGGAGATTCGCGACATCGTGCGGATAAGAAAAGGTCCGATTTGGTGCGATTGCGCGCGGGTGAGCTAACGTTGCATGTTGGCTCTGGCGGCACGGCTTGCTTGCTTGCGGCGCCGCACCACCATGTCGTCCGCCAGCATCCCGTCGCCGCACGCCTCGGCCGCCTTAGCGATGATCCGTTCGGCGACGCTGAGCGCCTGTTCCGGCGAGAGTTCGATGACGAGCTCTTCCGACGTCTCCAGGATGACAAGATGCGGCGCGCTCTTCACTTCGGGTGGCGGCTGCAGCGCGAATTGGTCGCCGGTGCGCAGGATGCAGGATTCGATGCATTTCAACTCGTGGAAGCGATGCAGGTCGAGGTGGCGTTGCGCGATTTCGGGCGTACTTGCGCGGTCCGCGGCGCGCTTTTCCTGCGCACTGCGCCGTGCATGATATTCCCGACGTTCAGCGACGGTTTCGGGGCGCATAGACATCTCCAAATGCTGGCTAAACATACTTCGCCCGAAGAGGCCTAACGAACTCTAAAAACAGTATTTAATCTGTACCGGATCGGTGTTTTTCAACGATTTGCGAAGTTGTTGGCGCCGACCTCGTTGACCGGACGCGCGACCGGTCGGTTTTGCCTGCCAGCGGTTAGACGTTGGTCTCAAACCCGGGTCGGTAACCATCAATTATAGCGACTGCTTAACCGCGATCCGGCTGGGCGGTCGCGCGACATGAAGCCGCGGAGCGACTTGAAGAATGACCTATCAAACGGCGTTGGGACTGAGCGAGCGACGCGCAGCGGAGCGGCACAAGAGCGTGCTGACCGCGGGCAAGATCGTCGTTGCGGGACGCGATCACTTCTGCCTCGTGCGCAACGTGGCGACCGGCGGGCTGCTGATCGAAATGCCCGAGCCCCCTGCAGCGGGATCGCGCGTGCGGATAGAAACAGCTGGCCTGGAAGCCTGCGACGCCAGCGTCATCTGGCGCGAAGATCGGCTCGCGGGCCTGGAGTTCTTGCTGCCGCAGGACGTCGATCTGGTCGGCCGCCGCGTGTCGGGCGAGGCCGGCCTAGTCGTGCGGGGCCCGCGGTTCCGCAGCGATCGGGTCGCCGAACTGCGCATCGCCGATCGGCACCGCGTGGTCGAGGTCGTCAATATCAGCATCGGAGGGGCGAAGCTGCGTGGTGCATCGGGGCTCGAGTCGAATGCGCTCGGCCAGTTGATCATGGGTCGGCCGATGCCGGCGCTGCTGGGAAACGTCCGCTGGTCGGTCGGCGACGAGGTCGGGTTCAAATTCGCCCAGCCGCTGAGCCGTGAGTCCATGGCGGTGTTGTTGAGTTGACCGGGGCCGCAACGGGCTCTTTAGAGGACGCGTAGGCGTAAGGGGTGGGAAGTGGCCGAGGATCGGGAACGGTTGCGATCGCAATATGCCGCCGCACTGACGGCACATTTCGGCCGCCGAGCGCTGACGATCGCGCGCCAGCAGCGCGAGGACGCGACCGGCGCCGCGCTGGATGAGTGGACCGCGCTGGTGGAATTGCTGGAGAGCGAGGCCGGCGACGAAGCTTAACCTCGCCGAAAAACCTACCCTAGCGCCACTAGCTTAAGCCGCGATCGCGTATGGCTTGATCTCGCCCGCCAGATACAGATTGCGCGCCTTCGCCCGGCTGAGCTTACCCGAGCTAGTGCGCGGCAACGTACGCGGCGGGATCAGTTCGATCACGCAGTTCATACCGGTCACCGACCGCACGCGCTCGCGGATCTCCTCGCGCAGGCGGACGCGTTCGGCTTCGTCGCTCGAGCGGCACTGGACCAGCACCGCCGGCGTCTCTTCACCACCCGGCGTGGTGATCGCGAACGCGGCGATGTCGCCAGCCTTGAAGCCGGGAAGTTGCTCGACTGCCCACTCGATGTCCTGCGGCCAGTGGTTGCGGCCGTTGACGATGATCATGTCCTTGGCCCGGCCGACGATGTAGATATAGCCGTCGGACATGTACCCCATGTCGCCGGTGTCGAGCCAACCGTCGGCCAAGCAGGCGGCGGTCGCTTCGGGATCGCGGAAATAGCCGACCATCAACGACGGGCCGGCGCACCATACCTTGCCGATCGCGCGATCGGGAAGGGGCGTGCCATCCTCTTCGCGGATCTCGATTTTCATGTCGCGGGCTGGCTTTCCGCAATTGACGATCGCGCGGTAACGCTGCGGCCGATCACGGCGGCCTTCCTGACCGGAAAGCTGCGTTTCCTCAACGAGTTCGACGCGGATGCCTTCACCCGGTGGCATGATCGACACCGCCAGCGTCGCTTCGGCCAGGCCGTAGCTGGGCAGGAAGGCGCTGGCCTTGAACCCGGCATCGGCGAAGGCATCGACGAACGACTGCATCACGTCGGGGCGGATCATGTCGGCGCCGTTGCCCGCGACGCGCCAGCGCGACAGGTCGAAGCGGTCGGCGACATGGCTCTGGCTGCCGATACGGCGCGCGCAGATGTCGTAGCCGAAGGTCGGCGAGTAGGAGAGGGTCGTCCCCGGATTGCGGCTGATCAGGTCCAACCAAGCCAGCGGGCGCCGCGCGAAATCTTCGGTCTTTAGATAGTCGGTCGAAACCTGGTTGGCGACGATCGACAGGAAGCAGCCGACCAAGCCCATGTCGTGATACCAGGGCAGCCACGACACGCAGCGATCGCCGTCGCCGACATGCATCCCGATCGAATGCGCCGCGAGGTTAGACAGCAACGCGGCATGCGTAATCGCGACACCGTGCGGGAAGCGGGTCGAGCCGCTGGAATATTGCAGATACGCAATGTCGTTGGTCTTCGCCTGCGGGAGCGTCGCATCGGGCGCAGCGCGGGTCGCAAACTCGGCCCAGTCGATACCCTCGACGTTGCAGTTCTTCGCCGCCTCCGCGCACATCGCGCCGATTTCGGGCGGATAGATCAGCATCGTCGGATCGCAGCTGTTCAGCTGGACCGAGAGCTGGTCGATATAGGATTGCGCACCACCGAAACTGGTCGGCAGGGGCAGCGGCACCGGCCACGCGCCGGCATAGATCACGCCGAAGAACAGGCTGGCGAAATCGGTCCCGGTCTCGGCTATCAGCGCGATGCGATCTTCGGGCTTCACCCCGGCGGCGATGAATCGCCGTGCCATCGCCAGCGCATCGTCGCGCAGCTCGGAGAAGGGATACGGCCGGATCAACGTCCCGCGCGGATCGTGAAAATTCAGGCCCTTGGCGCCTTGCGCGGCATAATCCAGCGCTTCGCCTAACGTGGCAAAGTCGGCGTAGCGGCGAGGCAGCGAGTCGTCGCTCGGCGTCGGGCTGAGCCCGGCCGGTCGATCCATCACTGTATCAGTCGTTTCCGTCATCATGCATTTTGCGCCCATGTTGTACGTGCGCCCATCTACGCGGGCTACATCCATGCCATCGGGAGACCCCCTGCCAATGGCACACGTTCAAAATCGAACGCCAGTGTGGCACAAACATGGCGATATGCCGCGAGTTCCACGTCGTCCTGTCCCTCCGCTCGACCGTTCTGGCCTCGAACGGCTGGCGTTGCGCTATGTCGAACGCTTCGCGACGACGCGCGGGCGCCTGACCGATTACCTGCTTCGTAAGATACGCGAGCGCGGCTGGAAAGATGATGTGGCGGCGGATCCGGCGGTCATCGCCGAGCGGTTCGCGGAACTCGGCTATATCGACGATCAGGCTTACGGTGAGGCCAAGGCCAGCGCGATGGCGCGACGCGGGCTGGGCGCGCGACGCGTGACCGGGGCGCTGCACCAGGCGGGGATACGGGGCGAGGATGCCGAGGCGATCGCGCCCCGTATCGAGGAGCGCGCGATCGACGCCGCGATCACCTTCGCCCGGCGGCGGCGGATCGGACCGTTCGCCGAACAGGTTGCCGATCGGCCGCTGCGCGAGAAGCAGATCGGGGCGATGCTGCGCGCGGGCCATGCGCCGGCGCTGGCGCGACGAATTGCGACAATGAATCCGGGTGACGACCTCACTGATCTGGATTAATTCGGGACCGAAACGACCGCACTCGATTCTTTGGGATCGCAAGTATACGTGATACAGCGGCGGGTCAGGGGGTAGTTGTGCGCGTAGAACCGCAGCCGGAACTGGAAGAACGGCCGCTGCAGCCGTCGGAATCGAGCGTCGCATCGAGCGCGCCCGACGAATCGCGCCATACCGGTGTGGTCAAATGGTTCGACGTCACGCGAGGATTCGGCTTCTTGGTCGATGACAACCAAGGCGGCGACGTGCTGATCCACTTCTCCGTCCTCCAGCCGCATGGCCGGCGCAGCTTGCCCGAGGGCGCGCGGCTCGAATGCCGCGCGGTGCAGCGCCAGCGCGGATTGCAGGCAACAGAAATCCTGTCGATCGACCTAACAACGGCCGTCGAGCCGCCGCCCCGGATGCGCAGCGACGGCGAGCGGGTCGATCCTGTCGCCATGCTCGATCAGGCCGGCGATTACGAAGCAGTCGCCGTCAAATGGTTCAATCGCCTGAAAGGCTATGGTTTCCTGGTGCGCGAAAGCGATCTCGGCGGATATCTTCGTCCATATGGAAACGCTGCGCCGCGCCGGATTGCCCGAAGTCGAACCGGACCAGCGGCTGCGTGCGCGAATCGTCGACGGCCGCAAGGGTCCGCTGGCGGTCGCGGTCGATCGGGACGAATAATCTGATGACAGTGCGTGGATTGTTGCTGCCGCTGGCGCTGTGCGCGCTGTCGGCAGGGTGTGCGAGCGGTAGCGGGTCGGACAACAGCGCGGCCGCGGTGCGGACGATGACCGTGACGATCGCCAGCAAGAACGGCGCGCATCCCTTTCAAGTCGAACAGGCCAAGACCGCCGACGAGCAGGAACGCGGGCTGATGTTCCGCATGGAGATTCCCGTCAATGGCGGGATGATGTTCTGGCCCTATCCGCCCGACGGCCCGCCGCGCGAGGCGAGCTTCTGGATGAAGAACACGCCGAGCGCGCTCGACATCATCTTCATCCGCGCGGACGGCACAATCGCGCACATCGCCGCCAACGCCGTGCCGTTCGACGAGACGCCATTGTCGTCGGGCGAACCGGTCGGCGCGGTGCTGGAGATCAAGGGCGGCCGCGCGGCGGCGCTGGGGATCGCCGAGGGCGACAAGGTGAATTGGGCGAAGTAGGCGCCGATATCGGGGACGTGTGAAGCGTAATGTGGGGGGTAATGTTGCGTAGCGTTGGTCAGGCTCGGCGAGCCTGGGGAAAGCGGACGATTGCTGTCGCTACGGTGATGGGCCTGTCCGTCCACTCCGTTCCGTCTGCAGCGGCCGCTCAGCAATGGTCCAAAGCCGGCAGTTGGACGATTTTCATGGATCCGGGCGACAATTGCTTCGCCGTCGATCAGTTTACCGGCGGGTGGCAATTCGCGGTGTCGATAACCGCGGAGCGAAAGCAACTCGTCATCATCGCCGGGCCGTTACGGTACGAAATCAACGATAAGCCGGATTTGATCTGGACGATCGGCACCGAGAAGTTTTCGCGCGGGGTCAGCATCGTGACGGCGGTCGACGGTGGCGGCAAACGCGTCATCGCGCCAATGCAGACCGATTTTCTTTCGAAGATGGAAGTCGCACCTTCGATCGAGGTGAACGACGCCGGCGGCAAGGTCGTCGGATTCAACCTGAACGGTTTGAAGCCGGCGATCGACGAGCTTCGCAAGTGCGGGCGCGAGTTGATCAGGCTGGATACGGGCAGCGGCCTGCCGGCGATAACGAAGGCGCAGCCGCGCAACCTCGCGTCGTTGATCACACCCGACGATTATCCGCCCGCGGCATTGCGTGCCAATCTGATGGGCCGGACCGTCGTTGCGCTCAAGATTTCCGCGCACGGGCTGGTCAGCGACTGTGCGGTCACCGGATCGAGCGGCAGCGCCGATCTGGACGATGCCACCTGTCGCGTCATGCGGGTACGTGCGCGGTTCACGCCGGCCAAGGATGGATCGGGCCGCCCGACGCGGGATTCCTACAACACCAACATCTTGTGGCAGATCCCGCACGATTGACGCGGCGCCGCCATTCGCTTGCCCTTGTCCCACCCGCCCGCTAATCGCTCGGCCATGGGCATCAATCTCAATCCCTTCACCTGGTGGAACGGCGCGAGCTGGGGCACGATGTTCGGGCTGATCGGTAAGGAACGCGTCGGCGAGGACGAACTCGGCAACGTGTATTACACCGGGGGCAAGGATACCGCGGGCAATCCGCGGCGCTGGGTGATCTATGCTGGCGCGAACGACGCCAGCCGGGTGCCGCCCGATTGGTTCAGTTGGTTGCATCATCAGATCGACGACGTGCCCGATCGTGCGCTGCCGCCGCAGCGGCGCTGGGAAAAGCCCGCCATTCCCAACCTGACCGGTACCGCGCTCGCATATCGCCCGCCCGGCGCGCTGGAAAAGGGCGGCAAGCGCGCCGCCGCGACCGGCGATTACGAAGCCTGGACGCCCGACGCATGAACTGGCGCCGCGTCGTCGGCATCGGCGCGGCCTTGGCTGGTGTCGGGGCGGCAAGCTGGGCCGGCTATAACTGGTATCAGGGCCAGCACACGTCCGCCCCGGTTGCGACCGCGACCGCCCCCGCGACGACCCTCGACGAGGCCGAAGTGGCGGGCGGGGTCGAGACGGTCGACGTCTCCGGCGACCCGACCAATCCTGAGAACGGCACGACACCGATGAAGGATCGCGTCGCGGTGCTCGGGCTGCTCAACAAGCGCAACGGCCAGGCGCGCGACCTGACGATGAAGCCCGGCCAGGCGACGCGGATCGGCAATGTGATCGTCCGCCTGCGCGCGTGCGAGCAGACCGCGCCGTGGGAGCAGGAGCATTATACCGGCGCGTTCGTCCAGCTGGAGATCGCCCAGACCGACGGGTCGTGGAAGCGCGTGCATTCGGGGTGGCTGTACAAGGAACGCCCGTCGCTCAACGTCGTGCGCGATCCGGTCTATGACGTCTGGGTCAAGAGCTGCACGATGTCCTTCCCGACCAGCGGCCCCGACACGGTTACGGCGCCGTCCGAATCCAAGGGCAGCCGGTCAAGCGCGCCGAAATCGCCCGATTCGACCGACGCCGCCGCCCCGCCCAGCGAACCCTCGATCGCGCCGCCCAGCAACGCGACGTAATCGCCGCGGCTGATCTCGACCGCGCCCATCGAGGCGAGGTGCGGGGTCTGGAACTGGCAGTCGAGCAAGGTGAACCCGCCCGCGCGTAACCGCGCGACGAGCCAGGCGAGCGCGACCTTCGATGCGTCGGTCGCACGGCTGACCATCGATTCACCGAAAAATGCGCGCCCTAAGGCCAGTCCGTAGAGCCCGCCGACCAACTCGTCGCTGTCCCAACACTCGATCGAATGCGTGAAGCCGCGGAAGTGGAGCTGGGTAAAGACTTGCTCGATCGTCGTATTGATCCAGGTGTCGGGGCGATCATCGGCGCTTTCGGCACACAGCGCGATGACATCCTCGAACGCGGCGTCGGCGGTGACGCGGAAGCGATCCGACGCGATCGTTTTCTTGAGCGAGCGTGAAAGGTGGAAGCCGTCGAGCGGCAGCACGGCGCGCTTGCGGGGCTCGACCCAATACACGCCGGCCGCGTCGCGCGCGTCGGCCATGGGGAAGACGCCAACGGCATAGGCGCCGAGCACAAGATTGGGGTCGAGCACGTCGTAGGAGGGCTCGGGCAGGTGTTTCACGCCTCGCTGCCTCTTCCGTGCTCCGGCCTACGCCGGAGCGCTGGCCGCACGTGACGACCTGTCCTGCCAACACTTCGGCCTGCGCCGGAGCACAGGTGGGCGGTTGGCGTCACCGCGCCGGGACCGCCAGCCATTGCTCGACTTCGCGCCACAATCCCGCGAACGCGTCGGCGGCGGGGGAACGGGCGGCGAATTCGCCGACGGGCGCGCGGTGCACGCCCATCTGCTCGATCGCGCTTGCCATCGGGATCGCCGGCCATCCGGGGTTGGCCGCGATACTGTCGGTGTGGAGACGGCGGCGGCGATCGACCATGACGTGAACGGGCAGCACGCGCTTGGTCGTGCCGAGATATCCGATCAGTTCCTCGAACGCGCGCTGCGACAATGGGGATGGGATCACCGGCACGACGATCAGATCGGCCGCGCGCATCGCCTGCTTGTTGGTCTCCGTCAGTCCGGGCGGGCAATCGAGCAGGATGCGGTCATAGTCCTTCGACAGACCATCGAGCAGTTTCGCCAGCCGCTTCTTCTTGTCGAGTTGGTGGAACAGCAGGTCGAGGTCGCGCAACGACGCGTCCGCCGGGATCAGGTCGAGCCGCGCCGTCGTGGTACGGCGGATCAATTTGTCTGGCGGCGCGTCCTTCGAGAACACCGACAGGGCGTCGCCCTTGGACTTTTTGTCCGTGAGTAGGAAACTGCTCGCGGCCTGCGGATCGAGGTCCCACAGCAATGTCCGCCGCGACGACAATGCAGCCGCGGTCCAGGCGAGATTGACCGCCAGCGTCGTCTTTCCGACGCCGCCCTTCAGGCTGTAGATCGCGATGGTGGCCATGGCTTGGGCCTAGGTGCCGGAGGAGAGGCCGGCATGCAACGGCCCGCGTCGCCGCGGGCCGTGCCAGAATGACTTACTTGCTGCAGTTCTGCTTGGCTTTGCCAGGCTGCGTCAGGTCGAACGACTTGTCGGTACCCGACAGCGCCCAGCCGCCATCGGCGGTCATCGGCTTGCCGGCCTCGCCGCTCAGCGTGACGGGCGAAGCATCGACCGGCGACGCGACCGAAGCGGTCATCGTGCCGTCCTTCTTCGCTTCGAAGAAGGTGACCTTCACCAGGCTGTTGTCGCCATGGCAGCGGAACGAGCCTTCCGACTTGATCGCCGGCGGCAATTCGATCGGCGCGGTCGAAACGGTGGTCGTGTTCGCGACGGTGGTGTCGTTGGCGACGGTCGTCGTCTCGGACTTTTGCTGACAGGCCGTGAGCGCGAGCAGCGCGACGGCGGTTGCGGTGAGGAGGGGGGTCTTCATAGGCGTTAACGCTTCGCGCAAGGCGTGGCCGAGGTCAAGACCGCAACAAAAACGTCATTCGTGGAACTCGTCCAGGTCCGGGATGCGGCCGAACGCGATTTTGGTGCCGACGCGGTCGATCCGCCCGCCATGGAACGGCCCGAGCGATACGGCGTGGCGGCCGAACCTCTCGTTCAATCGATCCATCGCGCGGCTCAGCGCAAGCCCGCGCGTTTCGCGCGCCAGCGGGTCGTTGGGGTCGAGATGCGCGAACAGCGATCCCTGCTCGCCGGCAACCGGAACGACTTCGTTGAGCGTCACGCCCACCATACGGACGCGCAAGCTGCCGTGGCGCGCGCGGCCTTCCTCGGCAAGCCGCGG
Organism: Sphingomonas panacisoli; assembly: GCF_007859635.1. NCBI lineage: Bacteria > Pseudomonadati > Pseudomonadota > Alphaproteobacteria > Sphingomonadales > Sphingomonadaceae > Sphingomonas > Sphingomonas panacisoli. The sequence goes on along the minus strand of NZ_CP042306.1, from coordinate 2,233,856 downwards.
GAACAGCGAGTCGAGCGCGGCGAGCACCTTGAAGCTGTCCTGCGTCGCTTCGAGCTTGCGGCTGCATTGCCAGACCGCCTTGTCCGCCTCGAAGCGCACGTGGAGCACCAGCAGCCGGCTGACATAGCCCTTGCGCCGCAACCGGCTGGCGGCCTTGAGCGCGAGGCGGCGGGCGGTGAGGCGGACCGGTTCGAGCCCGCGTTTGTTGGGTGAAAGGACGTGGCTGTGCCCGATCGAGCGCGTCTGTGTCGGTTTGTCGGGCAGGTCTACGCCGTGGAGAAGGTACCATAGCCGATCGCCGTTGACGCCGCCCCAAGCGCTGCCGGCGTCGCGCGGGCGGCGCTCGCACAAGTCGCGAATGTCGTTGACCCCGTCGCGCGCCAGCCGCCGCTCCATGTTCGCGCCGATCCCGGCAATGTCGCGCAGCTTGAGGTCGTAGAGCCGCTGCGGCAGCTCGGTGGCGTCTAGGACGACAAGCCCGTCGGGCTTCTGCATATCGGACGCGAGCTTCGCCAGCAGCCGGTTGGGCGCGATCCCGACCGACGAGGTCAGGCATTCGCCGACATTGCTCAGGATGCCGGCCTTGATGCGGCGGGCGAGGGCGATTGCGGCGTCGCGGTCATTTTCGTTGTCGAGCAGGCGGCATGCGACTTCGTCGATCGAGCAGACGCGCGTGACGGGGATGTGCTTCCAGATCTCCGCGATGATCGCGTCGTGGAACTCGACGTAGCGTTGGTGCTGGGCGGGCGCGATCATCAGGTCGCGGCACAGGTTCTTGGCTTCCCAGACGGGGGTGCCGGTCGAGATGCCGTAGCGCTTCGCCTCGACCGACGCGGCGATCGCGACAGTGGTGTCGGACCCGACCGGCGCGACGATCACCGGTTTGCCGCGCAATGTGGGATCGAGCTGCTGCTCGACGCTGGCGAAATAGGAATTGAGGTCGAGGAACAGCCACCGCAGCGGTCGCGACGGGAGCGTCAGCAGCGCACTGTTCGAGGTTCGGTCGAGGGTGGGAGACTCGGGCATGGCGACGGAACATTAGCGGAACATTGCCGAGTCCGACAGTTCTTATGCTAAGGGGACGGCATGTATCCCGATCCGCCGAAAAAAGTCTGGCCGTCGAACCCGATCCTGTTCGTCGCGATCCTGCCGCTCGCGGCGGGGTTCATCATCGCCGCGTCGCTGTCGGCGGGCCCGCGCGAAGTGTACAAGGCGCTCAAGGGGCAGAAGTGAGCACCGACCGCAGGGCAGACCACGCCGCCTGCTTGGCCGCTACGCCGACGGTATGGAGCGGGCTGCTCGAGGGCAGGGCGATCAAGGCGTAGCGATCGATGCCCGCCATCTGGCGTATTCCGAGCCGATAGGCGGTGCCGCCATTGAATGCGATCGCGCGGAGATCGGGGAGACCCGCCGCGAGCGCGGGCAGATCGTTGGCGGTGTGATCGCGGATCGCCGCGTCGCGGCTCCCCGGTCGCATAGCGCTGGAGACGACGTCCCACAGTCCGATCCGCGCCGCGCGCATCGCCGCGAGCCGCTGCTCATACTCCAGCGCCGCCAAGTCCACGGCCGCGACCGGTGACAGCAACCGCCAGAACTGGTTCTGCGGGTGCGCATAATACCGCCCCGCCGCCAAGCTGCGGTCGCCCGGCAAACTGCCGCAGATCAGCAGCCGCGTATGGGCATCGACGACGGGCGCGAAGGATCGTTTGAGCGTCATCGCGCAATCATTAGCGTTCTCGTGCGCCGCCGTCTTGACCGCGCGGTCCGATCGGGTGACCATCGGCGCAATCAGGGAGGGCTGGCATGAAGACTTGGCTGATCGCGGGCATCGGATTGATGGCGCTGTCCGGATGCAGCGGTGGCAGTTCGGATGCGGTCGGGGAGAATTCGGCCGGGTCGATCAAGACGACTGCGGTCGGCGAGGTCGTCGCCACGCCGTCGCCCACGGCCACGCCCACCGCCGATGCCGGCATGACCTCCAACGATACCGATGCGACGGCTGACACGGCGTCCGACAACGCCGCCGCCGAATAACGATCCGCTTTTCCACGAGGGGGGACATCATGATAATCCGTTCGATCGCCGCGATATTGCTCGCCGGCGCCGCGCTGTCCGTGTCCGCGCCGGTCGCGTCGCAGACGCCCAAGGATCAATTGCTTACCCCGCCGGCCAATGCGGAGGAGTTCGTCATCGTCTCGTCCGCCGGACAGCATGGCACGGCGTGGATCTGGACGATGCCCGACGGGACCATCGCCAGCCGCCAGAGCTTCCTGCTGCGCGGCATGGTCACCGAGGTGGACGAGACGATCAAGCTCGGTCCGAACGGCCAGCCGGAGAAGATCGTCGGACGCGGGATCACGCCCAACGGCGACGCCGCGGAAAGCTTCGACGTCGTCGGCGGCAAGGCGAGCTGGAAGACGCCGATCGATGCTGGATCGGCCGCCTATGACGGAAAGAGCCAATATGCCACGGTCGGCGGTACCTGGGCCGACCTAAAATACTGGGCGGAATCGCTCTACAAGGCGCCGAACAAGACGCTGACGTTGCTGCCGAGCGGCACCGAACGGATGGAGAAACTGGTCGATATCCAGGTCGGCAGCGGCCCGACCGCCAAGACCGTCACGTCGTGGATGATCAAGGGCCTCAGCCTCGAGCCGGGTCTGGTCCTGATGAACCAGGACGGCAGCTTCTTCGGACAGGCGGGCGGAATGGCGCTGCTACCCAAGGCCTATGCCGACGACCGGCTGAAGCTGCAAAAGGCGCAGATCGACGCCATGGCGGCGCTCAACCCAGCGATCCGCGAGCGCTTCGGCAAAGTGTCGCCGGTGCCGGTCGCATTCACGCACGTGAAGATGTTCGATGCGATCGCGGCCAAGTTCCTCGACGACCAGACGGTGATCGCGGACAAGGGTAAGATCGTCGCGGTCGGCCCGGCCGCCAAGGTCAAGGTCCCGGCGGGCACCAAGGTGATCGACGGCACCGGCAAGACGCTGAGCCCCGGCATCTGGGATGCGCACATGCACACCCAGTCCGACCTGCAGGGCATCATGCTGCTGTCGATGGGCGAGACTAGCGCGCGCAACCCCGGCGCCGATGTCGAGCCGACGATCGAGCGCAACAAGCGGATCGCGGCGGGGCAATTGCTTTATCCGACTGTCTATTCGTCGGTGCTGATCGACGGGAAGGGACCGCTTGCGGCGCAAGGCGGCGTCGCGGTGTCGTCGGCTCAGGAAGCGATCGACGCGGTGCGGATGGCCAAGGAAAAGGGCTTTACCGGGGTCAAGTTCTACACCTCGATGAAGCCCGAATGGCTGTGGCCGGCGATCAAGGAAGCAAAAAAGCTGGGGCTGCACGTCCACGGCCACATCCCGGCGACGTTGCGCCCGACCGACGTGATCGCGGGCGGCTATGACGAGATCACGCACATCAACTTCGTCATGATGCAGGCGATGCCCGACAGCGTGGTCAACATCGACAACGGGATCGAGCGGTTCAATGGCCCGGGCAAATACGCCAAGGACGTCGATCTGACCAAGGAGCCGATGGCGTCGCTAATCAAGGAAATGGCGGCCAAAAAGATCACCGTCGATCCGACCCTGAGTGCGTTCGAGAATTTGTACGTTCCCGAAAACGGCGAACTGCAGCCCGCTTACACAGCGTTCGTCGGCACGATGCCGTCGGTGACCGAGCGCTATTTCCGCTTCGGCGGATTCCAGCCGCCGGCGCCGGTGACGCGCGCCGATTGGCGGGCGAGCTTCGCCAAGATGATGGAACTGGCCAAGCGGCTCCATGACGCTGGCGTGCCGATCGTCGCAGGGACCGACGGCGGCGGGTTGGAGATCATCCGCGAGCTCGAACTGTACGTACAGATCGGCTTAACGACGGCGGAGGCGCTGCAATCGGCGACGATCGTCCCGGCCCGGCTGGTCGGCGCTGACAAGGCGACCGGATCGATCACCGTCGGCAAGGAAGCCGATCTAGTGCTGGTCGATGGCGACGCATCGAAGGATATCGGCGCGATGCGGCGGACGTTGTGGGTGATGTCCGATGGCGCGCTGATGAATGCCGATGACTTGCGGGAGGTGGCCGGCTTCAGCGGCCGGCCGAAATGACACTGATCTAGATTAACCTCCCGTTAGGCATGTTTGCGCGAAATAGGGCCGGAAGGGGCCTGATCGTGCAGCATGTCGATTCTATCGTTGAGCAGCCGCGCGAATGGCGCCGAGCCGTGTTCGACACGGTCGATGAGGCGTATTTCGCGCAAGGCGCCATGCCGCCGGGCAGCGTCGCGCAGCTCCACTGGGCGCTCGATACGATGCGTACGGAGCAAGCCGAGCGCGCGATCATCGACCGCGCCGAGGCCATCGCGGTGACGCTGCACCGCTTGCTCGCCGCGATCCGCACGACGCCCGGCGACAACTTGGCGGTGATGCCGATCCGCCGCGAGTTGCGTGCGATGGGTGTCGATTGGCTGAAGGCGATGCCGGTCTTTCACTGAGTAATTCTCGCGCTCCTGAGAAGGCAGGAGCCCCGGATGATCTGCGAACGCGGCGCTGCTTGGCCCTAGGCTCCTGCTTTCGCAGGAGCACAGGAAACTTTGTTGCCCCCGCCGCGCGCCGGCCTATCTATTCGTGCATGACCATCGTTCCCGACACGCTCTCGCTCATCGGCAATACGCCGCTCGTCCGGCTCAAGGGGCCGAGCGAGGCCGCGGGCGCCGACATCTACGGTAAGTGCGAGTTCGCCAATCCCGGCGCCAGCGTGAAGGATCGCGCGGCGCTGTTCATCGTGCAGGATGCCGAGGAGCGCGGGCTGCTCAAGCCGGGCGGGACGATCGTCGAAGGAACGGCGGGGAATACCGGCATCGGTCTGGCGCTGGTCGCCAACGCCAAGGGCTACAAGACGATCATCGTCATGCCCGAGACGCAGAGCCGCGAGAAGATGGACACGCTGCGCGCGCTCGGCGCCGAACTCGTGCTGGTGCCCGCCGCGCCCTACGCCAATTGCGCGCATTTCGTGCACACTAGCCGGCGGATTGCCGAAGAAACCCCCAACGCGGTCTGGGCGAACCAATTCGACAATGTCGCGAACCGTAAGGCGCATATCGTCGGCACGGCGGAAGAGATTTGGGACCAGATGGACGGGCGGATCGACGGCTTCACTTGTTCGGTCGGGACCGGCGGGACGCTGGGCGGGGTCGGGCTGGGGCTGAAGGCCAAGGACGAGAAGGTCGTGATCGCGCTGAGCGACCCACATGGCGCGGCGCTGTACGATTATTATGCGTGCGGCGAGTTGCATAGCGAGGGCTCGTCGGTCGCCGAAGGGATCGGGCAGGGGCGGATCACCGCCAATCTGGAAGGCGCGCCGATCGATACGCAGTTCCGCATTTCGGATGCCGAGGGGTATGAATGGGTGCGGCGACTGCTTGACGAGGAAGGCCTGTGCATGGGCCTGTCGTCGGGAATCAACGTCGCGGGCGCGGTGCGGCTGGCAAAGCAATTGGGACCGGGCAGCCGGGTCGCGACGATCCTGTGCGACACCGGATTCCGCTACCTTTCGACGCTCTACAACAACGCCTGGTTGGCGTCCAAAGGATTGGTTCCCGCCTGATGCGACGGGCCGTGCTATCTGCAAGGTCGACAAACCTGGATTAATCCGTTACAAAATTGCCACACATGAAAATAATGGTTCGCGATTCAATACAGACGATGCAGCGCGTGAAGGTGGGCGTGATCGGCCTTGCTTCGGTGTTGCTGATGATCGGGTTGGCGGCGACGATCTTCGGGATCGTCAGTCGCGAGAAACCCGGGACCGCCGTTGGTGCGCCCAAGGCGGACGTGGCGGCTAATCTGACCGCTTCCAATGGCGCCGTGCCCAGTGCCGCGCCGACCAGCGAACCGCTCGCCGAAATCGGCGTCGCCCCGGCCGCCTCGCCGACTCCGACCAAGCCGTGACCGCCCGACATTGCAGTCGATGTGGAGGCGTCATGGGAATTTCCCCCACGGCGCGGCCGGCCCCACGCGTTTCCGCCGTTTTCGCGCACGCGCGCGCATCGACTTTGGTCGAACCCTGCGAATTCGGGGAAGAATCTTTTGGCCGAGTTAGAGTGACTTAGCGATCTGGTGGGCGAAATAGCCCATAGAACCCCAAAGATTACCATTGTATCCCATGCCGTCCCTTGATACGCCTTCGGGCAGCAAGAGGGGCGTTCTTACCCATTGATTCGTATCGCGTCGGAGGTGGCAGGGGCCATTTCCGCGACGGGGAAGGCGTGCGTGTTTTTGGGGTCGGGGTCGAAGCGTGGCTGGTCGTGGGATATACACCGGTACGGCACTGCAATCGGTCGATGATAAATCGCGCGTGTCGATTCCTGCCAAGTTCCGCGACGCGATCATCGCCAACAGCGATCCCGAGACGCTGAAGGCCGGCCCGACCGTCCGCATCGCCGTCCATCCCAAATACCAGTGCCTGGTCGGCTACGACCAGGCGCGCTTCGACGAAGAGATCGCGCGTGCGACCCGCACCTCGCTCGAACGCCTCGACGAGAATGGCGACCCCGACGACAGCCAGCTGCGGCGCTTGTCGGGCGGCGGCGAGATGGTCGGGTTCGATTCGACCGGCCGCTGCGTCCTGGTCGGTTGGCACAAGCGCAAGGCGAACATCACCAAGCACGCCTTCTTCTACGGTTCGATCCATTCGTTCGAAATCTGGGACCCCGAAACGCTGCTGGCCGACCCCCACGCGCCGGAAGTGATGAAAGATGCGTGCCGCGGCGCGCTCGAAGAAAAGGGCCTGTTGTGAGCACGGCCACCCCTCATATTCCCGTTCTCCTCGATGCGGTGATCGACGCGCTCCTCCCCACCCCGGGTGAGCGCCATGTCGATGCCACGTTCGGCGCCGGCGGCTACACGCGAGCATTGCTTGCCGCCGGCGTTTCCGTGTTCGCGTTCGATCGCGATCCGGCTGCGATCGCTGGTGGCCTACCCCTCTTGGCCACCAGCGATCGCTTCACGCTCATCGAGGCGCCGTTCTCCGCGATGGAGAGTGAGCTCGATGCGCGCGATGCGACGCCGGTCGATGGCGTGGTGATGGACATCGGCGTGTCGTCGATGCAGCTCGATCAGGCCGAGCGTGGCTTCTCGTTCCAGGCCGATGGTCCGCTCGACATGCGGATGAGCCAGTCGGGCGAGAGCGCGGCGGATTTCCTCAACACCGCGGCCGAAGAGCAGATCGCCGACGTCATCTATCAGTACGGCGACGAGCCCAAGAGCCGCCGGGTCGCCCGCGCGATCGTCGCGGCGCGGCCGCTGACGACGACCGGGGAACTCGCGACCGTCGTGCGCAAGGCGTTGGGCCACAAACCGCATGACAAGAAGGACCCGGCGACGCGGACCTTCCAGGCGATCCGCATCCATATCAACCGCGAGTTGGGCGAGCTGTCTGACGGCCTCGCCGCTGCGGAGCGCGTGCTGAAGCCCGGCGGGCGGCTGGCGGTGGTGACGTTCCACAGCCTCGAGGACCGGCTGGTCAAGCGCTTCTTCCGCGAACGCAGCGGATCCACGCCGGCGGGGTCGCGGCATCTGCCGCCGGCCGCCGCTCAGGCAGCGGCAAGTTTCGAAAAGGTCGGCCGCGCGGTGCGCGCCGGCGAGGGGGAGATCGCGGCGAATCCCCGCGCGCGGTCGGCAACATTGCGGGTGGCGCATCGGACGGCGGCGGCACCCTGGGCGGGAGAAGCGTGATGGTCGTGGTGAATCGGTTTCGTTGGTTCGGCTGGTTCGTGCTCTGCGTGGGCGTGATCCTGGGCTGCTACCTGATGTCGTCGCGCGTCGCCGCCGAGCGCAACAAGCTGGCCGATGTCGAGCGCGCGATCGCCACGACGCAGCGCGACATCCGCGCGCTCGAAACCGAATTCGACACGCGTGCGAACCTGGCGCAGCTGCAGCGCTGGAACGGCGACACGCTCAAGCTGTCGGCGCCGACCGCCGCGCAATACGTTCGTGACGATGCGCAGCTCGCGATGCTCGACAGCGGCCAGCCGCAAGTCCAGAACGCGGCGGTGATTCCGAGTGCGCCCGCCGCCACCATCGAAACCACCCCGGCCTCGGTCACCGTGACCGTGGCGCCCGCCGCCGCGCCCAAGGCTAAGCCCGCTGTCGCGACCACCGTCGCGGTCGTAAAGCCCGCCGCCAAGCCACGCGCGCAAATGGCGATGCTCGACCGCCGCATCATGGGCGGTTCATCGCTCGGCGACCTGATGCGCCGCGTCGGCGCCGACGGCAGCCGCCAATGACGACCACGATCGCGCGGCCGCTCTCGCCGCGCAGACTAACCGACGATCGCGGCATGTCCCGCGCAACCGCCCAGAAGCGGTTGATGATCATGATGCTTCTCTACGGGTTCGCCGTCGGCATCGTGCTGACGAAGCTTACCTTTTTCGCGGTGTTTGCGGGTCCCGCATCGGCCAAGACGATCGGCGGGCGCGTCTCGCGCGGCGATATCGTCGATCGCAACGGCGCGCCGCTCGCGCGGACGATCGACGCCTGGGCGATCGGGGTGCATCCCGAGCAAATCCTCGGCGACAAGCGCGACATCGCGCAACGGCTCGCCGGCATCCTGGGCCTCGACGAGAACAAGATCTACGCGCAGCTCGCGGGCAACAATTTCGCCTATATCGAGCGCGACGCCTCGGCGTCGCTCGTCACCGAAGTCAACGCGATCGGCGAGCCCGCCATCGTGTTCGAGCGCGAGCCGCAGCGGCTCTATCCGCAGTCCGAACTCGCCGCGCCCGTGCTCGGCTTCCTCGACATGAGCGGCAAGGGTGCGTCGGGCATGGAGCGCGCGCTCGACACCCGCCTGACCGACCCGACCAAGAACGGCCAACCGGTCGCGCTTTCGATCGACCTGCGTGCGCAGTCGGCGCTGGAAAACGAACTCGGCCAGCAAGTCGTCGCGCTGAAGGCAAAGGGCGGGGCGGGCGTGGTGCTCGACGTCAAGACCGGCGAGATCATGGCGCTGGCGTCGTTCCCGACCTTCAACCCCAACAACCCCGGTGCCGCGCCCGCGCCAACGCGTACACCCGAGGGCCGCGAGATTCCTGGGCCGTTCTTCAATCGCGTAACGACCGCGGCGTACGAGCTCGGATCGACGTTCAAGCCGATCACAATGGCTGCTGCGATCGATAGCGGGACCGTGACCTCGATGGCGCGGCGCTTCGACGCGACCCAGCCGCTGTCGATCGACGGGTTCAAGATACACGATCATGACGGCCAGAACCGCTGGCTCGATATCCCGGAGACTTTGATCCATTCGTCGAACATCGCGACCGCGCGGATCGCCGACGAAGTGGGCGGCGATCGGCTGTCGCACATGTTCCGCCTGATGGGCTTCGACCAGCCGATGCCGTTCGAGCTGCCCGCGCGCGGCCGCACGCTGTTCCCGGCGAAGTTCAGCCGCATCACCACGATGACCACCGCGTACGGCCATGGCATCGCGGTGACGCCGCTGCACCTCGCCGCCGCTTATGCCGCGCTCGTGAACGGTGGGGTCTGGCATCCGGCGACCCTCATGAAGGTCGCCGACGGCCAGGCGATCCCCGGCCGCCGCGTGATCAGCCAGGCGACCAGCGACCGCATGCGTCAATTGCTCCGCCTCGTCGTGCTCGAAGGCACCGGCCGCAATGCCGATGCCGCCGGCTTCCGCGTTGGGGGCAAGACCGGTACCGCCGAAGTCGCGACCGGTGGCGGCTATTCGAAGCGCGCCAACGTTTCGACGTTCGCGGCGGCTTTTCCGATGGACGCACCGCGCTATGTGGTGATCGTGATGCTCGACTCGCCGAACGGTGCCGTGAACACCGCCGCCTACACGGCGGCCCCCGTCGTCAGCCGCTTCATCCTGCGCGCCGGACCGATGCTGGGCGTGACGCCCGACGCGACGCGCGACATCGACGTCAGCGGATTGCAGGCGATGGTCTGGCGCCGCCCCGGCGAAGAGAAAGCCAAATCGACGGTGGATCCCGAATGAAACTCGGCGGGCTGGTGTCGGGCGGCGGCGACGCCAGCGTCACCGGCTTCGCGATCGACCATCGGAAAGTCGCGCCCGGCACGATCTTCGGCGCGTTCGAAGGCGCCAAGGTCAATGGCGAGGATTATATCGCGGCGGCGGTGGCGTCGGGCGCGATCGCGGTGGTCGCGCGGCCGGGGGTGACCGTCGAGGGCGCGCTGCACATCGCCGCAGACAATCCGCGCCAGGAATTCGCGCACCTCGCCGCCAAGTTTTTCGCGCCGTTCCCCGACTATGCGGTCGCGGTGACCGGCACCAACGGCAAGACCTCCACGGTCGAGATGACGCGGCAGCTCTGGCGGATGACCGGGCTCAACGCCGCGTCGATCGGGACGCTGGGCGTGACCACGGCCGACGACAGCGTGCTGACCGGGCTGACCACGCCCGACGTCGTCACGTTCCTGTCGAATGTGGCCGGGTTGGCGCGTGAGGGTATAACCCATGTCGCGTTCGAGGCGTCGAGCCATGGGCTGAGCCAGTATCGCACCGAGGGGCTGAAGGTGTCGGCGGCCGCCTTCACCAACCTCAGCCGCGACCATCTCGACTATCATGGCGACATGGCCAATTACCTGACCGCGAAGCTGCGCCTGTTTGCCGAAGTGCTCGATGCGGACGGGACAGCGGTGGTGTGGGCCGACGACCCGCAGGCGGCGCGCGTCGTCGATCTCGCCCATGCGCGGCGGCAGCGGATCATCACGGTCGGTGAGCGCGGCGGCACGCTCAAGCTGGTCGGGCGCGACCCGACCTTGCTGGGGCAGGGGCTGACGATCGAGCATGACGGGCAGGCGCACAAGGTCAACCTGCCGCTCATAGGTGCCTATCAGGCCGCGAACGCGCTGACCGCGGCGGGACTGGTGATAGCGACCGGCGGCGACGTCGCGCAGACGATCCAGAACCTGTCGCGGCTGCAGCCGGTGCGCGGGCGGTTGGAGCGCGCGGTCATCAATCGCGCCGGCGCGCCGGTCTATGTCGATTATGCGCACACGCCCGACGCGCTCGAAGCGGCCATCGCTGCGCTGAAGCCGCACACCGCCGGGCGTCTGATCGTCGTATTTGGTGCAGGGGGCGACCGCGATCACGGCAAGCGCGAGTTGATGGGAGAGATTGCCGCACGCTACGGCGACATGGTGATCGTGACCGACGACAATCCGCGCAGCGAAGACCCCGCCGAGATCCGCGCCGAGGTGCTGAAGGGCGCGCCCGACGCGACCGAGATCGGCGACCGTCGCCGCGCGATCGGCGAGGCGGTGGCGGTCGCGGGTCCCGCGGACATCGTGCTGGTCGCGGGCAAGGGACATGAGCAGGGGCAGATCGTCGGCGACCTCGTCCTGCCGTTCGACGACGTGACCGTCGCGCGAGAGGCGGCCGCGACATGAGTCTGTGGGCCTCCCAGCAAATCGCCGAAGCAGCCGGCGGCGCCGCTTCGGCGGCGTTCGACGTTTCAGGGGTGACGTTCGATTCGCGCGAGGTCGGGCCGGGCGATCTGTTCATCGCGATGACCGGCGAGGCGACCGATGGCCACCGGTTCCTCGACCAGGCGTTCGAGCGCGGGGCGGCGGGGGCGTTGGTCAGCCGGCCTACCGCGCATCCTCACGTGCAAGTGGCGGATACCTTCGCTGGGCTGGAGGCGCTGGCCAAGGCGTCGCGGGCGCGGACGCATGCACGGATCATCGGCGTTACAGGATCGGCGGGCAAAACCGGGACCAAGGAGGCGCTATTTGCTGCGCTCGACCGGTCGCCGAGCAAATCGGCGCATCGATCGGTCAAGAGCTACAACAACCATACCGGCGTCCCGCTCAGTTTGTCGCGGATGCCAGCCGAGGTCGATTACGGCGTGTTCGAGATGGGGATGAACCATCCCGGCGAACTCGCGCATCTGACCACGCTGGTTCGTCCGCACGTCGCGATCGTCACTGCGATCGCGCCTGCGCACGCCGCCTTCTTCCCCGACGAAAGCGCGATCGCCGATGCCAAGGGAGAGATTTTCCAGGGGCTGGAACCCGGCGGCGTCGCGATTATCCCCTATGACAGCCCGCACCGCGACCGGCTGATCGGTCACGCGCAGCCGCATGCTGCCAAGATCGTGACGTTTGGGCTAGACGCAGGCGCGGACGTCGCCGCGCTCGAAGCGATCCGCACCGCTAGCGGCGGTACCTTCGTTACCGCGCGCGTCGGCGAGCGGGAACTGAGCTACACCATCTCCCAGCCCGGCCAACATTGGGTCAGCAACTCGCTCGCCGTCCTCGCGGCGGTCGATGCGGTCGGCGGCGATCTCGCGCTGGCGGGGCTCGCTTTGGCCGAGCTTGGCGGGCTAGCGGGGCGGGGCGACCGCTTCACCGTGACGGTCGGCGACGGCACGGCGCTGGTGATCGACGAAAGCTACAACGCCAATCCCGCCTCGATGCGCGCGACGCTCGCGGTGCTGGGCGCGGAGGAAGGCCGCAAGCTCGCAGTGCTCGGCGAAATGCGCGAACTGGGCGAGAAATCGGACGCCTATCATGCCGAGCTGGCCAGCCCCGTTCGTGACGCCGGCGTCGAAACGGTCATCCTGGTCGGCGAAAAGATGAAACCCCTCGCCACGGCGCTTGAAGGGCAGATCGAAGTCATGCATGTGCCCGACGCCGCGACCGCGCGCGACCGCCTGACGGCGATGCTGCGTGCTGGGGATGCGGTCCTCATCAAGGGTTCGAACGGCGTGGGATTGTCCGCGGTCGTCGCGGCGTTATCAGGCGGGAAGGTTTAGGGTCCGATGCTCTACTGGCTCGCTGCGCAATTCCAGTTCGCCCATGGCTTCAATCTGATCCGGTACCAGACGTTCCGGGTCGGCGCGGCGGTGGCGACGGCGCTGCTGATCGGCCTGATCATCGGCCCCCGCTTTATTGGCTGGCTGCGCGTTCGCCAGGGCAAGGGCCAGCCGATCCGCACCGACGGTCCGCAGTCGCACCTCGCCAAGCGCGGCACGCCGACGATGGGCGGGCTGATGATCCTGACCAGCATGGCGGCCTCGATCCTGTTGTGGATGGACCTCAGCAACCCGTACGTCTGGGCCTGTCTGTTCGTGACGCTCGGCTTCGGGACGATCGGGTTTCTCGACGATTACGACAAGGTACGAAAGGCGAGCACCGCAGGCGTCTCGGGCAGGGTCCGACTGCTCGGCGAGTTCGTCATCGCCGGCATTGCCAGTGCGATCATCGTCCACACTAATGTGCGCAACGGCACGCAGCTCTACCTGCCCTTCTATAACGGCCACGTCATCGATCTCGGCTGGTTCTACATCGCGTTCGCGGCGTTCACGATCGTCGGGTTCGGCAATGCGGTGAACCTGACCGACGGGCTCGATGGGCTCGCGTCGATGCCGGTTATCATCGCCAGCGTGACGCTGATGATCATCGTCTACCTGGCCGGCAACGTGAAGTTCGCTGATTATCTCGGCATTCCGCACATCCCGCGCGTCGGCGACCTCGCGATCTTCTGTGGGGCGATGATCGGGGCCGGCCTTGCGTTTCTGTGGTTCAACGCCCCGCCTGCGGCGGTCTTCATGGGCGATACCGGCAGCCTGGCGCTCGGCGGCGCGCTCGGGGCGATCGCGGTCACCGCGCATCACGAAATCGTGCTCGGCATCATCGGCGGCCTCTTCGTGGTCGAGGCGATGAGCGTCATCATCCAGGTGTTCTGGTACAAGCGCACCGGCAAGCGCGTGTTCAAGATGGCGCCGATCCACCATCATTTCGAACAGCTCGGCTGGGCTGAGAGCACCGTTGTGATCCGTTTCTGGATCGTCGCACTGGTGCTGGCGCTGGCGGGGCTCTCGACGCTCAAGTTGCGGTGATCACGTGCCCCGCCTGGCGCGGCGAACGCTATGCGGTGCTGGGGCTGGCGCGCTCGGGCGCGGCGACGGTGCGCGCGTTGCTGGCGAGCGGGGCTGAGGTCGTTGCCTGGGATAGCGACGAGGCGAAGCGCAACGTCGAGGGCGCGAGCTATGCCGACCCGACGACGATCGATCTGACCGGGTTCGCAGGCGTCGTCGCCTCGCCGGGTGTGCCGCTCAACCGTCATCCGATCGCCGCCAAGGCGCGCGACGCCGACGTGCCCGTCATCGGCGACATCGAACTGTTCGCGCAGGCCCGCGAATACATGCCCTCGCACCGCGTCGTCGGGATCACCGGGACCAACGGCAAATCGACGACCACCGCTTTGATCCATCATATCGTCGAGACCGCCGGCATCTCGGCGCGGCTCGGGGGCAATATCGGCCTGCCGATCCTGGGCGAGGAGCCGTTGCCGCTCGGCGGGATCTACGTGCTCGAACTGTCGAGCTACCAGATCGACCTGACCCACAGCCTCGATTGCGACGTCGCGGTGCTGCTGAACCTCACGCCCGATCATCTCGACCGTTATGACGGGTTCGAGGGCTATGCGGCGTCGAAAGCGCGACTGTTCGCGATGCAATCGAAGGATCACGACGCGGTGATCGGGATCGGCGACGCTGCCTCGGCGGCGATCGCGCGGACCTTGTCGTCGCGCGGCGAGCATCTCCACAAGATCGCGCCCGGCGTATGCATGGACCAGTCGCGCTGGCCCTCGCTGCAGGGACCGCACAATGCGCAGAACGCGCTTGCCGCGATCGCCGCGTGCCAAGCGCTCGGCGTGCCCGAGGCGGCGATCGACGCGGGACTGGAGAGCTTCAAGGGCCTGCCGCATCGGATGGAGCGGGTCGGCGTCGTCAACGGCGTCGCATACGTCAACGACAGCAAGGCGACCAACCCGGATTCGACCGCGCCGGCGCTGGCGGCGTTCGACCGCATCCACTGGATCCTGGGCGGGCAGGCCAAGACCGACAATCTCGACGCGTGCCGACCGTCGTTCGGCCACGTCTGCGCCGCCTATACGATCGGCGAGGCTGGGATGCTGTTTCGCGATCTGCTGTCGAACGATATCCCGACCACTTACGCCGAAAACCTGACCGACGCGCTCGACCTGGCGCGCGCCGCGGCCGAGCCGGGCGACACCGTGCTGCTGTCCCCGGCCTGCGCGTCGTTCGATCAGTTCCGCGACTATGAAGACCGCGGCGATACGTTCCGCGGGCTCGTCGAGGCGATGGCATGAACGACATGCCGCAAAAAGATGGCTTGCTGACGCGCGTCGCTCGGCGTGGCGGGCGGGCGGATCGCTCCGCGCTGGGCTCGTGGTTCTGGGACATCGACTGGCTGCTGCTGATCCTGACCCTGTTCCTGATCGCGATCGGGCTGGTGGCGGTGGCGGCGGCATCGCCGGCGACCGCCCAGCGTTATTCGGACGCGACGCACCATATGCCGGCGCTCTATTATTTCTGGCGGCAGCTGATGTGGGTGTGCGTGTCGCTGCCGGTACTGGTGATCGTGTCGATGCTGCCCGCCGATCAGGCGCGGCGCTTCGCGTTGATCGGGTGCGCGGGGTTTTTGCTCTGCCTGGCGCTGGTGCCGATCGCCGGGGTGACGGTGAACGGCGCGCGGCGCTGGCTCGGTGTCGGGATCGCGCAGTTCCAGCCGTCGGAATTCCTCAAGCCCTGCTTCATCGTCGCGACCGCGTGGCTACTGTCGATGAAGGGCAAGGAGGGGTTGTCAGCGACCGTGCTGATGCTGCTGACCGGCGGGCTGACCGCGGTGGTCGCGGTGCTGCTGATGCTCCAGCCCGATTTCGGCCAGACGGTGGTGTTTTCGCTGGTGTGGATCGCATTGCTGCTGATCTCCGGCATTTCCCCGCGCGTCATCCTGTCGCTAGGCGGGCTGGCGCTGGGCGGCGTGGTGGCGGCGTATTTGTTCTATTCGACGGCGCGCACGCGGATCGACGCCTTCCTGTTCCCCGGATCGGGCGACGGTGCCGAGCATTTCCAGGTCAACGCGGCGCGCGCGACGCTGACCGCGGGCGGCTGGTTCGGCACCGGACCGGGTGGCGGGCAGATGAAGTATCGCCTGCCCGAGGCGCATACTGACTACATTTTCTCGGTGATCGGCGAGGAATTCGGCCTGATCGCCTGTGCCATCGTCGCGATCATCTTCCTGGCGATTGTTGTACGCGTGTTCGTGAAACTGCTGGACGAACAGGACGATTTCCGCCTGCTTGCCGCCGCCGGGCTCGCGATCCAGTTCGGTGCGCAGGCGCTGATCTCGATGGCGGTCAATACCGGCCTCGCCCCGTCAAAGGGCATGACGATGCCGTTCATCAGCTATGGCGGGTCGTCGATGATCGCTTTGTCGGTCGGGATGGGGTTGCTGCTTGCCTTTACCCGCCGGAACCCGTTTGTGCTCCGCTCACCCTATGTCGTGAAATGGAGCGGCGAATGACGAGAGTGCGGCAGTTCGTGCTGGCCGCGGGCGGCACCGGGGGGCACATGGTCCCCGCGGCGGCTTTGGCCGAGGAACTGAAGCGGCGCGGGCATCGCGTCGATCTGATCAGCGACGAGCGCGGCGTGCGTTTTCCGGGGCTGTTCGAGGGCGTCGAGACGCACGTCCTGCCGGCGGGCCGCGTGCAGGGTGGACCGATCGGCTGGTATCGCGCGGGTCGTGCGATGTGGGCCGGCCGCGCGCAGGCGATCGAGCTGTACAGGGAGTTGAAGCCGGCGGCGGTGATCGGGTTCGGCGGCTATCCGGCGCTGCCCGCGCTGATGGCGGCGTTCAACCAAGACATCCCTACCGCGGTGCACGAGCAGAATGCGGTGCTGGGCCGCGTCAATCGGCTGGTCGCGGGGAAGGTAGATGCGATCGCGACCTCGTACGGCAAGGTCGAGCGGCTGGCCGACAAGTATCGCGACAAGGTGACGCTGACCGGCAACCCGGTGCGCGACGAGGTGCTGGCGCTGCGCGATAAGCCCTACCCGCTGCTCGAGGAGGACGGCATCTTTCGCGTACTCGTGACCGGCGGGAGCCAGGGCGCGAGCGTGCTGAGTTCGGTCGTGCCGGACGGGCTCGCGATGCTGCCGGTGCAATTCCGTCGTCGCTTGCAGGTCACGCATCAGGCGCGGGTCGAGGACATCGAGAAGGCTCGCGCCAAGTATGCCGAACTCCAGATCGCCGCAGATCTCGCGACGTATCTGCCCGATCTGCCCGATCATCTCGCCTGGGCGCATCTCGTCATCGCGCGCGCCGGCGCCTCGACCATCGCCGAGCTGACCGCCGCAGGGCGTCCCGCGATCCTGGTACCGCTGCCGACCGCGACCGACGATCACCAGACCGACAATGCGCGCGAGATCGCCGAGGCGGGCGGGGCGCGGGTGATCGCGCAGAGCCAGTTCACGCCGGTCGAACTCGCCAAGCAGATGCAGAAACTCGGGCTCGATCCCGAAGCGCTGACCAACGCCGCCGCCCGTGCACGCTCGTGCGGGCATCCCGACGCCGCGCGCGACCTCGCCGATCTGGTCGAGAACATCAGCAACCCGGCAGGGGACATGCCGGTGGGCGAGGCGCAGCCCGAAACGCCTGGCGGCGGAAAGGTAGCCTACGCATGACGGCGGTTATCGCCCCTCAGCTCCTGTGCTCCGGCGCAGGCCGGAGCGTTGGCCTCATGGTGCGCCGCCCGGCACCCAACGCTCCGGCCTGCGCCGGAGCACAGAAGGTAGTAATATGACCGGCCTGAAGACCGACATCGGTGCGATCCATTTCGTCGGCATCGGCGGCATCGGCATGTCCGGCATCGCCGAGGTGATGCACAATCTCGGCTACAAGGTGCAGGGGTCGGACGTCGCCGAGGGCTATGTCATCCAGGGGCTGCGCGACAAGGGCATCGACGTGAAGATCGGCCATGCCGCCGACAATCTGGGCGACGCGGCGGTGGTGGTGACCAGCACCGCGATCAAGCGCGCCAATCCGGAGGTCGAGGCCGCGCTCGAACGCCGCATTCCGGTCGTGCGTCGCGCGGAAATGCTCGCCGAACTGATGCGGCTGAAGTCGAACGTCGCGGTCGCCGGCACGCATGGCAAGACGACCACCACCTCGATGGTCGCGGCACTGCTCGACGCCGGCGGGATCGATCCGACCGTCATCAACGGCGGGATCATCAATCAATACGGCTCCAACGCGCGGCTCGGCGACAGCGAGTGGATGGTGGTCGAGGCCGACGAGAGCGACGGCAGCTTCCTGCGCTTGGACGGCACGATCGCGGTGGTCACCAACATCGACCCGGAACATCTCGACCATTACGGCAGCTTCGACGCGATCAAGGACGCGTTCGTCCAGTTCATCGAGAACGTGCCGTTCTACGGCGCGGCACTACTGTGCCTCGACCATCCCGAAGTCCAGGCGGTGCTGCCGCGTGTCCGCGACCGGCGCATCGTCACCTACGGCTTCTCGACCCAGGCCGACATTCGCGGCGTCAACGTGACCCCGATCCCCGGCGGCAACCGGTTCGAGGCGATCATCCGCCAGCGCGACGGCACGACGCGCTCGATCGAGCATATCGAACTGCCGATGCCGGGCCGGCACAACGTCCAGAACGCGCTGTCGGCGATCGGCGTCGCGCTCGAAATGGGCGTACCCGACGCGACGATCCAGCAGGGCTTCAAGCAGTTTTCCGGCGTGAAGCGCCGTTTCACCAAGGTCGGCGAGGTCGGCGGCGCGGTCGTGATCGACGATTACGGCCACCACCCGGTCGAAATCCGCGCGGTGCTGGCCGCGGCGCGCGAGGGTGTGTCGAACCGCGTCATCGCCGTGGTCCAGCCGCACCGTTACACGCGGCTCGGCAATCTGATGGAGGACTTCCAGCAGGCGTTCAACGATGCCGACATGGTCTATGTGACGCCCGTCTATGCCGCGGGCGAGCAGCCGATCGAGGGCGTCGATGCGCAGGCCTTGGTCGATGGCCTGAAGCGGCGCGGACATCGTGCCGCGGCAACGATCGGCTCGGCGGAGGAACTCGCGAGCGAACTCGCCAGCGTGGTGCAACCGGGCGACATGATCGTGTGCCTGGGCGCGGGCGACATCACCAAATGGGCGGCGGGCCTCGCCGCCGGGATTGAGGCGGGGCGGTGACCGTCTGCTACGCCATGCCCCCGGTGCGTGGACGCCTGACGCACGGCGCGCCGCTCGCGCCGCTCGTGTGGTTCAAAAGCGGCGGCGCGGCGGAATGGCTGTTCGAGCCGGCGGACGTCGCCGATCTCGAAACCTTCCTCTATGCGCTCGATCCCTCGGTGCCTGTCATGGGCCTCGGGCTGGGCTCGAACATGATCGTGCGCGACGGTGGCGTGCCGGGCGTCGTGGTGCGGCTGGGCAAGGCGTTCGCCAAGGTCGAGCGGCTCGACGACACGACGCTGAAATGCGGCGGCGGGGCTCCGGGCATCCTCGTCACATCGCAGGCGCGCGACGCGGGTATCGGTGGACTGGAGTTCATGCGGTCGATCCCCGGCACCGTGGGCGGGTTCGTGCGGATGAACGGCGGCGCCTATGGCCGCGAGGTGAAGGACGTACTGGTCGAGGCGGAGGTCGTGCTGCGTTCCGGCGAGACGCGGACGCTGGCGCTCGGCGATCTCGGTTACACCTATCGACATAGCGGCCTGCCCGACGGCGCGATCGTCGTCTCGGCAACGTTCCGCGGCCATCCCGAAGAACCTGCGGTCGTTCAGGCCGAAATGGACCGTATCGCCGCTGCACGCGAGGAATCGCAGCCGCTGCGCTCGAAGACCGGCGGATCGACCTTCAAGAATCCGGAAGGCCACAAGGCTTGGCAATTGGTCGATAAAGCGGGGTGTCGCGGCTTGCGCCGGGGCGACGCGCAGGTATCGGAAAAACACTGCAACTTCCTCCTCAACCTCGGCGACGCGACCAGCGCCGACATCGAAGGCCTGGGTGAGGAAGTGCGCGCAAAGGTGAAGGCGGACAGCGGCGTGACGCTCGAGTGGGAAATTCAGCGCGTAGGGGTGTCGGCATGAGTACGCCGTTGCATGTCGTCGTCCTGATGGGCGGCTGGTCGGCCGAGCGCGAAGTGTCGCTGATGTCGGGCAAGGGCATCGTCGCGGCGCTCGAATCGCTCGGGCATCGCGTCACCGCGATCGACATGGATCGCGATGTCGCCGCGAAACTCGCCGCTGCAAAGCCCGACGTTGTGTTCAACGCGCTGCACGGCACGCCCGGCGAGGACGGCAGCGTGCAGGGTATGCTCGAGCTGATGGGGCTGAAATACACGCATTCGGGCCTCGTCACCTCGGTGATCGCGATCGACAAGGTGCTGACCAAGAACGCGCTCGTCCCGCACGGCATCCCGATGCCCGGCGGCCGCATCGTCAAGTCGGCGGAAGTGTTCGAAGGCGATCCGCTCAAGCGGCCCTACGTACTGAAGCCCGTCAACGAAGGCTCGTCGGTCGGCGTCGCCATCGTCACCGACGACGGCAATTACGGCAACCCGATCGGCCGCGACGTGGCGGGACCGTGGCAGGATTTTGAGGAATTACTGGCCGAACCCTATGTCCGCGGGCGCGAGCTGACGACTGCGATCCTGGGCGGCAAAGCGCTCGGCGTGACCGAACTCAAACCCAAGTCGGGCTGGTACGATTACGACGCCAAATATACCGACGGGATGACCGAGCACGTCTTCCCTGCTCAAATCCCGGATCATATCGCCGAGGCGTGCAAGCGCATCGCGCTTGAAGCGCACCGGCTGCTCGGCTGTCGTGGTGCGTCGCGGTCGGATTTCCGCTGGGACGACGAGCGCGGCGAGGACGGGCTGTTCCTGCTCGAGGTCAACACCCAGCCCGGCATGACGCCGCTCAGCCTCGTACCCGAACAGGCCAAGCATCTCGGCATTTCCTATCCCGAACTCGTCCAGATGATCGTCGACGAGGCGCTGGCATGAGCAAGCGCCCGACCAATCGCGGTCGTCCGACCAACCGCAAGAAGAAGGCGTCGATCCTCGACCGCATCCTGGCGCGCATCCCGCTCAGCCATATCGCGCTGCGCCGGATCGCGACCTGGACGATCGTGCTGGTCGCGGGCGGTGCGGTCTATGCGGCTGGAGCGGTGACCGGGGCGAACGCCGCGATCGGGACCGCGCTCGCCGAACAGGTCGGCAAAGCGGGGCTGCGCGTCGAGCAGATCGAAGTGCGTGGCGTGAAGCGGATGGACGTCACCACGGTCTACGCCGTCGCGCTCGACCAGAAATCGCGCGCGATGCCGCTGGTCGATCTCGAACTCGTCCGCGACCGGTTGCTGCAATATGGCTGGGTACAGGATGCGCACGTGTCGCGGCGACTGCCCGACACGCTGCTGATCCGCATCGTCGAGCGCACGCCCGCCGCGGTGTGGCAGGACAAAGGGCAGTTGAGCCTGATTGATCGCGACGGCGTCTATCTCGAACCGGTGTCGTCGGACGCGATGCCCGACCTGCCGCTGGTGATCGGCCCCGGCGCCGACCGGCAGGAACCGGCCTATCAGACGCTGATGGTCGCCGCTCCCGCGCTCAAGCCAAAGGTCCGCGCCGCGACATGGGTCGGCAACCGGCGCTGGGACCTGCTATTCGACACGGGCGAGACGCTGTCATTGCCCGAGGGTGACGACGAAGCCGCCAAGGCGCTCAAATTGTTTGCCGAAAAGGATGGCACGAGCAAATTGCTTGGCAGCGGCTATGTGAAGTTCGATCTGCGCGATCCGACGCGGATGGTGGTACGCAAGAGCAATCAAGGGAGTGGGCAGGGGACGCCCACGCCGAAACCGACGTCGACCGCGAAGCCGACGACGACAACGAACCGCGCGCCGACGCGCGACGACGTGTAAGGGGGAGTATATGGCAAAGGCTGGACCGGAAGGACTGATCACCGCGCTCGATATCGGGTCGTCGAAGGTCTCCGCGATGATCGCGCAGAAGGGCGATGGCGGCGAGCTGATCGTGCTCGGCACCGGCCAGCGCGAGAGCCGCGGGGTCAAGCGCGGCTGCATCGCCGATATGGGCGCGACCGAGGTCGCGGTGCGCGAAGCGGTCGAACAGGCGGAACGGATCGCGCAGACCAATATCGAGAATGTCTGGGTCGGGTTTTCGGCGGGCGGCCTCGTCAGCGACGTCGCCTCGATCGAGTTTGAGATGGGCGGGCACCGGATCGAGCAGTCCGATATCGATGCGCTGCTGCGCGCCGGGCGGGAATCGATCGACCCGGCGGGGCGGATGGTGCTCCACGCGCAGCCGGCGCTCTACACGCTTGACGGACTGACCGGGGTCAAGGATCCGCGCGGCCTGCATGCCGATCGGCTGGGCGTCCATATCCACGTCGTCGCCGCCGACGGATCGCCGGTGCGCAACGTGGGCCTGTGCGTCGCCAAGTCGCACCTGGAGGTGAAGTCGATCATCGCCGCCCCGGTCGCGACGGGCCTCGCCTGTTTGAGCGCGGAAGAGCGCGAACTCGGCACCGCGCTGGTCGAAATGGGCGCGGGGATCACCAACGTCTCGCTGTTCGCGGGCGGGATGCTGGTCGGGCTGACCACGATCCAGATGGGCGCGGCGGACATTACCGACGACATCGCCTCGACCTTCGGCGCGAGCCGTACCCAGGCCGAACGGATCAAATGTTTCCACGGCTGTGCGAACGCGACACCGCGCGACAATCACGAGGTGATCGAGATCACGCCGCTGTCCGAGGATGGCGCGAGCGAGGGGCCGCGCATCACCAAGGCGCAGCTGATCGCGGTGATCCGCACGCGGCTGGAAGTGCTAATGGGCGAGATCGGCAAGGCGCTGACCGCGATGAAGTTCGACGGCAATGTCGGGCGTCAGGTCGTGCTGACCGGCGGCGGGGCGGAACTGAAGGGCATCGCCGATTATGCGCAGTCGTCGCTGGGCCGATCGGTGCGCGTAGGCCGGCCGCGCGGGCTGGCTGGACTGCCCGATGCGCATTCCGGACCGGCGTTCGCGACGCTCGCTGGGCTTATCCATCACGCCGCGACGAACCCGATCGATCTTCGTGCGTTGGCGGCGGATGAACGGCAACTCGTACACAAGCCATCGCCATTTTCGATGGTCCGTCGCCTGATCCGCACGGCTCGGGCGAATTATTAACAAAATAAGTCACCGAACCCCTAATTGTGGTGGATAGTATAGGGGGGATGGTGCAAGAAGTTGTGGGCATAGGGCGTTCCCGCCCATTTTCGGGAACATGACGGAGACAGGTGACATGGTCGAATTTCTTCCGCCGGAAGTTGACGAGTTGACCCCGCGAATCGCGGTGATCGGTGTGGGTGGCGCGGGCGGCAACGCGATCGCGAACATGATGAAGAACGACGTCCAGGGCGTCGACTTCCTGGTCGCCAACACCGACGCCCAGGCGCTCAAGCAGAGCCAGGCGGGGCAGAAGATCCAGCTCGGCGCGAAGATCACCCAAGGCCTCGGCGCAGGCAGTCGGCCGGAGATCGGCCGTGCGGCGGCGGAAGAGACGATCGACGCGGTCGCCAAGACGCTCGAGGGTAGCCACATGTGCTTCATTGCGGCCGGTATGGGTGGCGGCACCGGCACCGGTGCGGCCCCGGTCATCGCCAAGGCGGCGCGCGACGCGGGCATCCTGACCGTCGGCGTCGTGACCAAGCCGTTCGCATTCGAAGGCAATCGCCGCGCGAAGGCGGCCGAGGCGGGCATCGAAGAGCTGCAAAAGTATGTCGATACGCTGATCGTCATCCCTAACCAGAACCTGTTCCTGGTCGCCAACGCCAACACGACCTTCAAGCAAGCGTTTGAAATGGCCGACGAAGTGCTGCAGCAGGGCGTGCGCGGCATCACCGACCTGATGGTCATGCCCGGCCTGATCAACCTCGACTTCGCCGACGTCCGTTCGGTGATGCAGGAAATGGGCAAGGCGATGATGGGTACCGGCGAGGCCGAGGGCGACAACCGCGCCATCGAAGCCGCGTCGAAGGCGATCGCAAACCCGCTGCTCGACGGTGTCAGCATGAAGGGCGCGAAGGGCGTCATCGTGTCGATCACCGGCGGCGAGGACATGCGCCTGCTCGAAGTCGACGAAGCAGCGAACCATATCCGCGAGCTGGTCGACGAAGACGCCAACATCATCTGGGGCTCGGCGTTCAACCCCGACCTGGAAGGCAAGATCCGCGTTTCGGTCGTCGCGACCGGGATCGAGGCCGACGCCAATGCGGTTGCCGCCGCCGAGCCGGCCACCCGCGCCTTCTCGTTCGGCCGTCGCAGCGAAGCGGTTGCGCCGGTGTCGGTGCCGGAAGCGCCCGCCGCCGTCGAACCGACGCACGAGCCCGAAGTCACCGCGGCCGCCGATCCGATCGTCGACACCGCAGCGGACGACGAGCCGCTCGAACTGTCGGCGCCGGTCGTCGAGCCGACTGCCGAGGACGGGCTGGACACGCCGACCGCCGATACCGACGAGCTGGTGCTCGATGCCGGCGCAGAGGTCGAGCCGGCACAGCCGACCCGCCTGACGTTCGGTGACGACGATTACGTCAACGATCGCGGCGCAACCATCGCGACGGGCGAGGAAGAAACCCCGGCGCCCAAGGTCAAGCTGGGCGGCACCTTGTTCGAGCGGATGCAGAACGTCGCACGCGGTGCGTTCGGCGAGTCCGAGCCGGAAGCCGAGAAGGATTCGCTGGATATCCCGCGTTTCCTGCATCGCCAGAACAACCAGTAATTGTCTCATCCTGAAACGGGGTGTGACGGTTCGTCGCCGTCGCGCCCCGTTTTGGCGTTTGTGACCCAGCCAATCATTTCCCGTTCAGCCAGCGATCGGCTTAAGCTACACCCCAGATGATGTTGCGCCGGACCCTGACCTTTGCCGCGCTCGGTTTTGCGGTGGCGGGTGGCGCACAGGCGCAGACCGCGAGCGAGAATCGTGACGCCGATGCGCTCGCTGCCGACATGCGGCTGCTGGCCGCCAACCCGCTCGATATCGAAGCGCTGATCACCGCGGGTGAGCTGACGCTGCGGATGGGCGACAGCACCGCGGCGGCGACCTTCTTCGGCCGCGCCGAGAAGCTCGACCCCAACAATCCCCGGATCAAGGCAGGCTGGGGCAGCATCATGGTCCGCGCCGAGCGCCCCGGCATGGCGCTGATGCGGTTCCAGGAGGCCGAGCGGCGCGGGCTGAGCCCCAGCAAATATGCCGGCGATCGTGGGCTCGCCTACGATTTGATCGGCGAGCAGGAGCGGGCGCAGCGCGACTATCGCCTGGCGTTGCGTGATGGCGCCGATGATGAGGTGACGCGGCGTTACGCCCTGTCGCTCGGCATTTCGGGGAAGAAGGACGACGCGCTCAAGCTGCTCGACCCTTTGATCAAGACCGGCGATCGCGCGGCATGGCGCGACCGTGCGTTCATCCTGGCGATGAGCGGCGACACGGCGGGCGCCGAGAAGATCGCCGAGACAATGATGTCGCCGGGGCTCGGCGCGGGCCTGACGCCCTTCTTCCGCCGCCTGCCTCAGCTTGCCGCGGCCGATCGCGCGTTCGCGGTGACGTTCGGCGAAACTCGCGCGACGCCAGAGCGAGTCGCCGACGCGCAGTTGGTGCCGCAATTGCCGCGACTCGGCCCCGATCCGTACGCGCCCAAGCCGGTTGTCGCGCCACCGCCGGTGGTGCTGGCGTCGGTCGATGACGGACGCAAGCGCAAGAAGCGCAAGAAGGACGAGCAGGCGCTCGCCGCGCGAACACCGGTCGTCGCCAAGCCGGTCGAGGTCGCCGCTGTCGCACCGCCGGTCTATGTTCCGCCGCGCGCGACGCCGACGCCAACCCCGGCAACGCTGCCGCCGCCGGTCCGTGTCGCAGCGGTTGCGCCGAGCCCGGTTCCCGCACCTGCACCTGTTCCGGCCCCGGCGCCGACGCCAACGCCAGCCGTAGCGGCCGTGGCGCCCCCGCCGACGCCTGCGCCGACTCCGAACCCGGTGAGCGTCGGCGCGGCGATGCCGTCGAGCTCCGCACCGGCACCAGCGCCCGCCACTCCTGCGCTAAATCCGGCCCCGACCGCGCCGGTCGAAGTCGCGGCGAATACGCCGATCGCGACCCCCGCCGAACCGATCCCCGGCACCGCCGACCAACCGAGTGCCGCGGAAGCCGGCGTGCCGCAGCCGACCGCCACCGCACGGGTCAGCGAGGACACCGTGCTCGCGCGGATCGTCGCCGGGCTCGACAAGCCGCCGCCCGCGCCGACGCCGAAACCTCGTCCGGTACCCGCCGTTGCGCCGGCGGCGGCGCCCGCCGAGGTCAAGGTCAAGCCGGTCGAGGAGGCCAAGCCCGCGACGACGCGCACGCGCAAGCCTTCGAAAAGCGAGATAGCCGACGCCGCGGTGGAGTCCGCGAAGGGCAAGATGCCGAAGCTCGACGCGCGGGGCCGGCCGATCAAGGTCGCCGCTGACGATGACGAACCCCCGCTCGACAAGAATGGCTGCCCGATCCCGCCCAAGCCGGTGAAGGGCAAGGTCGCAGCGCCCGTAAAGTTCAAAAAGCCGATGACCGCGCGCGAAAAGGCGAACGACGCACGCTGCAAGACCGCGACCGCCAAGGCCAAGGCGGACGCCGAAACCAAGGGCGAGCCCGCGCGCGTCTGGGTCCAGGTCGCGGGCGGCGCGAACGAGGGCGACCTGCGTAAGGCTTGGGCTGCGCTGCAGTCGAAGGCGCCCGACCTGTTCCGCGGCCGCCAAGGCTGGAGCACGCCGCTCCGCGCCACCAACCGCGTCCTGACCGGGCCGTTCAAGGACAGCGACGAGGCGCAGGCGTTCGTCAACCGCATGAGTAAGGCCGGGCTGTCGGGCTTCGTCTTCACGAGCACCAAGGGGCAGAAGATCGATCGGTTGGGGGCTAAATAGGCGTCATGCTCCCCTCCCTGGAAGGGAGGGGCTGGGGGTGGGTGGAAGTATCGCGATACCGCCATCGTCACATCTTGACGTCGCGTCTCGCCACGCCTCGACCCACCCCTGACCCCTCCCTTGCAGGGAGGGGAATATTGGCCGCAAGTATCGGTTAGATTTCAGCGCGCTCGCCAGCTACATCCCCGGCATGCCCGAGCTCGCGCCCTACGCCTCCGACCCATGGCTCACGCGGGGACGGCTCTATCCCGAGGACGAGACGACCGCGCGCGGCCCGCGCGATGCGTTTCAGCGCGACCGCGACCGCATCGTC
The DNA here is from genome assembly GCF_007859635.1 of Sphingomonas panacisoli. NCBI lineage: Bacteria > Pseudomonadati > Pseudomonadota > Alphaproteobacteria > Sphingomonadales > Sphingomonadaceae > Sphingomonas > Sphingomonas panacisoli. The sequence continues at coordinate 2,206,717 of NZ_CP042306.1, read as the reverse complement.
CATTCGATCAGCTTCCGGCGGCTGCGCCACAAGACGCAGGTGTTCCTCGCGCCCGACGGCGACCATTTCCGCGTCCGGCTGACGCACAGCATCGAAGTCGCGCAGATCGGCCGCACGATCGCGCGCGCGCTCGGGCTCAACGAGGATCTGACCGAGGCGTTGTGCCTTGCGCACGATATCGGCCACCCGCCGTTCGGCCATGCGGGTGAGGATGCGCTGCAGGCGGCGCTGAGCGGGCAGGGCGGGTTCGACCACAATGGCAATACGCTCCGCGCGCTGACCGAGATCGACAGCCCGTATCCGCGCTTTCCCGGGCTCAACCTGACATGGGAGACGCTGGAGGGATTGGCCAAACACAACGGACCGATCCACGCCCCGCAATGGGCGCTCGCGCGTGCCGACGAGCAATTCCCGCTGGATCTCGACACGCATGCCAGCCTGGAGGCGCAAGTCGCGGCGATCGCTGACGACATCGCCTACGACAATCACGACATCGACGACGGCCTGCGCGCCGGACTGCTGAGCCTCGACCAGTTGCTTGGCGTGCCGATGATCGCCGCGCGCTGGGACCAGTGCCGCGCCCGCTTTCCGGAGGTGCCGCCGTCGCGGCTGGCAGGTGAGCTGATCCGCGGTCAGATCGGCGCGATGGTCAACGATCTGATCGCGACCAGCCGTGCGGCCATCGCCGAATCCGGGATCACGTCACCCGACGATGCGCGCGATACCGGGCGGCCGCTGATCGGCTTTTCGGACGCGATGCGCGAGGACGAGCGCGGGCTGAAGCGTTTCATGTACGCCAACCTCTATCACCACCCGCTGCAACTCGCGGCGGCGGACCAGGCGCGGGTCGTCGTCGCCGGCTTGTTCGGGGCCTATCACGCCGACCCGTCGCTGATGGCGGGGGAGTGGCCCGATCGGATGCCGTCCGACGAGCCCTGGCTGAGCCGCCACATCGCCGATTTCATCGCCGGGATGACCGATCGCTACGCCATCGCGCGGTATCGCGAGGTCGTCGGGCCGATCGACTTGCCCGAAGGGTTCTAGGCGGTCCCGCGTTATCGCCGGGATATTTGTGCGACAAAGGCGTTGTACCCCGCAGTCGCATCGCATGGAGTGACGTGGCAATGGCCGATGCCAGCATCGCGCTCAATCGCTTCGGGCTCGGCGCCCGTCCCGACGAGAGCATCCCGAACGACCCGAAAGGCTGGCTGAAAGGCCAGATCGACAAGTTCGAGCCCAAACCCGCGGCGTTCGCCAATGTGCCGACGCGGACCAAGGTGGCGGGCGAGCTCGCCGACTATCTCGAGCAGCAACGGATGCTGCGGCAGCAGGGGCTGGGGCGAAAGCAGCAGGCTGCCGCGGCGATGCCTCCGCCGCCAATGACGCCCGGAATGGCCCCGACCATGGCTCCCGGTACGCCCGAACCCGGCGCCAAGCCCGACCCCGATGCCGGCGACCCGCTCAAGGCCGCGCGCCGCTTCGTCGGCGGGCAAGTGCGCGACGACTATGCCGCAGCGGTGGGTGCGCGGATCACCGCGGCGCTGATTAGCCCGACGCCGTTCGCCGAGCGCCTAACGCATTTCTGGGCCAATCATTTCGCGGTGTCGGCCGACAAGCTGCAGGTGATCGGCCTGTCGGGGCTGCTCGAATTCGAGGCGATCCGACCCAATTTGATGGGCAAGTTCGGGGATATGCTTAACGCGGTCGAACGGCATCCGGCGATGCTGCTCTATCTCGACCAGGCGGTGTCGGTCGGGCCGAACAGCCCTGCCGGTCAGTTCGCCGCCAACCGTCCACGGGCCAACGGACAGAAGGTCGGGCTAAACGAGAATCTCGCGCGCGAGATCATGGAGCTGCACACGCTCGGCGTGCGCACGACCTACACCCAGGCCGACGTGACCGAGTTCGCGCGCGCGCTGACCGGCTGGACCGTGAGCGGGATCGGTCGCGGGCCGGGTGCGCGGCTGGCCGGGACCGACGGTGCGCCGGGCGAGTTCGTGTTCGCGCCGCGGCTGCACGAGCCGGGCGAGCGGACGATCATCGCGCGCAAATATGCCGAGGGCGGCGAGAAGCAGGCGCAGGCGGTGCTCGACACGCTGGCGACCAGCCCTGCCACCGCGGAACATGTCGCGACCAAGCTCGCGCGGCACTTCGCCGGTGATATGCCGCCGGCGGCGCTCGTCGCGCGGTTGAAGGCATCGTTCCTCAAGACCGGCGGCGACCTGCCGTCGCTCTATCGCGTGCTGATCGACAGCCCCGAATGTTGGGTCGCCGCACCGGTCAAGTTCAAGTCTCCGTGGGAATGGACGGTATCGACGGGCAGGGCGCTCGGGATGAAGCAGATGCTGCCGCTCGCCGCGGTCGGCCTGCTCAATCAGCTCGGGCAACCGACCTGGAAGCCCGGATCGCCGGCCGGCTATGACGATATAGCCGCAAGCTGGGCCGGCCCTGACGCGCTCGTACGCCGGGTCGAGGCGTCCGAACGCTTCGCCACGCGTTCTGGCGGCGCGATCGACGCGCGCGCGCTCGCCCCCAAACTCTTCCCCGGCGCGCTGACGCCGGCCACCGAACAGGCGCTGGCGCGCGCCGAGAGCCCGGGTCAGGGCCTCGCGCTGCTGCTCGTGTCGCCCGAAATGCTGCGGAGGTAATCATGTACGATCGCCGTTCCTTCCTGATCCGCTCCGGTGCCTTTGCGGGCCTCGCGCTTGCGCCGCGCATGGCGTTCGCCAAGGCAGAGACCGACCGCCGTTTCGTCTTCATCATCCAACGCGGCGCGGCCGACGGGTTGGGCACGATCGGCGCGGTTGGCGATCCGGCCTTTGCCGGCGCGCGCGGGCAGCTCGCGGCCGATTTTGCCGGCGCGAAGAAGCTCGACAGCATGTTCGCGCTGCACCCCGCGATGACCTCGTTGGCGGGGATGTACGACGCGAAGGAGGCGCTGTTCGCGCATGCCATCGCCTCGCCGTATCGCGACCGCTCGCATTTCGACGGGCAGAACGTCCTCGAGAGCGGCGGTACCGGCGCGTACCAGGTCAAGGACGGCTGGCTCAATCGCATGCTCGGGCTGATCCCGTCGGGCGAGGCAAAGGCGATCGCGGTGTCGGCGACGGTGCCGCTGGCGCTGCGCGGGCCGCATGAGGTCAGCAGCTACGCCCCTTCGGCGCTGCCTCAGGCGTCCGACGACCTGATGATGCGCGTCGCGTCGCTCTACCAGGGCGACGGCCAACTGCACGGCCTGTGGAGCGAGGCGATGAACACGCGGACGCTGACCGGCGACCTGACCGCGGCCAATGCGGCCAACGCCGCCGCGACCGGTGCGCTCGCGGCCAAGCTGCTTGCGCCCGCCAACGGCGCGCGGATCGCGATGATCGAGACCGGCGGCTGGGATACGCATGCGGGTCAACGTGGTCGGCTGGCGGCGCAGCTCAAGGGTCTCGACGCCATGATCGCCGCGCTCAAGACCGGCATGGGGCCGGCGTGGAGCGATACGATGGTGTTGGTCGCGACCGAATTCGGCCGCACGGTCGCGGTCAACGGCACCGGCGGCAGCGACCACGGCACGGGTTCAGCCGCGATGCTGATCGGTGGCGGGGTCAAGGGTGGTCGCGTGATGGCCGACTGGCCCGGGCTGGGCCAAGCCGCGCTCTACGAAGGCCGCGATCTGAAACCGACGCTCGGGCTGGACCAGTTCGTCGCGGGCGCGGTCGCGGGACATTACGGCGTCGAGCCAGGCAAGGCGATGGCGACCCTGTTCCCCGATACCAAGGGTGCGGCGGCGGTTAGCGGACTCGTCTAGGCCGGAGGGTTTGAAGCAGCGCCGTCATTCCGCTACAGGCGCCGCTTCCTCCCACCGCTGGACCCGTAATGACGCTCTACACTCGCTTTGCCGCGCATATCGACGCGGCGCTCGACGCCTTGACCGCGAACGGCGATTTGCCGAGCGGGTTGGCGCGAGCCGCGGTGACGATCGAACCGCCGCGCGACGCCAGTCATGGCGATCTTGCGACCAACGCCGCGATGGTGCTGGCCAAGCCGGCAAACACCAATCCGCGCGCGCTGGCCGACAAGATCGCGGCCGAACTCGGCAAGCTGGACGAGGTCGCGTCCGTGTCGGTCGCCGGGCCGGGGTTCATCAACATGAGCCTGACCGACGATACCTGGCGGAACGAACTCGCCGCGATCAACGACGGGGGCGCCGACTATGGGCACTCGGCGACCGGCAAGGGCCGGACCGTCAACGTCGAATACGTCTCCGCCAACCCGACCGGTCCGATGCACATGGGGCATTGCCGGGGCGCGGTCGTGGGCGACGCGCTGGCCTCGTTGCTCGAATGGGGCGGCTACAAGGTCATCCGCGAATATTACGTCAATGACGCCGGCGGGCAGGTCGATACGCTCGCGCGGTCGGCGCACCTGCGGTATCGCGCGGCGCTGGGCGAGGATATCGGCGAGATCCCCGAAGGACTGTATCCCGGCGACTATCTGGTGCCGGTAGGGCAGGCGCTCGCGAAGGAATTCGGCGACAAATACGTATCCGCGCCCGAGAGCGAATGGCTCGTCCTGTTCCGCAAGGCGGCGGTCGCGGCGATGATGGCGCTAATCAAGGCCGATCTGGCGCTGCTCGGCATCCATCACGACCTGTTCTCGTCCGAGGCCGAGCTGCAGGCGGCGAAGAAGCCAGAGGCTGCGGAGAAGGAGCTGCGCGCGCGGGGCCTGGTCTATGACGGCATGCTCGAAGCGCCCAAGGGCGAGACGCCCGAGGATTGGGAGCCGGTCGAGCTGCCGCTGTTCCGCTCGTCGCAATTCGGCGACGATCAGGACCGGCCGATCAAGAAATCGGACGGCAGCTGGACCTATTTCGGTGCCGACCTCGCCTATCACTGGCAAAAGGCACAGACGGCGGATGCGCTGATCGATATCTGGGGCGCGGACCATGCCGGGACGGTCAAGCGGATCGTCGCGGCGGTGCAAGCACTGACCGGCGGCAAGACGCGGTTCGACGTCAAACTTGTCCAGATGGTGCGGCTGCTGCGGGCCGGCGAGCCGGTCAAAATGTCCAAGCGTTCCGGTAACTTCGTGACGCTTGCCGACGTCGTGCGTGAAGTCGGTAAGGACGTGGTGCGCTTTACGATGCTGACCCGCAAGGCCGACGCCCAGATGGACTTCGACTTCGCCAAGGTGGTCGAGGCGTCGAAGGACAATCCGGTGTTCTACGTGCAGTATGCGCATGCCCGAGTCGCGTCGCTCAAGCGGCGCGCGGCGGAGGCTGGCATCGCCTGTAAATCGGTCGATTTGTCCCGCCTTGATACGGAAGACCTGACGTTGGTGAAGCTCGCCGCGCAGTTCCCGCGGGTCGTCGAGACTGCGGCCGCGGCACGCGAACCACACCGTATCGCCTTTTATCTCTATGACTTGGCGGCCGCTTTTCATGCATCATGGAATGTCGGCAACGATCGACCGGAGCGTCGCTTCCTGTTGACCGACAACCACGAGCTCACCTGCGCCCGTCTTTTCCTCGGCGACGCGATCGGGCAAATTGTCCGCAACGGCCTGGCCATCATGGGGGTGGAAGCGGTCGAGGAGATGAATTGATGGCGGGGGAGAAATGGAGCGAGCCGTCGGTCACCGACAATGACCGGCTGCCCTGGCTCGAGACCGCGGGGGACGATTACGAAGAGGGTCCGCCGCTCAGCCGTATCGTCGGCATGGTGCTGATCGGGCTGGTCGCGCTCGCCGCGGTGCTGGGGGGCATCTACTGGTTCAAGCATCGCACGCCGGCCGCGGGGAATGGCGATCTGATCGCCGCGCAGGAAGGCGACTACAAGGTCAAGCCGGACGATCCCGGCGGAATGAAGGTGGCCGGCGAAGGCGACGCGGCGGTCGCGGCGAGCGGTGGGGCGGCGGGCGGCAACGGCTCGATCGCGGTCACTAGCCTGCCCGAGGCGCCGATCGTCGGCAAGAAGGCCGGTCCAGACGCCAAGGGCGGTCCGGGCGCGTCGACCGCAACCGCAAGCGTTTCCGGCTCGGGCGGTAAGCTGACCGCGCCGGCCCCGGGCCGTCCGGTGACCATCGCCAATGGCGGCGGCGGTGGGGCGCTCGTCCAGCTCGGTTCGTTCCCGAGCGAGGGTCAGGCCAACACCGCCTGGGGGCAGGCGTCGAAGCGGTTCGGCTATCTGGCGGGCCTCGGCAAATCGATCGAGAAGGCGGAGGTCAACGGCCGCACCTTCTATCGGTTGAAGGTCAATGCCGGCAGCGCGGGCGCGGCGCAGGAACTCTGCGGCAAGCTGAAGGTCGCGGGCGAGGCGTGCATCGTTACGAGCTGAAACCGTTCCCCTCCCGCTTGCGGGAGGGGCTAGGGGTGGGCAAGAAAGGTCGGGGTTCCCCCAGCGTTTTCTTTTGCGGTCGGGGTTCTGCCCGTAAGATTACGCCCACCCCCGACCCCTCCCGCAAGCGGGAGGGGAGAAAGTTGGTCCATGAAGCCCGTCATCTACGGCCTGTCCGGCCTTGCCCTCACCGACGACGAACGCGCGTTCTACAAGGATGCCGATCCGTGCGGCTACATCCTGTTCAAGCGCAACGTGCAGGATCGCGCGCAACTCCGTGCGCTGACCGACTCGCTGCGTGACCTGTCGGGCCGCGACGACGTACCGATCCTGATCGACCAGGAAGGCGGCAAGGTGCAGCGGATGGGGCCGCCCGAATGGCCCGATTTCCCCGCCGGCCCGGCATTCGACGCGCTGTACGAGGTTGCCCCGGTCTCCGCGATCGAGGCGGCGCGCGCGCATGCCAATGCGACCGCGCTGATGCTGGCCGAAGTAGGGATCAACGTCGATTGCTGGCCGCTCCTCGACGTCAGCCAGCCCGACACGACCGAGGCGATTTCGATCCGCGCGCTTGGTCACGAGCCGATGCGCGTCGCCGCGATGGGCCGCGCGATCCTCGACGGGTTGCGCACCGGCGGCGTCGTCGGCGTGGTCAAGCACATGCCGGGCCACGGCCGCGCGGTGGTGGACACCCATCACCACCTGCCGACCGTGCGCGCGTCGGAGGCCGAGCTCGAAATCGATCTCGAACCGTTCCGCAGCCTGGCCGATGCGCCGATGGGCATGACGAGCCACATCGTGTTCGAGGTGTGGGACAAGGAGCGCCCCGCGACGCTCTCTCCGATCGTCGTCGATCATATCATCCGCGGCCAGATCGGCTTCGACGGGCTGCTGATGACCGACGATATCGACATGAAGGCGCTGTCGGGCACCGCGGGCGAGAAAGCAGCGGGGGCGATCGCGGCGGGATGCGACGTGGTACTCGATTGCTGGGGCCGGATGGACGAGATGGCGGAGATCGCCGCGCTGCTCAACGACATGCCGGCGAAGTCGCTGGAGCGGCTCGACCGAGCGATGGCGACGGTGAAGGCCCCGGAAGGGGATTTCAACGCATTGATCGCCAAGCGGGACGAGCTTCTAGGGTTGGCCTAAGTGCGTCACCCCAGCGAAAGCTGAGGTCTCGGGCGCTGGCGCGGTCCGCCAGAGATCCCAGCTTTCGCTGGGATGACGGATGTGGCTAAAGTACGTCGATGGACTCCGACACCGACACGCTGACGCTCGACATCGACGGGTGGGAAGGACCGCTCGACCTGTTGCTCGCGCTGGCGCGGGCGCAGAAGGTCGATCTCAAGCAGATTTCGATCCTGGCGCTGGTCGAGCAATATCTGGTCTATGTCGAGCAAGCGCGCGCGTTGAAGCTGGAGGTCGCGGCCGATTACCTCGTGATGGCGGCGTGGCTGGCGTATCTCAAGTCCGCGCTGCTGCTACCGCGCGATCCTGAGGTCGAGCCGAGCCCCGAGGAGCTGGCGCTGCGGCTGCAAATGCGGCTCGAACGCCTCAACGCGATGCGCGACGCGGGCGCGCGACTGCTGGCGCGCGATCGGCTGGGCCGCGACGTGTTCCGTCGCGCCGCACCCGAGGGGCTGCGTACGGTCCGCAAAGCGCAGTGGCAGGCCGAAATCTACGATCTGATCGCTGCCTACGGGCAGATCAACGCGCGCAACCGCCCGGTCTTCCACGTCGTCCACGAACGCCCCGTCATGACGCTCGACGCCGCGCTCGAACGCGTGTCGCGGCTGCTCGGCGTGCAAGTCGAATGGGCGACGATCGAAAGCTTCCTGCCCGACAGCCTTGACGGCGCGTTCCGCAAGTCGGCGCTCGCGTCCAGCTTCGTCGCCGCACTCGAACTCGCCCGGAGGGGGAAGGCAGAACTGCGTCAGCAATCGCCGTTTGCGCCGCTCTACCTTAAGGCCACGGCATGATCGAACCCGACGATTTGTCGCGTGCGGTGGAGGCGGTGCTGTTCGCGGCCGACGAGCCGCTGACGATCGAGGCGATCCGCGCGCATGTCGGCGATGACGCCGATGTCCGTGCGGCGCTGACGACGCTGGCGGAACACTATGCCGGGCGCGGTATCGAACTCGTCCAGCGCGGTGACCGCTGGCATTTCCAGACCGCGGGCGACCTCGCGCATTTGCTTCGCCGCGATCGCGAGGAGGCGCGCAAGCTCTCCCGCGCGGCAATCGAGACGCTCGCGATCATCGCCTATCACGAGCCCGTCACGCGCGCCGAGATCGAGGCGATCCGCGGCGTGCAGATATCCAAGGGCACGCTCGACGTGTTGATGGAAGCGGGCTGGGCGCGCCCCGCCGGGCGGAGGGAAACGCCGGGCCGTCCGTTGCAGTTCGCGACGACCGCGGAATTCCTGACGCATTTCGGCCTTGCCAGCCGCCGCGACTTGCCCGGGATCGACGATTTGCGCGCGGCCGGGCTGCTCGATCCGATCAACCTGGCGATGGCCGAACTGTCGATTGGCGAGGAGGCTGACGAAGAGATGGCAAATGCGTCCGAAGAAGACTAAGTGGCGTATATTGCCTGAGGAGATTGAGTGATGGGTAGCTTCAGCCTGGTGCATTGGCTGATTTTCGGGGTGATCGCGATCCTGGTGCTGGGGGGCGGCCGCTTTTCGAACATGATGGGCGACGTCGCCAAGGGCATCAAACAGTTCAAGAAGGGCATGGCGGAAGAAGACGAGACACCGCCGAGCCGCCTCGAATCGAAGCGCGCCGACACGGTGATCGACGCCGAACGCGAGCGCGCCCGCGACGCCGACCGTTAATTCTCGCCGGAGAGCCGTCCGGCCGTGATCTTCGATATTGCCCCCACCGAATTGCTGGTGCTGGGTGCGGTGGCGCTGGTCGTCATCCCGCCCAAGGATCTGCCCAAGGCGATGCGTCTCGCCGGGCAGTGGATCGGGCGCGCGCGCGGCATGGCGCGGCAATTCCGCTCGGGCTTCGACGACATGATCCGCGAATCAGAATTCCAGGAGATGGAAAAGAAATGGAAGGCGGAGAACGAGCGCATCATGCGCGAATTCCCCGCGACGCCCGATCAGGCGATGCTGATGGCGCCGGTGCCGCAAGACGATTCCACGCCCGAGAGCGAGGATGCACTGGCGATGACGACGGAGATGGCGCCGGTCGAGGCTACGCCCGCCCCTAAGCGCAAAACACCCGCCAAGCCGCGTGCCGCGGCCGCCAGGAAACCGACAGCGAAGAAGCCCGCCGCCAAACGGGCAAAGCCGTGACGCGATGAGCGACGACGACGAAATCGACGCCAGCCGCGCGCCGTTGCTCGAGCATCTGATCGAGTTGCGCAAACGGCTGCTCATCAGCTTCGCGACGCTCGCGGTGCTGTTCGGTATCTGCCTTTACTTCGCCGAGCCGATCTTCGGCTTCCTGATCGAGCCGCTCGCCAAGGCGGGCGAGAAGAAGGTCTATTATACCGAGCTGTTCGAAGCGTTCTTCGTCCAGCTCAAGGTCGCGTTCTTCGCGGCGACCGTGCTGTCGTTCCCCGTTGTCGCCAATCAGCTGTGGCAGTTCGTCGCACCCGGCCTGTACCGCAAGGAAAAGCGCGCGCTGTTGCCGTTCCTGCTGGCGACGCCCATCCTGTTCACGGCGGGCTGTGCGATGGCCTATTACGTCGCGATCCCCGCCGCGGTGCATTTCCTGCTCGGCTACCAGACCAAGGTCGGCGACGTGCAGCAGGAAGCGTTGCCGCGCGTCGGCAATTACCTGACCTTCGTCATGCAGTTTCTGTTCGGGTTCGGCGTGTCGTTCCTGCTGCCGATCCTGATGATGCTGCTGGAACGGGCCGGGATCGTGACGCTGGGGCAATTGGCGCGCGCATGGCGCTATGCGATCCTCGGCTGTTTCGCGATCGCGCTGGTGCTGGCGCCGCCCGACGCCGGGTCGATGGTGATGCTCGCGGCGCCGCTGGTCGGGCTTTACTTCCTGACGCTGGGCGTGATCTGGCTGACGCATCGTCGGCGTGCAAAGGCTGTGGAAGCGGAAGAAACCGCCGCCTGATTACCTGCCGATTTCACAAGTCCCGGAAAGAATTTAGGCCCGGAAGCGTCACCGGGGGGAGGGGTTGACGCTTCCGGGCCTATGTCATGGATAGCGAGAGCGGGGGGGCATAAGGTCGCTATCCGAAGATGAAAACGCGCTTGGTGCGATCGGGTTCCAAAAGAAATCGCATTTTTCGAATTTTTTTTCGCAGCCGGGTTTTTCGCGGATTTTCAGTCTTTTCCGGTGACCGCGACGGCGATTTCGTAGGATCCTGCCAGGGGATCGTGGTGCAGCGGCGATCGGAGTTGCCGCGACAATCCTTCCATCACGCGGCCATAGCGCTGGCCGAGCGCTGCCTTCAATGCGTCGCTGTCGGCAAGCGCTGGCGAACTCGCGCGCAAGATCGCCGATGCGGGCGTTTCGCCGGCCCGCACGGACAAGCGGAACTGCGCGCCGGGCGAAATGCTGATCGCCAGTTCGATGATTTCGGTCAGCAGGAACGCGATCGCAATCGCCGTATCCTGGCTCACCAGATAGGGCTCGATCTCGAGCTGGATGCCGAGCTTCGACGCCTCCGGGCTGGTCGCGCGGATGTTGGAGGCGAGTTCGCCGATCACCGCGCGCAGCGACAGGCCGCGATGATCTTCCATTTCCGCGAAATGGTGACGATGCACGACCGACAGCGCATCGACACGGCGCTGGATCGACGAATAGGCGCGCGCCGCTTCCGCCGCCTCCGCACCGCGCGAATGCAGGTTGATCAGGCTGGAAATGACCTGAAGGTTGTTCTTGACGCGGTGATGCACCTCGCGCGTCAGCTTGGTCTGGCGCACGAGGCCCTCGGCGAGCCCGGCCTCGTGCAGAATCAGCGTCCGGCTGAGCGACCGAAACGTCTCGCCGAGCTCCCGAATCTCCTGCGCGGGGAGCGAGCGGACGTCGGCCGAATCGATCGCTTCGCCCGGGCGATATGCCGCGACACGCGCGCGCAGGGTACGCAGCGGCTGGATCAGCAGTCGATCGACCACGAACCAGGCGATGCTCGCCGCCGCGAGCCACATCAGGATCGGCAGCAGCATCGCGATCAGGATCGGCGATGTTATCAGGTTGCGCCGCATGCTGACGTTGAGGGTCAGATTGCCGACATTCAGCGGCGCGTTGACGGCCTGATGACTATCCAAAGGGCTGTCGCGATCGAGCGCGCGCAAAGCTAGATCCTGACCGTCAGCGCCGCGGATCGTTTCGGCGTAATCGACGCCGGTCACGGTCGGCTTGGCGATGTCGGTCAGGAACGGCGCGGGAAAGAAGGCGCTGCCGCGCAAATCACCATTGGCCGCCGTGATCGATAGCACGACGCCCTTGCCGGGAACGACTCGCCCTGCCGGTTGGCCGCCCGCGATGGCGTCGGGGGCGGGGTAGGGGGACGATGTCCCGCACAGCATCCGGCCGGTGCGATCGATGATGCTGAAGCTGGCGCCGGCGGCGATCTGTTGCGCGAAGACGCCGCGGGCGCGGGCGCAACTCGGCGCGTCGGCATGATCGGCGGCGAGCGCGTTCATCGCCGTCGTCAGCGCTGCCATATCGCCGACCAGTTCGATCGCCAGGTTTCGTGAGCTTTCCTGCGCGGCGACGCGAAGCTGCGACTGCGCTTCCATGCTCGCCTGACGGGTGGTGCTGAGCGTTGCGAGGATCGCGATGATCGCGAACGGCAGCAGCGCGGCGAGCAGGATCAGGAAAATCTTCGCCCCGGTCTGCAGCCGGCCGAAGCGCGCACCGATCGTCATCCCTGCGCGCTCACCGGCGGTGAGGCTGGCCACGAACTATCCCAGCTTACGGAGGAGATCGAGCATTTCGTCGGGGACAGGTTCGCTGACGGCGTCATGATAGACCGTGCGCAGCGCGGTCCCCATCGCTTCGTCCTTTGCCTTCTTGCTCTTGTCGCCAACGTTGCCGGGCGTCCCGCCTTTTGATGACCGCCGATCAGGCAACGCAAACCCCCATTGAAATCACCCGGCCGTACCGGAATCACTATCCGCATACGCGGTAACACGGCGCTTTATGCGCACCGTTATATTCGTGAAACCAAAAAGCATCTCGATTGTTCCACTAGCGAACAGAAAAATCTTGTTTGCGTAAACCAAGGCCCGCTCGCACAAGAGCCCGCGCCTTTTCGGGGAGATAGAATACATCATGTCGCTTGGTCAGCAGCTTGCACCTCACCTGCCTTTCTTGCGTCGCTACGGCCGCGCGCTGACCGGAAGCCAGGAACATGGCGACCGTTACGTCCGCGCCGCGCTGGAAGCGATCGTCGCCGCGCCGGACGAGTTCCCGCGCGACGTCGAGCCGCGGCTGGGACTGTACCGCACATTCCAAGTCATCTGGCGTACGACCAATGCCGACGACGAAGTCGCGCTCAGCGACGACGGGTCGGCGGCGGAAGGGCAGGAGGCGGTCGCCAATGCCCGCCTCGCACGCATGACGCCGCTGTCGCGCCAGGCGCTGCTGCTGACCGCGATGGAAGGGTTCACGCCGGAGGACGCCGGGTACCTGATCGACCACGACGCCGACGAGGTCGAGGCGCTGGTGACGGAGGCGCTGGCCGAGATCGAGAAGCAGACCCGCGCGCGGGTGCTGATCATCGAGGACGAGCCGATCATCGCGATGGATATCGAGACGATCGTCCGCGACCTGGGTCACGACGTGACCGGCGTTGCGGTCACGCGCGACGAAGCCGTGGCCTCTGCGATGAGCGAGCGGCCGGGTCTCGTGCTCGCCGATATCCAGCTCGCCGACGACAGTTCGGGGATCGACGCGGTCAAGGACATCCTGGCCGAATTCCAGGTGCCGGTGATCTTCATCACCGCCTTCCCGGAGCGTCTACTGACCGGCGAGCGGCCCGAGCCGACCTTCCTGATCACCAAGCCGTTCCAGCGGTCGACGGTGAAGGCGGCGATCAGCCAGGCGCTGTTCTTCGACGAGAGCACGATCCCGGCTTAATCGGATCGCGATGCCGGCCCGCTCCCCCACCCGACCGCCCATAGCATATCCTGTTTGGACGGCCGGGTGGGGGAGCGGGCCGGCACCGCTCGTCGCCGAAAGGCTACCAAAAAACGGAAAGTTCCATCGGTTACGGAGCCAAAACGGAACTAGCGCGTTCGAGGGTGCATGACTGATCCAGATACTCCCGAGACCGGTACGCACGAAACCGGCGACGAGGCGCGGGCCGGCGAGACGTCGGGACATATGCGTTATGTGCTGCTGATTTCGATTCTGCTAGCCATCGGCATATTGTCGGCGATCGTCTGGGTACCGCTGCTGTTCCATAAATAAGCTTGATGCAGTTGGTTGCGGCGGCGGCCAACCTATCTATTTCGTAAGGCGCTCGTTCGCGCCCATTCCCGGAGTTCCATGACCACGATCGACAGCGATGCCATGAACGAGGGGGAAGCGGTCGAGCACGTCGCGCTGTCGGACACCGAGTTCAAAGAGCAATTGGGACAGGTCATTCCGCACCTGCGCGCGTTCGGCCGTTCGCTGTCGGGCAGCCGCGATCTCGCCGACGATCTCGTCCAGGAAACGCTGATGAAGGCGTGGGCCGCGCGTCAGCGATTCCAGGCCGGCACCAACATGCGCGCCTGGACGTTCATCATCCTGCGCAATCTCTATCTCAGTCAGATGCGCCGTGCGCGGTTCAAGGGCGAATGGGACGATCTGGTCGCCGACCGGGTGCTCGCCGCACCCGCCAGTCAGGATAAGCATGTCGAACTGGGCGATATGCAACGCGCGCTGCTGCATCTTCCGCAACCGCAGCGTGAGGCGCTGATCCTCGTCGGTGCCGGTGGCTTCGCCTATGAAGAAGCCGCTGAAATCTGCAACGTCGCGGTCGGCACGATCAAAAGCCGCGTTGCGCGTGGGCGGGTCGCGCTCGAAGCGTTGCTGAGCGGAGGTGACATGTCGTCACGTCGCACCGCGCCGGACAATCAAGGCCGCACCGCGCTCGACACGATCATGGATGAAGTCGATGACCTGAGCGGCGACCATCACCCACGACCCGACGATATCGAGGACGAAGACGACGATTAACTGTCGTTGAGGCGGGTAAGCAGCGCCTTCAGATCGGCGGGGAGAGTCGTTCCACCGTTGAAGATGTGGCGAAGCGCGTTGCCCACGCCATCGCTTTCGCGCGGCATGCGGACGGTCTGTCGCAGATTACCACCTGTGGAGGCGCTGGAGGAGCTAGGGGGGCTCATGACCGTCAGAACGACCGGTGCGACGTTTTGTTGCCCTTTTGTTGCTGCGCCGCGCTTAATTTAAGTTAACCCCGTAACGACTTGGCTGCGACGCGGGCAATTCTATCGGCGCGCGCGTTGGTCTAGAGCGGCGGTGTGAGCCACCCCCCTACTTCGCTGACGCCATTGCGCGCGCTTCCGCGCATGCACCGTTTCTGCGCGTCGCGATCGAGCAGCAGCCCGATCTGGTTGCCGACCTTGCGCAAGGGATCGTCCCCGATCCAGCGCCGTTCGACCCCGATCTCCCGATCGGCATCGCGATGCGGCGGGCGCGGCGTCGGGAGGCGCTGATCGTTGCGATTGCGGACTTGGCGGGCGCGCTCGATCTCGATGGGGTAACGCGGCGGCTGACGGCGTTTGCCGACCGCGCGCTCGACGCCGCGATCCGCGCCGCGATCCTGGAGCGCGTGCCCGATGCCGAACCTGTAGGGCTCGCCGCGATCGCGCTGGGCAAGCAGGGGAGTTGCGAACTCAATTATTCGTCGGACATCGATCCGATCCTGTTGTTCGACCCAACGACCTTGCCGCGCCGCGCGCGTGACGAACCCGAGGAGGCCGCGGTCCGGATCGGTCGCCGCGTCGTCGAACTGCTCCAGGCGCGCGACGGCGAGGGTTATGTGCTGCGCGTCGATCTGCGCCTGCGCCCGTCGCCAGAGGTCACGCCGATCGTGCTGCCGGTCAACGCCGCGATCTCCTATTACGAGAGCGCGGCGCTGCCGTGGGAGCGCGCCGCGTTCATTCGCGCGCGTGCCGCCGCCGGCGATCTTGCGCTGGGGCGGCATTTCCTCGACGCGATCCGCCCGTTCGTCTGGCGCCGCGCGGTGGATTTCGGTGCGGTCGGTGAAATCCGCGAGATCACGCGCCGCATCCGCGACCATCATTCGCAGGGCCAGGCGTTCGGCCCCGGCTACGACCTCAAGCGCGGACGCGGCGGGATTCGCGAAATCGAATTCTTCGCGCAGATCCACCAACTCATCCACGGCGGCCGCGACCCGGCATTGCGCGCGCCGGCGACGATGGACGCGCTCGACGGATTGGCGGCGGCGGGGCGGATCAGTCGCGACGAAGCGGCGGCGTTGAAGGCGGCCTACGTCGCCTTCCGCACCACCGAACACCGGCTGCAGATGGTCGACGACCGCCAGACCCATGCGCTGCCCCGCGCGCAGGATGCGCTCGACAATGTCGGGCTGCTCGCGGGGTTAGGCAGCGGCGCGTCGCTGATCGCGATGCTGAATCCCCATGTCGTCGCGGTCGGCGGCATCTACGATTCGCTCGATCCGCCCGACACCGTGGCGCTGTCGAGCGACGACGACACGCTGCCCGCGCAACTCGAAGCGATCGGGTTCGCCGACGCCGCGACCGCGGTGCAACTGGTCGAGCGCTGGCGTGGCGGGTCGTATCCGGCGCTGCGTAGCCCGGCGGCGCGGCAGGCGCTCGAAGCGGTGCTGCCCAGCCTGATGGCGGCTTTGGGGCAGGCGCCCGATCCGCGTGCCGCCTTGATCCAGGTCGACGCGATGCTGTCGCGGCTGCCCAGCGCGATCAACTTCTTCCGCCTGCTCGAAGCGCGCCCGCAGCTCGCGCAATTGATGGCGACGATCCTCAGTCACGCGCCGCCGCTCGCCGAGGCGCTGGGGCGACGGCCGGCCTTGCTCGATGGCTTGATCGACGCGACCGCGTTGGCGCCGGTGGGGGACGTATCGACGCTGATCGCCGAGATGGCGCGGGGCGAGGCGGGGGACGATTACCAGGCGACGCTGGATCGCGTGCGGCGGATCGTCGGCGAAAAGCGCTTCGGGCTCGGCGCGCAGTTGGTGGCGGGGGCGAGCGACCCGCTCGACGTGTCGCACGGCTATGCGCGGGTCGCGGTCGCCGCGATCGAGGTACTCGCCGCCGCAACCGTCGCCGATTTCGCCGCGACGCATGGGCGGGTGCCGGACAGCGAACTCCTGATTCTCGCGCTCGGGCGGCTGGGCGGCGGAGCGTTGACGCACGCGTCCGACCTCGACCTGATCTATCTGTTTACCGGCGATTTTTCCGCGGAATCGGATGGCGCGAAGCCGCTCGGCGCGGTGCATTACTACAATCGCCTTGCGCAGCGCGTCAGTGCAGCCTTGTCCGTGCCGACCGCTGCCGGTCCGCTCTACGAGATCGACACGCGATTGCGGCCATCGGGCGCGCAGGGGCCGCTGGTCGTCTCGCTCGACGGGTTCGCACGGTATCAGCGCGAGGATGCCTGGACGTGGGAGCATATGGCGCTGACGCGGGCGCGGGCGATCTTCGGCTCGGATGCGGCGCGGTCGGCGGTCGCCGCGGTGATCGACGAGGTGCTTCAGACCCCTCGCGATCACGCCAAGACTGTCGCCGACGCGGTCGAGATGCGCAGCGAAATGGCACGCCACAAGCCGCCCGCCGGCCCGCTCGACGCCAAACTGTTGCCCGGCGGTCTGGTCGATCTGGAATTCGCGGTACACGTCGCGCAATTGACTCATAACGCCGGGTTCGATGCCGATCTCGATCCGGCGATCGCGACCTTGGCGGATCGGGACATCCTTCCCGCGACGATGGGCGAGGCGTACCGGCTGCTCACGCGCATCCTCGTCCTGCTCCGCCTCGTCGCCCCCGACAGCCAGCCGCCGTCCGACGCCACCCGCGCGCTGATCGTGCGCGTACTCGGCACAAGCGATTGGGATACGCTGGTTGCGCGGTTCGACGCGACGCGGCAGGAGGTCGCGGCAGTGTGGGCGGACGTCAGCGGAGGCACGAATGAGCGTTGAGATAGGGGACGATCTGCCCGACCTCGAATTGACCGGCGCCGACGGCCCGATCCGGCTGCGCGATTATGTCGGCAAGCCGTTAGTGCTCTATTTCTATCCCAAGGACGATACCGCGGGCTGCACCAAGGAAGCGCAGGAATTCAGCGCGCTCGGTGACGATTTTGCCAAGGCCGGGGCGGTCGTCCTCGGCGTGTCCAAGGACACGCAGGCCAAGCACGCCAAGTTCACCGCCAAATACGGCCTGACAGTGCCGCTCGCGAGCGACGAACGCCAGGTGATCGAGGCGTTCGGCGCCTGGGTGCCGAAAGTGCTTTACGGCCGCGACTATATGGGTATCGACCGCTCGACCTGGCTGTTCGACAAGACCGGGAAACTGGTCAGAAGCTGGCGCAAGGTGAAGGTGCCCGGACACGTCGAACAAGTGCTGTCGGCGGTGAAGGAACTCGGGTGAATCGTTGATCGGCCACGCGAATCACTTCACGAAGTGAGCGATTGGTTCCCGTCATTCATCCGCGATTCAACGACTCGCCGCGCGGACGTGCCGGTCTGCCCCACGAATTAACCTTTGCTATTGCATGAAAACGACGCCGCGGGCTGATTGCATCCCGTAATCCGGACGAGTGTGGGGTTGGTCCGGTCGTTCAAGCAATCACAGGTCGTCGCTTGCGGTGACCGTCGCCAGAGTCGCCGGGGACACATGATCAATTTTACGTCTTTGCGGGGCGCCGTCGCGCGCTTCGGGCAATTCTTCAAGACGCGCGATTTCATTTTCCACGACGGCCGTGACTTGCGACGCTTTTCGATCGCGGGCCGGACGCAGGCGGCGCTTGCCGCGGCGTTCGCTGTTACCCTGTTCTTCTCGGCCTATGGCGTGGCGCAGGCCGGCGCCGGTGCAATCGCGCTGACCGGTCTCACCGAAAAGCCGCTGTCGCCCGAGGCGAAGGTCGCCAGCATGGAGGCCGCCGTCGCCGACATGCAGACCAAAATCCAGCAGATCAAATATGTCGCCGACGTCCGCGCCAAGCGCGTCGAGGCGCGCCAGGCGATGCTCGCCGCGGCGCTGAACAACCAGGGCAACGTCCAGCCGATCGCGTACGAACCGATCGACGCCAAGGCCGCCGCGGTCGCCGCCGATGTCGTCGAGCCGCTCGCCCGTGTCGAGCGCAGCCAGGTGAATCTGGCGATCAAGGCGCGTGTCGCGACCGAGAAGCGCTACATCGCGGCGGTGGCGCGCGCGAAGGCGATCGGGATCGACCCGGCGCGCTTCCAGCCCAAGCCGGTCGCGATGGGCGGTCCGCTGATCGCCGCCGACAGCGCCGAAGCCGCAGCCGATCTTGCCGCCGACGCTCAGTTCCGCGCGCTGTTCCAGACCTGGAAGAAGCTCGACACGCTGGAGGACGGTCTGATCTCGATCCCGTCGGTCCAGCCGGTGACCGACATGAAGTTCACCAGCAATTTCGGCATCCGCAGCGATCCGTTCCGTGGCACCGCGGCGTTCCACCCCGGCGTCGATATCCCGTGCGCGACCGGCACCGCCGTCTACGCTACCGCCGATGGCGTGGTCGATAAGGCGGAGCGGTCGGGCGGCTACGGCAACATGGTCGAGATCGACCACGGCCGCGGCATCCAGACGCGCTTCGGTCACTTGTCGAAGATCCTGGTCACCGCCGGCCAGAAGGTTAAGCGCGGCCAGCTGATCGCGCTGTCGGGCTCGACCGGCCGGTCGACCGGCCCGCACCTGCACTACGAAGTCCGCATCGATGGCCGCGCGGTCAATCCGATGCCGTTCCTGACCACCGCGGATTACCTGACGGCGCTCAAGAACCCGCAGCTCAACGCGGTGCCTGTGAGCACCGAGGCGGCGTCCGACTCCGCCGACTGATCGAGTTATTATAAGGAGAGGAGGGGCCGCGCCGGGCAACCGGCGCGGCCCTATCTTTCGACGCGTGAACGGGCGTTGCCGATACGGTCGCCAGCCCCTATCTCCGCCCCATGGCAACGCTCGCATCCGACGTGACCCTCACCCCCGCAGCCGCTGCGCGAGTCGCGGCTATCGCCGAGCGGCAGGGCAAGCCTGCCATCCTGCGACTGTCGGTCGAAGGCGGCGGGTGTTCGGGGTTCCAGTACAAGTTCGGCCTGGCCGACGCGCCGGAAGCGGGCGACACGATCGCGGAGA
This sequence comes from Sphingomonas panacisoli, assembly GCF_007859635.1. NCBI lineage: Bacteria > Pseudomonadati > Pseudomonadota > Alphaproteobacteria > Sphingomonadales > Sphingomonadaceae > Sphingomonas > Sphingomonas panacisoli. The sequence continues at coordinate 2,187,088 of NZ_CP042306.1, read as the reverse complement.
CCGACGGCGTGCGGCTGGTGGTCGACGACATGAGCCTCGATCTCGTGCGCGGATCGGCGGTCGATTTCGTCGATAATCTCGGCGGCGCGCACTTCGCGGTGACCAATCCCAACGCCGCGTCCGGTTGCGGCTGCGGCACGAGCTTTTCAGTCTGACGCGCGCGTGAAGATCGTCACGTACAACGTCAACGGCATCAAGGCGCGGATCGACCGGTTGGTCGAGTATCTGACCGAGCAGCAGCCCGATATCGTCTGCCTTCAAGAGCTGAAGTCGCAGGACGACGGTTTCCCGATCGATCGTATCCACGAGGCCGGCTACGGCGCGGTGTGGCACGGCCAGAAGAGCTGGAACGGCGTCGCGGTGCTGGCGAAGGGCAAGGTGCCGGTCGAGCGTCAGCGCGGGCTCGCGGGCGACCCCGAGGACGAGCATAGCCGATACCTCGAATGCGAGATCGACGGGCTGGTCGTCGCCGCAATCTATCTCCCAAACGGCAACCCGCAGCCCGGGCCGAAGTTCGATTACAAGCTCAAATGGATGGATCGGCTCGCCGATCGCGCGCGTGCCTTGCTGGCCGAAGAAGTCCCGGTGGTGCTCGCGGGCGATTACAACGTCATTCCCAACGACGACGACACCTTCTCGGTCCGCGCGATGCAGGACGACGCGCTGATGCAGCCCGAAAGCCGCGAACGCTATCGCGCGCTGTTGGCGCAGGGTTGGACCGATGCCCTGCGCACGAAGTTTCCTGGCGGCAAGGTGTGGACCTTCTGGGACTATCAGGCGGGCGCGTGGCAGCGCGACGCGGGGTTCCGCATCGACCATCTGCTGCTGAGCCCCCAGGCGGCCGATCGGCTGCGCGATGCCGGCGTCGACAAGGAGTATCGCGGCCGCGAAAAGGCGAGCGACCACGCGCCGACCTGGGTCAGGTTGCGCTAAGCCGTGGCGTTCGACTTGCAGAAGATGCTGCACCGCAAGGGTGAGTTCGAAAGTGCGCGGCTGGATGCGTTCGCGTTTCATGTCCGCGCCCGGACGATGCGGGCGCTCGCGGCGGCGCTGGCGATCGACGCCGACGAACTAGTGAAAAGCGTCGCCGCGCATGACGACGACGCGATCCTCGATCAGCTCGGCGAGACCCATGGCCGCGACCGCGTCGACACCGCGTACATCGCAGCGCGCGCGGCCGCCGAAGCCGAGGCGATTGCCGAATTCGGCGATCCCACCCCGGTCAGGCTGGCATGAGGCTCGCTCTCTTCGCCGGTCTGCTGCTGCTCCCTGGCGTGGCCTGGGCCGAGGACGGCAAGCCGCGCGATTATTGCCCCGCGCGCCCGGGATTGGGCTCGCCCGCCTGCACGATCGACTCGGGCCGCGTGTCGGTCGAGACGTCGCTCACCGACTGGACGCTCGACAAGCAGCCGGGCGACCGCACCGACACGATTCTGATCGGCGACACGCTGGTCCGGATCGGGCTGACGAAGACGCTCGAGGCGCAGATCGGCTGGACGCCGGTCGGATTCGTGCGCGAACGCCAGGGCGGCAGCGTCGATCGCGCGACGCGCACCGGTGACGTGACGCTGGGGCTCAAGGCGAACCTCGCCAATCCCGACGGTAGCGGGCTGTCGTTTGCGGTGCAGCCGTTCGTCACGCTCCCCGCCGGTCGCACGCCGGTCGGCGCGGGGGATTGGGGGGCGGGCGTGGTGGTGCCGGTGACCTACGATCTGTCGAAAACGGTCAACGTCCAGTTCGTGCCGGAGATCGATGCCGCGGTGAACGGCGATGGGCGCGGCCGCCATTTTGCGGCAAGCGCGGTGGTCGGACTGGGCATCGCGCTCAACGACAAGCTGACGGTCGAGCTCGAAGGGCAGGCGCTCCGCGACGCCGATCCGATGGGCAAGACGTGGCAGGACAGCGCGGCGCTGTCGTTCGCGTACAAGGTCAATGACGACCTCCAGCTCGATATCGGCGGTATCGCGGGGCTCAATCGCGACGCGCCCGACCTCGAACTCCTGGCCGGGGTATCGCGCCGCTTCTGATCGCCGATGTTCGGTGCGGTGCCCCATTGATTGGCAAAATCCGCCAACAACTACAAACGTAGTTGTTTGATAAAGCATTGAAATAATGTCATTCAAGTGTTTGGCACAGTTAATGCACCAACACAGTCGTCGACGGCCCCTTGTCGACTGTGAAGGAGCAGAATCATGTTCAGTAAAGTCTCGATCGTCGCTCTCGCCGCCATCGGCCTCGTCGCCGCCAGCCCCGTGCTCGCCGCCGGCAAGAATCAGGACCCCAGCGGCACCGCGACGACGGAGCAGCCCAACGGCAACGCGAAGACCCGCTATTGCATCCGGGCCGAAATGGTCACCGGCTCGATCCGCCAGGGCCGCGTCTGCAAGACCGCGACCGAATGGCGCGCCGAGGGCGTGGACGTGACCAAGCTGCAGGCACGCTGAGCCATGCCGATCTTGTCCGGCGAGGGCGAATGCCCTCGCCGGGCAGACGTCACAACGTCTTTTCGTAGATCACATATACCTTGTTGACGTGACTATCGATCGCGTCGGCGATGGCGTTCATGCCCTGATTGTCGTCGAGCACCCAGCCGATCTCGCCCCGCGTCGCGCCGTAATTCGCGACCGCCGCACGGCGGATATATTCGATCATCATGAAGGCGAGCTGCCCCGCCAGCCGCGACGCCTGCAATTCCTTGACCACGCCCATCAACGGTACGCGCATCGTCCGCACTTTGGGCTTGCGCAGCCACAGCAGCAGTTTCGCCCAACCGAACGGCAACAGCGATCCGTTGAGCGGCTTGATCGCTTCGTTGAGGTCGGGGAGCGTGATCATGAACGCGACCGGCTTGCCGTCGAGTTCGGCGATGCGGATCAGGTCGTTGAACACGATCGGCTTCAGCTTCACGCCGACATCGTCGATCTCCGGCGGGGTCAGCGGCACGAAGCCCCAGTTGTCGGACCATGCATCGTTGAGGATCGCCAGGATAATCGCGGCTTCCTCGTCGAACTTCGACTTGTCGACCTCGCGGATGCGAATGCTCGGGTTGCGTTCGCCCGACTTGATGATGCGCTGGACGATCGGCGGAAATTCCTTCGTCACGTCGAGATCGTAGGTCTGCAGCGTCTTGGCATGAGTGTAGCCGGCGCCTTCGATCCAGCCCTTATATTCGGGCTTGGCATGGCCCATCATGATCGTCGGCGCGTGATCGTAGCCCTGGACGAGCAGCCCCGGCTCCTCCCAGATCGACATGCTGATCGGGCCGAGCGCACGGTTCATGCCCTGGTCGCGCAACCAGCCTTCCGCGGTCGCGATCAACGCCTTGGCGGTGTCCTCGTCCTCGGCATCCATATAACCCCATTGCCCGCAACCCGGCCCGAACCCCTTGTCGGCGGGCATCGTCAGCGCGAGCGTATCGATATGCGCGGATATACGTCCGACCACACGGCCATCGCGCTCCGCCAGGAACAGTTGCGCCTTGGCGTGGCTGAACCAGCCGTTCTTCTCCGGCGTGATCAGCCCGAGCGCTTCGCCCTTCAGCGGCGGCACCCAGTTCGGGTCGTTCTTGTAGAGGCGGAAAGGGAGGTCGACGAACTTCTTGCGGTCGGCCTTGCTGTCGATCGGTCGGATGGCGGCTGGGGAGGGCATCGGTACCTCGCGTTGGGACAGCGCGGGTTAGGGAAAGAGAGGCGGATCGGCAATGCCGGCTTTGTAACAAGGCCTATCCGTCACCCCGGCCTTGTGCCGGGGTCCGCCCCGCCGCAGGCTATGGCCATGAGAGAGATCATCCCATGCGTGTATATCCTCGCCAAGACGTACCACGGCACGCTTTACACCGGAGCGACCTCGAACCTCATTGGCCGCGTCATTCAGCATCGCGAGGAGGCATTCGACGGATTCACGAAGCGATACGGCATCAAACGGCTGGTTTATTACCAGGAAGGCGCGACGATGGAGGACGTCATCCGGCGCGAGAAGCAGATCAAGCGCTGGCCGCGCGAATACAAATACAACCTTATCGAACGGCTGAATCCGGAATGGAATGACTTGGCGGTGGCGTTGGGCCTATCACCTCTGGACAATTGATCCTCGGCCACGCGGACCCCGGCACAAGGCCGGGGTGACGGCTGCACGGAAATCTCGATCACACTGATCGCGCGTCCTTCGCCGTTGGTTTGCCACCGTATCGCCACTATATTCGGCCAATGGCGAGCCCCATGGAAACAGTTGCGACCCTCGACCGCCGGGAAACCGGTGCTGCCGCCGCCGTGGCCGCGCGCGCCGCGGCGCGTGCGCGGATCGACGACGATAAGGCCATGCTGAAGGCGGCCGCCGATTTGACGCGCGACCTCAACGTGCCGAAGCCGAGGATTTATTGGGCGGATATGCTGGCGTCGGCGGTGATCGGCTATGGCGCGCTGATCATCGCGATTCTGGCGCCGTCGCTCGGCTGGAGCATCGCAGCGGGCGTCGTCGCGGCGCTGGCGCTGTATCGCGCGGAAAGCTTCATCCACGAACTCACGCACATCAAGCATGCCGCGGTGCCGGGGTTCCGGCTCGGCTGGAACTTGATCGTCGGTATCCCGCTGCTGACGCCGAGCTTCATGTATGAGGGCGTGCATAACCTCCACCACGCGCGCACGCGCTATGGCACGGCCGAGGATCCCGAATATCTGCCGCTCGCGCTGATGAAGTGGTGGACGCTGCCAGTGTTTATCCTGGTCGCCGCGCTGGCGCCGGTCGCGTTGCTGGTGCGCTATGCGGTGCTCACGCCGCTATCGGCGATTGTCCCGCCGCTGCGTCGCGTCGTCGTCGCGCGCTACTCGGGGCTGCAGATCAACCCGTCGTTCCGCCGCCGTCCGCCCGAAGGCCCGGCGCGCGCGCTGTGGCACCGGTTGGAAGCAGGTGCGAGCATCTACGCCATCGCGCTGATTGCGCTGACCGCGACGGGGATCATCCCGCTCAAGGCCTTCCTGATCTTCCTCACTGTAACCTCGGGCCTCGCGGTGACCAATCAGGTCCGCACGCTGGTCGCGCATCTGTGGGAGAATGAGGGCGAGGCGATGACCGTCACCGCGCAGTATCTGGACTCGGTCAACGTGCCGCCGCCGGCGCTGTTGCCGATGCTGTGGGCGCCGGTGGGCTTGCGCTATCACGCCTTGCACCATCTGCTGCCCGGTCTGCCCTACCATGCGCTCGGTACCGCGCACCGCCGGATCACCGCCGCGCTCGATGCGGAGTCGGTCTATCACAAGGGCAATTACAAGGGTCTGCCGTTCCTGGTCGGCAAGATCGCGCGGAGCACGATGCTGCGCCGCTGATCGCGCTTGCAATGTAGGATTTCGCCTGTCAGCGTTCTCGGTATCTTATTGATTCTAGAGAAAGAAGCTCGGCCGGGTCGATCGCGTTAGTGTCAACTTGGTGTCAACTTCGCGCTATTCCTCGGTCCTGATCAGCACCGCTTCGCCGATCATCAGGAACAACAGGAACGGCGCCCAGGCCGCGAGATAGGGCGGGTAGGCGCCGAGGTTACCCATCGCCAGCGCGAAATTATCGACGACGAAATAGATGAAGCCCAGGCTCATCCCGATCACCGCGCGGATGAACAGCTTGCCCGATCGCGCGATGCCGAACGCCGCGACCGCGCCGAGCAGGGGCATCAGCACCGCCGATAGCGGTCCGGACAGCTTGTGCCACAGCTCGCCTTCATAGGATTTGGTCGGGCGCCCCGCCGCCTTCAGCGCGGCAACCGCGCTGCGAAGTTCGAGGAACGACAGCCCCTCCGCATTGACGCTGGCAAGCGTGAACTGGCTGGGCTTCACGCCCTCGGCGACCAGGACGGATCCGAGCGTGCTCACCTTCCCGGTCGCGACGTCGAACTTGCGGGCGGGCCAGATGCGCCAGGCGTTGCCCTCTTGCCGGCCGTGATCGGCGGTAATCGTGGAGATCAGCCGCCCCTGCGCGTCGCGGTCGTAGAAGGCGACGTTCGTCAGTGCCGCGGTATCGCCGGTCATCTTGACGTGCCGCACGTTGATCAAATCGTCGCCGGCCTTGGTCCAAACGTTGGTGCGGTCGCCGTGATCGATCGGGACCGGCGCATATTCGACCTTCTTCCAGGCATCGAGCGTTTCGGTCGCGCGGCTGACGATACGGTCGTTGAACGCGAAGCTGAGCGCCGCCATGCCGATCGCCGCCACGATCATCGGCGCCAGGATCTGGTGCGCGGACAGGCCCGACGCCTTCAGCGCGATGACCTCGCTGTTCTGGTTGAGCGTCGAATACGTGATGATCGCACCCAGCAGCACCGAATAGGGCAGGAATCGCGCGACGAGTTGCGGCGTGCGCAGCGAGATGTAGTGCCAGACGTCGGCCTGGGTATTGCCCGGATGCGCGAGGATGATGCCCGACTCGCTCAGCGCGTCGAGGAACTGGAGCACCAGGACCAGCGCCGCGAGCACCGCGAAGGCGCGGACGATGAACGTCTTCGCCATGTAGATCGATACCGTCCGCGACGGGAAGAATTGCATCGAGATCACGCCGTAACCCCCTCTGCGGGGACATCGTCGTCCTCGTCATCCGCACCCGGCTGGATTCGTCGGCCGGGCAGCCAGCGCCGAACGGCCTTGGATAGCTTCGAGAACACGCGCTCCAGCGCGCCGATCGGCTGACCGCCGGGGACGTAGGCGATCGTGTAGTACATCCACAGCACCAGCCCGCCGAAGATCGTGAACGGTACCCACAGCGCCAGGAACGGATCGATCTGCCCGAGCCCACCGACCGCCTGGCCGTATTCGTTGACCTTGAAGTACGTCACGATCATCACGATCGCCAGGAACACGCCGAGCGCCGAGGTCGATCGCTTCGGCGGTACGCCCAGCGCCATCGCGAGCAGCGGGAGCAGGAACATCGCGGCGACCTCGGTCAGGCGGAAATGGAACGCCGCGCGGCTGGTGTCGCGCGATTCCTCGTCCTTGTTGCTCTTGCGGCCGAGCACCGCGAGTTCGGGCAGTGTGCGTTCGAGGTTGCGCCCGCCGCGCCCGCGGAACGGATCGCTCTTGGGCAGCGGGATCGGGATATTCCACAGGTCGAACCGCAACACGCGCGGCGTCGGTATGCCAACCTCGTTGCGGACCAACGTCCCCTTGGTCAGCTGAAAGATGATCTCGTCGGGATTGGCTGTGCCGAAGAACTTGCCCTTTTCCGCGGTGACGGCAAGCGCGTTGCCTTTCTTGTCGGTCTGCTGGAGGAAGATGCCCGACAGTTCGCGGCCTTCCTCGCGGCTCTGTTCGATGCGGACGGTGGGGCCGTTATTGGGGAAGCTGGTGAATTCGCCGACCTTGATCGATGCGCCCAGCGCGCCCGTGCGCAGTTCGTACCGCAGCCGCTCGTAGTTGAAGCGCGCCTTGGGCTGGATGTAGCCGACGATCCCGAGGTTCAGAACCGCCAGCACAACCGCGTACATATACGGCACCAGCATCAGCCGGTTGTAGCCGATCCCCACCGCGCGCAGGACGTCGAGCTCCGACGACGTGGCGAGCCGGCGGAATGCGAGCAGGCAACCGAGCAGCAGCCCGATCGGAATGCCCAGCCCGAAATATTCGGGCAGCAGGTTCGCGAGCATCTGCCACACCACGCTGACCGGTCCGCCCTCGGTGGCGACGAAATCGAACAGGCGGAGCATGCGGTCGAGCACCAGCAGCATCGCCGCGATGACCAGCGTCGAGAATAACGGGACCGCGATCAGCCGGGCCATGTAGCGATCGATGGACTTCATGTGGGGTGGGACGTCGGTCCTTCGGCCGGGGGCGGCGTGGCTGCGTGTTCAAACGGCTATAGGCAGGCATTGGTCCGCCGTCAGCCGGAAAAACCGTCCTATTCTGCGGCGAGCTGGTCGGGCGGGGCGGGGCGGTCGAACGCCATCGCTTCGGCGATCGCGTGTTCCAGCCCGGCGATGGTGAAGGGCTTGCGGAGCACGGTTCGCCCGCCGAAATCCGCGGCCGCGCCTTCGCCGGCATAGCCGGTCACGAACAGCACCGCGATGTCAGGGCGGCGCGCGACCAGGCCGATGACCATCTCCGGCCCGGTCTGGCCCGGCATCAATACGTCGGACACGACCAGGTCGAACGGTCCGAGATCGTCGAGCATGCGCGGCGCGTCGAGCGGATCGGGGCAGGGGATTGCGCGATGGCCGAGCTCCTCCAGTGCGCCGACCGTCGCGGTTAGCACGCGTGGATCGTCTTCCACGACCAGGATGCCGAGCCCGGTGATGGTCGGCCCGCGATCGATCGGCACCGCAGGTGCGGCCTGGGTATCGACCGCCGACGTCGCGATGTGGCGCGGCAGATAAAGGGTGACGGTGGTGCCTTCGCCCGGGGTCGAGATCGATCGTGATCTCCCCGCCCGATTGCCGCGCAAAGGCGAAGATCTGGCTGAGGCCGAGGCCGGTACCCTTGCCGACGGGCTTGGTGGTGAAGAACGGTTCGAACACGCGTTCGAGCAGTTCGGGCGCCATGCCACACCCGGTATCGGTAACCGCTACCGCGATATGATCGCCGCCCAGGCAATGCCCGATCTGGCCGGCGGTCAACGTCGTCGCGCTGGTCCGGATGCTCAGCCGTCCGCGCCCGTCCATCGCGTCGCGCGCGTTGACCGCGAGGTTGAGCAAGGTGTTTTCGAGTTCGTGGCGATCGGCCCAGATCGTCCAGCCCGCGCCGTCGTCGCCGCGCTCGACAGTGATCGCGTCGCCCAACGTGCGATCGAGCAGATCGGACATGCCCGCGATGGCGTCGATCGGCCGCAATGCCTCGGGATTGAGCGCTTCTTCGCGTGAGAAAGCCAGTAATCGGCGGGTGAGCGCGGCCGCGCGATTGGCGCCGTCGGTCGCGTTGTCGAGATGGCGCGCGGCGCCTGCCGGATCGCTTGTAATCGCGCGGCGGGCCAACTCCAGTCCGCCCAGAACGACCGCCAGCATATTGTTGAAATCGTGCGCGATCCCGCCGGTAAGCTGACCGACCGCTTCCATTTTCTGGACTTGGCGCAGCTTGGCTTCCTGCTGGCTGAGCGCGAACGTCGCTTCGTCGACCGCTTCCTCCAACTGTGCGGAGCGCTCGCGTTCGCTATCCGCGTCCGCCCGCGCGACGGCGCGCTCCTGCATCGCCCTGATCGTCAGCGCGCCGAGGACGATCGCGCCCAGGACGATCGCGATCCCGAAGATCGACAGGATGCCGGCGATCTGGCTCGAACGGTTGACCGTCGCCATCGCCGCCGCATTGCGCTTGTCGAGCAAGGCGTGTTCGGCGGCCGTGATTTGTTCGAGCTCGTTTTCGATTTCGCGCAACGACGACGATTTTCCGGCCTCGTAGTAGCGCGAGTAAGCTTGCTGATCCTTCTTGTAGGCCGTGCTGAGCGCGGTCACCGACAATTCTTCGCCGCGCTGTTCGAACGCGGCGCGCAGGCGGTCGATGGCGTGTTGCTGATCGTAATTGTCGCCGGTGACGTCGTCGAGACGGTCGATCTGCGCCCGCGCCTGCGCCCATTGATCGGCATATTCGCGGCCGATACCCTCGTTCCCGCTGACGACGTAGCGACCGAGCGCCGCCTCGGCGCGCGCGATCGTACCCGACAGCGTACGGGTCAGAATCATCACGTCGTAGCTGTGGCTTTGCAGCTTCAGCGCTTCGTCGCGCTGGGCGTTCGCGCCCGACTGCAGAACGATGAGCGCGATCAGGATGCCGACGCCAGCCAACGCCATCACCGCCAGGGTTACCCCCCGCCAGATCGCGCGTGCCCTATCGACCAGCCGTGGTTCGGCCTCGCTCCCGCCCATGGCGTTTATTCTAGCGAATCGCGCGAATCGAGGGAAGCCCCGGTATTCTCAGCCGATTGCGGACGTCGCGCGGCCTGCAGCCTGGAACATGCCGAGTATGCGGTCGATCTGTCCGGAGGTGTGTTCCGCGCAGAGCGAGCATCGCAGCAAGAAGGTGCCGGCCGGCGTGGCGGGCGGGCGCGCCATGTTCACGTAGAGCCCGCCGTCGAGCAGCGCCTGCCACATCATCACCGCCTGTTCCTGGTCGTTCAGGATTACCGCGATGATCGCGCTGTCGGGCTTTTCGGTGCCGAGCTTGAATCCCATCGCGGTCAGCCCGCCATGAAGTTTCCGTGCGTTTTCCCAGAGATGTTGGCGTTTGTTATGTGCGTGCTTGAGTTTGCGGATCGACGTCGCGGCGGTCGCCACGACCGATGGCGGCAGGCTGGCGGTGAAGATATAGGGGCGGCAGGCAAGGCGGATCGCTTCGAACTTCGGATGGTTCGACACGCAGAACCCGCCTACGGTGCCGACCGACTTGGAGAAGGTGCCGACGATGAAGTCGACGTCGCAGCCTTGCTCCTCATACACGCCGCGGCCGTTGGGGCCGTAAAATCCCATCGAATGCGCTTCGTCGGACAGCGTCATCGCGCCGTGTTTCTTCGCGACGTCGACCATTTCCTTCAGCGGCGCGATGTCGCCGAGCATCGAATAGACGCCCTCGAGCACCACGAGCTTGCCCGCTTCCTTGGGGAGGCGGCCGAGCCGTTTGTCGAGATCCTCGACCGAGTTGTGGCGGAAGCGGACGACCTCCGCATAACCCTGCTTGCAGCCGTCATAGATCGAGGCGTGGCTGTCGGCGTCGAGGATGACGTATTCGCCCTTGCCCGCCAGCGTCGATATCATGCCGAGATTGGCCATGTAGCCGGTCGAGAACACGATCGCGCCGGTCGTGCCGTAGAAATCGCGCAATGCGTCCTCGACTTCCATATGGTCGCGGAACGTGCCGTTGAGCATCCGGCTGCCGTTGGTACCCGACCCGAACTGGTCGAGCGCATCCTTGCCCGCCTGGATCACGTCGGGGTCGAACGTCATTCCCATGTAATTGTACGTGCCGAGCAGGATCGTGTCCTTGCCCTTGATCACCGCCTCGGTCGGTGACTTCACCTGCTCCATCACGATCGCGAACGGATCGGTCACGCCGGTATCGATCAACGCCTGGCGTTCGGCGATCAGCCCGTCGAACTTCGACATCAGGTCGCGCTCGGGCGCCACCGCGGGAGGATCGGCGGGAAGTGTCTCGGTGGTTTGGCCGGCGTCGGTCATGGGATCAGGCCCTCAGCTTCTCGACCGCATCGACGAGTTGGCCGACCGTCTCGATTTCGGCCTGCATGTTCATCGTGATGATGATGTCGAACTCGTCCTCGATCGCCGCAACGAAATCCATCACGGTCAGCGAATCCCACTCGAGGTCGTGCTGGAACGTGGTCGCGTCGGACAGCGCCACGCCCTTCTTGTTGAACGGCTGGATCAGGCCGGTGACGGTCTCGAAGGTCTTGGCGCGGTCGGTCATCGTTGTTCCTTATGCTGGCCGATGGCGGGTGCCAGCCAAATGCGGCGGCTTTGCAGCGATTCTATAGCAATCCTTGCGCACGATACCATGCCGCAGTCGCCGCTAGCGCATCGCGCGTGTCGATCTGCGGCGCCCAGACGTCGGCGGGCGGCCGGGCGTGGCTGACCCAATCCTTGTGACAGAAATAACGGACGCGGTCGGGGGTCAGCTTGGCGCCTTTGCCGCGAACGAGGCGGTCGCCGGCGGAGATCGTGTCGAGGAGGACGCGGGGCAGGGGGAGCGGGAGTACCTTGCTGTCGGTCGCGACCCCGATCGCGCGGGCAAGGTTGCGGTGATCCCAGCCGTCAGGTGCGCCGTCGTCGGGCTCGACGATTTGCCGCGTGAGCGCGTTGCTGGTGGGGAGCGCGATCAGTAGCCGCACCAGTTCCTCGACCGCGATGATCGACAGTCGCCCGCCGGCGGGGGGCAGTGGCATGACGTGTTTGGTCGCGAGCTTGAACAGCTCGAGCATCTCGTTGTCGCGCGGACCGAAGATCGCGGGCGGCCGGACGATGGTCCAGTCGAGGTTGCTCGCGATCAGCACCTTGTCGGCCTCGGCCTTCGACCAGCCATAATCGGAAAGCTCTGGCTCGCGCGCGGCGATCGACGACACCTGGACGAAGCGGCGGATGCCGGCTTGCTCGGCCGCAGCGATGACGTTGCGCGTGCCGTCGATGTTGCCCGCTGCGAAGCCAGTGCGGTCGGCCGCGTTGATGACGCCGGCGACGTGCAGCACGGCGTCGGCACCGGTCACCAAGGTCGCGAGGCTCGCGGCATCGTCGAGCGCGCCCGAAATCCACGTCACCCAGGCGCGTTCGGTCTGCGGGCGGCGGGTGAGGGCGCGGAGCTCGACCCCGGCCGCGAGCGCCTGATCGAGAACATGACTGCCGACGAACCCGGTCCCACCGGTCAGCGCGATGACCGTCATGCCAGCACCATGTGGTTGCGATGCACCAACGCGGCGCGCGGAGCGTAGCCCAGGATCGCGGCCGCTTCGTCGCTCCGTTTGCCTGCGATGCGTCCAGCATCGACCGCGTCATATTCGGCCAAGCCGTTGGCGACGACACCTTCCGGCCCTGCGATCGCGACCAAATCGCCCCGCGCGAAATCACCCTCGATCCGCGTCGCACCGGCGGGGAGCAGGCTCTTGCCTGCAGCGAGTGCCGCCACCGCTCCGGCATCGACATGCACCACGCCACGGCTGCGCAGCCGCCCGCCGAGCCATGCTTTGCGCGCCGGCGCCACGCGTTCGGCGGCGAACAGCGTACCGCGTCCGGTCTCGACATAGCGCGTCAACGGATGGTCGATCCGTCCGGACGCGATAGCCAGTTCGATGCCGGCACGCGCGGCAATCCGTGCCGCCTGGACCTTTGACGTCATGCCGCCGGAGCCCATGCCGGACGACGAGCCGCCCGCCATCCCCTCGATTGCCGGGTCGATCCGCGCGACACGCTCGATCAGGATCGATCCGGACTGGGAAGGGTCGCGATTGTGGAGGCCATCGACATCCGACAGCAGGAGCACGCCGCGCGCGCCCGCCGCTTGCGCCACACGCGCGGCGAGCCGGTCGTTGTCGCCGAAGCGGATTTCCTCGGTCGCGACGCTGTCATTCTCGTTGATCACCGGCACCACGCCGAGCCCGAGCAGTCGGTCGAGCGTCGCCGCGGCGTTGAGATACCGGCGCCGGTCCTCGAGATCGTCGAGCGTCACCAGCATCTGCGCCGCGGTCAGCCCTTCGGCGGCGAGGCATTCGGCCCACACCTGGCTCAGCGCGATCTGCCCGGTCGCGGCGGCGGCCTGGGCATCCTCGAGGGAAGCGCGACCGCCCTTGGCGAGCTTCAGCCGTCGCGCACCCAGCGCGATCGCGCCCGACGACACCACCGCGATCTGCTGCCCGGCCTTCGCTGCGGCGGCGATGTCGGCGGCCAGGCTCGCCAGCCAACCGCGCCGCACCTCGCCTTCGGGCGTCACCAACAGCGACGACCCGACCTTGACGATCAGGCGAGGGCAGTGGGCGGGCGCGAACCGTTGCATCGCCGTTCCGTTAGCGCCGTCGCGCCCGTTATGATACCGTCGCCGAGTCTTTTGAGGGGGAGATGCATCATGAAAGCATTGTCGATATTCGTCGCGTTCGCTGCTCTGCTGATTGCGCCGATGGCGTCCGCGCGCGACGCCGGGATCGCCACGACGATCCGCGCCATGGCCGACGGCTTCAACAAGGGTGACATCGCGGCGGTGAAGGCGCTGCACGTCGTCGATCCGACGATCGTCGATAACGTCGCGCCGTTCGTGTGGTCGGGCGGCGGCTCGTTCGACAAATGGCTCGGCGATCTCGGCAAGTCCGAAGCCGCTGCGGGCAAGTCGGATGGTCAGGTCTGGTTCGGCGATTCGGTCGATGAGCAAGTCAGCGGCGACCAGGCCTATGTCGTCGCGCCGTGCCGCTACACCTACAAGCAGGGTGGCAAGACGATGCGCGAAGAAGGCTTCATCGCGCTCGTCATGGTCAGGGTCGGCGCTGCGTGGAAGATCGCGTCATGGAGTTGGGCGAGCCCGGCTGGCGTCGCAGCCAAATAACGCGCGGGCGGGCTAGCTCGCGGGGTCGTACATGAACTCGCGCAGTTCCTGCGAACAGCGGCACGCGACGGCGATCTTGCGCGCCCATTCGACGGCGTCGTCGCGCGTTGGCAGTTCGAGCACGGTGTATCCGCCCTTGAGGTAGCTGCCCGGATAGATTTCCGGCGACGTGGATCCATCGGCGGCGACCAGCACCGGATCAACATCTTCCGCGATCCCGCCGCCGAACACGTAGACGCCGGCTGCCTTCGCTTCGTCGATCACCGCGTGCGCGGCCGCGGACACGGCGGGAAGTTCCTCGTCCGTGATGACCATCGCTTCGCTCGGAAAGGAGATGAGGTATTTCGTCACGTGCCGCTCCCGATCAAACCGGCGACCATTCGATCGCGTCCTCGCCCTCGTCATCCTCCGGGACCGCGTCGGGGGCGGGGCCGATCGCTTCGAGCAATTGGTCGAGCACCCAATCGACCCCGGTACCGCTGACGCCGGAGATCGGCAGCACCTCGGCGCCGCTGGCTTCCTCGAGCTCAGCGGACAATGCGGCGATCAGTTCGTCGTCGAGCGTGTCGATCTTGTTGAGCGCGACCACCACCGGCTTGTCGGTCAGTCCGCCGCCATAGGCCGCGAGTTCGTCGCGGACGATGCGATAGCTTTCGGCGACGTCGTCGTCATTGGCGTCGACCAGATGAAGCAGCACGCGGCAGCGCTCGATATGGCCGAGGAAACGGTCGCCGATGCCGGCACCCTCGGCCGCGCCCTCGATCAGGCCGGGGATGTCGGCGATCACGAACTCGCGCTGGTGGTGTCGGACGACGCCCAGTTGCGGGCGGGTGGTGGTGAAAGCGTATTCGCCTACCTTCGCCTGTGCGTTGGTGACCTGGTTGATGAAGGTCGATTTACCGGCGTTGGGCAGCCCGACCAGCCCCGCATCGGCAAGCAACTTCAGTCGCAACCACACCCAGGCTTCCTCGTCCGGCCAGCCGGTACCGTGCTGACGCGGCGCGCGGTTGGTCGATGTCTTGTAGCTCGCATTGCCGCGCCCGCCGTCGCCACCGCGTAGGAACACCACGCGCTCGCCGACCTTGGTGAAATCGAGCAGCACGTCTTCCTTGTCCTCGGAAATTACCTGCGTGCCGACCGGAACTTTGATGATCAGGTCGTCACCGCCCGCGCCGGTGCGGTTGCTCCCCGACCCACCCTTGCCCCGCGGCGCCCGGAAATGCTGCGTGTAGCGGAAATCGATCAGCGTGTTCAGGCCGGCGACCGCCTCGAAGATGATGTCGCCGCCCTTGCCGCCGTTGCCGCCATCGGGCCCGCCATATTCGATGAACTTCTCGCGCCGGAACGATACCGCGCCGGGGCCACCGGCGCCCGAGCGGACGAAGATTTTTGCTTGGTCGAGGAAATGCATGGCGCGCGGCCTACCGCTTTAGCGGCGCTAAAGCGAGGCCCGAGCGCACCCGGCCGGCGCGGCCCCAAGCCGCGTCGCTAGTCCCGCGACCCTGCGCTGCCGATCATCGCGGCATAAGCCAGTTCCCGCGCCCGCTCGCGCGGCAGCCCGAGAACGCGGGTCAGCGGCGCGCCGAACAGCGCATCGCCCAGCGCCATGATGACGAGTTGCAGGGTCTCGTCCTCGATCGGCAACGCGTCGTGGTGATCGTCGCGCAATTCGTCGACTAGGTCGTGGATCGCCTTCAGGATCGGATCGAGTGCATCCTCGTTGCCCGACAGGATCATCCAGCTTGCGAGCGCGCCGGCACCGCCGGTATCGAACGCGTCGAACGCGAGATCGACGACTTCGCGCGGATCGTGCTCGCTCGCGCGCTGGCGAAAGACGGTGTCGCGGATCGTCGTGGTGATGAACCCCGCCATCCGTTCGATCAGCGCCTTTTGCAGGCCTGCGGCCGAGCCGAAATGGTGGAGCAGATTGGCGTGCGTGCGGCCGATTTTCGCCGCGACAGCCTTCAGCGTCACCGCCTGCGGACCGAGCTCCACCAACAATTCGCGCGCAGCGTCGAGTGCGGCGTCGCGCGATTCCTCGGGCGACAGGCGGCGGCGGACGGGCAGGGGGGTAACGGACATGGATCGTCTGTCGGCGGTTTACCGTGCAAAATCAATCCGCCGCCGCCCGTGGGATCGCCGGGCGACGACGGACTGCGCTATGCCGCGATCGGCATTCGCGACTCGTCGGCGTCGAAATCGAGCTCCAGTGTGGCGCAATCGAACTCGCCGTTGCGCGCCAGGCAGGGCATGCGCGCGACACCATTGGGCCGGAAACCGAGCTTCCTCAGCACCTTGCCCGAGGCTGGGTTGTCGAGGAAGTGCCGCCCGACCAGACGGCGCAAGCCCAGCGCGTGCTGCGCCATGCCGAGCACCGCATGGCCCGCCTCGGTCGCATAGCCGCGGCCCCACGCGCTCGGGGTCAGCCAATAGCCGATCTCGATCCCGCCGCCCGGCGCAGTTTCGTGCAGACCGATTCCGCCGACCAGCCGCGGTGTCGGCTGCTCGTGCGCGAAGATCAGCAACGTGACATCGCTCTCGCTCTTGGGTGTCGACAGCCATTCGAGCGCATGCGCCTCGGTGTACGGCCATGGCAGGCGGGACAGCTTGAACGCGACGTCCTCGTGCGCGATCGCCTGGGCGAGCACGGGGGCATCCTCCGGCCAGCCGGGCCGCAGCGTCAATCTCTTCGTCCGCGCGAACATCTTACTCTCCATGTGTTGGCCGCTGGCACATCGATGTGACGTGCCGGCGACGGTTCGGTGGAGGGAGCAAGAAAAAAGGGAGCCGGGGCGACCCGTCTCCCTTTTCGGATTTCTGCATCGAAACCCCGGATCGCCCTGGTGGGCAACCCGGATGGTCACCCGATGTTATTCGGCCGCAATCGGCATATCTACCGAACAGAACTTTCGGCCGAGCTTGCCGTCGTGGAAGGTCACGCGACCGTCGACGAGCGCGAACAGGGTATGGTCCTTGCCCATGCCCACGTTGCGGCCCGCGTAGAACTTGGTCCCGCGCTGACGCACGAGGATGTTGCCGGCCACGGCGAGCTCGCCGCCGAACTTCTTCACGCCAAGACGACGGCCGGCCGAATCACGACCGTTGCGCGACGAACCGCCTGCTTTTTTATGTGCCATCTCGAATTACTCCGCGGTCTTCTTCGCCGCGGCCTTCTTGGGCGCAGCCTTGGTTTCGGTCGCAGGCGCCGCGTCAGCCTTGGGCTCGGCGGCCTTCTTTGCCTTCTTCTCTTCCGCGCCGATCGCCACGATCTTCAGGATCGTGTGGTTCTGGCGGTGGCCGTTCTTGCGGCGATAGTTGTGCCGGCGGCGCTTCTTGAAGACGATGACCTTCTCGCCCTTCGCCTGCGCGACGATCTCGGCGGCAACGGTCAGGCCGGAAACGCTCTTCAGCTCCGAGCCTTCGCCCGCGAGCAGCACGTCACCGAGCGTGATCGACGCTCCCGCTTCGCCGTCGATCTTCTCGACGACGATCTTGTCTCCAGCGGCAACGCGATACTGCTTGCCGCCCGTGCGCACGACTGCGAACATGGCCCTCATCACTTTTCAAATAAACGAACCCCGGCAAGCAAGTGCCTGCCCGGGAAAGAGGGGCGAGCTAAGCGAAGCGCGCCGCCCTGTCAACCGCACAGGTGACGTTGAAGCGTTCGACATGCCTGTTGCCCGTCCGCCACACTAAATGTGCGTATTGTGCAGGCGCAGCACAACTTTGTTGTTACATTTGGATGACAGCATACAGTCTCGGCTCAGGCAGCGAAGGGAGGAGAGGGCCCGGCGCTGCTTCGAGAAAAGTAATTATGGGGAAAACGACCATGCGTCGCACAATTATCGCATCTTTACTCACGGCGTCGGCCATCGCGCTGACGACGCCTGCATTCGCACAGGATGCGCCCGCCGAACCACAGGCGAGCGAGGTTCCCGCCGCGGATATTATCGTCACCGGGTCGCGCATTCCCGGGCGTACCATCGCGGATTCGCCGGTGCCGATCGACGTGATCGGTGGCGACGCCTTGACCAACGCCGGTTCGAGCGAGACTAACAAAGTGCTTCGCGACCTCGTTCCGTCGTTCAACTTCCCGCAGCCGTCGCTGACCGACGGCACCGATTCGGTCCGCCCGGCGACGCTGCGCGGTCTCGCGCCTGACCAGGCGCTCGTGCTGGTCAACGGCAAGCGCCGCCACACCGCCGCGCTGATCAACCTCAACGGTTCGGTCGGTCGCGGGTCGTCGTCGGTCGATCTCAACGAAATCCCGCCGATCGCGATCGACCGGGTCGAAGTGCTGCGCGACGGCGCATCGTCGCAATACGGTTCCGATGCGATCGCCGGCGTGATCAACATCCAGCTGTCGAAAAGGACCGGCGTCAGCGGATCGGTCACGTTCGGCAAATACGACACGACCATGTCGGGCGTGAACGAAGAGTTGGGCGTCCAGACCACCGGCGGCGTGCCGACCGTGCTCACCCCCGGTGCTAATGCGCAGGCCGACGTGCTAGCGCTGAATTACGGGGACGAGGTCAGGCGCCACGACGGCGATACGTTGACGACGGCGTTGCGGGTCGGCTTGCCGGTCGGTGACGGCGGCTATCTCGTGCTGTCGGGCCAGTTCCGCGATCGCGACCCGACCAATCGGTCGGGCGCCGATCCGCGGCGTCAGTATTTCACCGTCGGCGACCCGCGCGAACTGACCTTCAACCGCTTCAGCCATGGTTATGGCGACGGCAAAACGGTCGATTACAACCTGTTCCTGAACGCCGGGATGAACGTCGGCCCGAACTTCGAGCTCTACGCGTTCGGCAGCTACGGCATCCGCGACGGGACGGGCGCGGGCTTCTATCGTCGCTCGAACGATGCGCGCAACCGGGACTTCGCGGCATCGACCACGACGTTCGTGCCTTATTACGCTGACGGCTTCCTGCCCAAGATCTACAGCCAAATCGAGGACGTGGCCGGTGCGGTCGGGATCAAGGGCGATGTCGGCGGGTTCAACGCCGATCTGTCGGTGGTCTACGGGTCGAACCAGCTCGACTACCAGACGATCGACAGCTTCAACGTCTCGCTCGGCGGGATCAATTCGCCCCGTCGGTTCGACGCCGGTGGGCTGGCGTTCGGTCAGACGACCGCCAACCTCGACCTGAGCAAGAAGTTCGATGTCGGCGGCCTGTCGAGCTTCGGCATTGCGTTCGGCGCCGAATATCGCAACGAGAACTTCAAGATCCGTCCGGGCCACCCGACCAGCTATATCGGCGGCCCGTACATCGCCAATGGTGCTGCGCCGGGCGCGCAGGTGTTTCCGGGCTTCAAGCCGGAAAACGCCGTCGACCGGTCGCGTGACAGCTATGCTGCTTATGCGGAAGTCGATGCCGACATCAGCAAGGCTTTCACCTTGCAAGCCGCCGGCCGCTACGAGCATTTCAGCGATTTCGGCAGCACGGTGAACGGCAAGGTCGCGGCGCGCTTCGAGCCGATCAAGGGCATCGCGGTGCGCGGTTCGGTCTCGACCGGGTTCCGCGCGCCGAGCCTGGCGCAGCAATACTTCTCGACCACGTCGACCAACAACGTCGGCGGTACGCTGATCGACATCGTGACGGTGCCGGCCACCAGCGCGATCGGTACGGCGCTCGGCGGCAAGCAGTTGAAGGCGGAGAAGGCGCTCAACCTGGCGGGCGGCATCGCGCTCAACCCGATCAGCGGGCTCAGCATCACGGCCGACTATTACAATATCCGCATCAAGGACCGCGTGCTGCTGACCGAGAACCTGCAGGGTACGGCGGTCGTCAACCTGCTGACGGCGGCGGGGATCACCGGGGTTACCTCGGCCCGCTTCTTCGTCAACGGCGCCGACACGCGCACGCAGGGCGTCGATATCGTCGCCAGCTATCGCTTGCCGGACTTTGGCGCGGGCAAGTTCTCGCTGACGGCGGGCTACAACTATAACGAGACGAAGATCATCAAGCGCGCCTCGTTGCCGTCATTGCCCGGCCTGGTGCTGTTCGGGCGCCAGGAATCGTTCCGCATCACCGACGGTCAGCCGCGGACGAAGCTGAACCTGGCGGTCGATTGGGATCTGGGTCCGGTCGGCGCGACCTTCCGCACCAATCGTTACGGCACGGTGTGGGTCGTCAATACCGGGACGCTCGCACAGGGACTCGGCACAGTTGCCGGCGATCTCAAGCTGACGCCGAAATGGGTGTCCGACGTCGAACTGCGCTTCCACCCGATCGATCAGGTCACGCTGACGCTCGGCGCGGACAATGTGTTCGACGTCTATCCGGATCGCTTGCCGATCGGCGGCGCGACTGGCGCAGCCGGCTTCACGCCGAACAGCTACTTCATCCCGTACTCGCAATTCTCGCCGTTCGGGTTCAACGGCCGGTATCTGTACGGACGCGTCGCATTCAATTTTTGATGCGGTAGATAGAGCAAAGGGAAGGGGGCCGATCGGCCCCCTTTTCGTCTCTAGTGTTTGTGTTCGCGTCTCAGGCTGTATCGTCCATCGACTAGGCCGCTGAACAGCCCGTCGATCGCCGGATGATCGACCGGCTCGTCGCTGTCGTCGTGCAACAAGTTCTGCTGGCTGACATAGGCGACGTAGCTCGACTCCGCATTTTCGGCGAGCAGATGATAGAACGGCTGGTCCTTCGCCGGCCGCACCGCTTCCGGGATCGATTCATACCATTCCTCGCTATTGGCGAAGACCGGATCGACGTCGAAAATCACCCCGCGAATATCGAACATGCGGTGCCGCACCACGTCGCCGATCGAAAAGCGCGCGGTGGCGATCGGCGGCATCGGCACGCCGGCATGGGACACGACATCATGGGGTTCGGAAACGCTCATGACCACAATGTAGGGTTTTTGCGGCATCGCACAAGCAGCCCGCTTGTGCCTGCCGATCAGTTACGTTAGAGGCCCCGCCTCGACCCGCGCCACGGCGTGGAACCCCCTAGCGGAGAGGTGCCAGAGTGGTCGATTGGGACGGTCTCGAAAACCGTTGTGCCGCAAGGTACCGTGGGTTCGAATCCCACCCTCTCCGCCAGGGCGAAAAAACTCTTTAAAATCAATAGCTTATAGCGAAAATCGCGAAACTCTCTCGGGATTCGAACTGGGGCAGCAAGCTATTGATTCAAAACGATTTTTATATAATTAATAGTTCGTTTTGTCCAAAAAAAACGAAACTCCGAAGCGTGACGAAAATAGTGGTCATAACTTTGGTCATAAGGTCACCACTTTGTGACAAGGCAGTATGATATTTACGTTCGACAACTAGTCCTCTGTCACCTGCTTGGCATTGGTCTGCGTCGCTGAGAGTAGCGTGATCGGTAGGGCAGAGAATTAACTGGTTTTAAGGGCGACGCATCGAATGCGCGGCTCGCGAAAAAACCGAGAGCCCTCAAGTGATAAGCGACATTCCATTGCGTCAGTCGGGGCGACAAGACGTATCTTGCTTCTGCGCAAGCAGCATAATTTTCGAAAGGCTGCTTCAATGCTGTCCTGTCCGAAAGCCGACAGTCCGCAATCGGCCCAAAACAGTCCGACGGCTTATTCACGTTTCAAAAACTCTGAGCGTCAAGGTGGCTTCGCTCCATGACAGTCTCATGCAAGGTCGACCGGCTAGCCCATCAAAAAAAGAGCTAGGAGCGGATCATGGAAAAGGTTGTCGGAGATAAAGTCGCGTCACACCCTGCGACTTTCCTTGGTGTGGTATCGTTGGCGCTTACTGGTGTTGCGTTCATGCTGGACTGGCTGGGTCAGTTCATAGCGTAGCGACGCGAGCGTTCGACCCGTTTTGAATGGAAATCGGCGGTTATTGCTGGGCCTTGGCCAAAGACGTGCGCCAGCGCTCGAGAAAGTATCGGCGAGTAAGTTGATCCTGATCGACCAACAATCCCGGACCCACCCTAATGGCGCGCGGCCGAAGCCCCTCGGGTTGTAGGCGCGTCAACGATCGCACGTCGGCCCGCACCGACGGCATGTCCTGATCGACTAGGTGCGTCTGGCCCCGCCGCGACAATAGGAAGTCGAGAAATACCTTGGCGGCGTTCGGATGGCGGGCGGCCGCCGGGATGACCGCGATACGGGACATCAACAGCGTATAGTCGCTCGGCAGGATCATCCCGAGTTGCTGGTTTCGTTCGACTTCGCCGAGCGCGAACGAACCGACGATGTTGTATCCGATCGCCGCATCTCCGGCTTCGACCGCGCGCACCACGTTCTCGGCACTCGTGAAGAGCTTGACGTCGTTTGCACCCATGGCGCGGACGAGCCGCCAGATATCGTGTGTCGCCTGTTGGTCTTGCGATAGATAGAGATATCCGACTGCGGACGAGACCGGGTCGGAGGTAGCGACGCGTGCGCCGGGTTTGCCGGCGCTACGCTCGAGGAACTTCGTCAGATCGGTGTGAGTGCGCGGCATAGCGGCGTCCGCGATCGCCGCGCGATTGTAGACCATGACGATCGGTTCTGCCGTAATCCCCCAGGCTTGGTCCTTCCAATTGGCCCAGTCGGGCAGGTTGTCGCGTTCCGGGGAGCGATAGGATTGGGCGTATCCGTCGTTGACGAGCTTGATCTGCAAATCCATCGCCGACGACCATAGGAAATCGGGGATTTCGCCGCCCGTGGCGGTCGCCGCCATGATGCGATCGTTGATCTCCCGCGCGGGCATTTCGATATAGGTCACGCGGACGTTAGGATGGATCGCCTGGAAATCGGCGATCAGCCGACCCGCCTTGACCTTGTCGATGGCCGACCAGATCAGCAGACCGCGTTCGGCGTCGGCGGCGCGTTCGAGGTCGGCATAGGCTGCTGGATAGCCATCCGGAACAGGTTCGGCGGGGCCACGCGCGCACGCCGCCAGCAACAACAGGGGCGTCGAGACCGCTGTCATCCGCATGCCCCATCCGATCATATCGCGCCTGACATCCATCCCCGGCTTTTCAACGCGCGGTTTCTGCTTGTAAGCTGGCGCCGTCAACCGAACGGAGCCGTCGTGGCGCGTATATTGCTCGTCGAGGATGATCCGTCGCTGGCCCGGGGCTTGGCCGGATCGCTCAAGGCCGTCGGCCATACAGTCGATGTGGCGGAGGACGGCGAAACGGCGTTGCTGGCGGCGCTCGACGAGCCGTTCGGTCTTATAACGCTCGACTTGGGCCTGCCGGATATATCGGGGCTGGAAGTCCTGCGGACGCTTCGGTCGCGCGGAGTCAAAACGCCGATCCTGATCCTGACGGCGCGCGATGCGCTCGAGGATCGCGTCGAAGGGCTCGATCTCGGCGCGGACGATTATCTGCTCAAGCCGTTCGAACCGAGCGAACTTGAAGCGCGTATCCGTGCGTTACTGCGCCGTTCTCAGGGAGAGGCATCGTCGGTGATTGCGGTCGGCAAACTGGTGGTCGATCAGGCCCATGCCACGGCCGCAGTCGATGGGCGCATGCTCGATCTGCGTCGGCGCGAATGGGCGCTGCTCGACCGTTTGCTCGCCCGGGTCGGGAAGGTCGTCTCGAAGGATCGCCTGGCATCGGAAATTTTCGGCTTCGACGAGCCGGTCGGCCCGAATGCCGTTGAGGTCTACGTCGCGCGACTGCGGCGCAAGCTTGGCGACGATGGACCCGAGATCCGCACCATCCGCGGGCTCGGCTATATGTTGGTCGGCGACTGAATGAAGATTTGGCGGCTGGGCCTTCACGGCGGCTCGCTGACCGCGCGTCTGCTGCGCAGCATGGTCCTGCCGATGGCCGGTGTCGCGTTGCTCCTAGGCTTCGGCGGCGCCATCGCGATCAGGGGCGCGGTGCAAGCGGTCAGCGACCGGATTCTCGGCGCGGCATCGCGCGCCATCGCCGAATCGCTCAATGTGGAAGACGGCGAAGTCGCGCTGAACCTGTCGCCGGCGATCTTCGGGATGCTCGAGGATAACGAGCGCGACAACGTCTATTACAGCGTAACATCGCTCGGCAAAGTCGTAACCGGCTATAGCGATCTGCCCAACATCGCGCCTCGCGGCTTGCGCGATACCGAAGTCGTGTTCAGCGACGCGGTCTTCAAAGGGCGCCCGGTACGGATCGTGGCGGAAGGACGGCGCCTCCCCGGGATCGGCCAGCCGGTGATCGTTGAAGTTGCAGAAACGCTGGGTGCGCGCGAGCGTATCGTGCGCCGCCTGCTAATCGGGCTCGCCATTCTCGAAGCGGCGTTGATCGGTCTCACCGCCGTCCTTCTGCCGGTTGCCGTGCGATGGGGCATGCGGCCGCTGATCCGCTTGCGCGCCGGAATGGACCAACGGCTCGGCTCCGACCTTCAGCCGCTGCCGACCGAGGACGTGCCGGTCGAGTTGCGCGATCTGGTCCGCGCGTTCAACGGCATGCTGGCGCGTCTCGATGCCACGCTGGAAGGCATGCGGCGCTTTACCGCCGATGCCTCGCACCAGATGCGCACGCCGCTGTCGATCCTGCGCACGCATATCGCGCTACTGCGCAAGGCGCCGCCGGACAGCGAGGACGCGGCGCATTCGATCGACGATATCGACCACGCCTCCGCGCGGCTGCAGCGCCTCCTCGTGCAGCTGTTGGCGCTGGCGCGCGCCGACAATGCGGCGGTCGCGCCGGAGGCGGCGGAAATGATCGAAGTCAATGACTTCGTTGCGACCGTCGCGTCCGACCATGCGGCAGACGCGGTGCGCGAAGGGATCGAACTGAAGTTCGAACGCGCTGCCACCGAGCTTCGGGTGATCACGCACCCCGGCTTGTGCGCAGAACTGATCGGTAATCTGATCGACAACGCGATACGCTACAATCGTCCGGCTGGATCGGTCGAGGTGTCGATCGAACCGGTGGCGGGCGGCGCCGATATCGTCATCGAGGACGACGGCCCGGGGATTTCCATCGCCGACCGCGAAAAGGTATTCACCCGCTTCACGCGCCTTGACCGCGACAATCGACGGCCGGGGAGTGGTCTGGGCCTGCCGATCGCGCGGGCGCTGGCCGAAGCGATCGGCGCTACGCTTCGTCTCGATACGGCGCGATCCGGTCAGGGATTGCGGGTGACGGTGGGGCTCCGGGCCGCGCCCGCAACCTGACAGCATCGTGACAGCTTCGCGGCGTACCAGCACCATCAAGCGACAGAGCCGCACCCACGCGCGCCGGCTGAACCTGATGGAGGGGATTTTGCACAAGCTCATGTTTTCCGCCGCGATGATCGCGCTGCTCGCCGGTTGCGGCGGCAGTTCGAGCGGCAATAGCGCGACCAACGCGAGTGGCGACAATACGACGACCGCTGCCGGCGGTTCGGCCTATTCGATCGACCGCGTTGCGCTGCCGGGCGAAGGCCGTGGCGACTATCTGACGGTCGATGCCGAAGGCCGCCGTCTCTACGTCACGCATTCGACGCAAGTTCACATCCTCGACCTCGATACGTTGAAGCCGATCGCCGCGGTGACCGGCCTGAAGGCGGCGCACGGCGTCGCGCTCGACACGACGGGCGGCCACGGCTTCGTGTCCGACGGCGACGCCAATGCCGTCATCATGTTCGAGTTGGCGACGGGCAAGATCCTCAAGTCGATTCCGGTGGGCAAGAAGCCCGATTCGATCCTGCGCGACGCTGCGACCGGCAACATCTTCGTGTTCAACGGCGATTCCGAAGAAGTGAGCGTGATCGACCCGGCCAAGGCCGCCGTCGTCGGCACGATCAAGCTGCCCAACGGTCCCGAATTCTCGCAGTCCGACGGCAAGGGCAAGGTCTGGGCGAATATGGAAGAAGGCAACGATATCGCCGAAATCGACGCCAAGACGATGAAGCTGATCCGTACGATAAAGCTCGACGGCTGCGACGGCCCGGCGCCGCTCGCGTTCGACCCGGTCAATCGCCGCCTGTTCAGCGGATGCGGCAACAAGACGATGGTTGTGACCGATGCCGATGCCGGCAAGGTCGTCGCCACCGTGCCGGTCGGCGGCGACCCCGACGGCATTTCGTTCGACGTCGACAAAAAGCGTATCTTCGTCGCCAATCGCGACAAGAGCTGGACCGTCATCTCTCAGGATGGCGCGGACAAATATTCCGTCGTCGAGAACATGCCGATCGACGAATACGCCAAGACCGTTGCCGTCGATCCGAAGACGCATCGCCTGTTCACCTCGACCGCCGACCTCGAATGGCCGCCCAAGCCGACCAACGGCAAGAAATGGTTGCCGAACGCCAAGTCGGGCTCGTTCCGCTTGCTGGTCGTTTCGGAAAAATAAGCACGGTGCGGCGGGCGGCGGCATCGATCCGCCGCCCGACCGTCCCGGCACGAGGGGAGAGCCGACATGGCTGAAGCAATCACGGTCGCACCGATCGACGAAACGCACACGATCGACGGCGAAGAAGGTCCGCGCCTTTGGTGGCGGATCATGGACACCAAGATCGGGATCGTCCCGGTCCCGGTATTCGTCATTATCGTCGCGATGATCGCGGCCTTCGTCGCCCGCGGGGAAGTGCCGGCCGACCTCACGACCGCCATCCTCATTCTCGGCGCTGGCGGGTTCGCCTGTGCGGAGGTCGGCAAGCACATTCCCGTGCTCAAGAAGGTCGGCGCGGCGGCCATCCTGGCGACGTTCGTGCCATCGTTCCTGGTTTATGTCGGTGCAATCCCGAAACCGCTCAAGACGGCGATCTCGGACTTCACCGAGCAGAGCAATTTTCTCTACCTCTTCATCGGCTCGATCATCGTCGGATCGATCCTGGGCATGGACCGCAAGATGCTGATTGGCGGGTTCCTGCGGATCCTGGTCCCGATCCTAGCCGGCTCGATCGTCGCGGCCATTGTCGGCTGCACGGTCGGTACCGCGCTCGGCCTCGGGTTCAAGCACACCGCCTATATGATCGTCGTGCCGGTGCTCGGCGGCGGCGTCGGCGAAGGCGCGATCCCGCTGTCGATCGGCTATGCCGCACTGAGCGGTGCGAAGCAGGGCGACCTGCTCGCCGAAATTCTGCCCGCCGTGATGTTCGGCAGCCTGGCCGCGATCCTGATGGCGGGAGGCCTCAACATGCTCGGCAAGCGCAAGCCGCACCTGACCGGTGAGGGTCAGCTTCAGCCGGGCGAACATGATGTGCATCTGAACGAAGGCGAAGCGCCGCGCTTCATGCCCGATCTGCAGACCATCGGCGGCGCGGTCGTCCTGGCGATGACGCTCTACACGATCGGCGCGCTGGTGCAGGACTGGACCAAGTTTCCCGGGCCGGTGACGATGCTGTTCCTCGCCGTCGTGCTGAAGCTCGGCAAACTCTTCTCGCCCAAGCTCGAGCAGGGCGCGTATCGCAATTACCAATTCTTCGCGCAGATCGTGACCTATCCGCTACTGTTCGCGATCGGCGTCGCCAAGACGCCCTGGGAAAAGCTGATGAGCGCGTTCACCTTCGCCGAGATCACGACGATCTTGGCGACGGTCGCTAGCTTGGTCGCGACGGGGTTCTTCGTCGGTCGCTTCGTCAATATCTACCCGGTCGAATCTGGGATCATCACCTCGTGCCGCGCGAGCCAAGGCGGCACCGGAGATGTCGCCATCCTCAGCGCATCGAACCGCATGAACCTGATGCCGTTCGCGCAGGTTGCGACCCGGATCGGCGGGGCGTTGACTGTCACGTTGGCGATCGCCCTGGTCGCCAAGTTCGGCATGTAATGCCGGCGGGCCGCCGGGATGGACGCCGGCGGCCCGCAAACATTGGCGATTTGTATAAATCCGGAAACACGTCACCAATCTCGGCTCAGTCAAAGCCGACACAGGGAGGATGCCGTGTTGAAAGTGCTCGTCGCGGAAGATGATGCCGAAACGCGCGATTACATCGAGCGCGGCCTGCGCGAGCTCGGCCACACCGTGGTCGGCGCGGCGGATGGTCGCGATACCTTGTTCTTCGCCACCAGCGAGCCGTTCGACGCGATCATTCTCGACCGCATGCTGCCGGGCCTTGACGGCATGACGATCCTCAAGTCGATCCGTGGCGCCGGCGTCGATACGCCGGTGCTGATGCTGACCGCCCTGGCCCGCGTCGAGGATCGGGTGGAGGGACTCGAGGCCGGCGCGGACGACTATCTGGTCAAGCCGTTCGCGTTCACCGAACTCACCGCGCGGCTCAACGCGCTGTCGCGCCGCCCCGCCGCGGTCATGGCGGAAACGACCTTACGAATTGGCGACATCGAGCTCAACCGATTGAAGCATGAAGTGCGCCGCGGCGGCCAGCGGGTCGATTTGCAACCGCGCGAATATGCGTTGCTCGACGAATTGATGACCAATGCCGGTCGCGTCGTTACCCGCACGATGCTGCTCGAGCGGGTGTGGGATTTTCACTTCGATCCCAAGACCAACATCGTCGAAACGCATGTCAGCCGGTTGCGCTCGAAGCTGAACGCCGGGTTCGATCACGACCCGATCCAGACCGTGCGCGGCTCGGGGTATCTGTTCGATGCCTAGGCTCACTTCCTCGACCGCCTTTCGCTTCGCGACGTTCTACAGCGCGACGTTTACGCTGCTCATCCTAGCGCTCGGCGCCGCGATGTACTGGGCGATCCGCCACGAGCTCCGATACGATCTCGATCAGCGGGTGGTGACCGAGCGCGATGCGGTCGGGCGTGAAGCGGCGGTAACGGGCTTGGCGCATGTCGTCGCCGAACGGGCGAAGCGCGAGCAGGGCGATATGCGCTATGCGTTGCTCGACGCCAGCGGACGGATGGTCGCTGGCCGTGCCGTCGTCGCCGCGCCGTCGCTCGGTTGGTCCGACATGAACTTCGTCAAGAACAACGGCCAGCCCGATGCGACCCGGGCCTTCTCCGCGCGAACGCCCGACGGCGGCTTGTTGATCGTCGGTGCGGATCCGGAAGCGATCGAGGGGCTCGACGAGCGGATCATCCCGCTGTTTGCAATTGCATTCGGTCTGATCGCCGTGATCGGCGCGTCGGGTGCGTTTCTGTTGAGCCGCATGCTCGGCGGGCGGTTGGAAAACGTCACGCGCACTGCTCATGCGATCATCGGCGGCGATCTGGCGCAGCGCGTTCCGCTGTCGGGCCGCGGCGACGAGTTCGATCGCCTATCGGCGACGCTCAACCAGATGCTGGACCGCATCGCGGCGCTGCTCGACAATCTGCGCCAGGTATCGAGTGACGTGGCGCATGACCTGCGCACTCCCGTCGCGCGACTACGGCAGAAACTGGAATTGGCGCTGACCGGCGATCGCGATGCGCAGGAATTGCGCGGGGCGATGCAACATGCCGTCGGTCAGACCGATGACATTCTGGAGTTGTTCTCCGGAATTCTGGCGATTTCGGAGGTCGAGGCGGGAGCGTCGGTCGCCAAACAGGAATTCGACCTCAGCGCACTCATCAGCGATCTCGCGGACATCTATCAGGCGGTCGCCGAAGAGGACGGCAATCGTCCGTTCGAACGGGATATTGCGGCAGGTGTCGCGCTGAACGGCAACCGAGGTTTGATCGCGCAGCTCACCACCAATCTGCTCGACAATGCCCTACGCCATACGCCATCCGGTGTCGGGATCGGGATCGACCTGATATCCGATGCGGAAAACGTTACGATCGCGGTTTCGGATCGTGGGGCAGGTATTCCGCCCGCACAGCGCGACAATGTGTTTGCCCGCTTCACGCGTCTCGAAGTCAGCCGCACCACGCCCGGACATGGCTTGGGCCTCAGCTTGGTCGCGGCGATCGCCAAGGCTCACGGCGGCACGGTCCGTCTCGACGACAATCATCCCGGAGTGAAAGCAATGGTCATACTTCCCCGGCGGCCGCTGTGAAGCGGGCGCTGCTTGCCTTGGCGCTGACCGGCAGTGTGTTGTCGGGCTGCGCCAGCTATCAGCGATCGCCGCTACGTCCTGCATCGGACGTCTTGGCCGCGCCGGACCCGGCAATCTTGTCCGCCGACGCGTCGAAGATCGACCGCCCTTATCTGACGCCACAGGCGATCGACTTGAGTCAGCCGCTGACGCCCAACGCGCTCGCGGTGATCGCGGTGCTCGAGAACCCGGACCTGAAAGCGCAGCGTGCCAAAAGCGGCGTCACCGACGCGCAGGCCTTCTCCGCGCGGCTGCTGCCGGATCCGACGTTCGGCGCCAATTTCGACAAGATCCTGTCGGGCCCCGACGTGTTCAACGCATTCGGTGCGCAGCTCGGATTCGACCTCAACGCGATCCGCACCGCGCGCGTCACGCGTGAATCGGGCGAGGCGGCGAAACGGCAAGTGCGGCTCGATTTGGCCTGGGCCGAATGGCAGACGGCGGGGCAGGCGCGGTTGCTCGGCGTCCGCGTGCTCGCGCTCACGGAGCAGTTGAACATCGCGCGTGAAGCCGCGGCTTCGGCGCTGCGGTTGTTCGAAGCAGCGCAGCGCGCCGCAGGGCGAGGGGATGTGGCCGCATCGGAACTCGATACACGCCGCCAGGCATTGGTCGATTCATCGAGCAAGGCGCGCACGGCCGAGAGCGATCTCGCGACGGCGCGTGGGGAACTCAACAAGACGCTTGGCTTGCCGCCGGAGGTCGAGGTCAAGCTTGCACCGCCAGCGGCCTCGCCGGTGCCACCCGACAGCGCGACGCTAGTCGCTCAAGCGCTCGAACGCCGGCTCGACTTGCAGGCGTTGCGCGCGGGATACGGGGTTGCCGAGGCCGACCTTCACAAGGCGGTGCTCGAACAGTTCCCTAACCTGTCGCTGACGATCGCCGGCGCGCGCGATACCGCCAACAACTATACGGTCGGCCCGGCGATCGGCTTCGCGCTGCCGCTGTGGAATCGCAACCGCGGCGCCATCGCGGTCGCCACGGCAACCCGCGAGCAACTAAAGGCGGAATATGACGCGCGGCTGTTCCAGACCCGGGCGGAAATCGACACCGCGATCAAGGGGCTGAGGGCGCTGCGCCGCCAGCGGACCGAACTGGCTGGCCAGTTGCCTGCGTTGCAGAAATATGCCGACGCGACAGAACGCGCGGCGAAGCGCGGCGACCTGTCGCTCGCGACCGCCGACACCGCGCTGCAGGCGATCCGCGATCGCCGCCTCGCGCTTCTCCAGATCGATCAACAGATCGCCGAACAAACCATCGCGCTCGAACTTCTATCGGGCGGCCCCAGTGAAGGATGGACCCGATGAAGACGCTCGCATTTCTGCCGCTGTTCCTGCTCGCTGCCTGTGGCGGCGGCGCCGAAGAGGAGAAGGCGCCCGAACCCACGGCGCAGGTCCGCACCGCGCCGGCGGAGCTTGGGTCGTCGACCGACGCGGTATCCGTCTATGGCGCGACCGAAGCGACGCCGGGCAGCACGCGCGCGATCATCGCGCCTGCCGAGGCGATTGTCGTGTCGGTCTCCGCGCCGACCGGGACCGCGGTCGGCCATGGCGCGGTCGTCATTACCCTGCGCGCTAGCCCCGCCACGCAAGCCGCGATCGCCAAGGCGGCGGCCGACGCCGGTCAGGCGCAGGCCGCCTATCAACGCGCATTGCGGCTGCGCAAGGACGGGCTGGTCAGCGATGCCGATGTCGAGACCGCACGCGCCGCCGTCGCCTCGGCTAACGCCGCGCGGATGGGCACTGGAATGGGCGGCAGCGTGGCGCTGCGCGCGCCCGTTGCCGGCACCGTCCAGAACCTGACGGTCAAGCCGGGCGACCAGGTCGCCGCCGGCACGTCGCTGGCGACGATCGGGACGCTGGGCGATTTGCGCGCCAAGTTCGGGGTCGATCCGGCGCTCGCGCCGCGGCTGCATCCGGGCCTGCCGATCAAGATGAGCACGATCAACGGCGGCGCCGAAACCGACGCGACGATCATCGGCGTCGATCCGCAGGTCGATCCGACTACGCGGCTGGCATCGGTCTATGCCGCCGTGCCTGCCGGCATGCGGCTGGGCGCCGGCGAGCCGCTGCGCGCGTCGCTCCAGGTCGGGGCGACCGCGACGGGCATCACCATTCCCTATGCCGCGCTGCTCGACAATGGCGGCAAGAGCTACGTGTTCGTCGTCAAGGGCGGCGTCGCCAAGGAGCGCGAGGTGTCGCCGGGCAATTCGATGGGTGACCGTATCCAGATTCTGAAAGGGCTGCAGCCCGGCGAACGCGTCGTGATCGAGGGCGGAACCGCGCTCGAAGACGACATGAAGGTCGTCGAACCGGCGCCGGCGGGAGCGAAGAAGTGAGAGAGCTTCTCCAGCGCCATCGCCGCTCGATCTGGCTGAGCGTCTTCCTCATCTCGCTGGCGGGTCTCGCCGCGGCGACCCAGTTGCCGGTGACCCTGTTCCCGCACATCGACTATCCGCGCGTCGTCGTCTCGATCGACGCGGGCGAGCGCGATGCGCAGCAGATGGAAGCCGACATCACGCGGCCGGCGGAAATCGCGTTGCGCGAAATCCCCGGGGTCACGCAGATTCGATCGACTACCAGCCGCGGTTCGGCCGAGGTTGCGCTCAGCTTTGCCTGGGGCGACGACATGGTCGCCGCGACCAACGCGACCCAAGGCGCGCTGGCGACGATCCTGCCCGATCTGCCGACCGGCACGCGGTTCAGCGTGCGGCGATCGGACCCGACGATCTTCCCGGTGCTGGGCATTTCGCTGACGTCGAACAAACGTGACGGCGTCGCACTGCAGCAACTCGCGCAGCTGAAGCTTCGTCCGTTGCTCTCGACGGTGTCGGGCGTGGCAGGCGTCGATGTCCTTGGCGGTTCACCGCAGGAAGTTGTGGTCGAAGTCGATCCCGGCAAGATGCAGGCGGTCGGGCTGACCATCACCGACGTCACTGCGGCGCTGACCGCGGCGAACAGCGTTGCGGCGGTCGGCAAGATCGAGGATCGCCATCGCCTGTACCTTGCGCTGGTCGAAGACCGGCTGACGAGCGAAGCCGATATCGCGGCGGTTCCGGTAAAGGCGGGCAGCACGCCCGGCGCGGGGGTGACTTCGCTCGGCCAGATCGCGACGATCCGTCGCGCGCCGGCACCGGCCTGGACCAAGGTGACGTCGAACGGCACGAACGCGGTGCTGGTCAATATCCGCCAGACGCCCACCGCCGACGCCGTCGCGTTGGTCAAGGATGTCGAAGCGCGACTGAAGAGCGTGTCGTTGCCGTCGGACGTCAAGGTCAGCAATTTCTACGATCAGTCGGAACTGGTGACCGGCGCGGCCAATTCGGTGCGCGACGCGATCCTGCTCGGCGCGCTGCTCGCGGGCGTCGTGCTGTTCCTGTTCCTGCGGTCGTGGCGTCTGATGGTGATCACCGCGGCGCTGCTACCCGCCGTGCTGGCCGCGGCCTGTCTGGCGCTCCTGTCGTTCAAGATGAGCTTCAACATGATGACGCTCGGCGGCATGGCTGCGGCGGTCGGCCTGGTGGTCGACGACGCCGTTGTGATGCTCGAACATCTCATGCGACGCTTGCAGGAAGCCGATCACGATCATCAGAGCGAACGGCCATCGATGCTGGCGGCGGCGCGCGAGATGGCGCGCCCGCTGTTCGGATCGACCGCGGCGACGATCGTCGTGTTCGTCCCGCTGGCGTTCATCACCGGGGTCACCGGAGGCTTCTTCAAGGCGCTGGCGGTGACGATGGTCGCGGCGCTCGCGGTATCGCTGCTGTATGCGCGCTTCGTGCTGCCGATCATTGCCGACGGCTGGCTCACGCTCAAGGATGCCGAAGCGGCGGACAAGGCGGAGAAGTTCACCGGCCCGATCGTCAACCGCTACGGCCGTATGACCGAGCGGGTATTCGCGCGGCCCGGTCTGGCAGCGGGCGTCGTTGCGCTGGTCCTCGTCGTGCTCGGCGGGTTCGCCTGGACCAACCTGCAGTCCGGCTTCATGCCGGTGATGGACGAAGGCGGTTTCATCCTGGACTATAAGGCAAAGTCGGGCGCCGCGCTCAGCGATACCGATCTGCTATTGCGCCGAGTGGAGAAGATCATCCGCGAAACACCTGAAGTCACTAGCTATTCGCGACGTACAGGCGTCCAGCTCGGTGGCGGCCTTACCGAAGCCGACGAAGGCGATTTCTTCATCCGGCTCAATAATGACGGCAACCGCCGCGACATCGAAGAGGTGATGGCCGAGGTTCGCCAGAAGGTGCAGGAGCAGGTGCCGGGTCTCGAGATCGAAACCGCGCAGCTGATGGAGGATCTGATCGGCGACCTTACCGCCGTGCCGCAACCGATCGAGGTCAAACTGTTCGGCGACAATCCCGACGAGCTGTCGGCCTCGACCGAAAAGGTGGTGGGTGCCTTGGAGAAGATTCAGGGCGTGGTCGAAGTCGCGAGCGGCCTGCGTGTCGCCGGCGACGCGATCATCATAAAGGTCGATCGGGCGGCTGCGGCGCTGGCCGGTGTCGATCCGGATGTGGTGTCGAAGCAGATCGAGACTCAAACCGGCGGCACCATCGCGACCCAGATCCTGGCCGGCGAGCAAGTCGTCGACGTCCGCGTCACCGTTCCGCAGGACCTGCGCCGCCGCGCCGACTCGCTTGGCGCGATGACGGTCCGCGCCACCGATGGGCGCACGGTCGCACTGCGCCAGATCGCGTCGATCAGCATCGCCGCCGGCCAGCCGCAGATCACGCGCGAAGACCTGGCGCCGTTCATCCCGGTCACCGCCCGGCTTGAGGGTAAGGATCTCGGCAGCGCGATGAACGAAGTACAGGCGGCGGTGAAGGCGCTCAATCTGCCGTCGTCGGTCCGCGTCGATTATGGCGGGCTCTATCAGCAGCAGAAACAGTCGTTCCGCGACCTCGCTACGGTGTTCGTCGCCGCGCTGTTGTTGTCGATGCTGCTGCTTACTTTGCTGTTCGAGAATTGGGCGTTCACCGCTGCAGTGATCGGGACGGTAATGCTATCGACGACCGCGGTGTTCATGGGATTGTGGGTGACGGGGACCGAGCTCGACATTTCGGCGCTGATGGGGCTGACGATGGTGGTCGGGATGTTGACCGAGCTCGCCATCTTCTACCTGGCGGAGCTTGAGCCGGGCCGGCCGATCGATGGGCCGAGTTTGCTCGAAGCGGGCAAGGCGCGGTTGCGGCCGATCCTGATGTCGGCGCTGATCGCGATCCTGACGCTGGCGCCGCTGGCACTCGGCTTGGGCCGCGGATCGGGGCTGCAGCGACCGCTCGCGACCGCGATCATCTTCGGGCTGGCGGTGGGTGCGCCGCTGGTGCTGACGATCCTGCCCACGCTGGTCCTGCTGCTGACCAAGTGGCTCGGCGGCAAAGCCAAGGACCAGCCCGATCCTCAGGCAGAGCTCGCGACAGCCTGATGACAGCGCACTGACCTAATTCCGTTGCCGTGCA
Organism: Sphingomonas panacisoli; assembly: GCF_007859635.1. Lineage (NCBI taxonomy): Bacteria > Pseudomonadati > Pseudomonadota > Alphaproteobacteria > Sphingomonadales > Sphingomonadaceae > Sphingomonas > Sphingomonas panacisoli. Next base: position 2,151,817 of record NZ_CP042306.1, on the reverse strand, counting down.
CGGCGAACGATCGTGCCGGCATCGGAGGGGTTGATGATCAAGGCTTGGGGGATTGCGACGGCGATCATCGGCGTCGCTTTCGTGCTGCCCGCGACCGCGCAAACCTATGGTGACACGCTTACCGCGACGCTTGCCGCCAAGCGCCCAGATATCGTCGCGATCGCCATCGATGCAAACGGGAAGGGCGGTAAGCCCATCCATATCGCTTGGGGTCCGCAGAACGGCCCGTCGTCGAGCGCGCCGCTGGTCAATGCGGTCGGGGAGCCAATCGGCACCATAACAGTTTGGGCGCGCAAGCTGATCGACGCAAAGCCGGTCGCGCGCGCGGCGTCGCGTCGCATCTATGTCGCCGACAACCTCGCCGAGCCCGACCCCTTCGTGCCGGGCGCAGTGCGGGCGCCACGGGCGCAGGCGTTGGTCGACACGATGATCGACGCCTATCCCGATCTCGTCACGCTCGCGATGCACGTCGCGCTGCCGGGGGCTCAGAACACCATCATCGCTTCAAATTTCGGTCGCATCGGCAAGGCGGCGGACAAGGATGACGACGACGTCATCGCCAACGGCATCGTTCGCAAGGAAGTGACCAATGGAGGCCGGCGGCTGGCGGTCGAATTGCCGCAGCTCGATGCGCGGCGGCGCGTGATCGGCGCGCTCAGCACAAGTTTCACGATGAAAGATGCAGCCGACGAGCCGCGCGTGTTGGCGCGCGCGATCGCGCTGCGCGACGCGCTCGCCCGCCGAACCCCATCGGTCGCCGCGCTCGCTGGGAAATAGGCGACAGCTTCCCGTCAGCTTGGCGCGCTAGGCCGGGGTCAACAATCAAAGCCAGGAGAGGTATTATGAAACGCAACTTCTTGATGATCGCCGCCGCCGCCGGGCTGGGGCTCGCCGCGGTCGCCGGTGCGCAGACCGCTGCCCCGGCCGCCCCAGCGAAGAACTGGACGCCGCCGGCGGCCAAGATTTACGCGCAGGTCTTGTCCGACGAGACGATGAAAGCGCATCCCGAACTCCTGAGCGTGACGCTGCATGGCGTGCCGCCGGGAATGACCGACGCCTATACGATGTTCGCCGGCTCGTATCCCGACCGCATCGGCAATCCGGACGATCCCGATGATATCGACGTGTCGAAGAAGGGCATCACCATCGTCGATCCGCGCTGGCATCGGACCAAGGACACCAGCCCGAAGTTCGTCGTGCTGATGCCGATGCGCGACGCGCAGGGCAACAATATCGGCCTGGTCGTCTATGCCTTCAAGGTTCCCGTCGCCGGCAACCAGTATGAGCGCACGCTCTACACGAAGGCGCTCGATCTGCGCGATGCGCTCGCGAAGAAGATCCCGAGCTACGAGGCGTTGTTCGCTCCCGCGAAGTGACGATGTCGGGCCGCATCGATCGTGGCGTGGGCCGAAGCATCTTCGGCCTCGATCCCGCCGGCTATCATGCGGCCCGGCTCGATTATCCAGACGCACTCTATGAACGCATCTTCGACCGCGCGGATTTCCCCGTCCGCGCGGTCGTCGAAATCGGCGCGGGTACGGGACACGCGACGGCCAAGCTGCTTGCGCCGGGTGTCGAGCGGCTCGTTGCCGTTGAGCCCGATGCCGCACTCGCCGACTATTTGCGGACCACGTTTGCCGGCGGCCCGGTCGATGTCGTCAACAGCGACTTCGTCGCCGCGCCGATCGACGGCAGATTCGACCTCGCGGCGGCGGCCTCATCTTTCCACTGGCTCGATCCTGACGCCGCGCTAGGCCGAATCCATGCTCTGTTGCGACCCGGAGGGCGCATCGCTTTGTGGTGGAACGCCTATCGCCAGCCAGGGATCGGCGATCCGTTCGCCGACGCGACGATGCCACTGCTCGACGGCATCGATCTGCCACCGTCGGAATCGATGCGCGGGCATTATTCGCTCGATGCCGATCTCCACATCGGACGGCTGCGCGAAGGCGGGTTCGACGCGATCGAGCATCACGTCTTTCGCCGCGAACGTATGCTGTCGGCCGCCGATGCCCGCGCGCTGTATGCCAGCTATTCGTTCGTCCGCGCGTTGCCCGACGATCGTCGGACAGCGTTGCTCGATGCGATCGGTGATCTCGTCGATCGTGAATTTGGCGGGTCCGCGCCTAATGTCGTGTTGACCGCGCTCTATCTCGGCCGGCGCACCGCTTGATCGAGCTTCGCCAGTTCGCGTTTAGCTTCTGCGGCGGTCAGCGGGAAATAGCCTGAATAGCGGACGCGTTCCTGGCCATCGCGGCTCAGGATGAAGTGCAGGAAACCCGCGACCTGCGGCGAGATCGCGCCATATGCCAGCCGAATGTACATATAGCGCGTCAGCGCATAGCGACCTGTCGAGGCACTGTCGGCGGTGAGTGGGATGTACCGCCCGTCGGTGCCGGCCACGTCGAGCGCGACCAGCGTCGGATCGCCTTCCTCCAGCCCGCCGAATCCGATCGCCGCGGGGTCATCGACGATCGCCTTCGCCGTGGCCGCAATCGGTGCTTCGGTCGCCTTGGCGTTCCAGCCGCCGCCGTTGAGCACCATCATCTGCATCGACATCGCGTTCGGCGCGACGCGGGGCGGCATGCGGACGTGGATCGGCCGGTCGGTCCAGGCGCCGGTCAGCCCGAGTTGACCCCAACGCGTGATGGTCGGGTCGGCGCCGAAGATGCCGGCCAACTGCGCCATGGTGATCCGACGAATGGGATTGGCGGGATTGACCAGGATCGCCTGCGCTGTCGTGCGCTGCGGCGTGTTGAAACCGCCGCGCGCGACGGCGATTTCGACCGGCGCACCTGGGCCATAGACAGATCGCCAGTCGGCGAGCTCGTCCGGCCACAGTTCGCGTCCCATTGGCGCGATATCGGTTTGGCCATTGAGCAGCGCATCGAAGCCGTTGAGCGTCCCCAGATGTTCCCAGATCTCGCCCTTGCGAATGCCGGGTTGGAGCGCGGCGAAGCGGCATTCCCAGCTATCCATCAACGCCTTCATGCCGTCGCTGCCGACACTGCGGATCGGACCGGCCAAGCGCGCCGTCGGGCGATAGGCGGCCAAAGCCGGATCGAGCGCCGGGACGAATTCGTCGAGCTTGGCGCGTTCGTCGGCCAGCGCGGCAGGGTCGAGCGGCGTAAAGCCCGGGGTTCCGGCGAGTACCCGCTGCCCCTCTTCGCTGAGCGCCAGCGCGATGAAATTGGTGATACGCGCGGGAAGGGGCGCGCCGGGCCGGCGGTTGAGCGCGATTCCGGCGGGACGTCCGCCGATCGAGCCGATCCGGACGATCAACGGCTCCTTGATCATGTCTCCGTGGAATTGATGCTCGTACGGCGCGATTTCGGCGGGGGCGAACGGGCGCATGACCGGTGCGATATCGGCAAGGTCGAACATCAGCGCGCCGACCGCGCGCGCACCGCTGCCATATTCCCAGCGCGTCGGGGCGCCGCTCGCCGGATGACGTTGCCGGTACAGCGCAAGCAATCGGTCGAGCGCGGGCTTCATCGCGCCGTCGCCGACCGCACTGGGCGCGCGTGCCACGGTCGCGTCGGCGGCGCACACCAACGGCGCTGCGGCGGCAGGCTGGGCAAACGTTGCGGCAGCTATTGTCAGGGCGGCGAGGGTCAGGCGCATTCTTGTCTCCATCCGATCCGTCATCCCGCTCCCGTGCGAACCCGGCAATCCGACGGATTGCCTATACCCATCGGGCGATCGTGAGACGCGACAGCCTGATGACAGCTACCCGGTCCTACACCCGTCAGGAGGCAAGCGAACGAAGAGTCGCTGTCCAGGAGAAGGAGCACTGAGATGCGTCTGGGTCGCATCGCCGTCTGGCGTCACCTGATATCGCTGATTGCCTGCGCTGCGGCGGTCCTCGGCGCTTTTTTGCCGCAATCGGCGATCGCTGGTCCGCGCATGCAGCGCCTGACGCTGGTCGTGCCCGCAGCTGCGGGCGGTGGCTGGGATTTAACCGCCAAGGCGATGAAGACCGCGCTCGAACGCGAGGGGTTGGTGGGACAGGTCAGCATCGTGCGGTATCCCGGCGCGGGCGGCCTGATCGGCCTCTCCCAGTTCGTATCGCGTCATCGTGGCGAAGACGACGTGTTGCTGATCGGCGGCCTTGTCATGCTGGGTGCCGCGGTTCGCGACGAGGCGGCGGTAACGCTGCGCGACGTTACGCCGATCGCACGCCTGACGGGCGAATGGAGCCTGTTGGCCGTTCGGCAGGATTCGCCGATCCGCACCGTCGCCGACCTCAAGGTGGCGCTGAAGCGCGACCCCGCCGCATTGCGCTGGCTGGGCGGCGCGCTCGGCGGCCCGGATCAGGGCCTGGTCTGGCAGATTGCGGAGCAACTCCGCATACCGCTCGACGAGGTGACATATTTCGGCCGCGCCGGGGGCGTCGGGTCAGCGATTCGCTGATGGAGGGTCGCGGCGATATCGGCGTCGGCGGCTACGCCGAATTCGCGCCCCGGATCGCCAGCGGGGAATTTCGCGAGCTCGGGATTGCCGCGCCGGATCGTGTCGCGGGCGTCGATGCCGCAACTTTGCGCGAGGGCGGGCTTGACGTATCGATGATGAACTGGCGCGGCGTGTTCGCGGCGCCCGGACTCGCCGCCGACAAGCAGGATCGGCTGACCGCGTTGATCGCGACGATGGCGCGGTCGCCGAGCTGGGCAGAACAGCTGCGCGCCAATCGCTGGGCGGATACCTATCTGGATGGCAGCCCCTTGCTGCAATTCATTGATCGCGAGCAGACCCGCTGGGCCGGGCTGATTAACCCGCCGACCCGGTCAGACGACCAGCCGATCGAGGTGTCTAGCCTGCGGATGGGCTGGGGCAGGTTCGCGCTGCTGATGACCGCGATCGGCGCGCTTGTCGCCTTCGCCGCGTCGCTGTGGTTCCAGCTGCGCCGCCGCCGCCGTGCTTCCGCCGACCTGGAAAAGCGCTGTGGAGAGCTTGCCGCAAAGCTGCAGAGCAACACGATCACCGCGGGCAAGCTGGTGAAGGACGGGATCGACATCGACTTCAGTGACTGGAAACTGTCCGGGGCCGAATGCGATGTCGCGTGGCTAATGCTGCGCGGATTGCCTTTGCGAGAAGTCGCCGACGTGCGCGGGACGAGTGAACGCACCGTTCGTCAGCAGGCTCAGGCGATCTACCGCAAGGCCGGTCTGGAGGGCCGTTCGGACCTTGCCGGCCGCGTGTTAGAGCGCTTCATCTAGGGCATTGCGCCGATGCTTTGCGTCATACGACGGATCGATTCACGGGGCCGCTTCGGCAGCATCGGGCGATGCTCATGCCACCGGATCTTCGCCCAGCGGATTTCGTCCGTTTTCCACGGCGATCGCTCCTGTTGCTCGCGCTCGCGGGGGTTGCCGGGACGGCGTTCGCAGCGACGGCGCCACAATCCTACCGTACGAATGCTCCGCAATTGCAGGGCAAACTCACGATCGTCGGCGCACGCGCCATGGCGCGGGTTGTCGAACGCTGGGTGGCGATCTTCCGCCGCGAACATCCGGACGTCGATGTGATCGTTGCTCCTGCTGGATCGGGCGTCGTCGCCGAAGCGCTGGCCGACGGCGTGGCCGATGTCGCGCCGTTGCCGCGCGTGCTGAACCAGAGCGAGCGCGGTCTGACAATGGCGTCGAGCCGCGATCCGCGCGGCGTCGTTGTCGGGTTCGCTTCGGCGAGGGGGCAATCAAGCGCTCGACCTTTGGTCATCTATCTCAACAAAGCGACCGGTGGACAGCCGAATGGCATTGCGACCGAATTCGCGCGCGTGGCGCTCAGTCCTGAAGGTCAGCGCCAATTCGCCGCGGGTGCCCTGACCGGCGTGGAGCGCAAGCATGCCTTGTCCGCGCTCGGCGGTCTCGTCGGTGGCATGCCGGCAACGGCACAATGAAGAAGGGATTGGATTTGATGCGATTGGCTCGAGGGTTTTTGGCTGTAGCCGGATTGATGTGCGCCGGACTGGCGAGCGCCCAGGACGCCGCACCGCCGTCGAAGCCCGGCCAGCTGATCTGGGTCGAGCCGTCAGCCGCGCCGGTCTTTCCGCAGACCGAGGAAGAGAAGAAGGCGGGGATGGTCGAAGGGCGCACGTTGCCCGCACCCGAATTGCTACAGCCCGATCTCGATCCCGCCCTTCCACGCTATATTCCTACCAAAGGTCTCAAGCTCAAAGCGCATTTCCGCGCCGGCGTGTCGGACGTCTTGCCCGGCCTCGCCGCGGCGTGGGTGGCGGCGTTCCGCAAATATCATCCCGGCTTCCAGCTCGATCTGGTCAAACCGTATGCCGGCAGCCTCGGTGCGCTCGAGTTGATCAAGGGCAATCTCGACCTCGTATTCGTATCGCGCGAACTCAAGCCGACCGACATTTCGGGGTTCAACGCGAAGTTCGGATACCCGCCGTTTTCGGTGCCGATCTCCGGCGGGACCTGGCGTCATTTTGGGTTCCTCGACGCGATCGCGTTCATGGTCAATCCGGACAATCCGATCCGCAAGCTCAGCTTTGAACAGCTCGACGCCGCCTTCTCCTCGACGCGGTTGCGTGGTGGAAAGCCGATCAAAACCTGGGGTGATCTCGGCCTGACCGGCGAGTGGGCGAACCGTCCGGTGCATCTCTACGGCATCAAGCCGTGGAACGGGTTCGAGGAGTTCGTGCGCGAACACGTCCTATCGACGCCGCAAGGCCGCGGCGAGTGGAACGACAAGATCCATTACGACGAAACCTTCTTCAACATCGCGCGCCGGGTTGCGGCCGATCCCGAAGCACTTGGCTATACCGGCTTGTCGGCGATCGATTCCGAAGTGAAGATCGTGCCGCTCAGCGTGGAGGGTGGTCCCGCTTTGTCGCCGAGCTACGAGAATGTCGCGAGCGCTGCCTATCCGCTGTCGCGCGTCCTGTACCTGAACACGAACGCGCGGTCGGGCGCGGCGCTCAATCCGGCGTTGCGCGAATTCCTGCGCTTTGTGCTGAGCCGCGAGGGCCAGGCCGTGGTTCGCAAGCAAGGCATCTATCTGCCGCTCCGCGTAGGCCAGGTCGCGCGCAGCCAGGCCTATATCGAGGGCAAGTGATCGGCCGACGATCAGCGGCGCTGGCGTTCGCGTTCGCCCTGATCGCGGCCGCGCCTCAGGGCACGGGCTACGTAACCGCAGAGGGCCGGTTTCGCGTCGTTGGATATAACGACATGGACGAAATTATCGGCGACGCGACACGGCGGATCGCGGCGTCGGGCACGACGGTACGATACGATCTCGATCTCAAGAGCACGCGATCGGCGCCCGCTGCGCTGATCGCGGGGAACTCGCTGCTCGCGCCGATGGGTGCCGCAATGGAGCCTGCAGATCGCGCCGCATTCCGCGCGGCATGGGGCAGCGATCCGATCGAGTTCCGCATTGCCCACGACTCGCTCGTCCCCGGCACGTTATCGTCGCCGACCGCTATCCTGGTTGCCGTCGACAATCCGTTGCGGCGGATCACCCTGGCCCAGATTCGGCGCGTGTTCGCGTCGAGCGCCGACGGTACGGCGGCGGTGCGTTGGGGCGATCTCGGCCTCGGCGGCCGCTGGCGAACGCGGCCGATCCGCGCGGTTGCGCTGGCCCGCGACACGGCGATCGGCCGGTTTGCCTTGGCCGGGCCGCTGCGCGCATCTGCGTTCGCGGCGGCGGTCGAGGGCAAGCGCCAATCGCGGGATGTAGCGGCGGCGGTGGCGGCGGACGACGCGGCGATCGGCCTGGCCAATGCCAACTTTGCGGGCCCCCGCGTCAGAGCATTGGCGGTGATCGACGACCGTGGCCGCACCACCGCGCCGACCCGTGCCGGCATCCGTTCCGGCCGCTATCCGTTCGACCGATTTCTGCTGATCTACGCCCGTCGCGAGGCCGATGGCGCCATCGCGCCTGCCGCTACATTGCTGCTCGAATCGCTGCTGTCCGACGCTGGTCAGGCGGCGATCGGCCGGCAATCGCGCGGATACCTGCCGTTGAATCGCAGTGAACTTGCCGTCGAACGCGTGAAACTCAATAAAAACATTAAACCACAATAAGATAGCCTGTCCGTCATTTAACGGATGGAGGCGAAATCGTCATTTTGACAGAGGTTAAGCTCCAGAGCGGTAACCGCCTTAACAACGACCATGGGTCAGGGGAGGATAAGATGAACAGCAGCCGAAACGGCGCGAAGACAACGAAGCGCGTGCGGATGATCGGCGCTTGTTCGCTGCTGGCGATCGCGTGCGGCATGGCATCGCCTGCTGCGGCGCAAACGGCGCCAGCCGCCAGCGACGATCAAACCGCTGCCGCACCCCAAGACGCCGATACGAACAACGGCAATACGCCGACCGACATCGTCATTCGCGGCCGCTTCGTCAACGACGCCGCGGTGAGCGCGACCAAGATGGACATTCGCATCCTCGACACGCCGGCCAGCACCGAAAGCTACAACAACAACTTTCTAAAGGCGATCGAGACGACCAACGTATCGGACCTCTATCGCTACATGACCGGTGTCCAGCGCGCGGGTAACACGAGCTACGACATCACGTTTCGCGGCTTCAAGACATCGGGCAACGATCGCGGCGCGATTCTGACCGACGGTTTGCCGGGTCTCTCCGTTCGCTTCGGTTCGCCGCCTACGATCGGCACCGACCATATCGAGCTGGTCAAGGGGCCGACCGCCGTTCTTTACGGCCAGGGTCAACCGGGCGGCTTCATCAACATCATTTCCAAGAAACCGAAATTTACGCCCTCGTTCGAGATCGGCTTCAAAGGGGTGATGGGCGTCGGCTCGTATGACCGTCAACTCGGCGGGCTGTTCTCGTTCGATTATACCGGCCCTGTCGACAAGGATCAGACGCTCGCCGTTCGGGTCGTCGGCGAGCTCGGCTATACGCGCGGGTTCCGCAAGAACTCGTATGAGCAACCGATCTACATCTCGCCGAGCGCGACCTGGAAAATCTCGTCCAAGGATACGCTGACCATCGGCGGCGAGTATCGCTACGTAAAGACGCACTACGACACGTACCTCGTCGCGCCCGGCAACGACGCCAGCCTGATCGCGAAGATCGACACCAACTATCAGGGGAAGGACGACTATCTCGTCGAGCGCGGGGCGATCGGCAACCTGTATTACACGCACAATTTCAGCGACAGCGTGAAGTTCTATGTCGGTTATCGTTATGTCGATCACGAGGATCGGCAGCGCAATTTCGACGTCAATGCCTTTGCCTCGTCGCCCAACCAGCTGACCACGATCACGCGCCGCGCCCGCGGACAGCTCAATCAGCGCACATACAGCTTCGTCGATACCAATTTGACGGCGAAGTTCGAAATCGCCGGGATCAAGAACAACGTGCTGATCGGCTTCAACGGCGGCCAGGAAACGGCGAGTCTCAATCGCACGCAATTCTACAATTGCACGCCGACCCCGGCGCCGGCCTGCACGTCGCTGAACCTCAACGTCTATAACCCGGCGATCAACACCGCGCCTGCGATCGAGACCTTCCCGCAGTTCAATACCGGACAATCGTCCAATCTCAATTGGCGCTACACCACGCAGAACTCGCTCGGCGGCTATGCGTCGGATCTCATTTCGTTCGGCGATTTCGTGAAGGTGATGGTCGGGGTGCGTTATGCCGATGAACGGCAGACGATTTCCGACAAGCGGATCACGACGTTCGTGCCGGTCAAGAAAAAGGACAGCAAGTGGCTGCCCCAGGCCGGCCTGCTGATCGAGCCCACCAAGCAGCTCACGATCTACGCCGCATACAGTTCGTCCTACGTGCCGGTCGCGGCCGCGTCGTTCGACGTCTTCGGGCTGAACCCGTTCAAGCCGACCGAGGCGAAATCTTACGAGGGCGGCGTCAAGGCCAACCTGTTCGGCGAGCGCCTGAACCTGACGGCGGCGTATTTCGACATCGAGCGCAAGAACGTTCTCAATACCTTCTCGTGCCCGGCCAACCTCGCCGCGCTCAACGCCTTTATCGCGGCCAACGGCATCACCATCCCCGCGAATGCGCCGCGCGATGCCGCGGGCAATTTGATCCCGGCCAGCGGGACCTGTTCGAACCAGCTCGGCTCCGACCGCTCGCGCGGCTTCGAGATCGAGGTCAACGCGACACCGCTGCCCGGCTGGCAGATCACCGGCGGCTATGCCCACACCAAGGCGCGTGTCGTATCGTCGAACATCGCGCCGCAAATCGGCGCGCGGCAGACCAACTCGCCGGACAATGCGCTGAACTTCTGGACCAGGTACGATATCCAGTCGGGCTCGCTCGAAAATCTCGGGTTCGGCCTCGGCGTGTCATATATCGGCAAGCGCGTCGGTCTTTTGCCGACGGTCGGCGCGGTCGGGCCCGAAGCGGGAACCCTGCCGCTCAAGGCCTACACGACGGTCGATGCCGGCATCTATTACAAGGTCGGCGATAACCTCGACCTGACGCTGAAGGTCACCAACCTGCTGGATGCGCGCTACATCGAAAGCGCCGGCTTCACCGCCAACATCCAGTTGGTACCTGGCACGCCGCGCCTGCTGACGGCAACCGCACGGTTCCACTTCTAACAGGAGCGATCCCTGGGGGAGGAGGAGGAGGCGTCGCCGTCGGCGGCGCCTCTTCCTTTCCTGCGGCGCAGACAAAAAAGGGCGCGACCGGCGAACCGGTCGCGCCCTCCGAGGCGACGGGCTTGAGGGGGAATTCCTACATCGTGTCGAGTTTGGCGAGTTCTTCCTTCACGACCGACGCCTGCAACGGAATGTAGACGCCGTCATTCGCCACCTGCTGCTGGCCTTCGCGGCTCAGCACGGCCTTCAGGAATTCCCTGACCTTCGCCGGAAGCTTCGTGCCCGGCTTATGGTTGACGTAGATGTAGACGTAGCGGCTGAGCGGATAGCTGTGGTCATAGACCGACTGCGTGGTCGGGTAGACGCACTTGCCGCCCGTCGTTTCCGACAGCGCGACGGCTTTCGTATTGGGCGTGATGTTGGCGAGCAACGCATAGGTCAACCCACCCGGATGATCCTTCATGTCCTCCGCGGCGACGTTGAAGGCGTGGGTGAAACCCCGACCCTTGGTGAACTGGATCCCGTCGCGATACTCGCCCATCTTCATGACCTGGATCTTGAAATACCATTCGATCCCGTTTGGCGATTTCAGACCGTAAAGGTGAATCGGCTTCGACGCCCAGGCGCCGGTCAAGCCGACCTGGCCCCAGTTGGTGATGTCCGGTCCGCCGCGGTTGCGCGTCGACGAATAGATGCTGTCGAGCTGCTGCATGCTGAGGCAATTGATCGGGTTGTCCTTGTCGACCATGATGATCGACGCCGCAGTCTTGCCCAGCGAGCCGACGCTGCCGGTGGCGACGCGGAAGCCGGTGGCGTCGTAGCCGAACTTCTTGCGGAAGCCCTCGGCTTCGGCGGGCAGCAATTCGCGGCCGACCGGCGCGAGCTCGGAAATCTCGTTGGTCAGGCCGGGGCCACCACTGCCCGACGCGCGCGCTTCCATGTCGACGCTTAGCCGCGGATAGGCCTTGCGCATCATCTTCACCCAGCCGAGCGTCATTTCATCCATGACGTCGGCGCCGACGACGTGGAGCTCCTCTTCCGGCTGGACATCGACCGGACCCGGCACCCACACCGGAATGCGCGGATCGACCTTCAGATTGTGCTCGCGCTTGGCGTATTTGAGCGCATTAGCGGGCTGGAATGCGATCGCGGTGGTCAGACCCAGTGCGGTCACGGTGGCAAGCGCGGCGATATGGCGGCGCTTGAATGAAGCAAAACCTGGCAACGTCCTCTCCTCTAGTTTGGCCGGGCATCCCCCGGATCGCGTGCAGGATAAGCGGGCGGTCGGATTCGCCCAATGCAGCGAATGGCGCGGCCGATCCGTCGAATGACATATAGCCTCGTCGTGCAGTCCGGCCTTTGCTCATCGTCATGCTGCCATTGCCCCTCTGGTTGATGTCCGGCGCCATGATCACGGCGACGCCGGCGGCTTGTCCGGCGTCGCCGCTGCGGGGGAGCGCGCCGTCGATTCTGAAAACGCTTGCCCCGGCGTGGCGCGACGATTTCGTGGTCCGCTTTCCCGACACTCCCGTCGAGCTGCTCACGCCGTTCGGGCCGCCCCAAGGTGCGCTCGATCCCGGCCTCGAGGCGTTCCTGGAAGGCCGCGCCGATTTCGCTTTTCTGACGCGCGAGATTGCCGAGGCCGACTTGGCCACGTTCCGAAAATCGCATCGTGGCGTCTCGCCGTCGGTCGTGCCGGTAGCGACAGGCGCGTGGGATCGGTTCGGGTATGTCGATGCCGTGGCGATTGTCGTCAACAGCGCCAATCCGATACGCCGACTGAGCTATCGTCAGCTCGACGCCATTTTCTCGTCGAGCCGCCTGCGGGGAGGAAGTGTGCCCACCGACTGGGCGGCGCTCGGCGTCGCGGGTTGGCGCGGTCGCCCGATCCACATCCTCGGGGGAGGTGGCTGGGCAGGCGAGGAATCGGCGCGTGCGCTCACGATCCGCCGGCGGATATTGAGCATCGGGGGACGACGGGGCCGCTGGAAGCCCGCGCCGGACAGCGGGTCGGAAGCCGATGTCGTGGATCGCGTCGCCGCCGATCCGCTCGCGATCGGCTTTACCGGTATGGGCCACCTCAAGGTGAATGTACGGCCCGTCGCGATCGCTCTGGGGGATCGATCGCCGGCTTACCTTCCGACGGCCGGTACGATCGCCGCCGACCGATATCCGCTGGCGCGGACCGTCGATCTGCTGCTCGCCCCAGCTACAGCCTGCGGGGCGCGGCTACGGACGTTCGCTCGTTATCTGCTGAGCGACGCAGGGCAGGCGCAGATAGGCGCATCCGGCGTGTTCCAGCCCCTCAGCAAAGCGACGCTGCGACGGTCGTTGCAGTCGGTCGATCGTCAGGGCGTGCGCGGCAATACCATGGTCAGGCGCAGGCCGCGCGGCTGACTGGCCGCAACCGCGATCTCACCGCCATGCGCCGCCGCGACCGCCGATACCAGGCTGAGCCCCAGCCCGTTGCCCGGCGTCGTCCGGCTCGCCTCGGTGCGATAGAAACGCCGCAGGATGGCATCCCGCTCTTCGCGCGGCACGCCGGGACCATCGTCGCTGACGGAGAGACGCACCCACTCGGTATTGGCGTCGAGCGTCATCACGATGTGGGTGCCGGGCGGTGTGTGCGTCTGGCTGTTGTCGAGCATGTTCGCCAGCGATTGTGCGATCAGTTCGCGATCGCCGTGGACGAAGATGTCAGGCTCGATTTCCCAGTCCAAAGTCCGACCGCCATCGTGGAGCGCCGGTAGAAAGCTTTCCGCGACATCGTGGGTCAACGTCGACAAGTCGATCCGGATAAAGCTGCGCTCCAGCCCGCCGCTCTCGACCTCGGTGATGCGCAGGATCGCGCTGAACAGGCGGAGTAGTTCGTCACCCTGATCGAGCGCGCGCTGTGCGGCGCCCTCTTCCTTGCCGACGCGTTCGAGCTGCCCGCGCAATCGCAGCAAGGGCGTGCGCAAATCGTGCGCGACGTCGCTCGATACTTGGCGCAGGTTTTCCATCAGGCTGGCGATCCGATCCAGCATCGCGTTCAGTGCGAGCGCAACCGCGTCGAACTCGTCGCCGCTCGCACCCACGGGCATGCGTTGACCGATATCGCCGGCGACGATCGCGTTGGCCGTTGCGCTGATCGTGCCCAGGCGGCGGCGCAGATAGCGTCCAAGCAACAGGCCGCCCGCACCGCCGATCAGCAATACGACGACGAACGCAGCGCCGAACAACGTCAGTATAGTAGCGTCGATCTGCTCGATCGCTTCCGAGTCGACAGCCACGACCAATCGCCGCCCGTCCGGCAGATCGACCGCCCGTGCGCGGGCGGCGTCGGCGCCCTCGATGGGATCGCGGAAGGTGATCATACTGAAACCCAGTTCGGGGCGTGGCGTGTCGAGCCGCCCGCCGATGCGCAGGCCGGCTTTGTCGAACACGGCATAGCCGAAGGTGGGCTTCGCCCGAGCGGCCTCGCGTGCCCCAATATCCTCGATCAGTTCGGAGCCGTCGCCCTCGCGCGTCAAATCGACGATTTCCCCCGAGATCGCTTGATCCCGTTCACCCCGGAATTCGGCGTCGGCAACGAAATACACCGCTACCCCGAGCAGCAGGATCGCGATGGTGAACGTCAGCGCGTAGGTGAACGCGATCCGATAGGCCGCGCTGGCGCGTAGGCTAGCCATCCCCGCGGATCCGGTAGCCCGCGCCGCGCACGGTTTCGATCGGGTCGTCGCCGAACCCCTCGCGCAATTTCGATCGTACCCGGCTCAAGTGGCTTTCGACGATGTTCGTCTGCGGGTCGAAATGAAAGCCCCAGACCTCTTCCAGAAACATCGTGCGCGTCACCACGCGGCCGGCGTTGCGCATCAGCAATTCCAGCAGGGCGAACTCGCGCGGCTGCAGGTGGATCGACCGGCCGGCGCGCGTCACTTCGCGGCGCAGACGATCGAGCGTGATATCGCCGACGTCGAGCCGGGTCACGACGTCGCTGATCGGCGGTCGGCGCAACAAGGCGTTCAACCGCGCGATCAGTTCGGCCATCGCGAACGGCTTGACGAGATAGTCGTCGGCCCCGGCGTCGAGGCCATCGACCCGATCGGCGATGCCGCCTTTAGCGGTCAGCACCATCACCGGCGTGGGTATCTGGGCAGCGCGCAGCCGGCGCAGCACGTCCAGCCCCTCCATCCCCGGCATCATCCGATCGAGCACGATCGCGTCGAACGTCTCCGTCGCACCGAGGTGAAGCGCATCCTCTCCGTCCGACACGCGAGTCACCACGTGACCGAGCTCGGCCAGCCCGCGTTCGATGAATCCGGCGGCGCCGGCATCGTCTTCGGCGACGAGGATACGCACCGATTCAGTCCTTGCTGTCCAGAGCTTCGTACTTGTCCTCGACGATCGCGCCGGTCATCGCATCGACGCCGATTTCGTGGATGCGCTTGCCTTGGAGGATATCGAACGAAAAGCGCCAGCCGCGGCCTTCATGCTCGTACTCGGCGTCCTTGATCGCCCCCGGCGCGCGCTTGAGCGCGATCGCCCGGGCTTGCGCCATGGTCAATTTGGGCTTCGGCGCGGCCGACGCGGCGGTTGGGAGCAATGCGCCGCTCAAGGCGAGCAGAGGGAGGAGAATGTGGGGCTTCATGGCTGTTTCCTTGACTGACAGTCCAAACGCGACTGCCAGTCTCGACTAGGCCGATGTCGATTGCGGCACGATTGCGCGGTGCTTCCCTTTTCCCAATGTTCCTGAACGGCGGCAAGCGTGGGTAATCCTTCGCGCATTGTATTTTCCCAACCTCGGCTGATCGGCTGGCGCCCGTGCATCGTCTGGCGCATGGCCGAGTGACCAGTTGGGAGCAACGTGTGCCGCTTATCATCTCGGCTTGGCGAGCGACGAGAGGCGATGACCTCAGAAGGCGACTTCAGCGGTCGCTCGCCAGATTCATATTCATCTTTGCCGGTATGGCGATGATCTCGACGGCGGGAGTTTGCGGCGATTTCGGTGCCGACCGCCTGTCCCTCGTCAAACGCATCCGAGAAGAGGTGAGACGCGCAGCGCCTGCGGCGGCCGATCGTGAACTCGATCGTGCGCTCGCGGCGATCGTCCGCATTCCGCGCGAAGAATTCGTGGCGCCGTCCGATCGAGCCCAGGCATATGCCGATACGCCATTGCCGATCGGGTATGATCAGACGATTTCCGACACGTATATTGTGGCGTTGACGACGGCGGCGGCGCGCCTGCCCGATCATGCCAACGTGCTCGATGTCGGCACCGGGTCGGGGTATCAAGCGGCCGTTCTGGCCGAGCTCGGTGCCCAGGTTACGTCGATCGAAATCGTTCGCCCGCTCGCCGATGAGGCGCGAGCCCGGCTTGCGCGCCTGAAATATCGGCAAATCGACGTGCGTGCCGGCGACGGTTACGCCGGCGCGGCGGACCGTGCGCCGTTCGATGCGATCATCGTCGCCGCAGGCGCCGCAGCCGTACCGCAACCCTTGCTTGACCAGTTGAAGGTTGGGGGGCGCATCGTAATGCCGATTGGTCCCTCCTGGGCCAGCGAGCAGTTGCTCGTGCTGACGAAGACGGATTCGAACACGTTTGACCGATGCTCGCTCGGCTGGACGATGTATGTGCCGCTGACCGGCCAGGGCGCTCGCGTACCGAATGCCAGCGGGTTGATGGATCGAAAAATTCGGCAATGCTTCGGCGTGAGCGTCGCCAAGCCGTCGTTCAGTCGCCTGAAAGGCTGACGCTGCGCAGCTCCGCTTTCGCTGCGTCGAAGGCGGCGACGAATTCCGGTTTCGTCATCAAGCGCTCGGCGACCAGCAGGCCCAGCGCTTCGCCGGCGGTGACGTCGCTGCGGAAATGTTGCTCGCAGACGATCCTGCTTTCGCCATAGCGAGCGGCGCGCGCCATGATCGCGCTCGCTTTGGCGGGCACCAGCCGAGCCAGCACGCCCGCCATCGAATAGGCCATCGTGGTATGACCGCTCGGGTAGCTCGACAGCGGCTCGTCGCTGCGCGAACAGCTCTTGACGGTGGGATCGACGATCCACGGGCGCGGGCGTTTGAACTCGTCCTTGCCGCGGTCGGCGACATCCTTTTCGGTGGCGCGCACCAGATCGAACAGGCGTTTGGTCGCCGGCAACTTGTCGAGATCGAAGGCCGGCCCCAGCACCTCGGCGAAGATCATCGCGCTCTTCGCGTCGCTGTCCCATTTCGCCGATTTAACGGCGGCCGGGGTACGTTGCCGTTGGACGTTGTGGAGCTCGCGCAACTCGTTGACCCCCTGCAGGCTGCCTTTTGCCGGTGGCGCGGGCAGCACCGTTTGCGGGTCGAGATCGGCGCTGGAAAGCAGCGACGGCGCTTTGTCCTTCGCTAGCACGCCAGCGCTGGCGCTCAGCAGAAACGCGGCGGCGATGAGCTTTCTGGTTTGCATGGCCTAGAACTTAAACGTGATGTCGCCGGTGATCGCGCGACCCGGTTGATAATAATATTGGTCGAGATTGGTTGCCAGAGGCTGCCCGACCGCCGCGAGCGGGGTCTTGCTGCTCGATCCGATGTTGGTCACCCGCGTGGAATTGAACAGATCGGTGACCTCGACCCCGATACGCACCGGACCGAGTTCGTAGCTCGCCGCAAGAACCGCCGCATTGTAAGGCGCGATGCGATAGGCGCGATAGGACGGGTCGCTCGCGCTCGCGGCGTTGTTCGCATATTGCGCGCCGGTCAACTTGTCGATCAACGAGAAGCGGATCGGGCCGCGCTTGACGATGATCCCGCCGGCCGCGGTCATCACGGGGGCGTTGGCAACTTGAAGCCGGGTATCCTTGGCGATGGCGCGGTTCCGCGAGGCGTTGGCGAATACGGCAATGCCATCGGTGAAGGCGTAGGTCACTTGGCCTTCGACGCCCTGGTACAGCGCGCCGCCGATATTGGTGAACACCGTACCCACGCCCGGCGTCGGCGAGGTGAAGCTGGCGAACTTGTTCTGGAAATCGATCGAATAGACATCCGCGTCGAGCGACAGTCGCTGGCCGTGATAGACGAAGCCCGCCTGATAGTTGGTCGACCGCTCGGGCACCACGTTCGAGAAGCGGGGATTATCGACATAGAGTGCGCTCAACGGCGGGATCAGGAAGCCACGGGCATATTCGCCGTAGATCGACAGTTGCGGCGTCAGCTGCCAGTTCGCCTGCAGGAAGGGTAGGTTAGCGCTCCAGCTGTTGGTCACGTTCTGGGCATAGCGCGTCGTCTGGTTATAGAGCGCCATGATCTTGCGGTTGTAGTCGACATGCTTGAACCCGGGCGTGATCGACAATCCGGGTATCGGCTTGAGCTCCAGTTCGACGAACAACGCGTCATTGTTGCCTTCGCTCTTCTGGTCGAATTTGACGTAGAGCGGCGTCACCGCGCCGGGATTGAGCCCGGTCGCCGGAGCCGTCACCTTCTTCTCGACATAGTTGAACCCGCCGGTCATCAGATCGACGTCGGTCTGTTGCCGATAGGTGTGGCTGAACTCGATCTGCCCGCCCAACGTCAGGATCGCGAAAGGCGCGAGTTGCAGCTTCACCTTGGCGATGTCGCCGAACACGCGGTACTTGTTGGTCTTGGTATAGCCGGGCTGGTTGCCGTTGATCTTCACGCCGGCAGCATTCGTGGTCGATAGAACGGTACCCGGCACGACCGTCACGTCGTTCGCCGACAGCGTCTCGTTGTCGTAATAATAGGTGTAGGCGCGGTTCTCGAACACGCTGCCCGGCGCGATCTGGGCCTCGAGCTTCACGATGCCGAAATCGGTGACCTTCGTCGTATGGTTGTAGCCGAAATATTGCGGTGTGTTGGGGTCGTTGTTGAGGCTGAAATATTTGCCGTAGAGCGATTGCTGATACAGCGTCGATCCGTCCTTGTCCGGCTGGTTGAACCGGTTGTTGTTGTACGTGCCGAGGATGCTCAGCGTCACCGAAGACGACAGCGGAATGACCGCTTTGCCGTAGAGGTTGTAGTTGCGATATTTCTCGAAGCTCAGCTTGCCGTCGGTGTGGGCGTACTGGCCCGTGAACACGAACTTCGTGCCGCCTAGCGCGTCGATCGCACCGGTGTTGACCAGCCCGCGCAACAGATAGGTGTTGAAGCTGCCATAGGCGGCTTTGAGCTGACCGCCGAACTCGTCGCGGGCGGCGCGGCTGAATAGGTTGATGTTACCGCCGAACGTTGCCTGGCCGAGCTGGCTGGCGTTACCCGGTCCGCGATCGACGATCAGCGTTTCGATCGTGTTCGACGGGAAGAACGTGGTCGAATGGTGCGTAGGGTCGTTGGTGTCGCCGAACGGCACGCCGTCATAGGTGATGTTGTATTCGCCGTCCTGGAATCCGCGGATTTGCGCCTTCGATTCCGACAGGCCGATGCCGTTGTTGCCGCCGAAGTTGGAGACACTCGGCGTGATCAGCGCGATCTGGTTGAAGTCGGCGGTGGCGGGCAGCGAGTCCTCGATCAGCGACCGGCTGACGATGGCCTGTGGCTGACGCGCCTCGAGCGATGCCGTCACCGGCGCGATCTCGTTGGCCTTGGTACCGGTGACGACGATGTCCGAACCCTCGGCGATGTCACCGCCGGTGGTCTGGCCGTCGGGCTTGCGTTGATCGTCCGGTGACGTGGCAGGGGTCGGGGTCGCAGCGGGGTCGGCCGGCTTGTCGACGCTCGCCGCAGCCGGCAGGGCAGCGATCATGGTCGCCAAGGCAATGGCAAACGAACTCGCGCGCGCCGTCGTGGCGCGTGCCTGCATCGAACGGATCATGTGATTTCCCCGGCAGCCTTCGTGGCGCCCCGTCGCGCTATGGACCAGCCGTGACACTTTCGTTTCGGAACAGTTTCAAAACGAAGATTGGGAAAATGTAATCTTACGCAGCGACGACCGCACCGAGAGGAATCCGGCCGTTTCGCTCCTATCTGACGTTCGACCTATTGCGGACCGGGGCTTGATTGCGCAGCAAGTTCGAGCCGCAGACGTCATGTAACTGCAGCAAATGGAACCGTCCAAGGGGCGGCAGGAGAGCGATGGCCAACATCTTGATCGTCGAGGACGACGTCAAGACGGCGCGCGAGATTGGCGCGGCGTTGGTCGATCACGGCATGACGAGTGCGCATGTGATGGACGGCGTGGAAGCGGTCCGCCAGGCACGCACGGCGCGGTACGACGCGATCATCCTCGATCGCATGCTGCCGGGCGACCTCAACGGCCTCGAAGTGCTCGCGGCGCTGCGCGGCACCGGCGTCAGCACACCAGTTCTCATCCTCAGCGCGTTGTCCGCCGTCACTGATCGGGTGCGCGGGCTGCGGACCGGCGGCGACGACTACCTCACCAAACCGTTCGACTTCATCGAACTGACCGCGCGCGTCGATGCGTTGATCCGCCGACGGGGATCGGCGCCGGGCGCGCAGGACATGGAATTGTCGGTCGGCGATCTTTACCTCGATCTGTTCCGCCGCAAGGCGAGCCGCGCGGGCGTCGAGATCGATCTGTTGCCGCGCGAATATCAATTGCTCGAACATTTCATGCGCCATCCCGGCGACGTGATGACGCGGGCGATGATATTCGAACGCGTCTGGGGCTATCGCTATGACGATCGCACCAACGTGATCGACGTCCACGTCGCAAAGTTGCGCCGCAAGCTCGACGTCAACGGATTGCCGACGATGATCGAGACGGTCCGCGGATCGGGATACCGCCTTGTTAAGTCTTAAGGAGCTTGGCGGCGCGGCGAGCTTTCGGCTCGCGGCGTTCTTCGCGGCGGTATTCGGGTCGGCGTCGCTGGCGTTCGTCACGATCATCTATCTGACGACGTCGAGCTATCTGTCCGGCAATCCCGATGAACGCATGCGATACCAGGCGCAGTCGTTCGACGGCAATTCGTCGAAGCAGATCGGCTCGTTTCTCGACCAGCACAACATCGCCGATCCGACCGGCCGCCGCCCCTTCGGTCTGTTCACCGCTGAGGGCCAGCCGCTCGGCGGCAATTTGAAGCGCCTGCCGACGCCGATGCCGCCGCTCGAACGCTTCTTCGAAACGACGGTGAGTAACGAGCACGAGAATACGTTGTACCGGTCGTTTCTTCATCGGCTGCCCGATGGCCGTCTGATCGTCGTCAGCCGTAACATCGAGGAGCTCCAGCATTTCCGGAACGAACTGCTTGAGGCTACTCTATTGGGGTTGGCGGTGATGATCGTGCTCGGGTCGGCCGGGGCGATCGCGATCGGCGTCGGATCGATCCGCCGGTTCGACGGACTGACGCGCTCGATCGAGCGGATCACGCAAGGGGATTTGAGCGGCCGACTGCCGGTGCGCGGCACCAATGACGAAACCGACCGGCTGGTCCGCGTGATCAACGCCATGCTGGAACAGATCGAGCGGTTGATGGGCGAGGTAAAGGGCGTGTGCGACAGCATCGCGCATGATCTGCGCACGCCGCTGACCCGATTGCTTGCAGGCCTCGAACGCGCCAACCGCCGCAACCTCTCCGCCGCCGAACGCAAGGCAGAGATCGATCACGCCATCGCCGAGGTCAATTTGATGCTGCGGACCTTCGCTGCGTTGTTGCGCATTTCGGAGATCGAGGACGGCGCGCGACGCGCATCGTTCCGCGAGGTCGATCTCACGCAAATCGCCGCCGACGCGGTCGAATATTACGAACCGGCGGCGGAGAGCAAGGCGATCAGGATCAGGTTCGACCCTCTCGGTTCCGACGGCGTTGCGACCACCGTCAACGGCGACATTGACTTGCTGTTCGAAGCGTTCGGCAACCTGATCGACAATGCCATCAAATACACGCCGTCCGGCGGCAACATCCGCGTCGAGCTGATCGACGGGCCGCAATTGCGCATCACCGATGACGGGCGCGGCATCGATCATCGGGATCGCGAAAAGCTGAAACTACGTTTTCAGCGCGGTAGCCAGGTCAACGGTATCCCCGGCAGCGGCCTCGGGTTGCCGTTGGTCGGTGCGATCGCGCGGTTGCACGGCATGGATCTGCGCTTCGACGACGTGGCCAACAGATGCCGCGTCGTGATGGGTCCGGCGACCATGATGACGGCCACCACGCGCCGCAAACCACGGCCCGCTAAATCCCATAGATTAAATTGATTAAATCGCCGATCGCTGGGTGCGGCGCAGCAAACGACGCATTTGTGCCATGTTGCGCCATTCATGAAATCGCGTTCACATTAAATCGATTTTAGATAGCGCATTTTGCCTTGCCGAACCGGGGCGTCCGCCATTCCCTGTCGATCGACGACGAAAAGTCGCGATGAGGAGGGGTTTATGGCCGTAAGGCTTTGTGCCGTGTTGTTGCTGGCGGGTGCCGCGATCGTCACGCCCGCATTGGCGGACGACGATATTCCACCGGTGGTCGGCGGCAAGACCTATGTCCAGCATCTGATCTCGACCGCGATGGCGCGGCACCCGGGCGTGTTGTCGATCGTGGTCGAGGGACCTCGCGATGCGGGTAAGGAGGTGCTGGTCCTCGGCTCGACGCTGGGCGCATCCCGTGTATTCGGCAAGGTCGATGCACCCGATACCACTCTCGGTGGCGCAGTCTCGCCCGACGGCAAGCGTTTCGTCGTTCGAGAACCGTTTGCCAGCAATTCCGGCCATCGCCTGGGAACCATGGCAATCAGCTTTGCCTATCGTCGTGGTTCGCCCACCAAGAACCTTGTCGCCATCGCCGACGCTATTTCGCGCGAGGTCGCGCGCGTCACGTTGAGCACGAAGAATGCGGTCGATCCCTATCCCTATGATGCGTCGTACGGGACACGCACCTATGCTCAGGCGCTGACCGAACGCACCATCCTGCGGCATCCCGAACTGCTGGTGATGATGATCCACGCAACCCCGCCGGGTAAGCCGAAGAACGTCATCATCGGGTCGAACATCGGCCGGATCGGCAAGATCGCCGACGAGGACGATCTGCGCGTGATCGATCAGGGCAGCACCAATCTGGAAATCGGCGGCGACAACGACCGTTTCGAAACCGAGCTGCCGTTGCTCGATGCGACCGGCAAGCGGATCGGCGCGCTCGGGCTCGTCTTCAACTATCGCGACGGCGACGACAAGGAAGCGATCCATCGCAAGGGGCTCTCGATCCGCGATGAGGTCGCCAAGGCGATCGCCAACAATGCCGCTCTGTTCCGGCCCTCGCGCTGACTCATTTCTCTGGAGATTTCATGCACAAGTCCGTTTCCTTCGCCCTGACGATCAGCCTCGGCCTGTCGCTCGCAGCCTGTCATCAGCCGGCCGCCGTGACCAATTCCGGCGATCAGAATCAAGTGACCGAGATCGCCGGCAACGAGCCGGGATCGGGCGGCCCGCTCACCTTCGCCGGATCGACGGAATTTCCCGGCTATACCGGCGATTTCGACCATTTCGCGATCGACGCGAAGGGCGGGCGACTGTTCCTTGCCGGTGAGGAGAGCGCCGAGCTAGAGGTTCTGGATCTCAAGACCGGCTCGGTGATCAAGCGCGTCAAAGGATATGGCACGCCGCACAGCGTGTTCTACATGCCGGCGACCAACGAGTTATTGGTGATCGACGGAGACAAGCCATCGCCGGTGCTCGACGCCGATACGTTGGCGGTCAAGCGTACTTACGACCTGCCCAAGGGCGCGGACTCGATCGGGTTCGATTCGAGCACCGGCCATCTGTGGATCGTCACCGGCGGCAAGGACGTGCCGCAAAAGGATAGCAACCTGATCGAGATCGATCCGGCGACCGGCAAGGTAATCAAGTCGGTGCATTTCGATGCCGATCACGTCGAGGCGATGGCCGTCGAGCAGAACGGGCCGTTTCTGTATATCAACGTCACCGACAAGAATGTCCTCGCCGTGGTCGACAAGGCGTCGGGTCGGATCATGAAAACCTGGCCGATCAAGGAGGCCGAACAGAACGCGCCGATCGCGATGGATGAAAAGAACCATCGCTTGTTCGTGGTGACGCGCAAGCCCGGCAAATTGCTGGTGCTCAATGCGGATAGCGGCGCCACAATCGCCGCGTTCGACGCGCCGCTCCGCACCGACGAAGTGACGTGGGATGCCGCCAATCGCCGCATCTACGTGACCGGCGGCGAGGGCTACACCAAAGTCATCGAGCAGGACGATGCGAACAAATATCGCGAGGTCGCCAAGGTGACGACGCTGCCCGGTGCGAAAACCGCGGTCGTCGATTCCGCGCAGTCGCGGCTGTGGATCGCGGCGTCGCCCGGCGAAAGCAAGGCGATGGCCAAAGTGCTTTGGTATTCGATCGCGCCACGCTGAGCGCGACAACAAAGGTCGCCGGGGAACAGAAGCCGCAGATCAGCGGCACGAGCCCGGCGACGATAGGATGGGGAGGAATGATGATGAACGCTCGCCTTTGTTCGCGTGCTGCGTTGGCCGTATCGACCGCGCTGGCCTCGGGATTACTCGCCGCCAGCCCTGCCTATGCCCAGGATAGCGCACCGGGCGGCAAGCCGGCCGACGCACAGACGACGGCGCCGGCCGACGATCAGGCTGCCCCCAGTCAGCCCGACATCGTCGTCACCGGTTCTGCCATTCCGACGCCGCCAGATCGCCTCGCGGTACCGGTGACGATCGTCGATAGTGCTTCGATCCAGAAAAGCGGCGTCGCCACCAACGTTCTCGAAATCCTGCGCAAGACCGTGCCGGCTTTTTCCGGGCGCAGTTCGACGGGCAACGCCAACGCGAACAACAACAACCAGCGGACGGCTGGCGGGTCGTCGATCCAGGTCCGCAATCTGGACACGCTGGTACTGGTCAACGGCCGTCGCGTCGCACCGAGCGCGATCTCCGGCGTCAACGGCAAGGTGTTCGTCAATGTCGCCGAGATCCCGCCCGACGCGATCGAACGGGTCGAAGTGCTGACCGACGGCGCATCGGCAATTTACGGGTCAGATGCGATCGGTGGCGTGGTCAACATCATCCTCAAGTCGAACTATCAGGGTGTGCAGGCCAATGTCCGTTACGGCGGCGCGTCGGGCTATAACGAGCGCAGCGCCGGACTTACCGCGGGCATCAATATCGCCAAGAACGTCAACATCACGGCCTCTGCCAGCTATTCCAAGTCCGACCCGCTTTATCAGAACCAGCGCCGCTTCTCGTCGCCGTTCTACTCGACCGGAACCGCCGTGCCGGGATCGATCGGCAATTTCTATCTTGCGCCCGGCGTGTCGAGCCCGACGCTGGGCGGGGGCTACGCCAGTCCGGCGACCGATCCTCAATATCTGAATGCGGGAGCGACCGTTGCAACCGCGCCCGGTACTGGGATCGGCGGGACGTATGACCTGTCGCAGTTCAATACTTTGCTGCTCGGCCAGGAGCAAACGGCCATCGCGGTAACGCTGCGCGCCGATCTGACGGGCGATGGCGCCGTGCAGTTGTTCGGCGACTTCCAGTTCGCGCGGAACGACAATTTCACGCGATTCATTCCCGTGACGCTCGGCGTGACGGTGCCGGCCGGCGCGCCGTTCAACCCGTTCACCGCCGCGACCGCGGTCACGTTCGGCAGTACGGCAAACCCGCCGACCTACAGGACTCGCGAAGACAGCTATCGCGGCACGATCGGGTTCAACGGACAGGTTGCGGCGCTCGGCAAGGGCGGCGGCTGGGAAGTCGCCTACACGCATAGCGAAAACACGATCGACCAGACGATCGCGAACATCATCTACCGCAACAATTTGCTGCCGGCGGTGACTGGCGGGTTCAACTCGGCCTGTGTCGCAACCGCGGGCGGCACGTTCAGCCGGGTGACATCGCTGGCTAGCGGGGCGGCGGTTTGCCAGCCGGCGCTCGATCCGTTCTCGCGTGCCAGCGCGGTCAATCCGGCGTCGCTCACCAACGTGCTGACCGACGAGGTCATCCATGGCCGCAGCATGATCGATACCGCCGATGCCAAGCTTACGGGCTCTTTCCTGAAATTGCCCGGCGGCCCGATCGAGTTCGCGATCGGCGGATCGTGGCGGCGGGAGAAGATTTCCGGCGCGCCAAACGCGATGAACTACGTCCACGTCGACGGCACGCTCGCGACGGCCGTCCAGAGCCTGACGCAGGGTGGCCTTATCGTCGATCCGTTCAAGGCATCTCGCACCGTCACCGCCGAATTCGCCGAATTGCGCATCCCGCTGACGAGCGACAGCACGAATATTCCCGGTTTCTACAATTTCGATATCGTCGGCGCGATCCGGCACGAAAACTATAGCGGGATCGGCAGTTCGACCGTTCCCAAGATCGGCTTCCGCTGGCAACCGATCGCGCACCAGATCACGATCCGCGGCAATTACGCCAAGTCGTTCACCGCGCCGTCGCTGTACGCGCTGGGCGGCCCGATCAACTTCCGCACCTCGCAAGGGCCGATCGGCAATGCCGGCATTCCGGGCGCGCTGAACTACACCTTCAACGCCGAGGACGGGAACAATTCGAACGTCAAACCGGCCAAATCGACCTCTTGGTCATTCGGTATCGTGCTCAAGCCCGACGCCATTCCCGGCCTGAAATTCGATGCCGAATATAACCGCGTCGATGTAGGTGGTCTGCCCGGCGGGATCGGGTTCAACAACATCTTCAGCGACGTCAATCTGAACGGGTCCAACTCGCTGTTCTACAGTAACATCGCGCTCGGCAACTTTCCCGGTCTGACCGGTGCCACCAATGCTGCGTTCGCTACCCCGGGGGCGCTCGGCACGTATCTCGCGAACGCCGCCAACGCGACCTCGCCGAACACGTTCGGTAACCTGTACGTCGTCGATCGCTTCACCAACCTGGGCATCACCAAGGTTCGCAGCCTGAACTTCACCACGAGTTACGACCTCAGTCTGGGTGGAGCGGGCACGCTCAGCTTCCTGAACCAGGCGGCGGTGCTGCTCAGCTTCCGGAATCAGGCGCTGCCGGTGACGGGCAGCACGGTCGCGCCGACCCAGCTTGCCTATCGGTTCGACGGCTACACCACGCAGGGCGGCGGGGCGCAGGGCACGTTGCCGAAGTTGCGCATGTACACCTCGCTCGACTGGTCGATGGGGCAGTGGGGACTGGGTGTGGCCAATACCTATATCGGCCCCGTGCGCGACATCGGCGCGGGCGGATCGAGCTTCTTCGTCCCCTACAACGCCGGCAACGTGCAATATATCAAGGGACACGTGGCCGCGTTCTCGTCCTGGGACTTGCGGGCGAGCTGGTCGTCGAACAAGGATCCTGTGGGTAACGGGTTCAGGCTGACCGCCGGCGTCAACAATCTGTTCGACCGGATGCCGCCGATCTCGACCAACATCAACCCTGCGGCCGGGGCGAACGCGGGCGCCACGGCATGGCGGGGCGAGAACAATACCGACATATCGACCTATGGTGCGATCGGCCGGCTGATCTACATTTCCGCTCAACTGAAGTTCTAGGATCGTCCGCCTAAAAGGGGGCGCGACAAGCGGCGGCTCCCCTGGCCGCCGCTTGTCGTCGCATCATCGCCCGAGCATGGGCGGGCCGCAGGTAAATCCGTCGCGGCACCTGCGGAACGCCCCGTCGCCTGCGTCTTATGGTTGTACCCCATGAGGAGCGGACGACATGATCGCCACGACAACCGGTCATTGGCGGATCGGCCGATGAACGTCCCCGCGCTGATCGCGACGGCTCTACTGTCGACGACGTCGCCCGGCACCGCTGCGAAAGCCAATCCCGACTTGCCTCCGGCTGTCGTCGGCGAGCAAGCGACGTCACCTGACTCCGTTGGAGGCGGGTTAAAACCCGTTCCGTCGCCAGCCGATATAAGCGGCCAGACCACGCAGCCGTCCGAGCGGCCGGTCGAAGAGGGCGACATCATCGTCGTCGCGCGAACGCGCAATCCGGCCGATCCGCTCGCAACGGTCAACGCTCAGTCGTTCGCGGCGACGGCGGCGATGGACCGGGCGATCGGCGGTCCCGCGGCGCTGGCCTACAAGCGTATCGTCCCCGATCCGATCCGGAGCGGCATCCGCAATTTCTTCTACAACCTTCACGAGCCGGTCGTGTTTTTCAACTTCGTGCTGCAGCACAAGTTCGGCAAGGCGGCCGAAACGCTCGCGCGCTTTACGATCAACACGACGGTCGGCGCCGCCGGGCTGGTCGACGTCGCGAAGCGTCGGCCGTTCGAACTGCCGCGGCGCGCCAATGGGTTCGCCGATACGTTGGGCTTTTACGGTGTGAAGCCTGGTCCGTTCTTCTATGTGCCGCTGATCGGGCCCACGACGTTGCGTGACCTGACCGCCGGTTTCATCGACCGACTGTTTCTGCCGATCCGTATCGGCAAGCCGTTTACCAGTCCGGCGTTCAACATTTCGACCGGCGTCGTGCGGGGGCTGGATCACCGCGCGGAGATCGACGGCCGTATCCGCATGTTGCGCGATAGCCCGGCGAATGACTACGACGCGGCGCGCGATTTCTATCTTAAGCGCCGCCAAGCCGAGATCGACCAGCTGCGCGGCAAACCGACTCTTCCCGATCCCGCGATCGACGAGACCGGCGCACCGCCGATGAAGCGATGATTATTTGGCGATCGGGCCGAAGCTGAACAGCCCGCGCCGATAGTTCATGACGATCGTCGTCCGCGTCGGTTTCGGTCCGATACCGAGAGCGACCGATTGAGCGGCAGGCTTCGACCATCCCAGTTTCGGGTTGCGGGAAAATCCGATCCCGTCGATCGACACGCCGAACCGATGATTGGCGTCGCGATCGTGCAGCACGCTGATCGCGTAGGTTCCGGCGGCGGGTGCGCGAATGCATAGGGTGACCGGGCCGTTCTGGGGCGTGCGGACCTCGACCCGCCGGAACACCTTGCCCGTACCGATCAGGACGTTGTCGTCGGCCAGGAAGTCGCCGTCATTTGCCGGGTAGAGTTCGACCTTCAGCAACCCGGCGCGATCGCGCAGCCCAACGACCTCGATGACGGCGGCGGGGCCGGTCTCACCGGGCCGGCATGGGGCGCCAGCCTTGCCCAAATCCGGCGTCGACGGCGGCAGCTCGCCCGTGCCCGCGAGCAACAGTAGGGCGACAGGGATCACGCCGCATTGCTCCGTTCGGTCAGGCTGGCCAGCCCGGTCGACGCGCCGACGACA
Source organism: Sphingomonas panacisoli (assembly GCF_007859635.1). Taxonomy (NCBI): domain Bacteria; kingdom Pseudomonadati; phylum Pseudomonadota; class Alphaproteobacteria; order Sphingomonadales; family Sphingomonadaceae; genus Sphingomonas; species Sphingomonas panacisoli. Next base: position 2,123,161 of record NZ_CP042306.1, on the reverse strand, counting down.
AGGTGCGCGACCAGCGTCAAGCTGGTGGTAAAGGCGATCGCCGCGGAAGCGTCGGCATTCTTGCCAAGCAGCAGCATCGTCGCGGCAGCGAACAGAATGTCCTTGTTGGCGATCAACGGAAGCCGCGAGATCATCATCTTCAGCGTGGCGAGGGCGAGCCACACGCCGACGGCAATGTCGGGCAGCAGGAAATGCCACATCGCCGCCGACAGTCCGAGCGTGAGCGCGATTCTGACCATGTGGACGGTAAAAACCATCCGCAGCGCCGGCGCGGACAGCGAGAACAGGCGGCGACGAAAGACGAACGGCAACAACGAGAAGATGACGATCACCGCGACGGAAAGCTGGAACGTCGTCGCCAGCGGACCGGTCATGAATCCGGCGAGGGTCGGCGCCATGACGATCATGAGGAAGAGGGTCGCTACGTTGCCGGCGATCGCCGACATCACCGACACGTCCTTGATCGCGCCGAACGGCGACCCGGTCAGGCCGGCGTGCTGCCGCGCCCAGAAGTAGAAATGCGCTTCTCCCGAATAGCCAAACACGATCTCGTTCGCGACTTGCTTTCGCAGCAACGGGACGATCCCCCCGATGGGCAGGCCCCACAGACGTCGATAGATGACCCAGTGCGACAGCGGGACGAGCGCATAGAAACAAAGGAACGCCGGCCAGAATAATGACACACCCGGCGCGATCGACATGATCTTGACGAAATCGACGCCCTGAACGCGGATCGCGACGGCGGCGAGGATCGCGAGCGATACGACGACGCCCCCCCAATTGCGGATGATGTTGCGGCCGGTCGAGGGCGCTATCAGCATCGCGCCGATGTCACGTGGCGAGCGGTTTATGGGAACGTCGAGAGACTGCAGCATGGGGACTTTCGCGAGAGGAACCGTTTGGGGTCAGGCGGCGGAGCGCGTATCGTCGACGAGATCGGCGTATCGACTGATCGCGCGATGACGGCGGAGCGTATCGAGCGTCCTCGATATGCTCCGCCGGACGCGATCCGACCCGACATCGCCAGGATGCACGGCCAGACGCATCACGCGCGGTCCGGGGATCGACCGCACGATCGCCGCCACCGCAAGCGACGACTTTTGACGCACCGGCGTTCGCGTCGCCCAGGTTATCACCGGCGACCGTGCCAGCGTCCGGCCGCTGCCGGCGTCCCATACGCGCCAATGATCCTCGACGATGCCGATATCGGCGCTCTGCAACGCGTCGATCGCGCCTGGGCCGTACAACCATGCCGGCGCGACGAATCCCGCGACGGGCTGGCCGATAATGTCCTCGATCAGCGTGCGACCCATTGCGATACGCGTGGCCGCTTCGACACCGCTCAATCCCAGGAACTCGCCTTCCCCGGCGGTCATGTGATTGGCCTTGAGCCGTTTTATCCAACCGTCATGCCGCGACGTGTCGCGATGTTCCGATCCGTGCAGGAACATCTCGATGCCGCGATCGGCCCATTCGCGAAGACGCGTGGCAAACGGCGTGCCACGGACGATCGGCGCCTCGCCCCAGAAATTGGGGACGACCAGCATTGCCGGCGTGCGTGCGCCATGGCGTTCGAGCTGCTCCTGCAACCGATCGATCGCGCCCTCGTGGCGCGGCGATACGTCGTGGATCGACACGATCAGGCGGCGGACTTGGGGATTTTGAGAGGAGGCTTGGACCATCGCCCTTACGACGGCGCGAAAGTCGGGGACCGCAGTCCGCTGGCGGCAAATTCCTAGAAGCGTTTCGACAGCGATACGCTGAACGTCCTTGGCCGCAAGGGCGTGTATTGACGGATCGAGCCGATCGAGAACGGATTGCCGAACGCGAACGTATCCGCGCGGCCATCGAGCACGTTGTCCACATCGAGCCGAATGACCAGGCCGTCGCGATCGGCGGCGACCCCGGCCCGGCCGACGACATAGCCGGGGATGCGTCGGTCGAGCCCGGCATCGAAGCTCAGGCGCGACGCGCCGGTCAGATTGGCGGCGATCTGCGGAGAGACACGCCATTCGCCGATGCTGAAGTCGCGGCGAATATAGATGCGCGCGGCGACATCGGGCACCACCGGCAGGCGGCGGTCGGTGGGAAGGTCGCTACCATCGACGCCGCGGGTCAGCCGCGGCCGTTGCCAAGTCGCGCCGGCCTTCAGCCGCCAGCTGCCCGGTTGCCAATCCGCCGATATCTCGCCGCCGATGTTCGCCGCGGTTCCCGCGTTGCGGGTGGCGATCAGCCCCGTGGGCTCGAGATAGTCCGACTGGATATCGTGCCAGCTCGACGCGAATACGCCGCCGTCGAGCGAGAGTCGGCCGCCGTCGAGGCGCAGTCGCGTACCCAGATCGATACTCGTCACCTGATCCGCATCGTAGCGGCCTGTCTTGAGGTTGGCCTGGTCGATCCCGCCGGGGCGCAGGGCCGTGCCGACGCGCAGATATACGACGCGGTTGGCGGCGAACTGGTAGGACAGGGATGCGCTGGGCGTGACTCCCGGCAGCGATTTGCTGCGAACCGCCTGGCTGATGTCTTCCGTCCGTTCATCGTCGGTGGTGGCGCGGAAGACACGGACGCCGGTCGCGAGGCGCAGGCGTGAAGAGAGGTCGAACGATCCGTCGGCGAACAAGGCCGCTTCGGTGACCTTGCGATGGAGTTCGAAGAAGGGCGCAGCCGGCTGTGTAGCGCTGGAAAGGATCCCCGAGGCGCGCGTCACCGCGGCCAGATAGGAAGCGCCGACCACCCACGAAAAACGCGCGTCTGACGACGACGACAATCGCACTTCCTGATCGAACACGCGATAGGCGCGCAGGTCCCGATACGTGGTGGGACCGGTCGTGCCGAGAGCGGCGGCCGACACGGTCGCATCGAACAAATCGTCCTGATCCTGCCATGTTAAGCTGGTCGCGGCGGTCAGCTGCAATGTGCCGATTGGCCCGGCGATCGTGCCTTGCGTCATCCGTACGCGACCGACTCGCGGCTCGCGGATCGGAACGCTGCGGGTCAAGTCGTCGGCGTCGCGATCGACATATTGGCTGTCCCGGGCGCTCACCGATTGGAACAGGCCGGTCAGATCGACGGTCCATCCGTCGGCGGGTGCGATCCGCAGCATCGCGCGGCCGCCATAGGTCAGCGATCGGTTGGCATTGCGTTTCCCGCTAGCGTCGTCGATCCAGCCGCCGTCGGCCGCCGCATAGGCGACGACGCGCGCGGCGATCCTGTCGCTTACCAGCGGCACGTTGACCATCGCTTCGCTGTCGCCGCCCAGGCCCCCGGCGGACACCGAGGAAAAGCCGAGACTACCCTCGCCGATGGCAACGCCAAGCACCGGCCGGTTGGTAACGATCCGAAACACCCCTCCCAACGCGCCAGTCCCGTAGAGCGGGCCTTGCGGTCCCTTAAGCACTTCGACTCGCGCGATATCGACTAGTCGCAAACCGGGGTCCGGCGCGTCGTAGGTCGTGCGGCCGTCATCGACCTGGATGCTCACCGTCGATTGGCTGAACCCATTGAACGGGCTGTCCGCGATGCCGCGAATGAACAGACGGTCGCGGCCCGGCGTCGTGTTGGTCAGCGTCAGCCCCTCGGTGCCGGTAGCGACGGCGCGGCTACCGGTTTCGACGCCGGGGCGGCCATTGTCGTCGGGTACATAGACTGCGACGGGTGCTGCGACCTTCGACAGGGCTTCCGATTGTTTGCGCGCCGTGATGACGATGTCAGGTCCTACGGCATCGTCGGGCTCCGGCGCGCTGACGGTGCGAGCAAGATGCTTGCGGCGGACGATGCGATACGTCAGCTCGCCCGCCCGAACGGCGCGCAGGTCGCTACCCCGCAGCATGCGGTCGAGTGCTTCGCGCGCCGACATGCGGCCACGGACCGCGGCCGATCGCTGGCGTGGGATAGGACCATCGGTCGCGACCGAGATGCCCGTTTGCGCTGTCAGCGTTGCCAGCGCATCGGCCAGGTCGATCGCGCCGATACTGACCTGATAGCTGGTATCGCGGGCTTCGGCAGTCTGCGGGCAAAGCGCGACGCTAGCGGCCAGCGCCGCCGTCAAGCCGTATCGCATCGCGTTCCGTTCGCTTCCGCAAGTTCGCCAGTTCTGCCAAGGCGTTGGTCATCGCATCGCCACTGCCCGTCGCGAGTACGCCCGAGAAGCGCCGCTTGGCAATGGCGGGATCGATCGTCACCGGGCTGCCCGTGAACCGCGCGATATCGGCGACGACGAGACCCAGCGGGACGTCGTCATAGGTCATTCGGCCGTTGCGCCATCCGCTCGACGGACGCGCGCCGAGCGGCGCCAGCGTCGGCGCGGACTGGGGATCGACTGCCGTAAGCACGTTCCCGGCGGACACTTCGACCTCGCCACCGGCGGTCAACGAGCGAACCGCGACCCGCCCCTGGGTGACCGCGACGCGCAACATCCCACCGCTTGTCGAGACATCGAAGCGCGTGCCGATATCGCGGATCGCATAGCCACCAGCGCGGATCTCGACCGATCGCGTCGGGTCGTGGCGAATGTCGAACGTCGCATTGCCTTCCATCGCGATCGGATCGCCCGTCTTGGCGGGTATGCGCAACACGCTGCCCGGCGCCATCGCGGCCGACGATCCGTCGGCGAGCTGGACGTCGCGACCTTGTCCTTGGGCGGTTCGATAGACGGTCAGTGGCGGCGTGGAACCGTTGGACAGGAAGAAGAGGCCAGCCACTGCCGCCGCAGCGACCGCCGATCCGGCCGTCGCCCATCGCGCGGATCTGCGCCAACGTGGTCTAGCAGACTGAATTTCCACAGATTGCGGGCGCCGAAGGATGGGGAGGGCCGCGTCGATCCGCGCGTCCAGCAAAGCGATGGCGTCGTACGCGGTGCGATGGCGCGGGTCTTCCTCCAGCCAGCGCGTGAACCCGTCCCAGTCCATCGCGTCGTCATGCTGCGCCGCGTGCCAGCGCGCCGCCGCTTCGTCGATGTCGTCCGGTTCCTCGTTCATACCACATCCCCCGGTGCGCCTGCCCCGGCGAGCCGTCGCTGTTGTCTGCTATGACGGTACGCCATCGCCATACCTCAGTCCGCCATCGCGCGACGCAGGTGCGCCATCGCGACCGCGATATGCTTTTCGACACCGCTCCGGGTAATGCCGAGCCTTGACGCGATCTCGGCGTGCGGCATCCCGTCGAGCTTGTGCAGTCGGAATACCGCGCCAGCCTTGGCCGGCAGCGCGGCGATGGCGGCGGATAGTTTGACCGCATCCTCTCGCGCCAGCATCGCGGCTTCGGCATTGGGCATGAAATCGACCGGCTCGGCGAAAGACGGATCGCGCTGGGTCGCGGCCCATTCGCCATCGCGCCGCTGTCGGGACGCGCGGGCGCGAACCGCATCGAGCGCGAGATTCTGGGCGGCGCGGTAGAGATAGGCCCGGGGATTGGCGATCGGACCGCTGTCACCCGCGCTGGCGCGGATCCACAATTCCTGTAGCGCGTCTTCCGCCTCCGATACGTCGCCCAAGCGCGCGATCAGAAAGCGGCGTAGCTCTCCGCGGAGTTCGGCATAGACGCCGGTCAGTCCGGAAAGCTGATCTGTAACGGCATCGAATCCCGACAGGTTTGAAGTGCGCCTGTGCCTCGACCCGTATGCCTGCGCAATAGGCCGGTACGTAGGATTTTCGCGAAAATGCTGCGGTTTTGCCCGGACGCTCCGTCGTCGCAGTAGAGCGAAAAATTGTCGCCGGATCGGGAAGACATCGATGAGAATAGTGGACGTCTGCGCTTTTTACACGCCGGCCGGCGGAGGAGTGAAAACCTATATCGATCGCAAGTTGGCGATCGCGCCGCGCTTGGGTCACGAAACCATCGTGATCGCGCCTGGCGCCACCGATTCGGTGATCGAACATCGACCGGGCGCGATCGTCGCCACGATCGCGTCGCCGCGTTTTCCGCTCGACCGCCGCTATCGTTATTTTGCCGACGAGGAGAAATTACACCGGACGTTGTCGATGTGGCGGCCCGACGTCGTCGAAGCTTCGTCTCCCTGGTCGAGCGCTTCGATGGTGGGCCGGTGGCAGGGCTCGGCCACGCGTGCGCTCGTCATGCATTGCGACCCGCTGTCGGCATATGCGTATCGCTGGTTCGGCGGCGTCGCGGGCATCGCGACGATCGATCGCGGGTTCGACCGCTTCTGGCGGCACTTGCGCCAGCTCGATGCGCAGTTCGACGCCGTGATCTGCGCGAGCGACCAGCTGACGCACCGGCTGCGACAAGGCGGCGTCCATGGCGCACGAACGGTGCGAATGGGGGTGCAGGATGGTTTGTTTTCGCCGACGCGTCGCGACCTCGCCGTGCGACGGCGAACGCTCGAACTTTGTGGGCTGCGCTCCAACGCGATGCTGATGTTGGGCGTCGGTCGATATTCACCTGAGAAGCGTTGGGCGATGGTTATCGAGGCGGCGATTTCGGCAAGTACCGTCAAGCCGATCGGATTGCTGCTCGTCGGCGAGGGACGGAGCCGGAGCGCGCTGATCGCTGCCGCTTCCGGTTCTCCACATGTCGTGGTGGGGGCAAAAATTCGCGACCGATCAATTCTCGCAACGATACTGGCGAGTAGCGATGTACTGATCCATGGTTGTGAAGCCGAAACTTTCTGCATGGTGGCAGCAGAGGCGCGTGCCAGTGGCCTGCCCGTCATAGTTCCGGACCGCGGCGGCGCTTCCGATCACGGTGATGGCGCGCCGAACCTGCGATATCGCGCTGCGAACGTGGGTGCTCTGCGTGATGCTATGATTACTTTCGCCGGACGCGCTGGCATGGAAAATAACTCTCGGGAAACTCTGCCGATCCGAACTATGGACGATCACTTTGCGGAACTTTTCCGCCTGTATTGCGCCGCTGCGGAGCCCGTGCGGCTTGCTGCCTGATCTACGTCGTCCCGAAAGGCGGATATTCATCGATATCGCCGACGAAGGTCGGTATAGATAGCCGTTCCTTTGTGGCGAGCAAATCAGCATCGCTGCGCGTCGTCGCTCGTGTCATACTTTGCATGTTACGACTTTTGCGCTTTCGATTGTCTAAACGATGAAGTGGAGATTCGTCGTGAAATGCCAGCCGTTCGATTGTGAATGATTCGGATCTCACGGTGTCCAAGGCAAGCGGCGTTGCCTTTTCAAGGCGGCGTTGCCTTGCAGAGCGAACAGTCTCGTCGATAGACATCATCACGCTTAAATTATAGCGATCGCGAAAGGTGGTTTGGGGGAAGCATGCCGTATCGTCGCGCTTGGCTGTTTATCGTTGCGCTGATCGCAGCGACCGTGTTCGCGTTCTGGCGCAGTTATTTCGGAATATTTGCCCGCGCCCCCGCTGGGTTTCATATTCACGGCCTCACCGCTTCGCTGTGGATGCTTCTACTTCTTGCGCAAAGTTGGACCGTAGATCGACGCCAATTCGTCGCGCATCGGATCTTGGGGCGGGCTACGTTTGTGGCCATCCCATTGTTTGGCGCTGGCGCGATGGGTGTCATTCACTCGATGGCCGCCAGCACAGTCGATGGGGATCCGTTCTACGCTTTGTGGGGTGCTCGTCTCGGCCTCTTGGATCTGCTCGCATTTGGCGCTGTGTTGTACGCGGCAGGCATGGCGCTTCGGCACCGTCGTAACGTGCGCCTACACGCCGCTTACATGTTATCGACTGCGTTGCCGCTGGTCAGCCCGGTATTAGGCCGCGTGATCAATCAGACCGTGCCAGGGCTCGTCATCCATGGTCCACAAGACTTTCCTGTGTTTGGACTAGGAGCGCAGCTGGCCAACCTTATCGCTGGCGGCATCGCGCTATGGTTATGGCGGTGGAATCGATCGGCTGGCCGTCCGTGGGCAGTCGCATTCGGTGTAGTGGTCGCTCAGATTGTGAGCTTCGAAACGCTGGCGACCGGTGACGTTTGGCACGGAGCGTTTGAGGCGATTGGCTCGCTACCCCTTACCGTTCCTCTGGCGCTCGGGTTCGGAGCGGGGGTAGTTACAGTGCTCATTGGTTGGAATGCCCAGGCGGGGCGAAGGGCGGCACAGCCGGCGACGGCTTGAGGCGAGGTCTGGCCCCATGCCCGTCAGACAGCGTGCGAAGAGACCTCGTCGTAAGGTCCGAAACGCACCCCATAGTCAGTCGCTCCACGGGCTTTATCGGGTTGCCGAAAGCGGTCGTTGTGTCAGGCAGTCGGAGGCAGATTGTCTAGGTATTTGTCCAGGGTGACCGGATAGTCGCGCACGCGCACGCCGGTCGCGTTGTAGACGGCATTGGCCACGGCCGCGCCGACCCCGCACAGCCCGAGTTCGCCGACGCCCTTCGCCTTCATAGGCGACGCGATCGAATCCTCCTCGTCGAGGAAGATCACCTCCTGGTGCGGAACGTCGGCATGGACCGGGACTTCGTAACCGGCGAGGTCGTGGTTGACGAAGAAGCCAAAGCGCTTGTCGACCGCGAGTTCCTCCATCAGCGCCGCGCCGAGCCCCATCGTCATCGCCCCGATCACCTGGCTGCGCGCTGCCTTTGGGTTGAGGATGCGCCCGGCGGCGCACACCGCCAGCATCCGCCGCACGCGGATTTCGCCGGTCGCCGCGTCGACGGCGGCCTCGACGAAATGGCCGGCGAAGGTCGATTGCTGGTATTTCTTGTCGAGGTCGCCGAACTCGATCGCGTCCTCGCCGGTCAACGGGCCGTCCTTCGACGCGTCGGTGAGGGGGACGCTGCGATTGCCCGCGCGGACCTTGCCGCCGGCGAAGGTGCAATCGGTCGTGTTGAACCCGAGCTTCTGCGCCACCGCTTCGCGAAGTTTGACGCACGCCGCATAGACGCCCGAGGTCGAGTTGGCCGCGCCGAACTGGCCGCCCGATCCGCACGCGACCGGGAAGTCGCTGTCGCCGAGCCGGACATCGACACGGTCGAGCGGCACGCCCATCGTCTCCGCCGCGGTCTGTGCGATGATCGTGTAACTGCCGGTGCCGATATCGGTCATGTCGGTCTCGACCGTCAGCCGCCCGTCGCGTTCCAGCCGCACCCGCGCCGCCGACTTGAACGGAATGTGGTTGCGGATCGCCGCCGCCATGCCGAGCCCGACCAGCCAGCGCCCGTCGCGCACGGTAGCCGGCTTGGCCTTGCGCTTGTTCCAGCCGAATTTGTCGGCGCCGAGTTCCAGGCACTTGGCGAACTGGCGCTGAGAAAAGGGGCGGGTCGGCTTTTCGGGATCGACCTGGGTGTCGTTCTTGATGCGGAAGTCGACGGGATCCATGCCGAGCTTTTCGGCCATTTCGTCCATCGCGATTTCCAGCGCCATCAGCCCGGGCGCCTCGCCCGGCGCGCGCATCGCATTGCCTTCGGGCAGGTCGAGGACCGCGAGCCGCATCGCGGTCATTCGGTTGGCGCCGGCATAGAGCAAGCGCGTCTGGCCGACCGCGGTCTCGGGCGATCCGTTGGGTAAGTCTCCCGACCAGCTTTCATGCCCGATCGCGGTGATCGTGCCGTCTTTTGTCGCGCCGATCCGGATTCGCTGGATCGTCGCCGGGCGGTGCGTCGTGTTGTTGAACATCATCGGCCGAGTCAGCGCGACCTTGACCGGTCTGCCCACAGCTTTCGCGCCCAAGGCCGCCAGGATCGCGTCGGCGCGGACGAACAACTTACCGCCGAACCCGCCACCGACATAGGGCGACACGATCCGCACCTGGTCCTTCTTGAGGCCGAGCGTCTTGGCGACGTCGCCGCGGCTCCATGCGATCATCTGGTTGGAGGTGTAGATCGTCAGCTTGTCGCCTTCCCATAGAGCGGTGCTGGCGTGCGGCTCCATCATCGCATGGCCGTGATCGGGCGTTGTATAGGTCGCGTCGAGAGTGACCGGCGCGCTCGCGAAGGCGCCCACGAAATCGCCGACCTTGGTCTCGGGATCGCCGTTGAACCCGCCGCCGGGAGCGAGTGGTGCCGTATCCTTCGCCGCGGCGAGATCGAACGCGCCCTTGTCGCGTGTATAATCGATGCGAACCAGGGCAGCGGCGGCGCGCGCCTGTTCGAACGTGTCGGCGACGACCAGAGCGACCGCCTGGTGATAATGTTCGATCGTCGGCCCGCCGAGCAGATGCGCGGTGTTGAAATTGCCCTTGTCGAGCTTGCCGGCGCTGTCGGCGGTGACGATCGCGCGCACGCCTGGCGCGGCCTTGGCGGCGGTGAGGTCGATCGACGCGATCCGGCCCTTGGCGATCGCCGATCCGACGACGAAGCCATAGGCGGGATTCGGAACGACATCGTGCCACTCGTACGCATAAGGCGCGGTGCCGGTGGTCTTGAGCGGGCCCTCGATCCGGTCGGTGGCGCGGCCGACGATCTTGAGCTGGTCGATCGGGTTGGTGGCGACGGGCGTATCGTATTTCATGCCTTTGCCTCCGCCAGCACGCTGCCGAGCGTTCGTTCGACAAGCGTGAGCTTGAACCTGTTATCCGCTGTCGGGCGCGCGCCGGCGAGCAACTCGCCCGCCACCGCTTTCGCGCCCCTCGGCAGCGCTGCTTCGGCCGCCTCGACGCGCCAGGGCCGAGGCGCGACGCCGCCCACCGCGACGCGGCCGCAGCCTTCCTTGCCGACCACCGCCGCGACCGACACCAGCGCGAAGGCGTAGGACGCGCGGTCGCGGACCTTGTGGTAGATGTGCGTACCGCCGATCGGCCGGGGCAGGGTCACCGCGGTGATCAGCTCGCCGCGCTCGAGCGCGGTTTCGACTTGCGGCGTATCGCCGGGCAACCGGTAGAAATCGGCGATCGCGATCTTGCGCGCGGTGCCATCGGCGCGGACCGTCTCGACGTCGGCGTCGAGCACGCGCATCGCCACCGCCATGTCGCTGGGATGCGTCGCAATGCACGCGTCGCTGGTGCCGATCACGCCGAGCTGGCGGCTGAACCCGCCGATCGCCGCACAGCCCGATCCCGGCGAACGTTTGTTGCACGCCTGGTTGGTGTCGTAGAAATACGGGCAGCGCGTGCGCTGGAGCAGATTGCCCGCAGTCGTCGCCTTGTTGCGCAATTGTCCCGACGCGCCCGCCAGCAGCGCGCGCGACAGCACGGCGTAATCGCGTCGCACGCGCGCATCGGCGGCGAGCGCGGTATTGCGGACCAGCGCGCCGATGCGGAGACCGCCATCAGGGGTCGCTTCGATCTTATCGAAGCTCAGGCCGTTGACGTCGATCAGATGCGTCGGCGCCTCGATCTGTAGCTTCATCAGGTCGAGCAGGTTGGTGCCGCCGGCGATGAACTTTGCGCCGGGAGTTGTCGCTGCCTTGGCTGCGGCGGCGGGGGAAGCGGCCCGCTCGTAGCTGAACGCCTTCATGCCGCCCCTCCCGCGACGTCGGCCATCGCCTCGGCGATGTTCGAATAGGCGCCGCAGCGACAGATATTGCCGCTCATCCGCTCGCGCATTTCCATGTTGGTCGCTTTGGGCGGCTCGGTCAGGCTGGCGGATACGTGGCTGGGAATGCCGCGCTTGATTTCGTCGAGCACCGCCACCGCCGAACAGATCTGGCCCGGCGTGCAATAGCCGCACTGATAGCCGTCGTGGCGGACGAACGCGGCCTGCATCGGGTGGAGCTTGCCGGGCGTGCCGAGCCCCTCGATCGTCGTGATTTTGTCGCCGTCGTGCATCACCGCGAGCGTCAAGCACGAATTGATCCGCACCCCATCGACCAGCACGGTGCACGCCCCGCACTGGCCGTGGTCGCAGCCCTTCTTGGTGCCTGTCAGGTCGAGATGCTCGCGCAACGCATCCAGCAGGGTCGTGCGCGTGTCGAGCGTTAGCGAGCGCGGTTTGCCGTTCACCGTGAACGACACTTTTTCGGTATGTACCGGTGGGGACATGTTCACCTTCGCTTCGGCAGGGTTCGCGACGACGGAAGTCGCCACGGTGACCGCGGCGGCGCCGGCCAGCATCTCGCGACGCGAGGGATGGGGATCGGTGGAAACGTCCATGGCGACGCGCTCCTTGTCCTGCCTGTTTCCATCAGCGTAGCAGCGTCACCGGCGCGCCACCAAGCCCTATCGATGAAAGCATCGCTGGCGGGTTCGTTCCACGCCGCTTATCGTTGGCTCATGCAGGATCATCACAGCGTTCTGGCGGCGTATCGGGAGTGGCGCGGGGGTCCGATGGCGCTGGCGACGGTGGTATCGACCTGGGGATCGGCGCCGCGCCCGCGCGGCAGCCACATGCTCGTCCATGGCGACGGGCGCTTCGCCGGGTCGGTGTCGGGCGGCTGCGTCGAGGGCGATGTGCTGGCGCTGGCGGGCGAGGTGATCGCGAGTGGTCGGTTCGAGCGGCGCAGCTACGGCGTGTCCGACGCGTCGGCGTTCGACGCCGGATTGCCGTGCGGCGGGACGATTGAGGTGATGGTGCAACCGGTCGCTACGGGCGGATTTGCGCCGGCCTTGCTCGACCAGATCGTCGCGGGTCGGGCGGAGGGACGGACGATCGCCATCGCGACCGATCTGGCGACGGGCGAAAGCACGGTCGCCGCGTCCGACGATGGCGACGCGTTCGTCAATCGCTACACGCCGCAGCGGCGGCTGTTCATCGTCGGCGCGGTGCAGATCGCGCAGAGCCTGGCGGCGATCGCGCGCAGCCTCGATATCGTGCCGGTGGTGATCGATCCGCGCGGACGCTTTCTGACCGAACAGCGCTTTCCCGACACCGCGCTCGACGATCGCTGGCCCGACGAGGCGATCACGGCGGGCAAGCCCGATATGGCGAGCGCGGTCGTCACTCTCAGCCACGATCCCAAGATCGACGACCCCGCGCTGATCGCCGCGCTGGCGCATCCCACCGGCTATGTCGCGGCGTTGGGGTCGCGGCGTAGCCATGCCGCGCGGCGCGAGCGGCTGGCGGCGGCGGGCGTCGCGGCGGCCGACCTCGACCGGATCGAGGGGCCGGCTGGAATCGATATTGGCGCGATCGGCGCGGCGGAGATCGCGCTGTCCGTGGCCGCCGGGATGGTCGCGGCGTGGCACCGCCAGGCCGCATGAGCGTCGCCGCCGTCCTGCTCGCCGCCGGCCTTTCGCGTCGGTTCGGCGACGAGGACAAGCTACAGATGCTACTCGATGGCATGCCGCTGGGGCTGCACGCGGCGCGGACGTTGTCGGCGTTGCCGCTCGATCACCGGATCGTCGTCACCCGACAAAACTCGCTCGACTGGCCGGACTTTACGAGGGTGATCAACTATCAGCCCGAAATCGGCATGGGGCATTCGCTCGCACTGGGCGTGCGGTCGGCCTGTCAGATGGGCGCGGACGCCGTACTTGTGGCACTGGCCGATATGCCATTCGTCCCTCTGGAACATTTCGCGGCTCTGTTGGCACGCCATCGTGGTGCCGCCAGCGTCATCGCATCCAGCAGCGGCACCCAGCGCATGCCGCCAGCATTGTTCGGGAGGGACTGGTTCGAGCGGCTAGAAAGTCTGACAGGAGACGCCGGCGCCAGGACGTTGTTGACCGATGCAGATACAGTCGCCGCCAAGGGTGCAGAATTGGTCGATATCGACAGCGCGGGCGACCTAACGGGTCGCTAGGCCGGCACAGTGTAACCCTCTCTGGTAGCTGGATGAGCCGCAAGAAGGACGGCAGTTATCGGCTACCCAATGCCTCAGCCGCAGATCGCGCGACCACCATGCTGCCGTTTTGCGCTATCGCCAAAAGTTGTATTACAACAATGCATCTGCTAGCCGCGAGCGACAGGTTCGTGGAGGCAGCGGTGAAGCGCATCAACCTAGTGACATTCTCGCTTCTGTTGGCCGCGATTGGCAGTCCAGTTCGTTCGCAAGACAGCGCCACGCCTGCCATGCCCGCTGTCGTGGATCCGCTACCCGCACCGGTCGGCGCCGCCCGCGCCCCGCGCGCGACCGTCGCGCTGGCGCCGTATCGGTTCGACGATCTGCTGTTCGAAAACGACCGCATCGCGCATCGCATTTACGGCCGTGCGCTCGAAAAGGAGCAACCGCCATCGTCGTCGGGCATCGACGTCTGGGGGAAGAACGTGCGCTGGCCGTTCATGGAGCGCCAGCTACACGGCGGCGACCAGCATCGCTATCATGGCGAAGGGCTCGATTTCTTCGAAGTCGGCACGTCGCGCGGCGGCGGCGGGCTCGGCATCTGGTATGACAACAAGCTCTGGGTATCGCGCAACTATCGCAGCTATCGCATCCTCAAGAACGGGCCGGACGTCGCGTCGTTCGACGTCAACTACGCGGCTTGGCCGGTCGATACGGCGCGGACGGTGACCGAGACGCGGCGCTTCACGCTGCCGGTGGGGATGAACTTCACCCGGATGGTCTCGACGATGACGTCGAGCCGCCCCGGCGAACTGATCGTCGGGATCGGCATCAACAAGCATGCCGTATCGCTTACCGACATCGGGACCTTAGTGACCGATCGCGCGCGCGGTCGGATGACGTGGTGGAGCGGCGAGGAGCCCGACAAGGGCGCGATGGGCGTCGCGGTCATGGTCGATCCCGCAGCGATCGTCGGGTTCACGCAGGATTTCGACAACTACCTGGTGCTGGTGCGCGTCACACCGGGCAAGCCGTTCGTCTATTATACCGGCGGGGCGTGGAGCAGAGGGCTCGATTTCCACACCAAGGCCGAATGGCAAGCCTATGTGAATGCACAACAGCCGGACTTCGACCCGCGCCGGTGACGCTTACTTCAATATAGCGTGAGCCAGGCGGCCGGCAGCCGCTTGGCGTTCGCGGCGAGCGTGTTGGCCAATGGCGCGAACCGCCGATCGAGCAGCCGCGCGGTCCAGAACGTGTCTAGAGCGGCCTCGGGCTTCCACGGATGCGGCGCGTATTCGTCCTGCCCCGCGGCAGCGCGGTCGCGGTCGAACTGGACCTTGGAATTGGCGAACTCGATATGCGTGCGCGTGCCGTTCGCGAACTGGGCGAGCCAATCGAGCGATTTCGGCAGGCTGGCCCCGCTCGGCGCGGCCCAGCTATACCAATCCTCGCCATGCGCGTTGGCGGCGAGCGCGGCCATCATCAGCGGTTCGAGATCGTAGGTGACGTAGTGCAACGCGTCGCGTTCCTCGAAATCGAAGGTCGAGCCGTCGGCGCGCAGGTTTGCCGCGATCTGGTTGCGATAGGCGGCACGCGCGCGATCGATCAGTGCGCGGTCGCCGGTCTCGAACGCCGCCATCGTCGCCAGCTTCACGCGGTGGCTCTGCCAGTTGGTGTTGGCATGGCCGAGCGCGGGCGAGTCCATCGCCTCGAGATACCCTGTCGCCATCCGTCGCCAGAACGCATCGATCCGCGCGCGCTGGTCGGCGGGCAGATCGGCACGGCTTAGGTCGTAGGCCATCATCAGCGTGTCGAACCCGGTCTCGTCGATCGGATTGAGCGACACCTCATAGATGCTCGCCCAGGCATCGAGATAGCGGCCGGCCTGGGCGAGGAATGCGCGGTCGCCGGTCAGTCGCCACGCCATCGCCAGGTCGAGCACGATCGGCTGGTCGCGCTTGGCGACCAGGCTGATCTCGCGAATGCCCTTGCCA
The DNA here is from genome assembly GCF_007859635.1 of Sphingomonas panacisoli. Taxonomy (NCBI): domain Bacteria; kingdom Pseudomonadati; phylum Pseudomonadota; class Alphaproteobacteria; order Sphingomonadales; family Sphingomonadaceae; genus Sphingomonas; species Sphingomonas panacisoli. The sequence goes on along the minus strand of NZ_CP042306.1, from coordinate 2,107,633 downwards.
GGCAGCGTCCCCTCCGTGTGGAGCCTGGGGATCGCGCCGGGCGGCCGCGTGAGGGCGGCGTGAGCGCGAGCGATGATGGCGCGACCGACATCGCTGCCCGCCTTACCGGCCGCGAAGCGCGGGCCGAGCACGGCATAATCGGACGCGGCGGATGCCTGGACGGGTGCCACCACGGCGACACTGGCGAACAAGGCTGTCGTCCATCTCATCGTGGCGTTCCCACCGATCCGCGGCGAATGAGCGTCGACAGGAAAAGCGACGGCTCGTCCGCGCCGTCTTGGCTGCGCTCGAACACCAGCTTCAGCGCCGCCGATCGCGCCATCGAGGCGATCGGCCAGCGCACCGTCGTGATCGGCGGCCACATATGCGCGGCGATCGGATTGTCGTCGAACCCGATCACCGACAGGTCGCCTGGCACGTCCAGTCCCTGCGCGCGGGCGGCGTGGATCGCGCCGGCGGCCATTTCGTCGTTGCACGAGAAAATCGCGGTCGGTCGCGGCTCGAGCGCGAACAGTCGCTCGGCGGCGGCGACACCCGAACCGAACAGATAATCGCCTTCCGCCACCCAGGACGACGGCAGCGCAATCCCGGCATCGCCCAACGCTTGTTCGAACCCCATCCGGCGTTCGCGCGCCGATCGGAAACCCTGCGGACCGGCGATCAGCGCGATGCGGCGATGGCCGAGCCCGATCAGATAGTCGGTCGCCGTACGCACGCCTTCGCGGTCGTTGGAGGCGACCATGCGGTCGGGCGTGTCGAGCGCGGTCGACCCCATCCGCACATAGCGGCAACCGGCCTCCTCGCAGAGCCGCGCGAGCATGTCGTTCTCGCTGATCGGCGGCATCAGTACGACGCCGAACAGCCGCTGGCGCTCGATGAAGTCGCGGAACTCGTCGAGCATCGTCGGTGATCCGCGATCGAGCGGGCGGACAATCATTTCGAACTCGGTGTCGCGCAGCGCTTCCAATATGCCCTGCTGGACGCTCATCACCGTCTGCGCGTTTGGGTTGTCGTGGACCAGCCCGATCAGGAAGTTGCGACCCAGGGCAAGCGCGCGCGCCTGGGGGTTAGGCGTGTAGCCCAACATCGCGATCACGCCTTCGACATGCTCGCGGGTCCGCGCTTTGAGCTGCGTCTCGCGGTTGATGACGCGGCTGACGGTCTTCTTCGACACGCCGGCCACGCGCGCAACGTCGTTGATCGTCAGATTGCCGCGGGATCGCGCCGGTACAGGGGAGGGACCGCCCATCGCGTCACCAGCTCCACATCGTACCGTCTTCGAGCCGGTTCACCGGCAGATACGCGCGCTTGTATTCGTGCTTCGCGGCGAGATCCTCGTCGATCTCGACGCCCAGCCCGATCGCATCGCCCGGATGCATCATGCCGTTTTCGAACGTGTAGGCGTGGGGGAAGACCTGATCGGTCAATTCGGTGTGCCGCATATATTCCTGCACGCCGAAATTGGGCACCGACAGCCCGAAGTGCAGCGCTGCCGCCATGCACACCGGCGACAGGTCGGTCGCGCCGTGGCACCCGGTGCGAACCTGGTACAGATCGGCGAAGCTCGCGATGCGGCGCAGATGCGTGATCCCGCCGGCGTGGACGACTGTCGTGCGGATATAATCGATCAACTGTTCCTCGATCAGCTGCTTGGCGTCCCAGATCGAGTTGAATACTTCGCCCACTGCGAGCGGGGTGGTGGTGTGCTGGCGGATCAAGCGGAAGCCGTCGGGGTTCTCCGCGGGCGTCGCGTCCTCCAGCCAGAACGGGCGAAACGGTTCGAGCTCGCGTCCCAGTCGCCCGGCCTCGATCGGGGTCAGCCGATGGTGCGCGTCGTGGAGAAGGTGGACATCCCAGCCCAGCGCCTCGCGTGCCGCTTCGAACAACGGCGGGACCGAGCGGAGATATTTCTCGGTCGACCACACATTTTCATGCGGAGTGTTGCCATTGGCGGGCTCGTAGAAATAGCGGTCGTTCGACACGCCATAGGTCGATGCCAGTCCTGGCACGCCCGACTGCAGGCGGATCGCCTTGTATCCTTCGGCCTGATAGCGCCGCGCCGCCTCGACCGTCTCCTCGATCGTCGTGCCGTTTGCATGGCCGTAGACCATCACGCCCTCGCGCGATGCGCCGCCGAGCAACTGGTAGAGCGGTAGCCCGGCGACCTTGGCCTTGATATCCCACAGCGCGGTATCGACCGCCGCGATCGCGCTCATCGTCACCGGCCCGCGCCGCCAGTACGCGCCCTTGTAGAGATACTGCCAGATGTCCTCGATGCGGTGCGCGTCGCGGCCGATCAGGCAGGGGATGACATGATCAGTCAGGTAGCTGACGACCGACAGTTCGCGGCCGTTGAGCGTCGCGTCGCCCAGGCCGTAGACGCCGTCGCTCGTTTCGATCTTCAGCGTGACGAAGTTCCGCCCCGGGCAGCTGACAATCACTTTAGCCCCGGTGATCCTGAGCATCAAATTCCCCTTATACCTTCAACCTGTCCGTCACCGGCCGGACGACGATCGTCGCTCGGCCCGCTTGAGAACGGACGACGCGTCAGAACGATGCCCGTATCGTCGCCTGGAACGTCCGGCCGTCATAGTCGATACGCCGCGGCAGCATTGGGTCGCTCTCATATTCCGACCGAGTCGCATCGGTAAGGTTGAATGCATCGACCGACAGCGAGATCCACTTCGTGATGTTGAGCGTCGCGGAGGCGTCGAGCTGGCTGCGTGCCTTCACGGAGCGCGCATCGCCCACGAAGCTGTTGCCCGCGGCGAGGTCGTATTTGCCGCGACGGTTGAACACCACGCGCACGCCGAACAGCTTGGTTTCGTAGAAGCCGATCAGGTTGATGTTGTGCTTCGACACGCTCGGCAACGTGACCTTGTTGCCGTTCACGTCGGTCCCCGAGATCGTCGTGTAGGAATAGTTGGCGGCGGCACCGAAATCCTTGAGGAAGCCAGGCAGGAAATCGAAATTCTGCTGGATCGAGAATTCCAGACCGCGGACCCGGATCGGCGACTGGTTGATGTTGCCCGTGACGAGCACTACCGCGGTTTCCTGCGCGCCGGCCGGATTGATGAACGTGCGCGTGGTGCGGCAGTTGGGACCGACGACCTGTAGAGCGCCCAGGCCGTAGTCGATGCCGTTGAAACGGCCGTCGGCCGGACACAGCACGTTCTTGTCGGTGATCGGCCCGATATAGCCCTTCACGTTCTTCTGGTAGGCGGCGATCGCGATGATGCTGCCCGATCGGTTATACCATTCGAGCGAGGCGTCGAACGACGTCGCGGTATAGGGCTTGAGCGACGGCGCGCCGAGCGTGACGGTGTAGGAGGGCGACACCGTCGGCACGACCGATGGCGGGACGGGAGCAACGGGTTCCTGCACGAAGGTGATCGGCGTCGTGTCGCGCGGCTGCGGCCGGACATAGGTTTTGTAATAGGCACCACGCAGCACCAGCTTGCTCGTCAGCTCGGCTTTGAACATCGCCGAGGGCAGCCAGTAATCGTAGGTGCGATTGAACGTGCGTGTCAGCAGGCTGTGGTTGATCGGCAGCGGCGCGTTGGCGTTGGTCGAGCTGCAATTGGCGCAATCGAGCGCGTTGACCTGATTCTTGGTCCGTTCGTAACGCAGGCCGACATTGCCGCTGATCCGTACACTACCGAGCTTGAAGTCGAAATTGCCCATGCCGTAGAGCGACAGGATCTTGTTTTCGTTGTTGAAATTGTTGTTGTAATAGTTCGGATCCCAGTAATTGTTGACCAGGCCATAGGGCGTCAGGAAAACGCCCAGCTTCGGGTCGAACGCGAACTGCGCGGGCAGGCCGTTGGGATTGCTCGTCGATCGCGGCGCGGTGTTGACCGGGGTGATCGCGGCCAGCACCTGGTTGACGTCGAGCGTCCGCCAATTCGCGCTGTAGCCCGGCGCCTTGCCGCCGAAAAAGTCGCTGGCGTAGGACAATTGCTGCGACATCGCCTGCGTGATGGCGCCGGTGTTCGCCCCCAATGCGGTGTTGCGCGAACCTGTTGAGAGGTAGTTGAGGCGTTCGTAGCGGAACCCGATCTGCAGGCTGGAAAGGAACGGGTTGCCCTCGAACCGGCGCGTCAGGTCGATCTGGAACGCGTCGAGCTGGTTCTCGCTCATGCCGTTGGTGCCGGTCGCGCCGAACCGGTCGCCCAGCGTGCCAGCCGCGGTACCAGGCAGTTGCGCGCCGTTCTGGGTCGCCGCGTTGGCGGGCGCGGGCAGTGGATAGCCGCCGACCGGGATGTGCGACGCGTTCGGCGTGTTCAGGACGGCGGTGTAGCCCGACAGATCGGTGCCGCCGGTATAGACCGACGTGGTGATGCCGTTCAGCCCCGCCGCGTTCAGGTTGCGATACGGGTTCTGGACGATGTCGAGCTCGATCTGGTTGGAGACGACCTTGGCGCGCGAATAGGTGCCCTGGACGTTCAGCCGCCAGACGTCATTGTCGAATTCCACTTTGGGCGTGATCGAATAGGTGCGCTGCTTGCCCGGCTCCGACCGGATCGAGTCGAACGTGTTGATGTTCTCCGCCGAGAAACTGTTGATGTACGCACGCTGGCCGCTCGGCGACGTCGCGAGATAGGGCGTGCCGATCTGGGTTAGGTGCGAAACCGCCGAGGTCGCGGTCAGTGCGGTGTTGGTGTTGTTGCCCGGCCCCGCGTCGATATAGCGGAGGAAATTCAGCGACTTGTCGAGATTGCGCTGGGTGTAGAACCCCGTCGCGCCGATCTTGAGCGTGGGTGTGGGCTTCCATTCGAAGCCGGTTGCGCCGGTGAACAGGTTGCCCGAATTGAAGCGGACGAGCTGGCGCGTCTGGCTGGGGTAATAGATGCCGCCGGGATATTGCGCGATCAGCGCGTCATAGACCGGGTTGGATCCCGGCACGGCTTGGTTGCCGACCTGGATCGAGCCGAGCTTGTTGTTCCAGCTGTTCACGGTGATCGAATCGCGGCGGAACTTCTCCTGCTTGTAGGCGAACACGCCGAACACCGCGAAATTGTCGCTCAGGCGCCCATTATAGCCGATCGTCGTCGCGGGCGTGCCGAGCTTGCCGAGCGTGTTGTATTCATACGAAACCTTGATGAAGCCGCCTTCCTTGCGCGACAAAGCGGGAGCGATGCGCAGGTCGATATTGCCCGACAGCCCGCCCGCCAGATCGGCCGCCGTCGGCGACTTGATGACCGTGATCGACGTGAAGATATCCGAGTTGAATGCGCCGAGCGGCGTCGAGCCGTTGAGGATCGGATCGGCGAAGCCCGCGCCGTTCAGCGTCGTGCGCGCGAACGTGCCGGGCAGGCCGCGCAGGCTGATCGTCGCGGCGCGGCCGTCGGCCTCGCGGTTGATCTGCACGCCGGGGATGCGCTGGATCGCTTCGCCGACGTTGAGATCGGGGAAGCGACCGAGACCGTCCGACGAAATCGAATCGGTGATCTGCGCGGAGTCGCGCTTGGTGCGCAGGGCGTCGGCATAGGATTGGCGGAAGCCGGAGATGACGATGTCGCTGTCGGGCACCGCAGGAGCCTCCGCGCTCGGCGTCGCATTCGTCTGCGGTGCCGGTGCGTCTTGCGCCCAGGCCGGTGCCGCGATCAGCAACGCGCCAATCGCTACGCCACTGCGCAATCCAACTTTCGTCATCAGGTGCCTCCCTAAATCGCCCGGCATTCGCTCGACTCTTGCGAGAGCGTTGCTACCGGTGTCAGTCCCAGCATCGCCGAGATCGGCCCGATGTCAACTCAAAATCGGCAAATTTGTAATACAGCTTTTGATTTTTTGGTTCTAAGCGTTGCAATTCGAGCTGTCAGAACGATAGCTTCACGCTGAATTGACATACAACTCGGCCTGATCGACAGTGATGCATTAGGACCGCGTGGCAAGGGAGAAGGCGTCGATGATCGCGTTGGGTCTACCGTTGATGATCGTCGCCGCGGCCGACGCGCGGGCCACGATGCCGCGTCCGGCGGATATCTTGGCGGCGACCAGACGCGTCGCGGATTGGCAGATCGCGCATCGCGACACGGTGGGCGTTCCGCTCGCGGGCCGCGCGAGCGCGCGCAATCCGCGCGATTGGCAGCAGGCGACGTTCTGGGTGGCGCTGACCGCGCTTGCCGACCGCGATCCACGCTACCGCAAGACCTTGCTGGATTTGGGGCAGGGGCAGCAATGGCGGCTCGGCGACCGGCCCTTCCACGCCGACGATCAACTGATCGGGCAAGCGTGGTTGTGGGCGTCGCGCAACGGCGCGGGGGACGCCGCGATCGCGCCGATGCGCGCCTATTTCGACAATCTGCTGGCGAACCCGCCGCGTAACGCGCTGGCTTTCGTCCCGAACGAAGCCGGCGGCGATCCGCCGTGCACGACGCGCTGGTGCTGGTGCGACGCGCTGTTCATGGCGCCGCCCACGATGCTCAAACTGGCCAAGGCGACCGGCGACGATCGCTACGCCCGGTTCGCGCACGCGGAGTTCGCGGCGACCAAGGCGTATCTGTTCGATCCATCCGAGCATCTGTTCTTCCGCGACAGTCGGTTCTTCGATCGGCGCGACGCGGCGGGGCGCAAGCTGTTCTGGAGCCGTGGCAACGGCTGGGTGATGGCGGGACTGGTGCGGATCATCGAGACGCTCGACCCGCGCGACCCCGAGCGCGCAGGCTACGTCGCCTTGTTCCGCGAAATGGCGGCGCGCTTGCTCACGCTGCAGCGGCCCAACGGTTACTGGGCGCCGTCGCTGCTCGACAACGGTCCCGATGCGTTGCCCGAGACGAGCGGTACGGGGTTCTTCGTCTACGCCTTTGCGCGCGGCGTCGATCTCGGTCTGCTCGATCGCAAGACCTATCTGCCTGCCGCGATCAAGGGCTGGTCCGCGCTCGGCCAGGCGATCCAGCCCGACGGCATGCTCGGCTGGGTGCAGCAGGTCAGCGATCGGCCGGACGTGGTGGCGCGTACCGACACTCAATTCTATGGCGCGGGCGCGTTCGTGCTGGCCGGCACCGCGCTCTACGACCTGACTAAAAAGAACTGGCGATGAAGCGCCTCGCCGTCGCGCTGACGGCGCTGCCGTTGCTCGCTTCGTTCTCCACTGGCGGCCGTGCCGAGCAATCCGCGACGGTCTATGCCAACGTCGCGCCGATGAACGACACGGTCGAGGGCCGCATCATGCCGCAGACCAACGCCTTGCTCGATCGTTTGCTGCGCGAGCGCCGCGCGATGACGCTGGGCGGGGTCAAGGTCTTCGAAAGCGGCGACAAGTTCCTGCCGGGCAAGATCGCCGCGATGATGGCGTATCGCCTGCTCGACACGAAGCGCGACGACCCGATGCTCGCGCAGCGGCTGACCGAGTTCGCCGACATTGCCGATCTGACCGTGGACGATCCGAACGAGAGCTGGGGCATCTATTACTACGCGTCCGCGCTCAACAAGCTGCGCGAAGCCGGGCTGTTCGACCGCGCGGTTCGCCCCGCGACGCTCGCCAAATTGCGCATCTCGCTCGACTGGCGACGGTTCGTGCGCGCCGATCTGACGCTGATCGATCTGCCCAACAACTATTACGGCGTCGCCTTCTCAATCGCGCGGTTACGCTATCTGCTGGGCTGGGAGGATGCGACGTCGAGCGACGCGCTACTCGCTCGCATGATCGACCATTACCGGCGCTATTCGGGACAATACGGGTTCGCCGACGAAACCGAGGGGAAGGGGCGGTTCGATCGGTACAGTGTGCTGCTGATCGGCGAGATCGCGCAGCGGCTGATCGAAACCGACATGAAGCCGACGCCCGACGTGTTGCGCTGGTTGCGGCGGTCGGTCGATGTGATGCTGCCGCGATTCAACGAAACCGGCGAAGGTTTCGAATATGGCCGCAGCATCGGGCCGTACGGCGAAACCTGTTTCCTCGAAGTCCTGACTGCGGCGGCGCGGTTCAAGGTGCTGACGCCGACCGAGCAGGACATGGCCTATGCCTTTTCGAGCCGGATCGCCGCGCGCTATGCCGATTTCTGGACCGATCCGGCGACGGGGTCGGTCGATATGTGGGACGACGGCCGCCGCACCGACACGTATCGCGGCAAGCATCGCATCTTCGGCGAAAATCTCAGCCTGGCGCGGCAATATCTCTACACCAACGCGATCTGGAACGGCCTGGGCTATCGCGACCGGCCGCCGGTAACGGCCGCCGACTACCGACGCTGGCTGGACGCGCTGCCACGATCGACCACCACGTGGTTCGCGCGCGGTACGTACGATCGCGCGCTGGTGACGGTACGCGATCGCGGCACGGTGATCGGCCTGCCGACGATCGACGGGGCGGAGGGGCAGCATATGCACAATCCCTATTTCCCGATCCCGTTTTCGCCCGGGCTGCTACAAGGTGCGGCCGATACGAGCTTTCCGCAGCTTGTGCCGCGTATCACGCTGACCGACGGCACGGTGCTGATGCCGCTTGCCTGGTTCAAGGACATCCGCGTGTCGCGAACCGGCGCGACGACGACGATAACGTGGCGACAGGATGCACTCGACCGGATGGGTGGCAACGATGCGGTCGACGATCGGCGGGTGTCGATCGTCACGCGCTACGTACTGTCGCCAGGGCGGATCGCGCGCAGCGACACGATCAGCGTCGCGTCCGGCACGGCGATCGACCATATCGATCTGGAATTCGCGACGTTTTCCACTGCGCCGCGCGCGGTCTCGGCTGGTGCGGTAACGTTCGGTGAGGGACGAGTGACGGGTTTCGCCGCGAATGGGCTAGGATCGTGCAATGCGGGGGAGGCGGGGCCGACGTATCGCGCACCGAACGCGGCGTTTCGCACGGCCGTCAAATGTCGCCGCGACGGCCTCGCAGCCGGCCGATCGCTGCGGATGGGGTGGACGATCGACTATCGAGCGACGCCCTGATGTTTCGGTGTGTCGCCTTTCTCGCGCTGGCAGTTTCGATACCGCTGTCGGCGGCTGCCCAAACCGCGCCGCTCGCGCGATTGTCGGCCGGTTCGCAAACTTGCCGCGGTGTGGACGGCTATGCGGCGGCGTTTGGCGGGCGCCGGACCTTCTTCCTCAAGCCGGGCGAACTGACAGCGATCAAGGCGTCGCTCGCGACCGATCCGACTCTAAAAGCCGCGTACGCCGTGCTGATCCGTCGTGCCGACGCGGCCCTGACGCATCGACCCGGATCGGTGATGGACAAGACCGTTCTGCCGCCGTCGAGCGATCGCCACGACTATCGCAGCATCGCGCCCTATTGGTGGCCCGACCCGGCCAAGCCCGACGGCTTGCCCTATGTCCGCCGCGACGGTGAGATCAATCCGCAGCGCGACACGTCGGCGTTCGACCGTACCGCGATCGGCCGCATGAGCGACGATATGACGACGCTGTCGTTGGCCTATTTTTATTCCGGCGACCGCCGCTATGCGGTGAAGGCGGCGACGCTTGTCCGCACCTGGTTTCTCGATCCCGCGACGGCGATGAACCCCAACGCCCGCTTCGCGCAGGGCGTGCCGGGGCGCGAGGACGGGCGGGCGGAGGGCGTGCTCGACACCAGCGCGTTTCAGCCCGTCATCGACGCCATCGGCCTGATCGCGCCGTCGCACGTGCTGACCCGCGACGAGGGACGGCGGCTGGAGCAATGGTTCGGCCGCTATATCGACTGGATGATGACGAGCCCGACCGGCCGCGCGGAGGACGCCGCGACCAACAATCACGGCATCTGGTTCGACGATCAGCTCGCATATTACGCTTTGTTCGCCCGGCGGCCGGAGATCGCGCGGGCGGTCGTCGAAGCGTTTCCCGCCAAGCGCATCGCGGTGCAGTTCGACCCGTCGGGCAAGCTCCCCGCCGAGCTGACCCGCACGCGCAGCCTGCATTATTCGATCTACGCGCTGACGCCCGCCTTTGACGTGGCGGAGATCGCCGGGTGCCTTGGGTACGATTTGTGGAACTATCGCGATGCGGCGGGGCGTGGGCTACGGTCGGCAACCGACTTCCTTGCGGCCTATCGCGGCAACGTCGCCGCATGGCCGTACAAGGAAATTCGTCCAGAACCGGACGAGGTCGACGCGCTGCTGACGCGCGCCAATTGGGCGTGGGGGCGGGCGACCTACCCGCACAACGCGCCGCCGCCCGCGCTCGCGTTGCAATACCGTGCGCAGCCACGGTCGAATTCCCGATAGGACAGACCGGCTTCGATGCTATGACGACCATGATGACCGCCGCCAGCAACAGCGCCAAACTCGCCGACCAGCTCGTCATCGACCTCGAACGTCGCGTGCTGTCGGGCGAATTGCCGCCGGGATCGCGCTTTCCGAGCGAGAAAGCGGTGGTCGACAGCACCGGCGTCAGCCGCACCGTCGTGCGCGAGGCGTTCGCGCGGATGTCGGCCAAGGGACTGCTCGTCTCGCGTCGCGGGTCGGGCGCCTATGTCGCCGAAAGCGCGCGCTATCAGGCGTTCCAGATCACCCCCGACGAACTGAGCGAGATCGACGACGTCCATCGCCTGTTCGAAATGCGCACGCCGCTGGAGGAAGAGATGGCGGGCCTCGCCGCGGCTCGCCGCGACGACGGGGATCTCGATGCCATGGACGCGGCGATCGCAGCGCTGATCGCGTCGGAGAATGTCGATGTCGCGGTCAACGCCGACACCGCCTTTCACGCCGCGATCGCCGGCGCGACGCGCAACGACTATTTCGTTCGCTTCACGGAATTCCTCGGCGTTCGGCTGGTGCCGCCGCGCACCGTGTACCTGCGCAACAGCGACGGGGTGCCGCGCGAGGAATATATCCGCGCCATCGCCGACGACCATGCCGCGATCTTCGCGGCGATCAGGAAACGCGATCCCGCCGCCGCCCGCAACGCCGCGCGTGCGCACATGTACAAGAGCATGGAGCGCCACGAACTGATCCGCGGTGCGTTCGAAGCGGAGGATCGCACCCAAATCTAAATTGGAGCCGTAGTCTTCGCGTTTTACGGGCGGGTTGATGACACCGGTTTCCGTCGATAGATTGCACGCCGTACAACGGGGAGGGTGCGATGCGGTTCGATCGGCGTGAAGTCATCGCCAGTGGCGCAGTCGCTCTCGCGGCAGTGCCGGTTCGCGCCAGCGCGCTCGGCGGCGATCCGTGGGATCAGGCAAGGAAGATCGTCTGGCGCATCCGGCCGCCGCGGATTCCCGGGCGGTCGGCCAAGGTTACCGACTACGGCGCGAAGGGCGACGGGACCACGCTCAACGGTCGCGCCTTCGCGACCGCCATTGCCGATCTGTCGGCGCGGGGCGGCGGTCGCCTGATCGTTGCAGGCGGTCGGTTTCTTACGGGGCCGATCGAACTTCAGTCGAATGTCGAACTTCACGTCGCTGCGGGCGCGACGATCGCCTTCAGCACCGACCCGGCGGATTTCCCGACCGTCCTCACGCGCTTCGAAGGCGTCGAGATGATGGGGCTCGCGCCGCTGATCTATGCGCACGGTAAGCGCAACATCGCGATTACCGGCGCCGGCACGCTCGACGGCCAGGCGAGCGATCGGCACTGGTGGTCGTGGAAAGGGCCGTGGAAAGGCACGGTCGATAACGGCTGGCGCGACGGCATGCCCGATCAACGCGCGGCGCGGCGGCGGCTGTTCGAGATGGCGGAAGCCAGGACGCCGGTCGAGAAACGCGTGTTCGGCGCCCAGGACCTGCTCCGCCCCGCCTTTATCGAGCCGTACCTGTGCGAGAACGTCCTGATCGAGGGCGTCAAATTACGCGGTGCGCCGTTCTGGCAAGTCCACCCGGTGCTGTCGCGCAACGTCATCGTGCGGAATCTCGACATTTTGGGGCATGGTCCGAACAACGACGGCTGCGATCCGGAATCGTGTACCGACGTGCTGATCGATAATGTCACCTTCGATACCGGCGACGATTGCATCGCGATCAAGTCCGGCCGCAACGAAGATGGTCGCCGCGTTGCGATGCCGAGCCGCAACTTCGTCATCCGCCATTGCCGGATGCGCGAGGGACATGGCGGAATCACGATCGGCAGCGAGATTTCGGGCGGCGTCAGCAACGTCTTCGCCGAACGTTGCACGATGGACAGCCCCAATCTGGACTATGCGATCCGCTTCAAAAACAACGCGATGCGCGGCGGTGTTCTCGAAGGTTTTCACTATCGCGACATCGCGGTCGGCGAGGTCAAGCAAGCGGTGATTGCGTGCGACTTCAATTATGAGGAAGGCGCAAAAGGGGGCTTCGTGCCGGTGTTGCGCGACGTGACGGTCGATCGGTTGACGGCGCGGCGATCGGTGATGGCGCTCGACTCGCAGGGGCTGCCCGGCGCGCCGATCGAGCGCGTGCGGTTGCGCGATTGCGATTTCGACGGGGTGACGACGCCGAGCAAAATCGCCTTCACCAACGGCCTCTCGCTCGACCGCGTCCACGTCAACGGGGCGCCAGTCGCAAAGTTGTGAATGATCGGAGTGACAGCGCTTGCGACAATTTATCCGATAGACACCGGTGTCATAACTCGCTTATGACTCGCGTTGGGTAGAGAAGCCGCATCAGGCTCCGTCCCGTGAGAGAGGGTGGCTGGCGATGCGAATCCGGGCGGCGATGTGGTTGGCGATGGCCGGCGGGGCGAGCGCGATGCTCGGTGGCGCGACGCTGGCGCAGGATCAAGGACCGCACCTCCTCTTCCACGTTTCGGCCGACAAGAACCTGACCGCGGAGACGGCGGGGGGTGACGCCATCCCGAACTTCCAGTCGAAGGTCGCGATCGTCCCCACCGGCAAGGCGGGCGGCGCGATCGAATGGCAGGATGACGGCTATGTCGCGTGGAAAGCGCCGGGCAATATCTATGCGCGGCGCGGGACGCTATCGTTCTTCTGGCGCTCGCGCACGCCCGTCGGCGCGGCGCCGTTCGTGCTGTTCCGCACCGGGTTCGCCGACCATAGCAGCTGGGACATGGCGTTCCTGCGGATCGACTGGAACGGCCACGGCTTCGACGCCTTCGTCACCGACAACAATCTGGCGCGCGAGCGTGTGTCGTTCCGCATGGCGACGCTGCCGTCGCCGACCGACTGGCATCACATCGCCTTCGCCTGGGACGAAGCGGTCGGCGTGCGGCTGTTCGTCGACGGCAAGGAAGTCGCGCGCAAGGACGGCAAGGCGGTGCTCGACGCCGGGCTCGATCAGTTCGGGCTCGCGGGCCGCATCATCTCGCCGCACCAGGTTCAGAGTCGCTACAGCTTTATGCGCGGCAGCGATGTCGATGAAATCCGCGTTTACGACCAGATGCTCGACGCCGGCGCCGTCGCCGCGCTTGCCAACAACAGCGCACCGACAGGCAGCGCGCCCGTCACGACCGCGTTTGAACGCACGGCGTTCCTGCATCGCTACGGCTTCGACGGCGCGTCGCCGCCGCTACTCACCGCCGACGCGACCACGATCCGCAAGGTCGAGTTCGCTGACGCCAAGGATCTGAAGGAATGGATGTGGAAGGGCGTCGACGGCATCGCCGAGACGACCTGGCCCGGTGTCTACAACCGCTCGCGCCTGCCTGGCCGCGACGATTATTTCGAGCTCCCCGACTGGAATACCTATGTCGAAGGCGGGAAGGCGTATGAGCTGACGGTGCCGCAGGGCGAGACGGTCAACCGCGTCGAAATCCGCGGGGCGGCCTACGGCGCGCTCGACTATGCGGCGGACGGCGGCACGTTCGGCCTGATCGCCAAGCGCCCGCAAGGCGTCGAGAAGTCGATCGCCGCATTCGGTGACAAGACCGGCGGCAGACTGCGCTTCACCAACGTCGCGCAGGAAACGCCGATCCAGGAGATCTGGGCGTACGACGTCAAGAACGGGGCCGAGCCGAAAGGAACGCTAAAACTCAGCTACACGATCAACAGCAAGACCGCGCCGAGCTTTGCGAACCTCGCGCCGCTCAACAGCTATATTGCCGGTCGCTTCCCCGCGAACGAGCGCGCGACCGTCGTCGCACTGCCGGCCAGCGCCGGTGCGGCGGCACCGGGGGCGGGAAGCGCGACCGATGCGGCCGGCGCAGTCCGTGACGGCGACGAGGCGCCGCTCGTCCACATCCTCATCCCGTCGGATTTCGGTGACGCCTTTCCGGGCAAGCCGCTGGCGCGCGCATGGAACTATACCTGGGCCAATACGCGCGACGGGCTCGACGGCATCGCGCTCGACATTCCCGCGCTGAAGGCGACGCCGAACAAAGACGGCGTGATCCCGCTCAACATCCGGATCAAGGATCCGATCTGGCCCGACCGCGACATGATCGACGTGACCGTGTCGGTGAAGCCGGGCGAGAAGCGCACCGTCTGGCTCGACCTGCGCGACCGCATCCTGACCAACGACCCGTTCTACATCACCGTCGCCAGCGCTGCGGCCGATTTCGGTGCGTCGAGCCTCGACGGCATGAATGTTCGGCTGGTGTTCAAAGACCGCGACGAAGCCAAAAAGGAGCATATCGCCGACCGCTTCAACCAAGTGAAGGACAATTGGGGCTTCCTGGTCGAGGAGCATACCGCGTCAGGGCGCGAGGCTTTGTTCCGCCGCGTGAAGGGCGACATCACCGACCTGCTCCGTGTCGATCCCGACAATCTGGAGGGGCGCCGTTACTGGGCCGACATCAGCTACGGCGCGAGCGGGATGCCTGCCTTCACCCAGCCGACGCCGCCCGCCGGCGTACCGCTCTGGGCGTTCCGTCAGCTCGAGGATCTGAGGCTCACCAGCCGCTTCGTGAACTGGTGGATCGACAATCGCCAAGTGCCGTACGGCGACTTCGGCGGCGGGATTTCGGACGATGTCGATCTGACCGAGCAATGGCCCGGTCTCGCGCTGATGGGGGTCGAACCCGACAAGATCAACGCATCGCTGCGCGCGCTGTCGGACGCGGTCTACACCAACGGCATGCGGACCAACGGTTTGGGGACGATCACCACCGACGAGCTCCATGCCTATGAGGAGGGGCTCAATTCGGACGGCGAGCGGCTGTACCTCAACTGGGGCGAACCCAAGGCGATCGAGCGGCTGATGGCGACGGTCAAGGCGCTGTCGGAAAAGATCATCCTGAAGAATGCTGCCGGCCACCTGCACTTCGCGACCAACTGGTATGGCGGCCGCACCGTCTATCGCGAGGGGCCGTGGGAATGGCAGAAGCCGTACAGCTTCACCGTCATGCACGCGCCGATCCTGATGGGCGTGTTCAACGGCAACCCGGTCGCGACCGGCCTCGTCACCGGCGTGATCGACGGCTGGATGGCGCACGGCCAACAGGGCCCCGACGGCAGCTGGACCTATCCCAACGAGATCAACTGGCGCACCGATGCCGAGCGTGTCGGCGACGGCGGCGGGTTGCCGACGCCGTATCAGTCGGCCTGGGCGGCGTATCGCTTCACCGGCGACGCCAAGTATCTGACCCCGATCCTCAGTCGCGCGGCGCGGACCGGGCTGGGATCGCTGAGCGATCTCAACGAGAATGTCGTGGCGGTCCTGGGCAAGCCCAATTGGGGCAAGGCGCTCGCCGGCACGAAAAGCGACTTCGGCCGTGTCGCCGGCTGGGACTCGACGGGCGACCGCAAGCTGCTGGAGGATCAGGCCGCCGGCGCGATCACGTACAAGACGCAGCGCATGTATATGTACACCGAAGGGCATTGGTGGACCGACCGCGTCGACATGCCCAACGATCTGCTCCAGCGGCAACGGCTCGGCGGGATCGCGCTAGTGCGCAACCAGACCTATCCGGGCAACACCGTCAGCTGGCGTTTCGCCAAACCGGGTGCGTCGGAGATGGTCGCGATCCTGGTGCCGGGCGCGACACCGGGGCATTTCAAGGTCGTCGCCTACAACACCAGCGACGTGCCGCAGCCGGCGACGATGTCGACCTGGAACGTGACCGCGGGCAAGTGGCGGATGACAGCGGGAACCAGTGGTTCGGGCGGCGATACGGCGGACGGTACGCCGATGGCCAGCGAGGTGACGCTCGAACGCAGCGGATCGGTCGAGGTCAGCTTCGCGCCGCACACGACGACGGTGCTGGAATTCACGCTGGAGACGCCGGGCCTGCCGACCGAACGCCGCGCCGATCTGGGGATCGGGACGGACGATGTGGCGATCGTCGGGCGCACGGCGTCGGTCACCGTTCACAGCCTCGGCGCGGTCGCGGCCGCGGGCGGGCGGGTCGAGTTGGTCGATGCGTCCGGCAAGGTGGCCGCGACCGCGAATCTCCCCACGCTCGCCGCGCCGCTCGATCTGCTGCCCAAGACGGCGATCGTGCGGCTGCCGCTACCGGCGGGTGCGGGCGCAGGGTGGCGGATCCGCGTGGCTCTGCCGGGTGGTACGCCCGAAGTGACGATGCTCAACAATGTCGTCGCGCTGCCACCCGCGACGGCGCGCCGGAATAAATGACCGTTAGGCGGGTCTGGCTGCTGCTCGGCGCGATTGCGATGCCCGCCCAGGCCGACATCGCGGTGTCGGCGAGCGATGGCAAGCAAGTGCTGGCCGATGGGCGGCAGGTCGTGCCGTCACCGCTCGGTGGCGACAACGTGTCGGTGATCGACTTCGGCAATGGCAAGCTGCGCGTGGTTGCGACGATCGCCGCGCCGGCCAGCCTGATCGGGCCGCCGCGCAGCGTCGCGATCACGCCCGACGGCGCCTATGCGATCGTGACGTGCGCGCGGAAGGTGCGCGCGGACGGCACGGATATCGAACCCGACGACCGCGTCTCGGTGATCGATCTCCGGTCGATGACGTTGGTTTCGTCGATCCGTGCCGGCGCCGGAGCGTCGGGTGTCGCGATCGATCCGGCCGGGCGGCGCGTGCTGATCGCCAACCGCGCGGCGGGGACGCTGTCGCTGTTGGCTTTCGAGAAGGGCCGCCTGTCGCCAGTCGCGACGATAGCGGTCGGTCCGGCGACATCGTCGCCCGCGCAACCATTGTTCTACGACAATGGCCGCAAGGCGCTCGTCACGCGCGACGGCGATCACCGGATCAGCATCGTCACGGTGACCGAGAGCGGCTTGAGTTTAGACGAGACGAGCCTCGCCGGAGGGTTGCGGCCCTACGCGATCGACGCCGCCGGCCCACGATATGCGGTGGTCGGCAATATCGGCGGCGGCGGGCGCAACGTCGATACGATCAGCCTGATCGATCTGGCCGGGGAAACATCCGCCGTCGTCGACACCGTCGCCGTCGGGCTGACGCCCGAAGGCGTGAAGATGTCCCCCGACGGCCGCTTCGTCGCGGTGATCGTGCACAATGGATCGAACCTGCCACGCGGGGCGCGGCTTTGGTCGGACCATGGCTTGCTGCAGATCTGGCGGATCGCGGGTGATCGGCTGGTCAAGGTCACCGAAGCGCGGATGGGCGGTTGGGGGCAGGGGGCGGTCTGGTCGAAGGACGGCCGCCAGATCCTCGCCCAGGCCGCGCTCGATCACCGTATTCAGAGCTTCGATTTCGACGGTGCGCGGTTGCGGCGCGGACCCGAACTCACGTTATCCGCCGCGCCCGCGGCGATTGCGGGGCGGCCATGATCCGGCGCCGGTCGTTTCTCGCAGGCGCGGCTGCGCTGGCGGTGATCCCCAATATCGCGGAGGCCGCAGACGGCGATGCCGCGTTGCGAGCGACGCTCGACAGCCTCGCCAAGCTCGATACGCCGACCGCAAAACTGGCGAAACTGCGCGGCGTGCGGGAAGCTGGTCTTTCGGCCGGCGCGAAGCTCGACCTCGAAACGGCGCGCGAAGGGCTGGTGATCGACGCGCGGATCGCCGCGATCATGCCCTACGGTCGGCTCGGACGATCGCCCTATTCGGTGACGCCGACTAGCGGTGCCTGGCGCGATCTCGGCGCGCCCGATGCTGCTGATCGCATCGCCACCGATACGGCCGCGATCAAACGCGAAGCGGCGGCGGGGATCGTGTTGCCGCCCGATGCGCTCGATCGGACCGTCGCCGGGATGCTGACCGTTACCGATCGGGCTCCTGCGCAAACATTATCGGCGCTCGCCGAACAAGCGCGTGTGCTCGTCGCGCTGGCGCCGCAAGCCGGCGATGTCGGCATGGGACGATTGTCGAACGGCGCTGCCTATTACGACTTGCTGATCGATCGCCAATTCGGCGGTCGCGACGCGGCAACGATTCACCGCCGGATCGAGAAATTGGCCAGCGAGACCGCCGTTGAAGCCGACGACCTGCTGCGGCGCTTTGGATATCAGGGGCGCAACACCGGCGAGCGATTCCGCGCCGCATTCCGCGACCCGCAATTCCTCTACTCCGACAATGCCGAGGGGCGCGACCGGGCCGTCGCCGGCATGAATGGCTGGCTCGCGCGAGCGAAAGGCCGTTTGCCCGGCCTGTTCGGGTCCTTGCCGCCCGAATGCGTGAACGTCGCGGCGCGGCGAATGACACCGGTGGAAGAATTGGCGAAAAAGGGCGGATATCGCGTCGTTCCCGGCCAAAACGGGACGCCAGGAAGCTATTTCGTCGATCTTTCGGACATTCGCCGCCGACCCGATTGGAGCCTGGCGAGCGTCGTTCATCACGAGTTGCTTCCCGGCCACATGGTCCAGATGCCGCTCGACGCGCGTGCGGAGCCGCATGCCTTACGCCTTGAATATACGGCAGGATTCCAGGAGGGCTGGGCGATCTACGCCGAGCAGTTGATGGCCCGGCAAGGCGCGTTCGACGGCAACGATCGCGCTCGGCTTGGCTTCCTCCACTGGATGTTGTTCCGGCTATGCAGATCGCTGATTGACACCGGTGTCCATAGTGCGCGATGGTCCCTGCAGGAAGCGCGGGAGACGCTTGAGAGGATGCAAGGCGAGCCGGCCTTTTTCGCGACGTTCGATCAGGACATCCAACGGGTGTGCCTGGAGCCGGCCACACGCGTCGGTGAAGCGCTGGCCTGGCTGGCGCTGGCGGATCGCTGCGGGCGCGGCGCGTCGGCGACGCTGCCGGCGCAACATCGCGCCGCGATCGGCGACGGTCGGCTGCGTCTCTCGGCGCTGGAACGGCGGCTCGGTCCGGCGAGGCCATGGAATTCGATCGATCGACAATAAGGGTCGGCGGGCAAACCGCCGGCCGCATCTTCAGGGAGGAAGACATGCGCAAGGGCTTCAAATTCGATCTTCGGCGGGGCGGGGCGTCGCTGGCTGTACTGGCGATCGCGGTGACCGCGAGTGCGGCGAACGCGCAGACCGCGCCGGCAGCCGATCCGGCCGCCCCAGCACCCGCAGCCGATGCGCCCCAGGACGACCAGAGCGGCGGCACCGACATCATCATCACGGGTTTCCGCGGCAGCCTGGCGCGCGCGCTCGATCAGAAGAAGTCGTCGGCGGTCGCGATCGACTCGATCCTGGCCGAGGACATCGGCAAGTTCCCCGACCTCAACCTGTCGGAATCGATCCAGCGTATCCCCGGTGTCGCGCTGTCGCGTGACGGCGGCGAGGGCCGGTCGATCTCGGTCCGCGGCCTCGGCCCACAATTTACGCGCGTCCGCATCAACAGCATGGAAGCGATCGCGACCGCCGGCGGATCGGACGCGTCGGGCGGCACCAATCGTGGCCGCGGCTTCGACTTCAACGTGTTCGCCGCCGACCTGTTCAACGCGATCACGGTGCAGAAGACGCCCGATGCGGCGACCGAGGAAGGGTCGCTCGGCGCGACGGTCGATCTGCGCACCGCGCGGCCGTTCGACTACAAGTCCGGCTTCACCGTCGCGGCATCGGCGCAGGGCAGCTACAACGACCTCGCCGAAAAATTCTCGCCGCGCGCCGCGCTGATGGTGTCGTGGTCGAACCAGGACGGGACGTTCGGTGTGCTCGTGTCGGGCGCCTACACGAAGCGCAAGCTGGTCGAGAGTGGGTTCTCGACCGTGCGCTGGACGACCAACACCGCCGGCGCCGCCCCGGGGTTCCAAAGTTATCTTGGCACGACCTGCGCTTATCCGGCAACGCCGGCGAATGCGCCATCGACGACGCAGGCGTGTATCGACGCGAACAATCTCTTCCACCCGCGTTTCCCGCGCTACGATTTCTATATCGACGACCAGCAGCGCATCGGCCTGACCGGGTCGATCCAGTGGAAGCCGACGCCGAGCACGACGGTCAGCATCGACGGCCTCTACGCCGATTTCAAGGCGACGCGTGAGGAGCGCTATCTGGAGGCCAACGGCTTCTCGGTAGCGGGTGCTTGCACCGCCGCGAACCGCGCGACGACCTGCGGGGTGGCCGATATCGACGTGCTGACCGCGACGGTAAACAACGGTGCGCTGATTGCAGGCACCTTCAACGACGTCGATCTGCGCGTCGAGAACCGCTTCGATCGGCTCGACACCAAGTTCAAGCAGCTGACGATCAACCTCGACCAGAAATTCGGCGACCGCTTCTCGATGAACTTCGTCGCCGGCCATTCGGAATCGAACCACCAGAATCCGATCCAGAATACGGTGACGTTCGACCTCTACAACGTCCAGGGTTACGGTTACGACTATACCAATCGCCAGCGCCCGACGTTCAACTTCGGCAACGCCAATCTGGCGAACGGCACCGGCTGGGTTTTGAGCCAGCTGCGCCTGCGTTCCGCTTCGGCGAAGAACACGTACGAGACCGGCGCGTTCAGCTTCAAATGGGACGTGACCGACGATTTCACGGTGTCGGGCGGTGCGGCGTACAAGGGCTATGGTTTCGCCGCGACTGACTTGCGGCGTAGCAACGGCACGACCGCGGCGCAGGATACCAACCTCGCCTGCTGCACGCTGCCCGCCGACCGCGATCTCAACCAGTTCGGCCAGATCGTGACGATCGAAGGCCAGACCTTCTTCGACTCCGATTATTTCAAGGCGGCGCAATATTTCGGGCTCGAGGATCCGACCGCGCGCGGTGGGACCTTCAAGCTCGGCATCGAGCCGGGGCTTGCCGGCAACGTCCAAGTCGCCGAGCATGACAAGAGCGGCTTCCTGCAGTTCGATTTCAAGCGCGACTTCGGCGCGTTCAATCTGCGCGGCAATGCCGGCGTGCGTTACGTCCAGACCTTCCAACGCTCCCAGGGTTATTCGTTCATCGGCACCGCGGCGGTGCCGCTGACGGTGTCGCGGACATATGACGACTGGCTGCCGTCGGCGAACCTGGTGTTCGAATTCTCGCCCAAGTTCCAGATCCGTCTCGCCGCGGCGCGCGTCATGGCGCGGCCCGATCTGACCAGCCTGGCGCCGTCGGCGACGGTGTCGGTATCGGGCGCAAACCGGTCGGTATCGGTCGGCAACCCCAACCTCGACCCGTTCCGCGCGACCACGCTCGATGCGGCCGCGGAGTGGTATTACATGCCGGGCGCGCTGTTCTCCGTCGCGCTGTTCCAGAAGAACATCGGCAGTTTCGTCCAGACCGTGCAGTCGTCGGGCGCGTTCAGCAACAACCCGTTCGGCCTGCCCGACAGCCTGGCGGTCGCCGCGTGCGGCAGCCTCGACCCGGGCATCTGCAACCCGTCGCTGACGAACTGGGTGTTTTCGGCACCGCGCAACACGCCGGGCGGAAAGCTGCGCGGGATCGAGATCAATTTCCAGCAGCCGTTCAAGTTCCTGCCGGGCTTCCTGGGTAATTTCGGCGTGCTGCTGAACTACACCCACGTCACGTCGAGCATCAAATATCTGAGTTCGACCGGCGCGGTGGTGAAGGTCGGCGACCTGACCGGCTTGTCGCGCGACAGCGCGAACGCGACGCTCTACTATGAAGACAAGGTGCTCAGCGCCCGCGTCTCCGCGGCCTATCGTTCGCGGTATCTGAGCGATGCGGTCGGTACCCAGGGCATCGACAGTCAGGGTTACAACCGTACAGTCAATATCGACGCCTCGGCGCAGATCACCGTGACCAAGTGGATGAAGCTGACGTTCGAAGGGATCAACCTGACCGACCAGTATCAGGACCAGTTCAACGACGGCCGCGACTTGTTGTCGGTCTATCACCATACCGGTCGCGAATTCCTGGCCGGCGTACGCTTCAACTTCTGATCGAGTCCTCAACCTGCCGGTGCGGGGCTAGTCCTCCGCACCGGCTTCTTTTGGCCGAGGAGAATGCGTGTGCGTCGATTGATGGCTTCGGTCGGGGCAGCGGCTCTGATGGTGTTCGCGGTCCCCGCCGCTCAGGCCGCGACGCGCGCCGACATCTTGGCGACGATGAAGCGCGCGTCGCAGTTCATGGTCGATAAGGCATCGGTGCGCGGCGGCTATGTCTGGTCGTACCTGCCCGATATGTCGCGGCGCTGGGGCGAGATGGAGGCGTATCCGACGATGGTCTGGGTGCAGCCGCCCGGAACCGGGACGATGGGCCACCTGTTCCTCGATGCCTATCACGCGACCAGGGACGAATATTATTACCGAGCCGCCGAGAAGGCCGCCGCCGCGTTGATAGCCGGGCAGCAGCCTGCCGGTGGATGGCACTATTTCATCGATTTCGGCGGCAAGGCGTCGATCGCCAAATGGTATGCGACAATCGGCAAAAACGCCTGGCGGCTCGAGGAATTCCAGCACTTCTGGGACAATGCGACGTTCGACGACGCCGGCACGTCGGAGGCGATGCAGTTCCTGTTGCGACTCTACGCCGAGAAGCGCGATGCCAGGTATCTGCCGGCGCTGCACAAATCGATCGATTTCGTGCTCAAGAGCCAATATCCGAACGGCGGCTGGCCGCAGCGTTATCCGGCGACCAAGTTTCCGTATATCGATCACGGCAAGCCGGATTATACGAGCTTCATCACGTTCAACGACGATGTCGCGGGCGAGAATATCCGCTTCCTGATCCAGGTCTGGCAAGTACTCGGCGACAAGCGCGTACTCGGCGCGATCGATCGCGCGATGGACATCTACGTCCGCACGCAACAGCCGGCGCCGCAGGCGGGCTGGGGGCTGCAATACACGCTCGATCTCAAGCCGACCGGCGCGCGGACCTATGAGCCGACAGCCATCGTCACGCACACGACCTACGCCAATATCGAGCAGCTGCTGGCCTTCTATCGCCTGACGGGCGACCCGAAGTTCCTGAAGCGCGTGCCGGAGGCGCTCGACTGGCTGGACTCGGTCAAGTCGCCGCCCGAGCTCAACAAGGATGGCAAGACCTATCCGACCTTCCTGGAGATCGGCACCAATCGGCCGCTCTACGTCCATCGCCGTGGGTCGAACGTCGTCAACGGCGAATATTATGTCGACGACAATCCGCAGAACACGCTGGGCCATTACAGCTCGTTCCGGCACCTCGACGTGCCCAAGCTGCGCCGCGCGTACGACGCGTTGAAGGCGATGCAGCCGGGCGAGGTGGCGAAGGATTCACCAGTCAAATCGACCGTGCGCCGGCCGCTCGACCGCTATTACCTGGCGGAAATGGGCGCGGGATCGGATCGCAATGCCGATCTGTCGGCGAACACCCCCGATGCGCTGGTCGGCTCGCTCAATTCGTCGGGTTGGTGGCCGACTCAGATCAGGATGACGAGCAACCGCTATACGCGCGACGGATCGAAGACGCCGACACCCGGCGACTATTCGACGACGCGCGTCGGCGATGCGACCGATACCTCGCCCTATCTCGATCCCAAGCCGGTGGTCGGCATTTCGACGGGCACGTATATCGCGCACATGGAAACGCTGATCGCGGCGCTGGCCGACGCGAAATAGGCGCTAGAACCAGCCCTTGGTCTTGGCCCAGGCGAGGAACAGATCGGGCCAGGCCGATGCCGGTTTACCGATCACGCCGTGCAGACCGAAGCCGTGGCCGCCCTGATCGAACATGTGCAGTTCGACCGGCACCTTCGCGGCGCGCAACGCCGCGTGCAGCATCAACGTATTGTCGGGCGGCACCGTCGCATCGTCCGCCGCGGCGCAGAGGAAGCAGGGCGGCGTGTCCGCCGCAATATTGCGGTCGGGCGAATGCGCGCGGATCGCCTCCGGCGTCGGATCGTCGCCGAGCAGGGCCTTGCGCGAACCGGCATGCGCGAGCGACTGCGCCATCGACACCACCGGATAGATCGGTGCGGCGATCATAGGCCGCGCCGACAGCTGGTCGGCGGCGTCGACCGGTTCGTACGTCTTGGTCGCAAACCGCGCGGCGAGGTCGGCACATAAATGCCCGCCCGCCGAAAAACCCATCGTCGCGACACGCGCCGGGTCGAGGCCGTATTTCCCGGCATTCGCGCGGACCAACCGCATCGCACGCTGCGCATCCTGTATTGGTACGTTGGCGCGATCGGCCCAGCCTTCGCCCGGCAGGCGATAGAACAGCACGAACACCGTAAAACCCTTGGCGGCGAGCAGCCGGGCGACTTCGTACCCCTCTTTGTCGATCGCCATGCGGATATACCCGCCGCCGGGGAAGGCAATGAGCGATGCGCCGTTGGGCTTGGCCGGCCGGAACACCGCGAGCCGCGGCACCGACACGCCGACCACCGCGCGGTCGTTGCGCGCCGGATCCTTGCTGCGCTCGTTCGAGATTTCGACGGGCAGCGTCGTCGGTCGTCCGGGCGGATCCTTGGGCCAGAGGTCGATCGTCTCGCTGGGTTCGGACAGGATGATCGGCAGTCCGCCAGTCTTGACCGTCGGCGGCGCGGTCTGCGCGGCTACCTTGCCGGCGATCGCCGCGCCGAGCGTGGCGAGCATCGCGGTCCGGCGGTCGATCGTCATCTCAGGTGCCGGGCTGGATGTAGGGGATGCGCGCGAACAGCTCGCGCTGCCACCGGCGCGGGTTGTTCTCGATGCGGCTGTTCGTGTCGAAGATCATCGTCGCACGCTTCGCCAGGTCGTATTTCGGCCACAGCGCCATGCCGGCATGGTTGGGATCGCCCGTCCGCGCGAACGCGACATAGCTGTCCTGCACCGCCTTCGACGCCGCGCGGGCATCCGCGCCGGTCCCGGTCTGCGATCCCGGTGCGTCGAGCGTGCCGAACGACAGCGGAATGTCCATCGTGTGCATCGCCCCGCGGCGGGGTTCGGTGCGCGAGGCGAAATCGACTTGGTAGACCCAGGCCGGCGCGTTCGCCTTGGCGCGCTCCTCCGCCTCGATCACTTGCCCGCGCCAGCTGCGCCCGGCGGTCGTCGCATCGTACATCACCTGTTCGGGCGTCCATTGCGGATAGCGCGCGCGATATTCGGCGACGACCCATTCGGGCAGCGCGTCGATCCGCAACTGCGGCGCCATGCGCTCGGCGATATTGTCCCAGGCCAGCCCTTGGATCGTGGGGCTGTCGAGCGGGATGAACGCGCCGGTTTCCTGCCTGCAATTGCCCAGGATCATCGGGATCGACAGCCCGATCGGATTGGCGTCGGGATAGAAGGGGTGGCGGACCAGCCACTTCATGTCGAGCACCGGCCCCATGTAGAGCGCGCCGCCCAGGATCGGGTCGGGCACCGACAGGCCATCGACCAATTTCTCGACCGGCATGGCGAGCAATTGGTCGAAGCCCGGATTGCCGATCTTGCCGAGATACGCCTTCGCGCGCGCCGTCGCGTTCAGCGGTCCCGACGCGGTGACTTGCTGCCCGCTCATCGTGATCGCGCGGCTGAACAGCCCTTTGGCGGCGGGCATGCCGGTCATCGTCGCGATCTTCGCGCCGCCGCCGGATTGCCCGAACACCATAACGCGGCTCGGGTCACCGCCGAATGCCGCGATGTTCTGCTGCACCCATTTGAGCGCGAGGATGATGTCGAGCTGGCCGTTATTGCCGCTATCGGCGAAGCGCGGATCGAGCCGCGCGAGATAGAGATAGCCGAACACGTTGAGGCGGTGGTTGATCGTCACCACCACCATGTCGCGCTCGGCCAGCTGGCTGCCGTTGTACAGCGCGCTGGAGCCCGTTCCCGACGAATAGGCGCCGCCATGGATGTAGAACATCACCGGCTTGGGCTTGTCGGTCTTGCCCGTCGTCCAGATGTTGAGGACCAGGCAATCCTCGTTCGCCGCGATGCCCGCCGCGTCGCCGGTATAGCCCTTGCCGGCCTGCGGGCTCGACGGACCCCATTGTACGGCGCGGATCGGCGCGATGGCACGTGGTTCGGGCGTCGGCGCACGGAACCGCTCGGCTCGGCCGTAGCGAATGCCGCGGAAGTTCATCACGCCGCTGCCGGAGCGCTCGCCGATGAAGGTGCCAGCGGGGCAGGCGATATGCGCCGCGCCACCCGCCGACTGCGCGCGGGCGATGCCGGGCGTGGCGAGCGCGAGACCCGCAAGCCCGCTGCCGATCAACGTGCGGCGATCGATCTCAGCGCCGGACATCCAGACCCCCTTCGAGAAATGCGTCGATGTCGGCTTGCCGGAACAGGCTGGCGTCGCCCGGCAGCGAATGTTTGAGCGCGGTCAGCGCGAGGCCGGTGCGTGCGGCGTCGTCGCTGCTGCCGCCCGAGCGTAGCGCGTGAAGCACGCCCGCCGCGAACGCATCGCCCGCGCCGATCCGGTCGACGATGCCGGCAAGGGTGATCTCCTCGCTCTGCGCATGCCCGTCGCGCGTATCGATCCGTGCGGACAGGCGATGACGGTCGGCATCCTCGACGTGCCGCGCGGTCGAGGCGATCGTCTGGAGCTTGGGAAACGCGGCGAAGGCGGCTTCGGCGGCCTCGCGGCGGCGATCCTCGCCGTCGCCGGAAAAGGGTTTGTCGAGCAGCAACGCGATGTCGCGATGGTTGCCGAACATAAGGTCGGCGTGCGCGACGATCTTCGACAGGATCTCGCGCGGGTTGCCGTCCCAGCGCTCCCACAATTTGCCGCGCCAATTGCCGTCGAACGACACCGCGATTCCACGCGCGGCGGCCGCTTCGGCGGCGGCGATTGCGGCTTGGGCGGAGACGGAGCCGAGCGCCGGGGTGATACCGGACAGGTGCAGGCGATCGACACCTTTCAACAGCGTATTCCAGTCCCACGCGTCGGCGGGCGCGTCGGCGAAGCTCGAATGCGCGCGGTCGTAGATTACTTCGGTCGCGCGCATGCCGGCGCCCGAGGTCACGAAATACAGTCCCATCCGGTCGCCACGCCGCTGGATGCCGGATGTGTCGATCCCGTGTCCGCGCAGGGTCGCGACGGCGCTGTCGCCCAGATCGTTGTCTGGTACTGCGCTTACAAATCCGACGTCATGCCCGAGCCGGGCGAGGGCGGTCGCGACATTCGCTTCCGCTCCCGCAACCCAGACATCGAACTTCGGCGTCTGCAGGATCAGCTCGCGCCCTGGCGGCGACAGGCGGAGCATGATCTCTCCAAAGGCGAGGAACTTGCCCATCAGCGTGCCAGCCATCCGCCGTCGACGGCGAGGATGTGCCCCTGCACATAATCCGCCGCCCCGCTGGCGAGGAACACCGCCGCGCCGCCCAGGTCGCTCGGATTGCCCCAATGCCCGGCCGGGATACGGTCGAGGATCGCCTTGTTGCGCACCTCGTCGGCCTGCAGCGCGGCGGTATTGTTGGTCGCGATATAGCCTGGCGCTATCGCATTGACGTTGACGCCCTTCGTCGCCCATTCGTTCGCGAGCAGCTTGGTCAGCCCGCCGATCCCGCTCTTCGATGCGGTGTAGCTCGGCACGCGGATTCCGCCTTGGAAGGTCAGCATCGACGCGATGTTGATGATCTTGCCGCCGCCATTCGCGATCATATGCTTCCCCGCCGCCTGGCACAGGAAGAACACCGATTTGAGGTTGGTATCGACGACCGCGTCCCAATCCTCCTCGGTGAAATCGACCGCGTCGGCGCGGCGGATGATGCCGGCATTGTTGACCAGGATGTCGAGGCCGCCGAGCTTTTCCACAGCTTCGTCCACGATTCTCTGCACAGGCTCGATCGTCGACAGGTCGGCGGAGACGATCTCTGCCCTGCGACCCAGCGCGCGAACTTTGGCAACCGTTTCCTCGGCCGGTGTTCGCCCGACGCACGCGACGTCCGCGCCCGCTTCGGCCAGCGCCAGCGCGATCGCCTGGCCGATGCCGGTATTGGCGCCGGTGACGACCGCGACCTTGCCGGTCAGATCGAACGGGTTCGGCATCAGGCGAGCTGGCAGATGTCGAGGACGTTCATGTCGGTATAGTCCTGGTTCTCGCCCGCCATCGCCCAGATAAAGGCATAGGCCTTGGTTCCGGCGCCCATATGGATCGACCAGGGCGGCGAGATCACGACTTCCTCGTTCGCCATCACGATGTGCCGCATCGCCTCGCCCTCGCCCATGAAGTGCATGACGCGGTCGTTCGGGCCGTCGAGTTCGAAATAGCAATAGATCTCGCTGCGGCGCTCGTGGATGTGCGGCGGCATGGTGTTCCAGACCGACCCCGGCTTGAGCACCGTCAGCCCCATGACGAGTTGTGCGCTGTCGCAAATGCCCGGGATCACGAGTTGATAGATCGTGCGCTCGTTCGATTCCTCCAGGCTGCCGCGTTCGAGCGCGTTGGCGTCGGCGATGCCGAGCTTGCGCGTCTTGAATCCTTTATGCGCCGGGCACGAGGCGAGGTAGAAACGGGCGCCGGCGCCGGAGAATTCGACGTCAGTCGCGCCCATCGTGACGTACAGGCAATCCTTGTTGCCGAGCTCGAAGCTCTCGCCATCGACCGTTACGGTGCCCGCCGACTTGCCGATGTTCACGACGGCAAGTTCGCGGCGTTCGAGGAAGGGGTGACCCGCGGCAGAGGGCGGCTCGGTCTGCGCGGGCAGCTTCACCGGGGCGGATCCGACCGCGACGCCGCCGATCACGAAGCGGTCGGCGTGCGTGTAGTTGAGCACGCACTCGCCCTCGCGGAACAGGCCCTGGATGAGGTACCGGTCGCGCAATTCCTCGTTGGAAACGCACTCCATCATGTCGGGGTGCGTGGCGTAATACGTACGGTCGAACATCAGGCTCTCCTTAGGCTGCCTTGGCAGCAAGCGTTTCACGTTTGCCAGCGTCCGCCGGCGGGTGGTCGTCGATCTTGTAGGCGCGGCGGACGAGGCCGCTGGTCAGTTCCTGCGCGAGTTCGGCCGCTTCCCAGTCTGCGAGGCGATGCTCGGCGACGAGGCGCGCGAGGAAGCCACAATCGATCCGCCGCGCGACGTCGTGCCGCGCCGGGATCGACAGGAACGCGCGCGTGTCGTCGTTGAAGCCCACCGTGTTGTAGAACCCGGCGGTCTCGGTGGTCATCTCGCGGAAGCGACGCATCCCTTCGGGGCTGTCGTGAAACCACCAGGACGGGCCGAGCTTGAGGCACGGATAATGCCCGGCGAGCGGTGCGAGTTCGCGGGCATAGGTGCTCTCGTCGAGCGTGAAGAGGATGATCGACAGGTCGCGTTCGTTGCCGAACCGGTCGAGCAGCGGCTTCAGCGCGTGGACGTAATCGGTCCGCGTGGGGATATCGGCGCCCTTGTCGCGGCCGTGGCTCGCGAACAGTCCGGCATTGTGGTTGCGACAACTGCCGGGATGGATCTGCATCACCATCCCGTCCTCGACGCTCATCGCCGCCATCTCGGTCAGCATCTGCGCGCGGAACAGTTCGGCGTCGGCCGGGGTCCAGGTGCCGGTGACGATCGTGGCGAACAGCCGCTCGGCTTCGTCGGGCGACAGGTTGGCGGTGGCAGCGGTCGGGTGGCCGTGATCGGTCGCGGTAGCCCCCGCCGCGCGGAAATCGGCGCGGCGCTTGCGGTGCGCGGCGAGGTAGCCGCGCCAGCTATAGACGTCTTCGCCGGTCAGGTCGGCGAACCTCGCCATCGCCGGCTTGAACGCCTCATGCTCGACGTCGATTACCCCGTCGGGACGATAGGTCGTGACCACGCGGCCCGCCCAGCCGGAGCGATGAATCGCGTGGTGGGGCGACAGATCGTCCTCCGCGCCCTCGGTCGTGGCGAGGAAATCGATCCTGAACCGGTCGAACAAAGCGCGGGGACGAAACGCATCGGTCGCCAATGCCGAACCGATCGCGTCGAAATACTGGTCGGCCGTCGATACTTCGAGCCGCACGCCCATCCCGAATACCTCGGCAAAGACGTGGTCCAGCCACATCCGCGACGGCGTGCCGCGGAACAGGTGATAATTGCTCGCAAACAGCCGCCATGCCGCACGTGGATCGGTCGCTGGCGCGCCCGCCTTCGATGGAATCGCCAGCGCGTCGAGCGCAACCCCTTGGCTGTAGAGCATGCGGTAGAGATAATGGTCGGGCGCCAGCAGCAGGCTGGTCGCATCGGTCCAGTTCGCATCGGTCGCGAACCAGGCAGGATCGGTGTGACCGTGCGGGCTGACGATCGGCAAATCGGCAACGGTCGCGTAGAGCTCGCGAGCGATCGCGCGGGTGCCGGGATCGGCGGGCAGCAGGCGATCGGGGTGCAGTTCGAGCGATTCGGCCATCTCTCACCCCTCCTTTCGCTTCTGCCGAATAAAGCTTTGGTAACCGGTGTCAGTCCGCGACGCAACCTACTCCGTCGGCGACGAGACCGATGCGCGGCGGATCAGGGTCGATCGGAACATCGACGGCTCCTCGACCGCGCCGTCGTCGTTGTCGGCAGTGGTCGAGATGATCTTGAGCGCCGCGGACCGCGCCATCGACGCGATCGGCCAGCGGACCGTCGTCAGTGGCGGCCAAATGTGGCTGGCGATCGCGGTGTCGTCGAACCCGATCACCGACAGGTCGCGCGGCACCTCGAGCCCACGCTGGCGCGCGACATGGATGACGCCGGCCGCCATCTCGTCGTTGCAGGCGAAGATCGCGGTCGGGCGCGGCATCAGGTCGAGCAAGCGTTCGGCAGCGATGATCCCCGATTCGAAGCGATAGGTGCCGTCCGCCGACAGGCTGCGCGGGAAGGCGATCCCGGCTTCCGACAAGGCGCGTTCGAACCCTTCGCGCCGCTCGCGCGCCGAGCGGAAACCGTGCGGCCCGGCGACGAAGCCGATCCGGCGATGGCCCTGTTCGATCAGATGATTGACCGCGGCGGTCACCGCCTGGCTGTCGTTAGACGTCACCATGTGCGCGGGATCGTCGAGTTGCGCCGATCCCATCCGGACGTAGCGGCAGCCGATCGAGGTGCAGAGCTTCGCCAGCGTGTCGTTCTCGCTGATCGGCGGCAGCAGGACGACGCCGAACAGCCGCTGGCGCTCGAGGAAATGGCGGACGTCGTCGAGCATCGTCGCCGACCCGCGATCGACCGGGCGCACGACCAGTTCGAACTCGGTGCCGTGCAGCGCTTCCAAAATGCCCTGCTGCGCGTTCAACACCATCTGCGCGTTGGGATTGTCGTGGACCAGACCGATCAGGAAATTGCGCCGTAACGCCAGCGCGCGTGCCTGGGGGTTGGGGATATAGCCGAGTTGGCCGATCACGTCCTCGACCCGCTTGCGCGTATCGTCGTTGAGCAGGGGCGATCGGTTGATCACGCGGCTGACGGTCTTCTTCGACACGCCCGCGATGCGCGCCACGTCGTTGATCGTCGGCTGGCCGGTCTTCTCCATGGCGGACAGGCATAGCGGCAGCTTTCGTGGGCGGCTAGCCTTGCGCGAAACGGCGGCCCGGTGCACGTATGCCACCGGTTACCATGAAAGCGGGAAATGGCGGTCAGCGCGATCCGGATCGATAGCCGCGACACGGTGGCGACCTTGCTTGCCGACGGACAGGCGGGCGATGTCGTGCGCGTCGATTGCGCGACGGCCACGCTCGTCGAGGATGTCGCCCGCGGACACAAGGTGGCGCTCGATGCGATCGCGACGGGCGATGCGGTGATCAAATACGGCCATCCGATCGGTCGGGCGACGCGCGCGATCGCGGCCGGTGCACATGTCCATTCGCACAATCTCGGGACGGCGCTGAGTGGGGCGCACGATTATTCGTACGATGCCGCAGTGCCAGCCGCGCTGCCGGCCAGCGATGCCACGTTCATGGGCTATCGGCGCGCGGATGGACGGGTGGGAACACGGAACGAGATCTGGGTCCTGCCGACGGTCGGTTGCGTCGCGCGGACAGCGGAGCGGATTGCGGCGGGCGCAGTGGCCGGGGTGGCGGGGCAGGTCGATGGTGTCCACGCCTTCGCCCATCCGTTCGGCTGTTCGCAACTTGGCGAGGATCTGGACGGGACGCGCGCGATCCTGGCGTCGCTCGCCTGCCATCCCAATGCCGGCGGGGTGCTGATCGTCGGATTGGGGTGCGAGAACAACCAGATCGCGCGGCTGGTCGAGACTATCCCCGAGGCGCGCCGGCCCGCAATCCGTACGCTCGCGACGCAACTCGCCGGGGATGAGGTCGCGGAGGGTATCGCGTTGGTCGAGGAACTCGCCGCGGCGGCGGTCTGCGAACGGGTCCCGGCGAGTCTCGCCGACCTGGTACTCGGCGTGAAATGCGGCGGATCGGACGGGCTGTCGGGGCTGACCGCCAACCCGCTAGTCGGCCGGATCAGTGATCGCGTCGCCGGGGCGGGCGGCCGCGTCGTTTTTACCGAAATCCCCGAACTGTTCGGCGCCGAACAAATGCTGATGAACCGCGCCGAAGACGCACGAATTTTCAACAAGATCGTCAAAGTCGTCAACGGCTTCAAAAACTACTTCCTGGATCATGGCGAGCCGGTGTCCGAAAATCCCTCCCCCGGCAACGTCGCCGGCGGCATCACGACGCTGGAGGAAAAGTCGCTCGGCGCGGTGCAGAAAGCGGGCCGTGCGCCGGTCGCGGACGTCATCGGCTACGGCAATCGCGTTGTCGGTCAAGGGCTTACCTTACTCGAAGCACCCGGCAACGACGCCGTCTCCTCGACCGCGCTGGCGGCGGCAGGCGCGACCGCGATCCTGTTCACGACAGGGCGCGGCACGCCGCTCGGCTTCCCCGTCCCGACCATCAAGATCGCCTCCAATACCGACCTCGCCACCCGCAAGCCGGCCTGGATCGATTTCGACGCCGGCACCGTCATCGACACCGGCTTTCTTGAGGCGGAAATGGCTTTGTTTGAACGGGTTATGGTGATCGCGTCGGGTGCCGAGACCGCCGCCGAACGCAACGGCGAGCGCGAAATCGCGATCTGGAAACGAGGCGTGACGCTGTGAAGCGGCTGTCGAGAGCGGTGCTCGGTTCGCTTCCCGCGGCGATCGATGCACCACGAGAGCGGGGTCCGATCACAACCGGCATCGTGCATTTCGGGGCGAGCGCTTTCCACCGCGCGCACCAGGCGGACTATATCGATCGTCTGCTCGACCGTGATCCGCGCTGGGGGATCGCTGCCGTGTCGCTCCGCACGAGAGGGACGGTCGATGCGCTCGCAGCGCAGGATGGCCTCTACACGCTCGCCATCCGTGATGTGGAGCCGTCGCTGCGCGTGATCGGCGCGCACACGCAGTTCCTCGGGCCGGACGATGCAGACGCGACACGAGCCTTGCTCGCGGCGCCAGAAACGCGACTGATCACCACGACGGTGACCGAGAAAGGCTATTGCATGGCCGCCGACGGGACGCTCGATTTCGGGCATCCCGATATCATCCACGACCTCGCCAGACCGGCTGTCCCAGCGAGCGTCATCGGCTGGATCGCCGCCGGCCTCACCGCGCGACGCAGGGCAGGGGGCACGCCGTTCGTCGTCATGCCGTGCGACAATCTTGCCAGCAACGGCGCCAAGGTACGCGCGGCGATCGCCGCCTTCGCTCGCGAGCTCGAGCCGGCATTGGCCGACTGGATCGATGACACCTTGCGCGTTCCCGCGACGATGGTCGATTCGATTACCCCGTCGTCCGACGACCGGCTCTTCGGCGATGTCGCGGGTGCCCTCGGCGTCGAAGACCGCGCCGCCGTCCAGCGCGAGCGGTTCGCGCAGTGGGTAATCGAGGATGTCGGCGACATCGGACCCGATCTTGCGATTGTCGGCGCGACGGTGACCGGTGACGTCGGGGGCTACGAACGCGCAAAGCTGCGCATCCTCAACGGCGCGCATTCGACGCTCGCATATGCCGGGCTGTTGCGCGGCCATACGACCGTCGCCGAGGCAATGCGCGATGGCGAACTCGCTGGGTTCGTCGATGCGATGATCCGGCAGGACATCATTCCAACGTTGCCGCCGGTTCCCGGCCTCGACCTGCACACTTATGCGGACGACGTACTACGGCGGTTCGCCAATCCGGCAATCGTGCATCGGCTCGACCAGATCGCGCAGGACGGATCGCAAAAGCTGCCTTACCGGCTTGGTGATACGCTGATCGTCAACCGACGTAAGGGCAGGATGCCGCTATATGTGGTTCGCGCGCTCGGGAGTTGGGTAGCATTTCTCGTGAAGCGCGCGCGCGATAACGTGGAGGTTGTCGATCCTTTATCCAATCGACTCAGATCGTTAGCATCCGACGCCGATCCGGCTGCGCTGGCATTGCGGCTGGCCGCGTCGGGTATCGGGATCCCAGGCGAAATGGCGAACGATGCAACCTTTGTGGACGCGCTAGGGGCTGCGTCGAGCGAGGCGTTGCAAGGTGCCGCGCTACCGGAAGTGGCCATCTGAGCCGCAGCGGGCTTGCCAATGACACCGGTTTCCCATACGCCGGTAACAACGCCGATCATGGCGACCGGAGGGGTTCGGCGGTGAAGCCAGACAGTGACGTCGACAACATCGCCCAGATTGCCCGATCGTTCGTCGATGCCCGCCGTACCGGGCGGGCGCTGCTGGATTATCCAGGCGAAATGCCAGCGGCGCTCGACGATGCTTATGCCGTGCAGGATGCAGCGATCGAACTGACCAGCGCCGAAGTCGCCGGCTGGAAGGTCGGCCGCATCAACCCGCCGATCGACGGCAGCGATCGCCTGGCTGGCCCGATCTTCGCCGATCAAGTGATGACGACAGACGGCTCGACGATCGCCATGCCGGTGTTCGCGGATGGTTTCGCCGCCGCCGAATCCGAATTCCTGTTGC
Source organism: Sphingomonas panacisoli (assembly GCF_007859635.1). Classification (NCBI taxonomy): domain Bacteria; kingdom Pseudomonadati; phylum Pseudomonadota; class Alphaproteobacteria; order Sphingomonadales; family Sphingomonadaceae; genus Sphingomonas; species Sphingomonas panacisoli. The sequence goes on along the minus strand of NZ_CP042306.1, from coordinate 2,072,820 downwards.
GGATCGGTGCGACGCCGGATCGAGCGAAGACCAGCTACACGATCGACGAGGCACGCGATCTGATCGACGCCGTCCATATCGGAATCGAGATCGCGAGTTCGCCGTTCCCGGGCATCAATCAAAACGGGCCGGGCGTTACGATTTCCGATTTCGGCAACAATAACGGCCTCGTCGTCGGCGACGGCGTTGCGCACTGGCGCGAGATCGATTTCGATGCCTGGCCCGTTCAACTGGCGATCAACGGAGCCCTTGTCGGTGAAGCGACGACGGCGACAATGCTGGACGGTCCGTTTGGCGCGGCCCGCTTTCTGTTCGAACTGATGGCGGCGCGCGGCATCGCGTTGACGCCGGGGCAATGGATTTCGACCGGCGCCGTTACCGGGGTACACCCGGTTGCCGTCGGCGATCGCGTCGAAGCGACGTTCGATGGACGGATGACGATCGGGTGCACGATCACGGCCCGTTAAGAGGCCGAATAAGGGAGAGAGGATATGGCGACGACCGGAATCCCGGACGCCGGACAAGTCGAAACGCGCGTCGGGCGCTATCGCTGGGTGATCGTCGGGCTGCTATTTGCAGCGACCGCGATCAACTATGTCGATCGCCAGATGATCGGCGTGCTCAAGCCGACCATCTCGACCGAGCTCGGCTGGAACGAGACGACCTATGCCGACGTCGTGACGTGGTTCCAGATCGCCTATGCGATCGGCTATCTGAGCTTCGGCAAGATCATGGACATGGTCGGCGCTCGTATCGGCTTTTCGATCGCATTCGTTATCTGGACGATCGGGCATACTTTGTGCGGTTTCGTCCACAACGCCTTCCAGTTTTCCGCCGCGCGGTTCGTGCTGGGGATCGGCGAATCGGGCAACTTCCCCGCCGGCATCAAGGCGGTGAGCGAGTGGTTTCCCGCCAAGGAGCGCGCTCTAGCGACAGGGCTGTTCAACGCGGGTTCCAACGTCGGCGCGATCATCACGCCGTTGGTCGTGCCCGCCATCACACTCGCTTACGGCTGGCGCATGGCGTTCATCGTGACTGGCGTCATCAGTTTGCTGTGGCTGGTCGCCTGGATCGGCGTCTATCGCCGCCCGCGCGAGGAAAAGAAACTGTCGGCGGCTGAGCTCGCCTATATCGAAAGCGATCCGGCGGATGCGGGTGAGAAGATCGGCTGGCTCAAGCTGCTCCGCTATCGCGAGACTTGGGCCTTTGCTCTCGGCAAGTTCCTGATCGACCCGATCTGGTGGCTGTTCCTGTTCTGGACGCCGGATTTCCTGGCCAAGACATACAATCTCGACCTCAAGACCTTCGGGCCGCCGCTGGTTGCGATCTACCTGATCTCCGATATCGGCAGTATCGCCGGCGGCTGGTCGTCGTCGACGCTGATGAAGCGCGGGTACAGCGCCAATGCGGCGCGCAAGATCACGATGCTGATCTGCGCGTTTCTGGTCATGCCGATCTTCTTTGCGCAATATGCTGCGAGCGTATGGCTGGCGGTCGCGATCGTCGGTCTCGCTACGGCGGCACACCAGGCCTTTTCGGCCAACCTCTATACGATACCGTCGGACATGTTCCCGCGTGCCGCGGTCGGATCGGTGGTCGGGATCGGCGGGACGATCGGCGCGATCGGCGGCATCTTCATGTCGCAATTCACCGGCTACGTCCTGCAGCAGACGCATAGTTATACGCTGATCTTCGCAGTGGCAGGGTGCGTCTATCTGATCGCAGTGACGGTCGTACACTTGCTGAGCCCCCGCCTTGAGCGGATCGATTTGGCGGGGCGACCGGGCAAGGCCCTCGCGAGCTAGGATTGGGTTAAAATCGAACGCTTAAGCGAGAGACATATTTGCATTGGACTGACAGCACCGCCAGTCGGTCTAACAGATAAAGCTCCAGCAACGGGTCTCGCGGGAAGCCGCGCAAAACCGTGCGCTACTATCCTGTAACGGCGCTGATCAAGCTGATGATCTACGCGATTGCGGTGAGATCGAGGAGCTGGTTTCTGCCCTAAGGGACGCCGACCCACAGGGAGCGCTATTGGTTGCATCCTAGTGTCTAGCAATCGAGACGCCGTCGCGGTTCAAGATGCGCAGACAGTGCGGCACAACCTTGCGCGGGACGAATTGTTGTTCGACAAAGCTTCGTCGCAAAAAGGATCGCGTGTGAAAAATATCGGCTGGATCGTGGCCACCGGACTGGTGCTGGCCACCGTTGCATCGGCGCAGTCGGCGCTGCCGCATCCAACCGCCGACGCTCAGGCGCTCGATCTGGCAAAGCGGGCGATCGCGCTGCGCTCGGTCGCGGGTCCCGGCAACAAAACGCCAGAGGTCGCCGCGCTCTACAAGGCCGCGCTGGTCGCGGGCGGGTTCGCCGATCGCGATGTCGAGATCACTGCGGTGGGCGACACTGCCTATCTGATCGGCACATGGCCTGGGACCGACCCCAGGCTCAAGCCGCTGGTTATTTCCGGCCACATGGACGTCGTCGAGGCGAAGCCGTCCGATTGGCAGCGCGATCCTTTCGTGCCGGTGGTCGAGAATGGCTACCTGTACGGCCGGGGCGCGACCGATATGAAGCTCGATGGGTCGATCGCCATAGCGGCGCTGACCGAGTTGCGGCGCCAGGGCTACAAGCCGCGCCGGACGATCGTCATCGAGTTTTCCGGCGACGAAGAGACCGCGATGAAAACCTCGGCGATCATCGCCGAGAAGTTGAAGAATGCCGACCTCGTGCTCAACATCGATGGCGGCGGCGGGGTGCTCGACGAGAAGACCGGCAAGCCGGAATATTTCACCTGGCAGGGCGCCGAGAAGACCTATGCCGATTTCGAGATCACCATCACCAATCCAGGCGGCCATTCGTCGGCGCCGCGAATCGTCAACGCGATCGTGCAAATGTCGCGCGCGCTGGAACGGATCGGCGCGTATCGCTTCAAACCCGAACTGAGCCCGCTGACCCGCACCGCGTTGACGGCGGCGGCACCCTATGAGGAGGTGGCGATCGGCAAGGCGATGCTGGCGTTCGTCGCCAACCCTGCCGACCAACAGGCGATCGCGACTCTCGTCGGCAATCCGAGCACGGTCGGCCGGATCGGCACGACCTGCGTTCCCACGATGGTCAGCGGCGGCCACGCGCTCAACGCGCTGCCGCAAAAAGTCGTCGCCAATATCAATTGTCGTATTTTTCCCGGACATAAGCCGGCCGATATCATGGCCGAGTTGCAGCGCGCGGCCGCCGAGCCCGCCGCCTCGTTCAAGGACGTCACCGAAGGATCCGTGCCCAACGATGCCTCGCCGATGCGCGCCGATTTCATCGCGGCGGTCGAAAAGGCGATGCACAAAATCTATCCCGGCTTGCCGGTTTTCCCGAGCCAGGCATCGGGTGCGAGCGACAGCATGTGGTTCCGCTATCACAACGTCCCGAGCTATGGCGCCAGCCCGACGTTCCTGAAGGAATCGGACGATTTCAGCCACGGCCTCAACGAACGCACCCCGGTGATGAACATCGCGCCGGGGATCACCTATTACCTGTCGCTGTTCGCCGACTTGTCGAAATAATGGCCGGCGGGACGGACGGCGGATCGTGGATGGCGGCGACGGGCCGCTATCCGCCGCGGCTGGTCGAGGCGGCGCTGGCGCTGAACGACAATCGGCTGAGCGACGCCGAGCCTTTGCTCAAGCGGCATCTTCACGATGATCCGTTCGACGTCGCCGCGATACGGATGCTGGCGGAACTCGCCGGGCGGATCGGGCGGTATCGCGACGCCGAATCGCTGTTGCGCCGCGCGGTCGAACTGGCGCCCGGCTTCATCGCCGCACGCTCCAATCTGGCGCTCGTCCTCTACCGTCTCAACCGCCCGGCCGAGGCGATCGCCGAACTCGAGCAGGTCATCGCCGACGATCCCGACAATATCGGTCACGCTAATCTTCAGGCAGCGGCTTATGGGCGCATCGGCGAATTCGACGAAGCGATCGCCTTGTATGACCGTGTGCTCAAGGAAGCGCCGAACCAGCCGCGCGTCTGGATGAGTTATGGTCATATGCTGAAGACTGTCGGGCGGCAGGCGGATGGCATCGCGGCGTATCGCCGTGCGATTGAGCTTATGCCGGCGTTGGGCGAAGCATGGTGGAGCCTCGCCAATTTAAAGACGGTCCGCTTCGACGATGCCGATATCGCCGCGATGCAGGCCGCGCTGACCGCGCCAGGCATTTCCGACGAGGATCGTTTCCATCTCGATTTTGCGTTGGGCAAGGCATTCGAGGACCGGAAGCAGCCGGAGCCGGCGTTCGAACATTATGCGGCGGGGAATGCGCTCAGAAAGACCAAACAAGCCTATGACGCCGACGAAACCGAGCGGTTCGTCGATCGCAGCATCGCGCTGTTCTCGTCCGCTTTTTTCGCTGCGGGTGCGGATCTGGGGTGCCAAGCGCCGGACCCGATCTTCATTCTCGGCATGCCTCGCGCCGGCTCGACTCTGATCGAGCAGATCCTGGCCAGCCACAGCCAGGTCGAAGGCACCACCGAATTGCCCGACATCCCCGCTCTGGCGCGGCGCGAAACGAACTATCCCGATGCCGTGGGTCATTTCACCGCCGACAAGCTGGCGGCACTTGGCGAGGAGTATCTTCGGCGCGTGAAGATCCAGCGCCGCACGGACAGGCCGTTCTTCATCGACAAGCTGCCCAACAACTGGGCGCACCTGCCGCTGATCCACCTGATCCTGCCCAACGCGAAGATCATCGACGCGCGACGCCACCCGCTCGGCTGTTGCTTTTCCAACTTCAAACAGCATTTCGCGCGCGGCCAGGCGTTCAGCTACGACCTGGCCGACATGGGCCGATATTATCGCGATTACGTCCGGCTGATGGCGCATATCGATCGCGTGCTGCCGGGCCGCGTCCACCGCGTGATCTACGAGGATATGGTCGACGATCCGGAGCGTGAAACTCGCGCGCTGCTCGACTATTGCGGGCTGGAGTTCGAACCGGCCTGCCTGTCGTTCCACGAAACGGAGCGTGCCGTGCGAACTGCGAGTTCTGAACAGGTCCGCCAACCGATCTTCCGCGATGCGACCGAGGCGTGGAAGCCGTTTGCCGCCTGGCTCGGCCCGCTCGAGGCCGCGTTGGGTGACGTCTTGCTTGCTTATCCAGCGGTTCCTGCCGCGTTGTAAACGAGCAACGCCCAGACAAGATTGTTACGCGAGCGACATCTGCCGCTTGACGTATATTGCACGTGCGAACACGCTGAGCCCATAAAGATACAAGGGGTTCCGCGATGTCGACTTTCGTTCGCCGTACCGGTCTGACCAGCTTGCTCGCATCGGCCGCATTCGTCGCGGTTCCGGCGCTCGCCCAGGACGCGGCCCCTGCGCCCGCCCCAGATACCGCCGCTGCGGTCACCGACGACATCGTCATCACCGCGACCAAGCGATCGGAAAGCCTGCAGAACGTACCGATTTCCGTGTCGGTTCTCACAACCAAGAAACTCGACGACCTGAACATCGCCAATTTCGCGCAATATGCGCAGATGCTGCCCTCGGTGTCCTTCCAGGCGCTGGGCGGCACGCCGGGTACCAACGTCGTCTATATGCGCGGCGTGGCGTCGGGCGGTGACGGCAACCATTCGGGCACGCTGCCGTCGGTCGGCGTCTATCTGGACGAACAGCCGGTGACGACGATCGGCGGCAACCTCGACGTCCACATCTATGACGTGGCCCGGATCGAGAGCCTGTCGGGGCCGCAGGGCACGCTGTACGGCGCCTCGTCGGAAGCGGGGACGATCCGCATCATCACCAACAAGCCCGATCTGTCTGGCACCTACGGCCGCATCGACTTGGAAGGAAACAAGGTCAGCAAGGGCGGTTACGGCGGGAAGGTCGAGGGGATGATCAACATCCCCCTGTCGGCCACGATCGCGTTCCGTGGCGTCGGCTATTACGAACGCGACGCCGGCTACATCGACAACGTCCCGGGCACGCGCACATTCGACGTTTCCGCGGCGCTCGCGCCGCTGGCGGCGGGCTATACCGGAACGATCACCAACAGTGCTTTCGTCAAGAAGAACTATAACGACACCGAAATCGCCGGCGGTCGCGCCGCGCTGAAGATCGACCTGGACAGCAATTGGACCGTCACGCCGAGCTTCATGTACCAGGATACTCGCAGCCACGGGTCGTATGGCTATGACCAGCGAGTCGGCGACCTCAAGGTCCAGCATTTCTTCCCGGAATTTCGCCGCGACCGGTTCTGGCAGGCAGGGCTCACGATCGAAGGCAAGCTGGGCAATTGGGACCTGACCTATGCCGGCGCGTATCTCGACCGCAAGGACTATCAGTCCACCGACTATACCGATTATGCCGAGGCGTACGACAACCTCTATTCGTCGGTCGGCGGGATCGCCGGTTACTTCTATTACCAGAACGCCGCCGGCAACACGATTGACCCGCGACAGCGCGTGATCGGCAGCGATCACTTCAAGAAGATGAGCCAGGAATTCCGCGTCGCATCGCCGTCGACCGACCGGTTCCGCATCGTCGCCGGCGCCTTCTATCAGCGCCAGTCGAACTTCATCCACCAGGACTATCAGATCGCCGGGCTTGCGCCGTTGCTCTCGGTCAACGGTTCGCCGGGGACGCTGTGGCTGACCCAGCAGCGGCGCGTTGACAAGGATTATGCGATGTTCGGCGAAGCAAGCTTCGACGTCACGCCGACGCTTACCGTCACCGCGGGCGGACGCGCTTTCATCTACGACAATACGCTCATCGGCTTTTTCGGGTTCGGGCGTAACCCGGCGTTCGATCAGCTGAACGGCGGCCCGCCGCCCAATGCGGCGTATTCGACGCGAACGGGTGTCGCGGGCTGCTTCACGACCACGGGCGAACGCCTGCGCGCCGCGCAGTTGGCGGGGCAGACCAACACGACGCTGTTGCCCGCCGTCGTGGCCGGCAGCCCGTGCACCAACCTCGCCATCTATTCCGGCGGCAACTTGTTGCCCGTCAAGGCTAGCGGTGAGGGCGTTACCTATCGCTTCAACGTGTCGTGGAAACCGATATCGGGCGTGATGGCCTATGCCACATGGTCGCGCGGGTTCCGGCCGGGCGGGATCAACCGGCGCAACGACATCCCGCCCTACGCCGCCGACTTCCTGACCAATTACGAGGCGGGGGTGAAGACGACGTGGCTGGGCGGTAAGCTCCGGTTCAACGCCGCCGTCTATCGCCAGGATTGGAAGAAATTCCAGTTCGCTTTCCTCGGCGCGAACAGCTTCACCGAAATCCACAACGGTCCCGATGCGCGAATTTGGGGTGCGGAGTTCGACAGCTCGCTCACGCTGGGGCGGCTCAACCTGACAGCCTCGGGATCGTATACCGATGCCAAGACGACCAGGAACCTCTGCCTGTTCGACGATCCGAGCTTTACCTGCACGCTGCCGAGTTCGGATGGCGTGACGAACATGATCTCGGCACCCAAGGGTACCCGGCTGCCGATCACGCCGCAGGTCAAGCTCAACGGCTCCGCGCGCTATACCGTTCCGGTGGGTAACGCGAAGGTCTATGCCCAGGCGGTCGGTTCGTACCAGAGCTCGGCGGCGTCCGACATTCGCAGCGCCGTCTATGAAACGTTCACCGGCAATGTCATCAGCCCGGCGGCGCAGTTCGGCCGGCTGAAGGCGTTCGAGACCGCCGATTTCTCGATCGGAGCCGAGTTCGGCAAGTTCACGTTCGAAGTCTATCTGCAAAACGCCTTCGACGCGCGCGGCCAATTATCCCGCTTCGTCGCATGCGGCAGTTGCGGTCAGCGGCCGTATATCGTGCCGATCACGCCACAGACGGTAGGCGTGCGGTTGGGGGCGAAATTCTAGCGGGGGTGGGTTGGGGATAACCAACACAGATACATGATTACCCCCAATCGATTTGCGCTCTGCACGGCTATCGATCGAACGTCGATAAGAGATGACAATTTTAGAATGGCTTATGCCTGCTCGCGGGTACGAAGCGGCCAGTCCACTGTCAGCTTCGATCTAAAGCGAGAGCATGACATAGTTCGCCGGATATGAGGATGACTCCGCCGAAGGCTCGACCTTATCGCGCGGCGTTGATCTGCTCGACGAGTTCGCGATGCGATGGGAGTTCGTGGACGGCCTGATCACCGAAACCACGAATGCGTTCGAACAGCGTTCCCGAACCAGCGGAGCCGGTGCCCTTTGCGGACCCAAAGATCGGCTCTGTATGGAAATCCATGCCATAGAGGATGTATTGGTAGTTGAAGAAGGCGAACGTCTCGACATCGATCAAGAAGTCGAACCGGCTCGGCGGGCGGTGGCGCCAGCGGTCGAGCAAGGCCCGCAGCGCCTCGGGAGTCGATGCGGGGTCGGCATTGTCGCGCCAGAACGGCTCGATACGCCGGCTGAGGCAGTAATGCAGCTTCAGGAAATTGACGAGATTATCGTAGCGCGCGGTCATCAGCGCATTGAACCGGTCGGCCGGCGCATCGACCGGGCCGTTGAACGGAAACAGCTCGGCGATCATCGCCGCGGCCGCTTCGATCACGACGATGCCCGTCGATTCGAGCGGCTCGACGAACCCGCCCGCCATCCCGACCGCGACGCAATTGCCGACCCATTGTCGCGCGCGCCAGCCCGGCTCGAACGTGATCAGCCGCGCATCGGCGCCGCGGTCGCCGACGCCAGGGTACGCGGCGAGAATGGTGCGCGCGCGATCCTCGTCGAGGTGCGCGCTGGAAAAGACGCAGCCGATTCCGCGCTTGTCGCGCAGGCCGATGTCCCACAGCCACCCGCCTTCATGCGCGGCGGCAACGGTGTAGCTTGGTAAGGGCGCGTCGGCACAATCGTACGGCACGCGGCAGGCGAGCGCCCTGTCGGTGAAGAGGTAGCTTTTGGCCGATACGAACGGCTCGTCGAGCGCGCCACCGAGCAGTTCGGCGCGCAGACCGGTGCAGTCGATATAAAGGTCGGCGGTCGCGTCCCCGCTGCGCTTGAACGACAGACGGTCGATCGTGCCGTCCGCGCCGACCGCGGCGGCGACTAGTTCGTCCTCGACATGCCGCACGCCGAGTTCGCGCCCGCGCCGGGCGAGCATCGCCGCGAGCGCGGCGGCGTCGAAATGATAGGCATAATTGAGCGGTGCCGCGAACCCGCCATCGGCGGCGGTCTTTGGTCCGCGCTGCTGCTCCGACACGCGATGCTGGATCGTCACTGCTTCGGCGAAGGGCGGCCGCGTCGCCGGGTCGCTCGCAAGCCAGTGGGACACCAGGCTCTCGTCATGCGCATAGAGCGGCGCTTCGAACGGGTGGATGAAGTGCGCGTGCCGGCCGTCGTGCGGGTTGCGCAGCCAATCGTCGAAGCGAATGCCCTGCTTGAACGTCGCCGACGTTTCCCGGATGAAATCATATTCGTCGATGCCGAGGAATTGCAGCGTGGTGCGGATCGTCGGGAACGCGCCTTCGCCAACGCCGACGATGCCGATATCGGGCGATTCGACGAGCGTGATCGACAGCGACGGATGGCGCGCGAGGTCGAAGAACTTCGCGAGGTAGCAAGCCGTCAGCCAGCCGGCCGTACCGCCGCCCACGATCAGAATGCTGCGCCTGGGCACCATGATCGTGACCCTAACCGTCCTAGCTGCGCACGAACAGGTTCTTGATCCAGGCCGGCGCGGCCTGCGCGGCCTGCCGCCAATCTTCGATCTGGGTGGAGGGGACAAAGCCGGTCGGGTCGAACGTCTTGACCCTGCTCGCCTTGAACGCGCGCGGGCGGAGCGTGGCAAGCGTCAGACGGTGTTCGAGCGCTGTCGCCGCCAGAAGGCCATCGCGAGCCCCGCCGCGTTCAAGCTGCCCAGCACGACGCACCACCGCGGCATCGACCGGCAGCACACGCCCATCGAACGCGCGCGTTACGTGATCGTCGATCCATGTCCGCCATTGCGCACGATCCTGGCGTGTCGTTCGCGCCTGCTCCTCGAGTTCGTGCAACGTGATCGCCGAGATGAACAAGCTTTCGCGGGGCAACGCCGATGCCCATGCGGTCAGGCCGGGCTCCGCTACCCCGGCGCGGGCGTTGCGCAGGGCGAGGACGATGGATGTGTCGAGCAAGTGCATCAGCCGCCAGGCCCGCGCCACAGATCGCCGGTGGGGGGCGGATCGGCAAGCCCGGGCATGGCGAGCAAATCAATGATCGTGTCGCCTTCTCCCGACAGGCGGCGGAACGCTTCGATGCTCATCAGCACGTGCGTCGGACGCCCCCGATCGGTGACGAAGACTGGTTCGATTCGCGCCGTGCGCTTCGCGTGACTGACGTCCTGGTTGAACTCACGACTCGAAATCGCCCGCATTTTCCGCTCCCGCGAACGTCAATAACGTAGGTATGTACCTACAATATGGTACTGCCGCAACACAATCGACGACCAAGGCGAAAATGCGATCGATCCGTTGATTTTGCCATTGATAACGTTCCCAACAACTTTTCTGCTCCGACGAACGCGGCGCAACATGTGCGGAGCCGTAATAGGGGAGTGGCATGCAAGGCATTGTCGATAGTTTGATTTCCACTGTGACCGGGATCCTCTCACCGCACGGGCCGGCCGTCGCCGGTGCAGCGAAAAGCTATGCCCCGGGCGATTTCAGCGTCCATTTCTTCCTGCAACTCGCCGTGATCCTGCTGGCCTGTCGCGTCGTCGGCTGGGCCGGAAAGAAGTTTCTCGGCCAGCCGCAAGTCGTCGGTGAGATGATCGCCGGCGTGGTGTTGGGGCCGTCTTTGCTCGGCCTGTTCTTCCCGGATCTTCAGCTCGCGATATTCCCCAAGGAAACGCGCAACGTGCTGTATGCCGGCGCGCAGCTTGGGGTCGGCCTCTACATGTTCATGGTCGGACTGACGCTGCGCCTCGACCATTTCCAATCGAAGGCAAAGAGCGCCGGGGCGGTTTCCGCGGCCGGCATTGCGGCGCCTTTCCTGCTTGCCGCGCTTATTACGCCGTGGCTGCTCGGGATCGACGGACTGTTTACGCCAGGGATCAGTCAGGCCAATGCGATGCTGTTCATGGGCGCCTGCATCGCGCTGACGGCTTTCCCGATGCTCGCGCGGATCATCAACGAGCGCGGTCTGGCCAATTCGTCGCTCGGCACGCTGTCGCTGACGGCGGGCGCGTTCGATGATGCCACGTCGTGGTGCGTGCTCGCGATCGTACTCGCGACCTTCGGCGGCGGCTCCGGCGTCGCGATACTCGCGATCGGTGGGGCGGTGATCTACGCTGCGTTCATGCTCATCTGGGGCCGCAAGCTGCTCGCCCCGCTCGGCCGCATCGTCGAAGCGCAGGGGGAGATGAGCGTCACCATCCTGGCGATCACGATGATGCTGTTCTGCATGTCGGCATTCGTCATGGACGCGATAGGAATCCACGCCATTTTCGGCGGTTTCCTGCTCGGTGCGTGCATGCCGCGGGGCAAGTTCGTCGAGGAGCTGAAGCTGAAGGTTGAGCCGCTCGCGGTTGTCCTGCTGCTGCCGATGTTCTTCACCTATTCGGGGCTCAACACGCGGATGGACATGGTCAATTCGCCAGAGCTGCTGCTGATCGCGTTCGGCGTGCTGGCGGTGTCGATCCTCGCCAAGTTCGGTGCGTGCTGGGCGGCGGCGCGGCTGTCGGGCGAGGACAATCGCACCGCACTCGGCATCGGTGCGCTGATGAACTCGCGCGGGCTGATGGAACTGATCATCATCAACATCGGGCTGCAGAAGGGCATTATCGGCCCGACGCTGTTTTCGATGCTGGTGCTGATGGCGATCGTGACGACGATGATGGCGGGGCCGGTGTTCGAACTGGTCTACGGACGCAAGGCGCGCGCGTCGGGTGAGCTCGACCAGCTCGATGGCGCGCTGGCTGGCACCGCGGCGTAACCGCCATGTCGCAGATGACGCAGGTGGCAGCGCTAGCGCTGCTGGCAGCGGGGGTGTGCGCCGATGCCGCCGCGGCTCAGGACATCAAGCTCACGCCGCTGATCGATGCCCGGCTGCGCTACGAGCATGTCGATCAGGAGGGCGTCGCCGACCAAGCCGACGCTGTGACCATGCGAATGCGAACGGGCATCCAAGCTAAGGCCGGACCGCTCACGGCTTTGGTCGAGGCCGAAGCGACTTTGAAGATCGCGGGCGCGTTCAACAACGGCCTCAACGGCCGCCCACTGCCGGTCATCCCCGACCCGAACGATGTCGAAATCAACCGCGTGCAGTTCGGTTATGAAAAGGATGGCCTCGCGTTGATCGCGGGACGGCAAGTGCTCGAGCTGGGCGACCAGCGGTTCGTCGGCTCGGCCAATTGGCGGCAGAACCAACAGACCTTCGACGCCGTCCGTGCCAAATGGACTCACGGCAAGCTCAGCGTGGACGCCGCTTATTCGTGGGACGTTCGGACAGTGAACGGCATTGATGGCAAGGGTGCGCGCCCGCGATCCGTGTCCGGAAACAATTGGTTCGGACAGATCGGCTACGCGACGCCGATCGGCACGCTTGGCGCCTTCGCATATCTCGTCGATCAGAACCTGTCCGCACTATCGGGTTATCGCCTGTCGAACCAGACCTATGGGCTGCGCCTCACCGGCGTGCGCCAGATCGCGAAGGGGTGGAAGCTCGCTTATGTCGCGAGCATCGCGCGGCAAAGCGACTATGCCCGCAACCCGAACCGTTATGCGGCGACCTACTATCTCGGTGAAGCGACCCTGAGCGGTCCGATCGTGTCGGCGACCGCCGGATATGAAGTGCTCGGAGCCGATAGAGGCGTTGCCTTGACCAGCATCCAGACCCCGCTCGCCTCTTTCTTCAAGTTCCAGGGCTGGGCGAGCAAATTTACTACGACACCGCCCGACGGGCTCCGCGACCTGTACGGCACCATCGGGGGCAGCTGGAAGAGCAAGGGTATGATCACCGGCTACGGCGTCGCCGGGACCTATCACCGGTTCGCCAGCGATCGGTTGGTGCGATTGTACGGGGATGAGATTGACGCGATCGGGTTCTTGAAGTTCAACCGCTACACGTTGGCGGCGCGATTAGCGCGATACGTTGCAAAAGGCTTCGCCACCGACACAACCAAGGTATTTTTGACGCTCGATTGGGTAATGTAAGTCGCGGCAACCGAGATCGTTGGCGGCAGCTACGCGCCCTAGAGGAGAGAGCGATGACGAGAACTGGCATTTTCGTAGCCGCCGGACTTCTTTTGGTCGGTTTGTCGCCGATGGTGCTTCATGCCCAGGAAGTCGGTCGAATAACGGGCGTTGGAGGGGTGTTCGTCGTTAGCAAGGATCCAGCGGCCTTGACGAAATGGTACCAAGAGGTGCTTGGCATCAACATCGAGCCGTGGGGTGGTGCCCTTCTACGATACGACGCTCCGCTCCATCCGCCGGTGGTGGTTTGGTCCGCCATGCGCGAGAACAGCAGCGAGATCGCGCCTTCCAAGCGCGATTTCATGATCAATTTCGCGGTAGACGACCTTGATGCGTTCATCGCCAAGCTCGAAACCAAAGGTATCAAAGTCCTCAACCGGCAAGCGGATCCGACCGGCAAGTTCGCCTCGATCCTCGACCCAGATGGAACGAAAATCGAGCTTTGGCAGGCTCCCTCCAAGTAGCACGCGGCGGTGTCGGGTCCGCGGATATCATCTTGCGCGATTGAATGGTGGACCGTGGTTCTGAGCCGACCACGATGTGCGTCGAAGCGTTGATCACGCACTGCGAGTTTCGATCGGTCCTCGCCGATCGGATGCGGCTGTCGAGCGACCAGCTTCCAAATTCCTTCTTTACGAGTATGAAATGGTCAACGAATGCTGGTCAGCGCGTATTGGACAGTTACGATATGGGGCTGCCTTGCTCGGGCCAAGAATGGGTGGCGGGTCGGCACAATCCGTGGCGGGGCTTACCAGTGCGCCGCGTTGTTACGATCGTCAGCGCGGCGACCGCGACGCCGCCCAGCGCATCGACGAAATAATGACTGCCGATCAGGGGAATGGTCGGCAGCATCAGGACATCAAGCGCCACGAACCCCCAACCGAACCAGGACGCGCGACGGAAGCTCCAGGCGAGCAGCATAGCGCCGGCAGCATGGAACGACGGAAAAGTGATCAGCCCGCTGGCAGTCCTGCTCGCCAGCACGTGGATTGTACCGTCGCGGACATGCATGATGATCTCGGCGGGACGCCAGCCGGCATTGACGGTCAGTGCCGGAACCTGGCTCGGCGTGATACCATAATAGACATAGGGTGTGACGGCGGGCGCAATCGCGAAAATTGCGACGCACAAAACCAATGTCAGCATCCAGGCGTGAACGAACCGCCAGATAACGTCCTCACGTCGAGCGAGAGCCAGCGCCACGATCAACACGAACGGCTGCCACAACAGCGTCGAATAGATCGAGCACATTATCTGCGTGAGGCGCGGATGGTGCGCGAGCGAGAGTGCCAAATCGCGCCACGACACGGCGGGCAACAGGATACGATCCGCCGCCGCCAGCCAAGCATCGGCAAGCGGCATCGAGTCGCTGGCGCATAACAGGCTGAGACACGCGACGGTCATCCCCGACGCCAGGATCAACGCCATCGCCTCCAATGCCGTCGCCAGCCGGCCAATGCCCAATCGGCGCAGCGCAAACCCGAAGCCGATCGCAAACGCGATCACCATCGCCACCGTGTTGATGTCGCGGCCGTCATAGCTGAACCCGGTCACGGCGATGAGCACGACTATCGTGGCAACCTGCGCCGCCATCAACGCAAAGGCTGGCAGCGAGCGGACATCGATCGGCGAAAGCGTCGTGCGCGACAAATGAAATACTTCCGTAGCGCAGCGACAAAAGACACTGAATTTGGATATCGAGCCGACACCTGATCGGCCGCGACCGGGTGCCTGATGCGCCCTTGTCCTGCCAGCCTGCCCACAAAAGCCAGCGACCGCAATGACTTGGATCAAGGTTGAAACTTTGCTTGGGCGTTAGCTATTCGTCGGCTCACGTCGTCCGCTTCGCTCGCGCCGAACGTGGGCAATCGCATCGATGTGTTCGATCAGGAGTGTATTGCGCCGGTCACAACTGCGGTCTCGACACGAAGTTAGAGATCCATGGACGTCGTCCTGATGAGATGAGTGACATCGGATGCGCTCGACCGGTTGCAACCGGTCGAGCGCACCTTGTGTAAACGCGTGGCTCTAATCGAACCGTTGCCGTCAGACGCGACCCGCGATCCAGTTGCCGATGTCGTTCGAGACGCGGTCGCGATCCACGTCGTTGAGCAAGTCGTGATAAAAACCTTTGTAGAGGTTCAGCGTCTTGTCGCTGGAACCGGCGGCATCGAGAAACGCCTGGCTGCCCTCCGACTTGGTCGCGTGGTCGGCCGTCCCGTGCAGGATAAGGACGGGCAGCGTGATGCGTCCGAACTCTCGAGCCAACCGTTCGTCGGCGCGGGCGAGGGCAGCCATCGTCTGGATCGGCTGAACCTCGTCCTTCACCAGTGGATCTGCTTCGAGATGTGCCACCCAGGCGGGATCGCGCGAGAAGTCGCTCATCTTCAGCCGCACCGCGTGGACGTGCGGTACGATGTGACTGGCCCCTTTCAGCAATGCGAGCGCGACATCGGGGGCAAAGACCCGAAACGCGAAGCTTTCGCTGATCAATCCGGCGATGCGATCCGCGTGATCGAGCGCATAGGTGACCGCCGTCACGCCGCCGGCGCTGTGGCCGAGCAGGTAGACGGGGAGTTGGGGGTGCAGCGACCGAGCCAAGTCGATGGCCTGCGACAGGTCGGCGACATAATCGTCGATGCTCTCCACGTAGAAACGCTCGCCGTCGGATCGACCCCGTCCGCGAAGGTCGAGCGCGGTGATGGCGATCCCGCGCTGCGCGAAGACTTCCGCCGCCCGGGCGTAGTGGCCGCTATGAGCATTGAAGCCGTGGCAGATGACCAGGGAAGCGGCGGGCTGGCCCTCGGCGGGCCAGTGGCGGACGAAGAGGCGGCCGGCGGCACCGTCGAGCCACTGTTCCTGTGCGATGATCGGGTCGGTCATGAAAAGTCTCCTAAGGTTAAAAGATAGATTAGCGGGCGATGGGAACCGCGACGAACGCAGTGTCGCTGGGTCCCATGCCGGTAATGCGGACGACCGCGGCTTCGTCGCGCGTGAATGCGAAGTGGGGGAGCTTACCGGGCTCGGTGTATAGCCCGCCTGCGGTCAGCGCCTTGACGCGCGCGGTCGCCGGGTTGGAGCCGAAGCCGAAATACCATGTGCCCGAAATCACCGTCGCGAAGCGATTGTCGCGATGCGTGTGAGCGGCGATCGCCGTGTTGGCCGGCACGCGGATTTCTAGCACATAGGGGCCGGGCTTGGCGGGATCGCCATAGAGCAGGACGGTCTTGATCCCCGCGACACCCGACGTGCCGGTCCCCGCGCCAGCGGTCGTCATCGACTGCGTTTGGTCGAGCGACAGCGCGGTAGGGGCAAGCCCGTCCTTGGCCGGACTAGCCGGCTGGGCATCGAGAAACTCACGGATCGCCGCGACCGTCGCGACGGGCTGTTCCTCCATCAGCCAATGGCCGGCGCCGGCAATGACGCGCTCTTGAACGTCGATCGCGCCGGCTCTCGCGTCGATAGCCATCATCGGACCGAACGACTTCTCGCCGCCGATCGCGAGGACGGGCATGGTCAGTTTGCCGTGCGCGGCGAGCCAGGCACGATTATCGACAGCGTCCTGATCGAACGCGGCGAACTGAGCGAAGCCGGCATGCATGCGGCCCGGCGCGGCGTAGAGCGCGGCGTAATGTTCGCGCTCGGCTTCCGGAAAGTTGGCCGGATTGGCGGAGAATTCGTTCCAGAAGCGGTCGAGATAGATTCGCTCGCGACCGGCGACCAGGCGTTCCATGTCGGGCCCGCCGAAGCGGAAATGCCAGAGCAGCGGCGTCTTGAGGATTTCCTCCCACGGTCCGATGCCGGGAATCGGCGCGTCCATCAGGACGAGCTTGGTAACGCGGTCGGCGTTCCGGGCGGCGAGTGCATAGGCGACCATGTTGCCGATATCGTGGGCGACGACGTCGGCGCGCTTGATACCCAGCGCATCCATCACGCCGATGATGTCGGCGGCCTCGTTGGCCTTTTCGAAGCCCTTGTCGGCGCGCGCCGACAGTCCCATCCCGCGCAGGTCGGGAACGATGACGGTGTGGTTGCGGGCGAGCTCCGCGACCAGCGGACCCCACATGTCGCCAGTGTCGCCATAACCGTGAAGCAGCACGACTGCCGGACCCGAACCGGCGATGCGGACGTGAAGCACGGTGCCGTTCGTCGCGATCTCCTGCAGTCGGACGGCGCTGGCTGGAGCCGTCGTCGTGGCTTTGCCTGTGGCGGCCGGAGCGTCGAGGCCGACGAGGCTCGTGGTAAGGGCTGCCGCGATGGCGACCCGGCGCGTGAAGGATATGATTTTCATTGACCGTCTCCTGTTCGACGCTTGAGTGCGTTAGGCAAAAGCTAGACAGGAACACTCCGCCTGATTAGCCGTGACGTACGCGAAGCATTTATGAACTGGAATCAAAGATGGCCGGGCTGGATCGAGCGAGGGATTTGGCCGTGTTCGCCGCCGTTGCATCGACCGGAAGTTTTTCCGCCGCCGGGCGACAGCTCGATCTGACACCCTCCGGCGTCAGCCGCACGATCGACCGGATCGAAGCGCGACTGGGTGCACGTCTGCTGTTGCGTTCGACACGCGCGCTAACGTTGACGGCGGAGGGGCGGACCTATCTCGGGGGTGCGCGACGCATCCTTTCGGACATCGACGAGGTGGAACAAGCGATCGCCGATCAGGGCGCGCCGCGCGGCCGCGTCCGCGTGAGCGCGTCGGTGGCGCACGGACGTGTTTGCATAGTGCCGCTGCTCAAGGGGTTCATCGAGCGATATCCGGGCATCGTCATCGACGTGAACCTGTCGGACGAGAAGGTCGACATCGCCCAAGGGCAGGCGGATGTCGCGATCCGTTCAGGACCGCTTGCCGACAGTCAGTTGATGGCAAGGCGGCTGGGCGACAACGGCCGGACGATCGTGGCCTCGCCAAAATATGTTGCCGCCCATGGCGCACCGCAAAGCCCCGAAGACTTGGCAGAGCATAACTGCCTGAACTTCAATTTTCGTCGCGTCGAACCGGTCTGGCCGTTCCGCCGCGACGGCGCGAATTTCCAGATGTCGGTGAGAGGGTCGGTTGAGGCCAATAGTGGCGAGACGCTCCTCCAGCTTGCGCTAGACGGCGTCGGAATCGCGCGCCTCGGCAATTTCGGGCTTGGTCGCGCGATTGCCGAAGGCCGGCTGGTCCCGTTGTTGGAACCGTTCAATCCTGGCGATCGCGAAGTGTTTCAGGCCGTGTTCGTCGGCGGTGCCAACTTGCCAGCACGCATCCGCCTTCTCGTCGATTATCTGGCCGATCATTATGGTGAGCGTACGGCTGGCTGAAACCAGCCGGAGATCGCATTCGTGCGTTTGGTCCTGCTGCTTGCGATTGGGTACCGATCGCATAGGGTGCTGATCAGCAAGGGGGAAACGATGCTGGATAAGGGGAGGGTGGCCCTCGTCGCCGTTGTGCTGGCGACGATGGCCGGCGCACCGCGCGCTTTGGCGGAGGCGCCAGCTGCGAGCACCGTACCGACGGCCGAAGACTTCGGCGCGCTGCCGTCGTTGCTTGCCCCGGTCATTTCGCCGGATGGCAAACGGCTCGTCGCGCGAAGCCAGGTCGAGGGTAAGCCCCGCTTGATCCTGTTCGACCTGATCACCAACAAACAGGAACCGTATTCGATTGCGTTGCCCGACGGACACGATCTGTCGTCGTATCGCTGGGTCGGGAACGACAAACTGCTGATCACCCTCAGCTCCAGCGCCAGCTTGCTGGGCGTGCCGATCCGGTTCTCGCAGATGATCGTCTACGACATCGCGACGCGCAAAGTGGTTCCGGTCGTGACGGGTCATGGTTTCGGCACCGATCTGACATATGTCGATCCCGCCGGGAAATTCGTGTTGGTGACCGCGCAGAAAACGGTGTTCACCTATCCGTCCGTTTTCCGGTTCGACTTTTCGACGAACGAAGCGACCGAGATAGTCAAACCCAGGGAGCGCGTCTGGAGCTGGTTCGCCGATACGTCGGGCACGATCCGCACCGGTATCGCGTCGGACGGCAAGAAGTGGTGGATCTATTACCGTCACGACGACCGCGTCGATTTTAGCAAATCGACCGGTCGCACGATCCGGGACGACAACAATCAGATCGATACGATGGCCGTCACGCCTGACAGCGACCAGGGATATGCCGTCGCGACCGGGGCGAGCGGTCGATTTGGCCTCTATCGCTACGACTTCGTCGCCGATCGCCTGGGTGAGCTGGTCTACGAAAACCCCAAGGTCGATGTCACGGATTTCGACCTGACCAAAAGCGGGCAGCTCGAATCCGTCAGTTACACCGATGACCGCGCGCGCATCCGGTGGTTCGACCCGGAGCTGAAGGGGGTTGAGGCCAAGCTCGAGAAAGCGCTGCCCGGCATGAGCATCCAGATCATTTCGATGAGCGATGATCGGTCCAAGCTCGTCGTGTGGTCGACGTCGGCAAGCAATCCGGGCGTCTATTATCTCTACGATCGCAAGGTGGGGCGGATGATGGTCATCGCCGCGCCGTTCGACCAACTGATCGGCA